>NZ_AUHH01000012.1 GCF_000423085.1 Granulicoccus phenolivorans DSM 17626 = NBRC 107789 = JCM 15570 | reverse complement strand
TTCCCGCGTTATTCACGCCGTGGCAACTCGATCTACTCTAGTAGCAACCCCCGACCCGGTCAAATCCGACCCGCAAGCACCACCCTCCGAACACCACAACACCGCCGGAACCCTGGCAGGCCCCAACTGGACACATACCTGAACCGGTCAACACTGAAAAGGAGTTCGCAACCCGTCGGCCGCGGCCATCACCTCCCGGCTGAAGACCAGGTTCCGACGTCCGCCCCTCCGACGAGGCTTGATGAAGCTTAGACCCCGATCCGGTGTCGGTCAAGTCCGACTTTTGCCGAGTCCGACAACGCCGAACGCCCCGGTTCCCCGGGGCGTTCGGCGTACTGGTCGATCCGGTCGGTCGTTGGGGTGTCAGCCCCGATCGATAGTGGTGACACCGGCGGTCTTCTTGCCCCGCCGGCACACTACGTACCGGCCGCCCAACAGGTCGGCTTCGGTGATCCGGGCTGCCGGGTCGGTGACCTTCGCGTTGTTCAGGTACGCCCCACCCTCATTGATGGCGCGTCGGGCGGCCCCCTTGGACTCCACCACCCCACTGGCCACCAGCACAGCCACGACCTCCGGCAGTTCCGCGCCGGCGGTGAGCGTCCCCCCACCCACTTCGGCGGCGAGCGCAGCCATGGTGGCGTCCGGCAACTCACTCAGGTCGCCGCGGCCGAACAGGGCCTCGCCCGCCTTGACGGCGGCCTCGCGTTCGGCCGGGGAATGCACCAGGTCGGTGATGTCGTCGGCCAGCGCCTTCTGCGCCGCCCGCCGGTACGGGACCTCCTCGGTCTGCCGGGCCAGCTCGTCGATCTCCTCCCGGCTGCGCGGGCTGAACACCTTGAGGTAGTCGATCACCTTGGCGTCCTCGGCGTTCAGGAAGAACTGGTGGAAGGCGTACGGGCTGGTCAGCTCGGGATCCAGCCAGACCGTGCCCGATTCGGTCTTGCCGAACTTGGTCCCGTCGGCCTTCGTCAGCAGCGGCGTGACCAGGCCGTGTACGCCGGCCCCCTCGGTGCGCCGGACCAGGTCGATTCCGGCGGTGATGTTGCCCCACTGGTCCTGGGCGCCGGTCTGCAGGGTGCACCCGTACCGGCGGTACAGCTCGAGGTAATCCAGTGACTGGAGCAGCACGTAACTGAACTCGGTGTAGGAGATCCCCGATTCCAGCCGGCGGGCCACCACATCGCGGGCAAGCATCCGGTTCACCGAGAAGTGCTTACCGATGTCGCGCAGGAAGTCGATGGTGTTGAGCTCGGAGGTCCAGTCGTAGTTGTTCACGAACCGCACCGGGTTCGGGCCATCGAGCTGGACGAACTTGCTCATCTGCTCGCGCAGGTTGTCCACCCAGCCGGCCACCACCTCGCGGGGGTTCATCGCCCGCTCGCCGGCCTGCTTCGGGTCACCGATCAACCCGGTCGAGCCGCCGACCAGCAGCAATGCATTGTGCCCGGCGGCCTGGAGCGCGCGGACGACCATCAACTGGACCAGGTGCCCGATGTGCAGGCTCGATGCGGTCGGGTCGAAGCCCACATAGGAAGTGATCGGTCCGGCATCCAGGTGCTCCGACAGGGCGTCGAGGTCGGTGGAATCGGCGATCAGTCCGCGCCAGGTGAGTTCTTCGAGCAGCGTGTTCACCCGGTCACCCTACCGGCGTCGGCCCACGCTCGAGCGTCCTGCCAAGCGGCGTCCGCCTCGTCGAGTTGTTCGCGTACGCGGACGACCGCGGTCCCGCCCCGGCCGTCGCGGGCGTTGATCGACCCGGGCACCGTCAGCACCCGGAGCACCTCCGGGGTGAGTTCGGGGGCGATCTGGGCCAGGTCCGAACCGGTGAGGTCGGACAGTTCCAGGCCACGCTGCTCGCACCAGGCCACGCTCGCGCCGGCGATCTCGTGCGCCCGGGCGAACGGGACCCGTTGCCGGACCAGCCAGTCGGCGACATCGGTGGCCAGGGAGAAGCCGCGCGGAGCGAGTTCCTCGGTCCGCTCGGGGTGGAAGACCAGGGTGCCGACCATCCCGGCGACCGCGGGCAGCAGCACGTGCAGCTGGTCCAGGGTGTCGAAGATCGGTTCCTTGTCCTCCTGCAGGTCTCGGTTGTACGCCAGCGGCAGTCCCTTGAGGGTGGTGAGCAGCCCGGCCAGATTGCCGATGAAGCGGCCGGCCTTGCCGCGGGCGAGTTCGGCGACATCGGGGTTCTTCTTCTGCGGCATGATGCTGGACCCGGTCGACCAGGCATCGTCCAGCGTGACGAACCCGAACTCATGGGTGCACCACAGGATCACCTCTTCGCTGAGCCGGGACAGGTCGATGCCCACCTGGGCCAGGATGTACGCCGCCTCGGCGACCAGGTCCCGGGCGGAGGTGCCGTCGATGGAGTTGGCCACCGAGGAGTCGAAGCCGAGTTCGGTGGCCACCAGTTGGGGGTCCAGGCCGAGCGAGGTGCCGGCCAGTGCCGCCGATCCGTACGGGCTGACGGCCAGGCGCTTGTCGAGGTCCTTCATCCGGTCGACGTCGCGCAGCAGCGGCCAGGCGTGGGCCAGCAGGGCGTGCGAGAGCAGCACCGGCTGCGCCGACTGCAGATGGGTCCGGCCCGGCATCGCGGTCGGGTGCGAGACGTGCTGGGCGCCGGGAATCTCCAGGCCCAGGTGGATCCCGGCCTGGATCAGCAGCGCCTCGATCACCTCGGCGAGTTCGCCGGCGACCCGCCGCAGGTCCTCGCGCAGGTACATCCGGATCAGGGTGGCGATCTGGTCATTGCGGGACCGCCCGGCGCGCAGCCGACCGCCGAGTTCGGGTCCGACCCGTTCGATCAGGATCCGTTCCAGGGCCCCGTGCACGTCCTCGTCGGTGGCGGCCGGTTGCAGGGCGGGGTCGTCGGCGCGGGCCTCGGCGAGCATCTGCTCCAGCGCGGCGGTGAGTCCGGCGTACTCGTCGTCGGTCAGCAGGTCGGCCGCCCGCAGCGCCTTGGCGTGGGCCAGCGATCCGCGCAGGTCGTAGGGGGCCAGGCGCCAATCGAACTGGGTGGACTGGGAGAGCCGGAACATTGCCTCGGCGGGTCCGCCGGCGAAGCGTCCACCCCACAGCCGGCCCTCCCCGGCATGTGACTCGCGACCGGATGTTTCGGGCTGCTCAGACTGCATGCGGGTCAATCTATCGGTCGTCGGCGCCGCGGCGGCACAGGGCCAGCGCCCGGTCGGCCAGCGCCTGTCCCCCGGTCGGGTCCCGGGCGATCAGCAGCACGGTGTCGTCCCCGGCGATGGTGCCCATCAGGTCCGGCCAGGCCACCTTGTCGATCGCCGAGGCGAGGTACTGCGCGGCCCCCGGTGGGGTGCGCAGCACCGCCAGGTTCGCCGATGCCTCGGCCGAGAGCACCACGTCCGGGGCCAGCCGTGCCAGCCGGGCCTCGTACGCCGGGGCCTCGCCGGTGACCGCCGCCCCGTCGCCCTCGCGCGGGACGGCGTACACCAGTTGCCCGTCGGCACCGCGCAACCGGGTCGCGCCGACCTCGACCAGATCCTTGGAGAGGGTGCCCTGGGCCACCCGGATCCCGCGCTCGGCCAGTTCGTCGAGCAACTGGCTCTGGGACCGCACCGTCCCGGTCGCGATGACCTCGAGGATCATCGCGTGCCGGGCGGCTTTGGTCACCAGCGGCATGGCAGTCACCGGACTCCGGTCACGCACCCTGCGCCAGGAAGGTCAGGATGGCCTTCTGGGCATGGCGCCGGTTCTCCGCCTCGTCGAAGAGCACCTGGGCGTGCTTCTCGAGGACGTCCTCGGCGATCTCCTTGCCGCGATAGGCCGGCAGGCAGTGCATCACGATGGCGTCGTCCTTGGCGTGACTCATCAGGTCGCTGGTGACCGAGTAGGGCCGGAAGACCCGTTCGCGCTCCTCGGCCCCGTCCTGACCCATCGAGACCCAGGTGTCGGTGCAGATCACGTCGGCCCCGTCGGCGGCGGCCTGCGGATCCTCGATCACCTCCACGGTGCCGCCGGTGGCCTCACCGATCCGGCGGGCACGGTCGAGGATGGCCTGCTCGGGGTGGAAGCCGGCCGGGGCGCTGATGCGGACGTGCAGCCCGGCGGTGACCAGCCCCAGTGCGTAGGAGTTCGCCATGTTGTTCGCCCCGTCACCGAAGTAGCTGAAGGTGAGTCCGGCGCGGTGACCCTTGTGCTCGGTGATCGTCTGCAGGCAGGCCAGGATCTGGCAGGGGTGGTAGTCGTCGGTGAGCGCGTTGACCACCGGCACGCTCGCGTACGCCGCCATCTCCTCGATCCGGGCCTGGGCACCGGTCCGCCAGGCGATCGCGGCGACGTGGCGCGACAGCACCCGGGTGACGTCGGCGATGGTCTCGCGTACGCCCACCTGGGCCAGGTTCCCGTCGACCAGCATCGGGTTGCCGCCGAGTTCGGCGATCCCGGCGTGGAAGGAGACCTGGGTCCGCAGGGTCGGCTTGTCGGTCAGGATGGCCACCGATTGCGGGCCCTCGAAGGGGCGGTATTTGAACGGTTCGGCCTTCATCTCCGCGGCCAGGTTCAGCACCTGCTCCTGTTCGGCCGGGGTGAGGTCGTCGTCGGCCAGGAAATGGCGCACCGTCATGAGTTGTCCTTTGCAGTTGTCTGGTGCTGGGCGGTGGCCAGCAGGCCGGGCAGGGCGTGGGTGAATTCGGCGATCTGGTCGGCGGTGATGATCAGCGGGGGCACGATCCGGATCACGTCCGGGCGCGGTGCGTTGATCACGAAGCCGGCGCCCATGGCCGCGGCGTGGACCTGCGGCGCGATCGGTTCGGTGAGCACGATGCCGCGCAGCAGGCCTTCGCCGCGGACGCCGCTGATCAGCGGGTGGTTCAGGGCGGTGATCTCGTCCACGAGTTGCTGCCCGCGATCGCGGACGTTGGCCAGCAGCCCGTCGCGCTCGATGACCTTGAGCACCGCCAGGCCGGCGATCGCCGCGACCGGGTTCCCGCCGAAGGTGGAGCCGTGCATGCCGGGGGTGAACAGGTCCGCGGTCGCCCCGGTCGCCACGCAGGCACCGATCGGGAAGCCGGCCCCCAGGCCCTTGGCGAAGGTGACGATGTCGGCGCCGACCTCGGCGCCGGAGGCGAGCCAGTCGCCACAGCGACCGATCCCGGTCTGCACCTCATCGATCCACAACAGCGCACCGTGGCGCTGGGTGATCTGCCGGGCGGCGCTCAGATAGCCCGCCGGCGGGACGACGACGCCGTTCTCCCCCTGGATCGGTTCGAGCACCACCGCGGCGGTCCGGCCGTCGACCGCGGCGGTCAGGGCATCGGCATCCCCGTACGGGACGAACTCGACGTCGCCGGGCAGCGGCGCGAACGGCTCGCGGTATTTCGCGCTGTGGGTGACCGCGAGTGCGCCCATGGTCCGGCCGTGGAAGGAGCCCTCCATCGCGATGATCTTCGTCCGACCGGTCATCCGGGTGATCTTGAAGGCGGCCTCGTTGGCCTCGGTGCCCGAGTTGGCGAAGAAGACCCGCGAAGTGGTCGAGGTGGGCCAGGTCGCCGACACGATCTCGTCCAGGCGTTCGGCCAGGGCGATCTGGGCCGGGGTGGCGAAGAAGTTCGACACATGGCCGAGGGTCGACAGCTGGGAGGTGATCGCCGAGAGCACGTAGGGATGGGCGTGGCCCAGCGAGTTCACCGCGATCCCGGCCAGCAGGTCCAGGTAGCGGGTCCCGTCGGCGTCCCACAGGTACGCGCCCTCGCCGCGGACGAAGACCTTCTGCGGGGTGCCGAAGGTGTTCATCATCGCGTCGGTGTAGCGGTGGGTGAGCTGGTCGGAAGCCTGGTCACCCACGTGGGTCAGGTCCTGGATCTGGCTCATAGCGGGACCACCTCATGGGTCGGTTGGGCGGGTTCGGGGTCCGGGTCGACCTGGGTCCCGACGCCGCGGTTGGTGAAGATTTCCAGCAGTAGGGCATGCGGGACGCGGCCGTCGATCACGGTCGCGGCCTTGACGCCCTGGGTGACCGCGGTCAGGCAGGCCTCCATCTTGGGCACCATGCCGGATTTGAGTTGGGGCAGCAGCTCGCGCAGTTCGGAGACGGTGATCGCGGGGACCACTTCGGTGTCGGTGGGCCAGTTGCGGTACAGGCCCTCCACGTCGGTGAGCGCGACGAACTTCTCCGCGCCCAGGGCGACCGCGATCGCCGCGGCGGCGGTGTCGGCGTTCACGTTGTGGACGGTGCCGTCGGTGTCGGGTGCCACGGTGGCGATGACCGGGATCCGGCCGTGGTCGATCAGGTCGCGGACCGCTTCGGGGCGGACCTTGACCACGTCGCCGACCAGACCCAGATCGACCTCTTCGCCGTCCAGCACGACACCCTTGCGTTCGGCGGTGAGCAGGCCGGCGTCCTCCCCGGACAGTCCGACCGCGAGCGGGCCGTGGCTGTTGATCAGCCCGACCAGGCTGCGTCCCACCTGCCCCACCAGTACCATCCGGACGACTTCCATCGCCTCCGGGGTGGTGACGCGCAGGCCGCCGCGGAACTCCGACTCGATCCCGAGCCGGTTCAGCATCGAGGAGATCTGCGGGCCGCCGCCGTGCACCACGACCGGATGGACGCCGCAGCGGCGCAGGAAGACGATGTCCTCGGCGAAGGCCTGTTTGAGTTCCTCGTTGATCATCGCGTTGCCGCCGTACTTGATCACGATGGTGCGCCCGGCGTACTTGTCGATCCAGGGCAGCGCCTCGGCCAGCACGTTCGCCTTCTGCAGCGGGCTCAGATCGGCGGTGGCCGGCGTGCTCACGGGGCCACTCCGTACAGCGGCAGGCCGGTCTGTTCGGCCATGCCCAGGGCGATGTTCATCGACTGGATCGCTCCCCCGGCGGTGCCCTTGGTGAGGTTGTCGATCGCCGCGACCGCGATGAGCCGATTGACGGCGGGATCGACGGTGACCTGGACGTCGACCCGGTTGGACGCCTGGACGGCCTTGGTCTGCGGCCACACGCCCTCGGGCAGCAGGTTCAGGTAGGTCTCGTCGGCGAACGCCTCGGCGTACGCGGCCCGGGCCTGGGCGGCGGTGGTGGTCGGGTCCTTCAGCGGCGCGGTGCAGGTGGCCAGGATCCCCCGGCTCATCGGCACCAGCAGCGGGGTGAAGCTGACCGTGGGGTTGGTCGCCCCCATCCGCTGCAGGTTCTGCGCGATCTCCGGGGTGTGCCGGTGGACGCCGCCGACCCCGTACGCGGACACGTTGCCGGCGGTCTCGGCACCGATCAGGTGCGGCTTGCTGGACTTGCCCGCCCCGGAGGTGCCGGAGGCGGCGACCACGACGACATCGGTGCCGTCGATCAGCCCGGCGGTGACCGCGGGCATCAGGGCCAGGGACGCCGACGTCGGGTAGCAGCCGGGGACCGCGATCCGGGTGGTCCGGCCGAGGGTGTGCCGGTTCTCGGGCAGTTCGGGCAGGCCGTACGGCCAGGTGCCGGCGTGATCGGTGCCGTAGAACTGCTCCCACGCCTCCGGATCCTCCAGCCGGTAGTCGGCCCCGCAGTCGATGACCAGGGTCTCCTCACTCAGCTGCGCCGCGATCTCGGCGGACGCCCCGTGCGGGAGGGCCAGGAAGACCACGTCATGGCCGGCCAGATTCTCCGCACTGGTCGGCAGCACCTCGCGGTCGGCCAGCGGGGACAGGTGCGGCTGGTGCTGGCCCAGCAGGGTGCCGGCGCTCCCGCCGGCGGTGAGGTTTCCGATCTGTACGCCGTGGTGCCCGAGCAACAGGCGGAGCAACTCCCCGCCTGCGTACCCGGTGCATCCGGCCACTGCCACACTGAACGTCATGCGAATAAATATGCCACGCATGGAATATGTTCGCAAGGGTTCAGGAGTACCCGGGATCAGGAACGCAGCACGGCCCCGAACTGCTCGGCCGCCGCGGCGACGGCAGCGTCCCGGGCTGCGGCGGCGTCCGCGTCGGTCAGGGTCCGGTCGGCGCGGAAGCGCAGGGCGTACGCCAGCGACTTCTTCCCCGCGGCGATCTGGTCCCCGGCGTACACGTCGAACAGCCGGATCGACTCCAGCAGTTCACCGGCACCGGTGCGCAGCGCAGCCTCGACCGCGGCCTGCGGCACCCCGGCGTCGACGATCAGGGCGACGTCCTCCTTGGCGACCGGGAAGGAGGCCAGCGGCGGGAGCGCCCCGCGGTCGGGGGCGAGTTCGATCAGCCGGTCCAGGTTCAGCTCCGCCGCGGCGGCCCGGGCCGGGAGGCCGAGCTGGTGGATCACCGTCGGGTGGAGTTCGCCGGCGTACCCGAGGACCTCGTCGCCGACCAGGATCGCGGCGCAGCGGCCGGGATGCCAGGGCGCCCGCTCGGCGGCCTCACGGCGTACCGTCAGGCCGACCGCGTGCGCGGCGATCTCGGCGAACGCCAGCGCCTGCTGCCACCCGGCCGGGGCGGCCGGACCGGCCCAGCCGGCGGGCTGCCAGTTCCCGGCCAGCAGACAGCCGATCAGATTCGGCTGCGCCGGCAGGGCCGCATCGAGGGCGGCGAGTTCGGTGTCGGTGGGCCGCCGATCGACACCCAGGACCGGGGCGGCGGTGTGCTCGGGCCGGGGCCAGAAGACCTTGCCCAGCTCGAACAGGGCCAGGTCGTCATTGCTGCGGCTGGTGTTGCGGACCGCGGCGGCGGTGAGGCCGGGCAACAGGGTGGTCCGCAGGTTCGGCTGCAGATCCGACAGCGGATTGGCCAGCCGGACCATGGTCCGCCGGGTGTCGTCGGCGGGGATGCCGAGCGCGTCCAGGTCGCTCGGGCCGACGAAGGGGAAGGTGAGCACTTCCACGAATCCGGCATCGACCAGTGCTGCCGACACCGCCCGGCGGCCGCGCTGGGCCTTGGTCAGGCCGCGCCCGACCGGGGCGCGCGGGACGACGGGTTCGACCACGTCCATGCCGACCTTGCAGGCCACCTCCTCGACGTAGTCGTAGGGGTCGCGCAGATCCGGGCGCCAGGTCGGCGGGGTCAGCACGAGTCGCTCCCCCACCTGCTCCACCTGTACGCCGGAAGCGGTGAGCTTCTCGATCGTGGTCGCCACCGGAATGTCGGCGCCGAGGATCCGGGCCGGCAGGTCGGCGTCGATCGTCTGCTGCGGCTGCGCGGGTACGCCGCCCGCGACGGTCTCGGCCGACTCGACGGTGCCCCCGGCAAGCTCGGTGAGCAGCGTGGCGACCCGGTGCGCGGCGGCGTACGTGGCGTTCGGGTCGACTCCGCGTTCGAACCGGCGGGAGGCCTCCGAACTCAGCTTGTGCCGCCGCGAGGTGCGGGCGATCGAAACCTGGTCGAAGGTGGCCGCCTCGATCACCACGGTGGTGGTGTCGGCGCGCAGTTCGGTGTTCTGGCCGCCCATCACGCCGGCCAGCCCGATCGGGCCGGACTCGTCGGTGATCAGCAGGTCCTCGGGGTCGAGGGTGCGGGTCTGGTCGTCCAGGGTGACCAGGGTCTCCCCCGCCCTCGCCCGGCGGACGGTGATCCCGCCGGTCAGGGTCGCGGCATCGTAGGCGTGCAGCGGCTGGCCGGTCTCCAGCATCACGTAGTTGGTGAGGTCGACCCCCAGCGAGATCGGGCGCATCCCGCCGAGTTGGACCCGGCGCTGGAGCCAGCGCGGGCTGCGGGCCTGCGGATCGATCCCGGTCACGGTGACCGCGACGAAGACCGGGCAGGCGGGGTCGGTCAGCGTGACCCCGAACCCGTCGTGGCGTTCGGCCGGCACGTCGACGGTGACCGGGTCGGTGAACGCGACGTCGTACGCCTGCGCGGCCTCGCGGGCCAGCCCGCGGATCGACAGGCAGTAGCCCAGGTCGGGGGTGACCGCGATGTCCAGGACATCGTCGCGCAGGTGCAGCAGCGCGGTCGCATCCGCCCCGGCGACCAGCGGGTTCCCGGCGTCGTCGGTGGCGGCGTCCCCGGAGCCGAGGACGATGATCCCCTCCGAGCCGTCGTCGCCGAGGCCGAGTTCGCTGGTGGAGCAGATCATTCCGTCCGAGACGTGGCCGTAGGTCTTCCGCGCTGCGATCGCGAAATCGCCGGGCAGCAGCGCACCGGGGAGGGCAACCACGACCCAATCGCCGGGCTCGAAGTTGTGTGCACCGCAGACGATGCCGCGGGGTTCGGCCTCGCCGACCTCGACGCTGCACCAGTTGATGGTCTTGCCGTTCTTCTGCGGTTCCTTCTCCGCGGTCAGCACGCGGCCGACCACGACCGGGCCGGTTACGTCGGCGCCGGCCTCCTCGACGGTTTCGACCTCCAGGCCGGCGGCGATCAGCTTCTCGCCGATCTCCCGGGCAGTGGCGGATTCGGGGATGGCGGCGTACTCACGCAGCCAGGAAACAGGGGCCCTCATCTCAGGAGTCTTCCTTCTTCGGGTTGGGGAGCGTGGGTTAGCGGGCCTGCCCGATGAGCGAGCGGGAGAAGCGGAGGTCGCCCTCGACCATGTCGCGCATGTCGGCGGCGGAGTTGCGGAACATCAGGGTGCGTTCGACGCCCATCCCGAAGGCGAACCCGGAGTACACCTCCGGGTCGACGCCGGCGGCGATGAGCACGCGCGGGTTGACCACGCCGCAGCCGCCCCATTCGATCCAGCCCTCCGAGGAGCAGGTGCGGCAGGGTCGGTCGGGGTTGTTCACCGATTCGCCGTGACACACGAAGCACTCCAGGTCGACCTCGGCCGACGGCTCGGTGAAGGGGAAGTAGCTGGGCCGCAGGCGGGTCTTCACATCACCGAACATGGCGCGGGCGAAGTGGTCCAGGGTGCCCTTGAGGTGACCGAGGGTGATGCCCTTGTCGACGCACAGGCCCTCGAACTGGTGGAAGACCGGGACGTGGGTCGCGTCGAACTCGTCGGCGCGGTACACCTTGCCCGGGCACAGCACGTAGACCGGCAGGTCGCGATTGAGCAGGGAGCGGATCTGCACCGGCGAGGTGTGCGTCCGCAGCACCAGATGGTCGCTGGGCGGGTCCAGGAACAGCGTGTCCTGCATCGTCCGCGCCGGGTGATCGACGTTCAGGTTGAGCGCATCGAAGTTGGTCCACTCGCTCTCGGCCTCGGGCCCCTCCTCGATCTCCCAGCCCATCGCGACGAAGACGTCGCTGACCAGGTCCATCAGACCGGAGATCGGGTGCCGGGCCCCGACCGGCGCGGTGGCGACCGGGAGGGTCACATCCACCCGTTCGGCGCGCAGGGTGGCCTCGAGTTCGGCGGCGGAGATCTCCGCATCGCGCGCGGCCAGCGCCTGATTGACCCGGCCACGGGCCTGGCCGATCCGCTTGCCGGCGTCCTTGCGGGCCTGCGGCGGCAGCGCGCCGATCTCCCGGTTGGCCAGTCCCAGCGGGGAGCGGTCGCCGGTGTGCGCGATCCGGGCCTCCTTGAGTTCGGCCACGGTCGTGGCGGCCGCAAACGCTGCGATCGCCTCGGTCACGAAGCGGTCGATCTCCTCAGCGTTGAGCGGTGTGACCTCGACTGGGTCGTAACTCTTGTTTGGCCCGGACATGGGCTCCCCTCGGTTCGTACGGACAACTCGCCCGGTCAGTCTAGGAGGGATTGCCGACAGGTACGGAACCGGTTCACCGGCGCCGTACCATGCTGGGCCGCGCTGCCCGGATAGACTCGGGACATGACCACAAACGCCCACGATGTCGAGCAGGCTTTGCTGGCGCTCAGTCGTGAGGAGCGTGCAGCCGTGATCCAGCATGCCCTCCAGAGCCTGGAACTTGGGCCGGCGGAAGCGGACCAGACTGGGGTTGATCGAGCCTGGCAGGCAGAAATCCGGCGACGGTTCGAAGAGGTTGAATCCGGGGAGACTGCCTTGCGCCCTGCAGACGAAGTCTTCGCCGAGCTGCGGGCTGACCTGGCCCGCCAACAGCCGTGAGGTGGACCCTCCAGGTTCACGAAGCAGCCGCTGTCGACCTGCGACGAGCAACCGCAGTCATCCTTGCCTACGCACATCTACGGCGTCGGCCTGACTACTGGCAAGGGCGCCTCCAGGTTCGTTGAAAATCCTCGCTTCCCATCGGGGCGTTTCCGTGGGTGCTTCGGAGCTGGCTCAGCGGCGCTGCGCGGTTGCAGTGGTGTACAGGCAGACGGCGGCTGCGGTGGCGAGGTTGAGACTTTCGGCGTTCCCGTACAGCGGGACGCTCACCACCCGGTCGGCGAGCACGGCGTGTTCGGGCGGCAGGCCCCAGGCCTCGTTGCCCATCACCCAGACCGTCGGCCGGGCCAGTTCCCCGGCGGCGTCCAGCTCGGCCAGGTTCGCGCTGCCGCCGCCGTCGGCGGCCAATACCTGCATCCCGGAGTCGCGCAGCGAGGCGACGGTGTTGCCCAGATGGGCGCCGACCACGATGGGCAGGTGGAACAGCGAACCGACGCTGGCCCGGACCACCTTGGGGTTGTGCACCTCCACGGAGTCGGCGGAGAAGATGACGGCGTCGGCCCCGAAGGCGTCGGCGCAGCGGATCACGGTCCCGGCGTTGCCCGGGTCGCGGACCTGCGCGCACAGCACGATCAGTCGGGGATGTTTGGGCAGGTCGGCCAGGTCGATATCGACCGCCCGGCAGACCGCGATCACGCCCTGCGGGGTCACGGTGTCGGCGAGCGCGGCCAGGTCCTCGGGGGGTACGCCCCGCACCGCCACATTGGCCGCCCGGGCCGCAGCGATGAGATCGCGCATTCGGGACACGGCGTCCTCGGCGATGTAGACCTCGCGGCACGCGCCGGGGGTGGCCAGCGCCTCGCGTACGGCCTGCGGGCCCTCGGCCAGGAACAGGCCCTGCTCCAGGCGCTGCTTGCGCTGGCGCAATTTGCGAGCCGACCGGAGTTGCCCCTGCGAGGCGGGGTGCAATCCGGTCGGCTCGGTGGATCCGTGCGGATCGTTCAAGGTCAGGCGACCTCGGTCTGCGGCTTGGCACCGATCTCGGCGGCCTGGTTGGCCTTGGCGACCTCGACCAGGGCGTTGAACGCCTTGGGGTCGGACACCGCCAGTTCGGCCAGCATCTTGCGGTCGACCTCGACACCGGCGTTGCTCAGGCCGTTGATGAAGCGGTTGTAGGTGATGCCCTCGGCGCGCGCGGCGGCGTTGATCCGCTGGATCCACAGCTTGCGGAAGTCGCCCTTCTTGGCGCGACGGTCGCGGTAGCTGTAGACGCCGGAGTGCAGCACCTGCTCCTTGGCCTTGCGGTACAGGCGGGAGCGCTGACCGCGGTAGCCCGAGGCCTGCTCCAGAATTTCACGACGCTTCTTCAGCGCATTCACCGAACGCTTCACGCGTGCCATGTGTTCTCCTTGTGTGCATGCCGATCCGGTGCGTGGGCGGATCAGCGGGGGTTCAGGTGGGCCGGTGGGCCCGAAAGATCAGTGGGGACGCGGACCGCATCCCGGAGAGACCCGAGCGGGACTCACTTGCCGAGGAGCTTCTTGGCCTTCTTGGCGTCGCCGGTCACCAGGACCCGGTCACCGTCGAGGCGACGGGTGCGCTTGGTCGGCTTGTGCTCGTTCAGGTGCATCTTGCCGGCCTGGCGATGCATCACCTTGCCCGAGCCGGTGATCTTGAACCGCTTCTTCGCACCGGAGTGCGTCTTCATCTTGGGCATCGTGGCTCCTGTTCTGCGCCCGTTCGGGCACGGCTGAGGGATGCGGCGCGGTGGCCGCGGTGACCCGGTGGGGTCACAGGTCGATATCGGGGTCCATGTTGTCGGCGGGACCCTTCTTCTTCTTGGGCTTTGCTTCCTGCGCGGCCTGGGCACGACGATCTGCCTGGTGCTGCGCGTCCGCGTTGGCGTCCGCGGTCCGGTTGGCGGCCCGCTTGTCGCGCTCGGCGGCCACGTCGGCCCGCGCCTCGCTCTTCTTCTTGTGCGGGGCGAGCACCATCAGCATGTTGCGCCCCTCCTGCTTCGGGTTGGACTCGACGAAGCCGAACTCCTGCACATCATCGGCGAGCTTCTTGAGCAGATCGAGGCCCAGTTGGGGGCGGCTCTGCTCACGACCGCGGAACATGATGGTGATCTTCACCTTGTCACCGGCCTTGAGGAACCGCACGACGTGACCCTTCTTGGTGTCGTAGTCGTGGTCGTCGATCTTCGGCCGAAGCTTCATTTCCTTCAGGTCGATGTTGCCCTGGTTGCGCCGGGAGTTGCGCTCCTTCTGGGCGTTCTCGTACTTGAACTTGCCGTAATCCATGAGCTTGGCCACCGGCGGGCGCGCCATCGGCGCCACCTCGACGAGGTCAAGATCGGATTCCCGGGCCAGACGCAGTGCGTCCTCGATCCGGACGATGCCCACCTGCTCCCCACCGGGACCGACGAGTCGGACCTCGGGGACGCGGATGCGATCGTTGATGCGGGTTTCAGTGCTGATGAGTCCTCCTAGTTCTGGCTTCGACCGATGTCCGGAAGCTGAACTCCAGTGCGAATCCCGGAAACCAGAACGGCCCCCAGGTGATACCTGAGGGCCTGCAAGACACGTCGGTCGTGCGTCTCAACCTGCGCGGCCGACACCGCGTACGCTGGGAAACACCACCACCGTGACCGGACCCGACGACCCGAGGGTCGATGCGGGTGGGAGATCCAGGCCCCACTTGAGATTCGGCATGCCGAATCGGTCGACGTCCATAGTAACCGATCCCCGGAGTGGAACCAACTCGGCGCGTTGACTCATCCGCAAAGCCCGCGCGGGGTGGTTCGTTGCCTCATCCTAACGTGCCTGCGGGGGGTGCTTCATTGTCTGAGCTCAATGTAGCCGGGGGTGTCCGTGACCTGGGCTCGATGTGCCCGCTCGGAGGGTGCCCGGATCTGGTCGAGTGGATCGAGCTTCGGTCCGGTCAAGCAGCGTCACCGTTGGGCGGGCAGCTTCGGTGCGCCGTGACGCTGGGTTGCCCATGGCGACGTTGGGTGGGGCTGGGGGAAGCTCGATCCGGCCGCGTCGGTGTTGTCGACAGGTGTCATCTCACCATGCCCGGGACCGACCCCGGAATCCGGCGGTTCGACCGGCGTCCCGCCGCTGAGATTCCGTCGCGGGAGGCCCGAACGCCGAAGTCCCGGTCGCGGAAACAGTCGCGCCGGCCTATCCGGTCGCGGCTGCGGTCACCCAGCCCCCGGTTCCGGCAACCAGCGACAGCTGACCTCACCCGAGTCCGTCCCGCGACGGAAGATTCGCCCCGTACGCCTCCCGCGACAGCTGCCGCCACACCGCGGCGCAAGAGCCCACCCCGCGCTTGTCGCAACACTCACGGGAGACTCCAGCTGTCGCCGAATCGCGTGGGCTGTCGCGCGAAGCCCGACGCTGGACTTTTGTCGCGGAAAGTCCGGGCGCCGATGTTCCCGGCGTCGACGTACGCAGGCAGAAGCCCGGCGTCGACGTACGCAGGCAGCGCCCGACGCCGTCCCTTCCCGCGTTGGCTGCGAGCATCCCGCGGCGCGAACAGTTTCCCGCGTCTGCTGCAGCGCCCGCAAATACCTGGGTGCTGTCGCCGGATCTCTCGGGCCATCGCAGGAAGCCCCTGCCCCGACGTTCCTATCGCGGGAAGCCCCAGCCCCGAGATTCCTGTCGCAGGAAGCCCCAGCCCGAGATTCCTGTCGCAGGAAGCCCCAGCCCGAGATTCCTGTCGCAGGAAGCCCCTGCCCCGAGATTCCTGTCGCAGGAGGCCGCGCCCGGGACCCGGGGTCCCGCCCGCACGCCTATTCGATCCCGCGCTTCTTCAGCAGGGCCTCGATCTCGTCCATCCCGTCATCGGACTTCGCCGCGGCTTGCTTGCTCGCCCGGGGCTGCTTCGCCGGCTGCTCCGGTCGGGTTGCCGGACCCGAGCCGATCAGCGGATTCCCGGCGCCACCCTCGGCCCGGGCGACCGCCCGGTTCGACAGATGCCGGATCGCCACCCGGCCGCCGATGATCCACAACAGCACGAACAGAACGATCAGCGCGACCCCGACCCACACCACGGTGGTCCCGCTCTGCTGCTGGATCCAGCGGATCAGTTCCCGGGCGCCATCGACCAACAGAGTCAGTACGCCGGTCAGGTAGAGCCCGATCGGCAGCAGCGCCAGGCCGAACCACTGCACCGCCCGGCCCCGCCGGTGACGGACCCACAGCAGTACCGCCACCGCCAGCAGGAGTACGCCCAGCACGATCACGATCGGCAGCAGGGCACCCTTGATCATCTCGGTCATGACTCCACTTTTCCATACCCGACTGGGCTAGCGTGACAGCCATGGCCGAACTTCCCCAGCACCTGCGCTCCCTCGGCGGCTATGCCGAATACTCCGACGACGACGGCACCGCCGATCCGCAGGTACGCCGGGCGCTGGCCGCGGCCGACGGCCCGGCCCAGGGCCCGTATCTGGAGGCCATCGTGGAGCTGTGTCTGTCCCGGCTGCTGATGGCGCTGATGGCGACCGGGGACGAGACGATGACGCCGGATCCGACCCGCCATGCCGAGATGCGTACGGTCTTCCTGAAGCGGGCGGACGGGTCGATGGCGCTGCCCGCCTTCACCGGGATGGACGCGATGACGCAGTGGAACCCGCGGGCCCGCCCGGTGCCGGCGACGCTGGACAAGATCGCCGAGGCGGCCCTGGCCGACGGTGCCGACACCGTGGTGATCGACCTCGTCGGGCCGCACCCGCTGGTGATCCGCGGGGAGATCCTACAGAATCTGGCGTTGAGCCGCCGGCTCACCCGGCTCCCCGACGGCGGGTTCGGCTGGCTGGTCGCCGGCCCCGAACCGGGGCCGGGCTCACAGACCGAGTGACTCCCGGCGCAGGCTCTGCAGGTCCCGGACCCCTTCGAGGGTCCGCTGCCCGTCCACCCGCTGCAGCGCCAGCAACATGTAGCGCTGGGGATCCTCACTGGTCGGGTCGTCGCCGTTGAGGTACACGTACGCCCAGGGATCGTTCGGGCCGTAGCCGATGCCCCGGACCTCGCCCCAGGTGAGGGTTCGGCGGAACAGTCCGTTGCGGAAGGTCATCCCGGTGCGATCGGCCCGGACGTGGGAGAAGCCCAGCCCGAGCATGATCCCGGCCATGATCGCGATGAAGCCGATCAGGGTGAGGACCTGGATCCAGCTGAACTGGCTCTGGATCTGCCCCGGCAGCATCGCCCACCCGAACAGCGAGGCCGCCACCAGCACCGCGGTGAAGCCGAGGGCCCACCACAGCAGCTTGCGCGGGTGGTAGGTCAGGATCGGATCGGACACCACGTTCGGACCCGTCACAGCCGGCAGGCGGCGATGTCGGTGACCAGAATCGCCCGGGCGCCCAACTGCCACAGGTCGTCCATCACGCTGTGCGCATCGCGCCGGGGCACCATCGCCCGGACCGCGTTCCAGCCCTGCTTGGCCAGCGGCGACACCGTCGGCGATTCCAGCCCCGGAGTGATCCGGGAGGCCTGATCGACCAGGTCGCTGGGGCAGTCATAGTCCATCATCACGTAGTTGCGCGCCACCAGGACGCCGGACAGCCGGTGCTTCAGCAGCTCCAGGCCCTCCGGCTCGTGATCGGCGCGGCGGATCACGATCGCCTCGGAGTGCATGATCGGGTCACCGAACAGTTCCAGTCCGGCCTGCCGCAGCGTACGCCCGGTCTCGACCACATCGGCGATCACGTCGGCCACCCCGAGCTTGATCGCGGACTCCACCGCGCCGTCCAGCTTGATCAGCCGGGCACCCTCGATCCCCTGCTCGGCCAGGTAGGCCCGGACCAGGCCGGGGTAGGAGGTGGCGATCCGCAGCGATCCGAGGTCGGCGACCCGGAAGGTCTGGTCCTTGGGCCCGGCCCACCGGAACCGGGTCGCGCCGAAGCCGAGTTCCATGATCTCCACCGCCGGCGCTCCCGAATCCAGCAGCATGTCGCGGCCGGTCAGCCCGACATCGAGGGTGCCCTCCCCCACGTACACCGCGATGTCGCGCGGGCGCAGGTAGTAGAACTCCACATGGTTCGCGGGATCGGCCAGCACCAGGTCCTTGGAGTCGGAGCGCTGGCGGTACCCCGCCTCGCGCAACATCTGGGCACTTGCCTCGGCCAGGGATCCCTTGTTCGGGACGGCAATCTTCAACACAGGACGCTCGGTCACGCCGGTCACTGTAGCCGAGCGCTCACAAATGCGCGTACACGTCTTCCAGGCTCAGATCGAGCTTGATCATCATCACCTGGAGGTGGTACAGCAGCTGCGAGATCTCCTCGGCGGCGGCGTCCTTGCCCTCGTACTCGGCCGCCATCCAGACCTCGGCGGCCTCTTCGACGACCTTCTTGCCGATCGCATGGACGCCGGCATCCAGCCGGGTGATCGTCGAGGACCCCTCCGGCCGGGTCGCGGCGATCTCGGTCAACTCGGCAAACAGGCCTTCGAACGTCTTGTGAGTCACCGCAGCAGCCTAGCGCTGTTCCGAACCCGGATCCGACTCCTCGGCCGGGCCCGGGCGGGCTTCGTCGCCGGTGGGGGCCGTCGCGGTGCTGCCGGGATCCTGCTTGCCGGGATCCGGCTTACCGTGCCCCTGCTTACTGTGCTCCTCGTCGCGATGCCGGCTGGTGGCATGGCGTACGTCGTCGGTGAGCTGGGACAGCGTTTCCCGGGTCGTTTCCTGGTGCACCGGCGCATCGGCGGTCTTCGGGTTGGAGGCGATGAGTGCGTTCACCCAGCGGGCCTTCGGGTCGGCGTCGATCAGGACCGCCTTCACCAGCAGGGTGGCCGGCAGCGCCAGCAGCGCGCCCAGCGGGCCGAGCGCCCAGGCCCACACACCCAGGGACAGGAAGGTCACGAACGGAGTGACCCCGACCGATTCCCCGGTGAACTTCGGTTGGATCACCGACTGGATCACGAAGTTGATCACCGAGTACAGCACGACCACGACCAGCGCCTGGGTCGGGCCCATCGCAACCAGGGCGATCAGCGCCGGCGGGATCAGGCCGATCACGAACCCGATGTTCGGGATGTAGTTGGTGATGAAGGAGAGGATGCCCCACACCAGCGCCAGCGGTACGCCCATGATCGCCAGCGCGACGACGTCGAAGACCGCGACGATCAGACCGAACACCGTGGTGACGCCCCAGTACCGACGCACCCCCTCACCGAAGGAGCGCAGCGCGTTGACCAGCCCGGGGTGGTACTTCCCGGCCCGCTTGAGCCGATCGGCGAAGCTCAGTGAGTCCATCATCAGGAAGAAGATCGTGATGACGATCAGCGCGGCCAGCGACAGCACGCCCTGCAGGTTCGACAGCACCCCGGTCAGCACGCTGACGATCGAGTTCGGGTCGATCGTCTTGACCTGGTTCTCCAGCTGTTCGATGGTGATCCCGACCGAGGCCAGCCAGTTCACTGCCTGGTTGTACAGGTTCTGGAAGTCCCCGGAGTACTGCGGCAGGGTCTGCACCAGCACCGCGATCGCCCAGATCAAGGCACCGATCAGGATGACCAGGATCGCCAGGACCACCAGCAGCGTGATCACCGCCGCCACGATCTTCGGCACCTTGTGCCGCACCAGGAAGCTCTGCAGCGGGGAGACCGCCAGCACCAGGTTCAGCGCCATGAACATCGGCCCGACCAGATTCTGCAGCTGCTGGGTGCCGTACAGCACGGCCAGCGCCGCAGCCAGTCCGACCAGGATCACCACGATCCGGGGCAGACCGAACCGACTGCCCGAGCGGCTGGTCCCGGCCCCCTGGGCCGCCGAGGCGTCCGGTGTTGCGTCGGGGGTGGCATTCTGGGCTGTCATTCGGTTCCTTCCGGATCCTGGCGGCTGGCTACTACCGGGTCAGCTTAATGCCCAGCAGCGCGTCCGCGGCGGCGGCCACGTCGCGGGGCCCGTCGGTGTCGTCCCCACCGACGGCGAGCGTCGCCGAGGCCCACCCGTCGATCGCGGCCAGCGCGGCCGGGGCGTTCAGATCATCGGCCAGGGCGCCGCGAACCTCGGCGAGGACACCGGCGGCGTTCAGGCCGGAATCCAGGTCGGTGGCATGGCGCCACAGCCGCAGCCGCTCCTCGGCCGCGGCGAGCCCCTCGTCGGTCCAGGACCAATCGCTGCGGTAGTGGTTGGCCTGCAGCGCCAGCCGGATCGCCATCGGATCGGTCCCGGCGGCCCGCAGCTTGGACACCAGCACCAGGTTGCCCTTGGACTTCGACATCTTCAGCCCGTTCAGGCCCACCATGCCAGCATGCACGTAGCTGCGCGCGAACGGCTCCCCGGTGGCGACCTTGGCCTCGGCCGACGACATCTCATGGTGCGGGAACACCAGGTCCGACCCACCGCCCTGGACGTCGATCTCGTTGCCCAGGTAGTGGTTGGCGATCGCGGCGCATTCGATGTGCCAGCCGGGGCGACCGACCCCGTACGGGCTGTCCCAGGACGGCTCCCCGTCCCGCTCGGCCTGCCAGACCAGACAGTCCAGCGGATGCCGCTTGCCGACCCGATCGGGATCGCCGCCGCGGGAGGCGGAGATCCGGATCGCGGTGGCGGGGTCCAGCTTGGACAGCGACCCGAAGGCGGGATCGGTGTGCACGTCGAAGTACCAGTCGTTGTCGACCCGGTACAGCGCCTGCTCCGGCATCCGCTGCAGCATGGCGGTGACCAGGTCGATCGCCTCGACCGCGCCGATGTAGTTGCTGGGCGGGATCACGTTCAGCGCGGTCATGTCGGTGCGGAACAGTTCGATCTGGCTCAGTGCCAGTTCGGTCCAGTCCACCCCGGTCGCGGTGGCCCGCTCCAGCAGCGGATCGTCGACGTCGGTGACGTTCTGGGTGTAGTCGACCGCCAGGCCGTGATCGCGCCAGTAGCGGTTCACCAGGTCGAAGGTGACGTAGGTGTTGGCATGACCCATGTGGGTGGCGTCGTAGGGGGTGATCCCACACACATAGATCCGTGCCGTGCCGCCGGTCGGCCCGGCCTCCTCGATGCTCCCCGTGGCGGTGTTGGTCAACCGCAACCGCGGTGTCGGCTCGGTACGGGGGATGGTCGGGATGGCCGGCGTGGTCCATGCATGCATGGCGGGCAGCCTACAGCGGCGGCCAGGGAATCGCGGGCCAGTCCCGGCCCGGGAGGGGGAAGCCTTCCTCGACCAGGCGCAGACAGCGGTACTCGGCCGCCTCGATCTCGGCATCGGTGAGATAGCTCGCCAACGCGTCCAGGCAGCCGACGCTGCGATCGATCAGCTCGCGTTCGATCTCGTTCAACGGTTCCCCGGCCCACCCCCACAGCAGGGTGCGCAGCTTGGGATCGGTGTGGAAGGTCACCCCGTGGTCGACGCCGTACACCCGATCCCGGGTGATCAGGATGTGGCCGCCCTTGCGGTCGGAGTTGTTCACCACCGCATCGAACAGCGCCATCCGGCGCAGTCGCGGATCATCGGCATGGCTGACCACGATCGGGCGCTCGTGCTGGTCGATCCCGCGGACGATCCGGAAGTCGCCGGCCGGGACCCGATTGGGTCGGGAGACATGGACCACATCGGTGGCCGGATCCTCCGACACCTCGATCCAGCGTTGCAGCATGCCCGGACCGCAGGGACCATCGGGCACCAGCACGGTGGTCGGGACCACCTCGAAGCCCGCCCGCTGGGACACCTCGTACGCCGCGACCTCCCGCGAGGCCAGATTCCCGTGCGGAAAGTCCCACAGGGGCTGCTCACCGCTGATCGGTTTGTAGACCGCGTCGTACTCCCCCGACGGGCTCTGACAGCGCACCAGGAAGGTGTCATTGCTGGCGTCGACCAGGCGTCCGACCAGGGTGAACTCGGCGGCCGCGAGGTCCGCGGAGTCGGTGGTCACCGATCAGCCCTCGAACAGGGGACGCCGATACCCGTTGGCCCGCGGGCAGATGTGGCCCCCGGCATTGACCGGCTGACCGCAGAACGGGCACGGCGGGCGGCCGGCCGACAGCACCGCATTGGCGCGGGCGATGAAGTCGCGGACCGCCGGCAGTGTCATCCGGACCCGGACGACCTCCTCGGCCCGCTGGGCCAGCATCTCCGGGGTCTGCTCGGCGGCGTCCTCCTCGTCCTCGTCCTCGGGGGCGTCGCCGGTGACCGAGAACAGCTCGATGGTGATCCGCTCCTCGGCCAGGTCGAACCCGAGGGACATCGTGCCGACCCGGAACTCCTCCTCGATCGGGGCGTCCAGGGGATCGTTGTCGCGCGCGACCGCCACCGGGGGCGGCAGCTGCAGATTGCCGTCGACGAGCTTGCCGACCTCGTCCATCATCCGTTCCAGGTGCTCGGCCAGCAGCGCGACCTGCTGCTTTTCGCACAGCACCGAGACCAGATTGTTGCCCTGCCGTGCCTGCAGGAAGAAGGACCGTTCACCCGGCCGGCCGACGGTGCCGGCCACGAAGCGGTCGGGGTTGTCGAAACTGTGCTGGAGAATCGCCATGGCTCTACCTTATGTCCCCTGAATACGGACTAGACCTGCTTCCCGGTTCCGCCCCCGACAACCGCGTCGCCGGTCTCCTGCTTGGGAATCCAGTCGGTCGGTTTTCCGTCGGTCTGGTTCATCGTGACCACGAAGGTGGCCTGCGGGGTGTAGTTGATCACCGACAGCGACGCCGGCTCGACCATGATCCGCTGAAAGTTGTCCAGATGCAGCCCCAGCGCGTCGGCCAGGATCGACTTGATCACATCGCCGTGGGAGACCGCCAGCCAGGCCGCGTTGTCCCCGTGCTCGCTGCGGATGCCGCGCTCGGCCTCGCGGACCGCGGTGACCGCCCGGGCGTACATCTGCGGCATCGACTCGCCCCCGGGGAAGACCGCCGCGGACGGGTGCCGCTGCACGGTCTTCCACAGCTCCTCCCCGGCCAGTTCCTTGAGCGTACGCCCGGTCCACTCGCCGTAGTCACACTCGGCCAGACCGGGCTCCTCGCGGACCGGCACGGCCCGATCGGCCAGCACCAGCCCGGTGGTCTCCAGGCACCGCTGGATCGGTGAGGTGAGCGCGGCCACCAGGGGCACCTCGGCCAGCCGACGTCCGACCCCGCGGGCCTGCGCGATCCCGGTCTCGTCCAGGGCCACCCCCGGCGTACGCCCGGCCAGCACCCCGGCGGTGTTCGCGGTGGAGCGCCCGTGCCGCAACAGGAAAAGCGTCGTCATGAGCAGAGACTCTAGTCGCTCAACCAACCGCGAGTTCGCGCAGTCGCACCGCCGCCTGGGCGCGCGAGGACACCCCGAACTTCGCCAGGATCTGTTCCACGTGCCCATCCACGGTCCGGATCGAGATGGTCAGGCGCTTGGCGATCTCCTTGTTGCTCAGCCCCTCCACCAGCAGCGCGGCCACCTGGGTCTGCCGTTTGGTCAGGCCGGCCTGGCTGGCCGGGGACACCTCCACCTGGGCCAGTTCGGCCAGCGCGAACCGGATCGCCGAGGGTAGGTCCAGCCGGCCGGCCCCGTCCTGCAGATCCCGCAGTTCCGCAGCCGGCAGCAGCCGCCGCAGCCGCTCCCGGTTCTGCCGGTCGAAGGCGGCCAGATCGGGCCCGAAGGCCTGGATATCGGTGCCCTGATCGGCCCAGGCGGCATCGGAGGCGCCCTGCAGCCGCGCGGCCAGGCGTACCTTCCCCGCCGAGATCAGCACCTGGCAGGCCAGCAACAGCAGGTGCGAGGTGCAGATCCCGTCGCGGAAGATGAGCTGCAGTTCCAGGGCCTGCACCACGTTGTCGCGCACCGCGGTCATGTTTCCCTCGCGCAGCCGGATCATGCCCATGATCCACAGCGCGTACGCCTTGGTCCAGGCCTCCCCGGTGCGTTCACTGATGGTCAGGATCTCGGTACAGGTGGCGGTCGCGGCATCGGCGTCATCGGAGAACATCTCGCACAGCGCGAGTTGGAACATCGCGGTGACCATGGCGCCGAGGTCGCCCACCTCGCGCAGCACCGTGATGCCGCGCCGGTACAGCGGGACGCCCTCGGCCGGGCGACCGGAGAAGAGGCGATGCAGCCCGGTCCAGGTGGATACCTCCGCCAGGATCCGGCGATCCCCGAGCTGTCGGCCCAGCTTTCCGGCGTCGGCCAGGTAGAGCAGGGCCTGATCGTGGTCGCCCTGCAGCAGGGTGACCCAGCTCAGCACCAACAGGCACTCGCAGCGCAACGGTTCGGAAACGTCGGACAGGGCCAGCACGCGTTCCAGTCGGTACCGCCCCGCAGCCATGTTGTATCCGCTGGCCCAGTAATTGCGCAGGGTCGCCGCGATCTCGGCGGCGATGTCGTGGCCGCTGGGGCAGCCGATGGCCCAGTCCATCGCCGCGACGATGTCGGCGACGTTGCGGCGGGCCCAGTCCAGCCCGGCGGCCTGGTCCGGCCCGAGCCAGGTGCGGCGCAGGGCCCGGGTCCGGCTGAGCACCTGGTCGGCATGGCGGCGCCGCAGGGTCTCCCACTCCCCCGAGCTCTGCGCGATCCGTTCGCCGTAGTCCCGCATCGTCACCAGCATCCGGAAGTACGCCTCGTTGCCGGCCCCACCGATCACCACCGACTTCGCGATCAGGCCGTCCAGCAGATCGAGTACCTCCTCCGGCGCGATCTCGCCGAAGCCGCACACCGCCTCCGCGGCCGCCAGATCCCAGCCTTCGCGGAACACCGACAGGCGGGCCCACAGCACCTGTTCCTGCGGACTGCACAGGTTGTAGGACCAGTCGACCAGGGCCTCCAGGGTCCGGTGCCGCGGCAGCACGTCCCGCGCCGACCCCTTGAGCAGGGTGAAGCGCTGATCCACCCGCTCCAACAGGTCCCCCACCCCGAGGGTCCGCAACCGCGCGGCGGCGAGTTCGATCGCCAGCGGCATCCCGTCCAGATATTTGCACAACCGAATCACGTCCGCGCAGTTCGCCGCGGTGACCTCCAACTCGGCCCCGGCCGCCGTGGCCCGGTCGACCAGCAACCGGACCGCCTCCGACTCGCGGACCAGATCCAGGTCGGCACAGGAGTCGGGCACCTGCAGCGGCGGCACCGACAGCACATATTCCCCGCTGATCCCCAGCGGCTCCCGCGAGGTGGCGATCACGCTCACCAGGGGACACTCCCGCAGGATGGCCAGCACCAGGTCGGCCGAGGCGGCCAACAGGTGCTCACAGTTGTCGATCACCAGCAGCATGGTGCGCTCCTGCAGCCGGCGCAGCACCCGGGTCTGCGGATCCAGGTCCAGTTCCTCCCCGGCCCCGATCGCCGAGGCGGCCCGCCAGACCACGTCCTCCGGGCTGACCACCGCGTCCAGGCCGATACCGACCACGCCCTGGGGGAATCGGGACTGCAAGCGGTCCGCGAGTACCGCGGCCAGTCGCGTCTTGCCGATCCCGCCCGGACCCACCAGGGTCACCAGCCGGTGTTCGGCCACCAGGTCGCCGGCCCTGGTCAACAGTTCCTCACGTCCCACGAATGTGGCCAGCGGGGTGGCCAGCACGGACTCGGCCAGGTCAGTCACAAGGCTCCTTTGCTCGCGGGGTCCGGGAATCGGAAACGGGTAGTTTCACGGATTCCGGTCCCTAGGTGACCCAGATTACAGTCGAAGACACAAGCACGACGCAGTGCTGCAGACTCAAGGAGGAGCCCCACCCATGACCATGTTCATGCACCGGCTGGCCGAGGTCCTCGGGACCGACGAGCCGACCGAGGCACCGGCGCCGGCCGTCCGACCGGCGCTGGCCGTGGCCCGCAACGAGGGCACCGACCGGCAGGTCGAGTTGCGCTGCCTGGCCGAGCAGTACGTCTGCGAAGCCAACGCCATCATCCAGGACGAGGCGTCCCACCTCAGCCTCGAGGACCAGATCAGCGGGGACGAACTGGCGTTCACGATGACCTGCCGCTCGCACCGGGCCCGGGTCGCCACCCACTACACCGGCGGTTCCACCGTCGGCCAGCTGCTGCTCGACGACCGGCCGAGCAGCGAACCGCAGGAACTTTCCGGCCCCGAAGCCCTGCCCGATCTGATCATCTCTTTGGTGATCGCCGCCGGACTGCACAACGAGCAGCCCGTCCATCTCAGCTGAAAGCCCTCACTGCTCACTGTTGAGCATCTCGCACACCGTTAAGGAGTAATTCCGTGCAATATGAGCTGAAGCAACAAATCATCGAGCCGTTGCGGCACACGTTTGATCCGCTCATCAAGCGTTACGGCGACAAGCCCGCCTCCCGTTACCTGGAGGGCACCATCGATCTGCAGCCGGTGGAGAACTTCCACTACCGCCCGACCTGGGACGCGACCCGCGAGCTCTACGACGCGGACTACTCCGCGCTCAAGCTCGCCGATCCGTACTCCTACCTGGATCCGCGGCAGTACTACTACACCCCGTACGTGACCAACCGGGCCGCGATGCACGAGGCCTTCGGCAAGACCCTGGACTACGTCACCGACCACGGTCTGCTCGAGCGCACCCCCGAGGCCTGGCAGCAGCTGATCACCGAGGTCATCATCCCGCTGCGCCACTACGAGTCCGGCGGCCAGATGCTGTTCTCCAACGCCTGCCGCTTCGGCTACGGGGCCACGATCACCCAGTGCGCCGGCTACGAGGGCTTCGACCGCGTCGGCAACGCGCAGCTGATCTCCCGGGTCGGCATCGCCCTGGGCAACCAGACCGCCGCCCAGCTGAAGGTCGCCAAGCAGCTGTGGCTGGAGGAACCGAGCCTGCAGGGGCTGCGCGAGGCGATCGAGAAGCTGCTGGTCGAGGAGGACTGGGCCGTCGGTGTGATCGGGATGGACATGGTCGACGAGTTGCTCGACCAGTTGGTCTACCGGCACCTGGACGAGGCCGCGATCCTCGGCGGCGCCGGGGCGTACTCGCTGCTGGCCCAGCACATCGGCACCTGGTGGACCGACCACCGCAAGTGGCTCGATGCGCTCTACAAGACCTGGGTGAACGACGAGGAGTACGGCGAGTCGAACAAGGCCGCCATGTCCGCGGCGATCAACAAGTGGCTGCCGCAGGGGTACGCCGCGGTCCGCAGCCACGCCGAGCACGCCGATGCGCTCGTTGCCACCGGCGCGGTCGAGCGCCTGGACGAGTACGTCGGCGAGGTCGTGGAGAAGTACCGCAAGCTCGGGCTGGACATCGATGATGTGAAGGTTGGTGCCTGAGATGACTGCACAGGAGACGAAGTTCGATCGCCCGGTGTCGATCGACCTGCAGGAGAACGACGAGAACCGTTCTTTGGTCACCGCCATCCAGGGTGACAACGCTGATCTGCTGACCTCCTACACCCCCGGCCTGGTCCGGCTGCAGGCTCCGGCCCGGCTGGAGATCAAGCGGGAGAGCGTGGAGGCCCAGCTGGGTCGCCCGTGGGAGACCCACGAGTTCCAGATGGCCATCGTTTCCCTCGCGGGAAACATCTCCGAGTGGGATGAGGACAAGATCGTCATCTCCTGGGGACCGAAGGTAGAAGACGACGAGGACGAGGATTACTGAGATGACCGCCACTGCCAACCCGACCGGCACTCCGAAGGCCAAGAAGCTGTCGATGAAGGCGCGCTACGGCGCCCTGACCCGGGACCTCGACTGGGCTCCCGGCTACGTCTCCGAGGAGGAGATGTACCCCCACACCAGCTACGAGGGCATCAAGATCCACGACTGGTCCAAGTGGGACGACCCCTTCCGCCTCACCGTCGACGCCTACTACCGCTACCAGGCCGAGAAGGACAAGCGCCTCTACTCGGTGCTGGACGGCTTCGCCCAGAGCCAGGGCCACCTGACCCTGTCGGAGGGCAAGTACCTCAACGCGATGAAGGTCTTCCTCGGCGGCGTGACCCCGCTGGAGTACGCCGCGCACCGCCACTTCGCCTACCTGGCGCGGCAGTTCAACGGCCCGGGCCCCCGCTTCGCGGCGCTGTGCCAGTCGATCGACGAGATGCGCCATGCGCAGACCGAGATCCACACGCTGTCGAACTACAACAAGTACTACCAGGGCATGCACAACTTCGCCCAGCAGCACGACCGCGTCTGGTACCTGTCGGTGACCAAGTCCTACTTCGACGACGCGCTGTCGGCCGGCCCCTTCGAGTTCCTGATCGCGATCGGGTTCTCCTTCGAGTACCTGCTGACCAACCTGCTGTTCGTGCCGTTCATGTCGGCCGCGTCGTTCAACGGCGACCTGCCCACGATGACCTTCGGCTTCTCGGCGCAGTCCGATGAGTCCCGGCACATGACCCTGGGTCTGGAGGCGATCAAGTTCATCCTGGAGCAGGATGAGGCGAACGTCCCGATCGTCCAGGAGTGGGTCGACAAGTGGTTCTGGCGCGGCTACCGGGTGACCGGCATCGTCTCGCAGATGCTGGACTACCAGCTGCCGCGGCCGGTGATGAGCTGGAAGGAAGCCTTCGAGCTGTACTTCGAGCAGCAGATGCTCGGCGGCCTGTTCCCCGACCTGGCGCTGTACGGCATCAAGCCGCCCAAGCACGTCGACCAGGCGATCTGGGAGAAGGATCACCTGTCGCACTGGCTGCACGACACCTTCTACCAGTTCAGCCACGCCGCGAACTTCACCACCACCGTGCCCGACACCGAGCACCTGGACTGGCTGGCCCAGGCGTACCCGGATACCTTCAACCAGCTGTACCGCGGCAAGTGGGAGGAGATGGGCAAGCTGGCCGAGGAGGGCAACCGGTTCTTCTACCCGGGCCTGCCGCAGCTGTGCCAGGTCTGCCAGGTGCCGATGGTGTACTGCGAGAACGGGAACCCGCACAAGCGGGCGGTGTACCACTCCGAGTACGAGGGTGAGAACTACAACCTGTGCTCCGAGGGCTGCAAGTGGATCTTCGACCGCGAGCCGGCCAAGTTCCGTCAGGCCTGGCTGCCGGTGCACCAGATCTACCAGGGCAACTGCGGTGGCCCGACCATCCCGGACGTGCTCGAGTGGTACGGCTTCCAGGAAGGCGACTCCGGTGAGTACATCGGCTCGGTCGACCACAAGAACTGGATTGCCCGCCACCAGATGATCGAGGACAAACTCGGTCAGGGCGCCGGGCACTGACCACCGACAATCTCCGAGGAGGACGAACAATGGCTACACCTGCCCTGTACGACTACAACTTCCCGTCCCGCTCCGCCCAGGAGCTGTACGGCGACGACATCCTGGTGAACATGGTGCAGACCGACGACATGTGGTTCCGCAGCGGTGCGACGGTCCGGGTCCCGAAGGCGATGACCTGGGGCGATTTCTACCAGACCCAGTTCCTGCCCTACGTGAGCGCGAACCCGCACACCAAGGCGGGTCAGGCCTACAGCTTCCAGCTGCAGGACGTCGACTTCACCGCCAAGGACGAGCAGACGCTGGACGAGCTCGGGGTGGGCCACAAGCACACCTTCACCTTCGCCAACGCCTGATCCACACCTGACCGGGCGGGCCGGGGAGGCACGTACTCCCCGGCCCGCCCGGCCGATCATTTTGCCGCTGTGTCGGACGCAGCCGGCTCCCCATCACTGTCACCGTCGACTAGGAACCACCGCCATGAGCGAGACCTTTACTGTCACCGTTGAACCCCTCGGCCGCGAGGTCGAGGTTCCCGCCGGCCAGACCATCCTGGAAGCCTGCCTGCGCGCCGGCGTCTGGCTGCCCCACTCCTGTACCCACGGCACCTGCGCCACCTGCAAGGTCGAGATCCTCGACGGCGAGGTGGATCACGGCGAGGCGTCCTCGTTCGCGCTGATGGACTTCGAACGCGAGGAGGGCAAGACCCTGACCTGCTGCGCCCGCCCGCAGAGCGATGTCACCCTCGAGGCCGACATCGACGTGGACGAGGAACTCGAGGTCTTCCCGGTGCAGGACTACACCGGCACCATCGTCGAGATCAGCGACATCGCCCGCGACATCAAGCGGCTGCGGATCGAACTCGACCGCGACCTGCACTTCAACGCCGGTCAGTACATGAAGGTCATCGTGCCGGGCACCGAACACGTCGACCGCACCTGGTCGATGGCCAACTCCCCCACCGAGAACCGGATCGTGGAGTTCCAGGTCCGCAACGTCCCCGGTGGCGTGGCCACCGACGGCTGGCTGTTCAAGAACGCCGCGGTCGGTGACAAGGTCGAGCTCTCCGGTCCCTACGGCAAGTTCGTGCTGCGGACCTGGGAGGACAAGCCGGTGGTCATGATGGGCGGCGGCACCGGGATGGCGCCGCTGGCCGCGATGGTCAAGCATGCGCTGCTGAACGAGGAGTACGAGGGCCACATCACCCTGTACGCCGGTGGCCGCACCGCCGCCGACCTCTACGACGTGGACTACTTCCGCGAACTCGCCGAGGAGTACCCCGACCAGTTCACCTACCACGCCTGTGTCTCCGACGAGGAGCCCACCGAGGGCTACCGCGGCGGTCTGGTGACCACCGCGATGGAGGAGGACTTCGACAAGCTGACCGGCTACCAGGGCTACATGTGTGGCTCCCCGGGCATGGTCGAGGGCTGCCTGAAGTCGTTCATGAGTCGCCGGCTGTTCCCCCGCGACATCTTCCACGAGGACTTCTTCAACGAGGGTGACAAGCAGACCGGGCTGAACTCGCCGCTGATCAAGCGCTGAACGAGCCCTGTTCCACGGCCGCTACTGCTCCTGGGACAGGGAGCGGTAGCGGCCGTGCCAATGCACCAGGCCGGGTTGGTCGACCACCTCGACGTGCTCGATCACCGCACGCACCAGCAGGGCCCAGCCGGCGTACCCGGGGGCGGTGCGGACCCGCGCGCCCAGCCAGCTGGCGCCGGCCAGCCGGGGCCCCCAGGCGGTGTCGGTCCAGTCCCCCACCCGGAACGGGCCACCCGGGGCCGGGGTGAGGCGGGCGAACGCGTCGGCGAGGTGGGTGTGGCCGGGATCGAGCAGGTTGACCACCAGGGTGGCGTCCGGGGTCAGCGCATCGGCCAGGTCGGTGTCCTCGTCGAGCAGACCGAGCACCTCGGCCGGCCGCTCGGGGCCGCCGTCGGCGACCAGCACCGAGGACAGCGTCCAGCCCTCGCGGGTACGCCCGACCCCGGTGGTCCACACCGTGACCGGGGCCGCCAGCCGGCCCCGGAAGCGACGCAGTTGGTCCCGCTGCTCGGGCGGGGGCAGGAACGGATGCGCGGAGTGGATGGTCACGGGACCCATCCAAACACCTCCGGCGCGCGACCCCGGTACCACCGGGTCAGACCAGGGTCCCCGATCCGGCGGCAGGGGCGTTGCCGATGATTCCCGACACCGCCGGCGGGTCTACGATTCCGAAGGTCGCTGTGCCCCGCCGGGGACCCGCGCCGGAAAGGAAATCACCTATGAACTGGCTGGATGCCATTGTCCTGGGCGTGGTCCAGGGCCTGACGGAGTTTCTGCCGATCTCCTCCAGCGCCCATGTTTCCATCGTCGGCCAACTCCTCGGCGGTCATGACCCGGGCGCCGCTTTCACCGCGATCACCCAGCTGGGTACCGAGACCGCCGTGGTCCTGTACTTCGCCAAGGACATCGGTCGGATCATCAAGCACTGGTTCCTCTCCCTGTTCGGAAAGATCCCGCGCAACGACCCCGATGCCCGGATGGGCTGGCTGATCATCATCGGGTCGGTGCCGATCGGGGTGCTCGGGGTGCTGTTCCAGGACGCGATCGACCATACCCTGCGCAACCTGTGGATCACGGTCGCGATGCTGGCCGGGTTCGGTGTGGTGATCTGGATCGCCGACGCGATGGCCTCCCGCCGGGTCAATGGCGTACCGCGCAACACCAAGACGCTGGCGGACCTGAGCTGGAAGGACGGTCTGCTGTACGGCCTGTGGCAGGCCTGCGCGCTGGTCCCCGGGGTGTCGCGGTCCGGCGGCACGATCGCCGGCGGTCTGTTCATGGGCTACACCCGCGAGGCCGCCGCCCGGTACTCCTTCCTGCTGGCGATCCCGGCGGTGTTCGCGTCCGGGCTGTTCAAGCTCAAGGACATCCCGGGCGATCCGAATGCCAACTGGGGGATGATCGCGGTCGCGACGCTGCTGGCGTTCGCCATCGGCCTGGCGGTCATCCACTGGCTGCTGCGCTATGTGTCCACGCACAACTTCAAGCCGTTTGTGATCTATCGCTGGATCCTGGCCGCGGTGGTGGCCGTCCTGTTGCTGAACGGCACCCTGCACCCGCTCGCCCAGGGGTGAATCCGGCCGTCGATGCCGCGCTGGATCCGACCGCGGTCGAGTTGCGTTAGGGTCTGACCCCATGGAGATGCGAACTGTCGGCGACTCCGGACTGCAGGTCTCCCGGCTCGGGTTGGGCACGATGACCTGGGGCCGGGACACCTCCCGGGAACAGTCGCGCCGGTTGTTGACCACCTTCGCCGAGGCGGGCGGCACGCTTCTCGACACCGCGGCGGCGTACGGGCACGGCGAGGCGGAACGGGTGATCGGGGAACTGACCCACACCGATGTGCCCCGCTCGGACCTGGTCATCGCCACGAAGGCGGGCTTCGTCCCGCGGCACGGGCAGCGGGTCGTGGACACCTCGCGGCGGGCGCTGCTGGCCGATCTGGACGATTCGCTGCGGCGCCTGCAGACCGACTGGATCGACATCTGGCAGGTCCATGCCTGGGGTGAGGCGCCGTTGGCGGAGACCCTGGAAGCGATGGATCAGGCGGTCCGCTCGGGGAAGGTCCGCTACATCGGCCTGTCCAACTTCATCGGCTGGCAGACCGCCCGCGCGGCGACCTGGCAGGCCGCGGTGCCCGGGCGTACGCCGATCACCAGTGCGCAGGTGGAATATTCGCTGCTCGCGCGCCGCGCCGAGGTGGAGATCCTGCCGGCCTGCCGCGATCTCGGGCTGGGCTTCTTTCCCTGGTCACCGCTGGGCCGCGGCGTGCTGACCGGCAAGTATCGCGGCGGCACCCCGCGGGACTCCCGGGGCGCGAGCCATTTCTCCTGGTTCGTCGAGCCCTATCTGGAGCCGCGCTCCCAGGGGGTGGTGGCCGCGGTCGCGCGGGCCGCGGACGGGCTGGGGCTGACCCCGCTGGAGGTCGCGCTGCTGTGGGTCCGCGACGCGCCGACGGTCACCGCGCCGCTGCTCGGGGCCCGGACGGCGGAGCAGTTGGCCGCCTGTCTGCGGACCGAGGAGAAGGGGCCGCTGCCGGCCGAGATCGTCGCCGCCCTGGACGACGTCTCCGGCGGACCCAATCCGGGCCGGCCCGGCTGACCCGGCCCGGGCGCCACGGTGGGTCGGCGCCGGGGGCTTCACCAGGTGGTGCGGACCCGGACCGCCTTGCGGCGTACCCAGATCTCGCGGGACCCGTCGCGGTAGCGGCGCAGGCGCATCAGCTCCCAGCCGCCGTACTCGGCCCGGTCGGTCAGCAGGCGGCGGATCGCGTTGCGCGACCAGGTGCTGTCCAGGCGGACCTTCTCGATCTCGTACTCCACCCCGGGACGGTCGGTGGGTACGCGGGTCCGGTCGGCCAGGACCGGTGGGCGATCAGGCACGGCTGCCCTCCTCGGCAGGCTCGTCGGAGTCGTCGCTGGGCGGGTCGAGGTTGGCCGCGTCGTCGGCGGGGACACAGTCGGCGCCGCCCTGACTGAGGTCGACCTGCCCGGCCAGCACGGCCGCGCGGGCGATCATGTGCGAGGCGACCGGGGCGGTGAGCATCTGGAACAGGATCACCAGCAGCGTGGTGGCCAGCACCGACAGCGAGCGCAGGGTGATCGCGATGGCGAACATCACCAGGATGATGCCCAGGACCTGCGGCTTGGTGGTGGCGTGCATGCGGGAGAGCAGGTCGGGGAACCGGTTCAGCCCGATGGCGGCCAGCAGACAGAGCACCGCTCCGGCCAGCAGCAGCACCGCACCGGCCCAGTCCAGGATGAGGTTGACGGTGTCCATCTCATTCCTCCTGCATGTCGTGCGGCTCACTGTAGACCGGTCGCGAGCGCGGCATGAAGCGTGCCACCGCGACCGAGGAGACGAAGGCGAGCAGGGACAGCGACACCACGATCGGCAGCGACCATTCGTCGCGGCGGGAGACGATCAGGATGCCCAGGGCACAGATCAGGATGGACACGATCAGGTCGGAGGCCAGCGCACGGTTCAGCACCGACGGGCCACGCACGATCCGGTACAGCGCCAGGATCGCCGAAATCGTCAGCATCACCGCACACACGGCGAAGATGATCATCCTCGGGTCGCTCATGCGTCCTCCCATTCCTGCGGTTCCAGCCCCCCGAACGCCTTGCGGACCCGCAACTCGAGGGCGTGGATGTGCGCCACCTCGCGGGCGACCCGCGCGTCATCGGCATGATCCAGAATATGTACCACCATCTCGCTGGTGGCCCCGTCCAGGTCGATCACCACCGTCCCGGGCACCAGGGAGGTCAGTTCGGCGGTCATCACCCGCCGGAAGTCGTTGTGCCCCTGCAACTGCACCGTGACGATGCGGCCCCGGGCGACGCCACTGGGCCGGATCGCCTTGAAGCCGACGACGAAACTGGCCACCACCAGGTCGTGGAAGAAGACCAGCAGGAGCCAGCACAACCACACCGGATGGATCTTCAACCGGGAGCCGGCCCGCGGCATCGGGAACAGGTGGACCGACGCGGCGGCGATCAGGAACCCGAGGACGAAGGTGCCGACACTCGGCCGGCCCCACAGCGCGACCCACAGCAGGGTCAGGGCCAGGATCGAGCCGAGCCGGGCCGAGCGGTACAGCCGCCACAGTTTCTGCTTCATCTCATCACCTGCCCCGTCACAGCCCGAGCACCGCGGTGATGTACGGCGTCCGCTCCAGCAGGGCCAGCGCGGCGGCATCGGTCATCCGGTACAGCGGGCCGGCGAACACCGTCAGCGACATCGTGCAGGCCACCAGCAGGGCGGTCGGGATGATCACCCCGGCGGTGATCTTCTGCGGGGCCTGCGGGGCCTCCTCCACCGGGTCCCGCCAGAACGCCCGGGCCCAGACGCGGGCCATGGCGTACAGGGTGATCAGGCTGGTCAGCAGCGCACCCCCGATCACCACGTACGCCAGTGGCGACCCCTGCTCGACCCCGGCCTGGATCAGCCCGACCTTGCCGAGGAACCCCGACAGCGGCGGGATCCCGGACAGGTTCATCGCGGGGATGAAGTAGAGCAGGCTGGTCAGCGGGGCGATCCCGATCAGGCCGCCGAGCGATTTCAACGAGGTGGATCCGGCGCGCAGTTCCACCAGGCCGGTGACCAGGAACAGGGTGGTCTGCACCAGGATGTGGTGCACCACGTAGAAGATCGCCGCACTCACCCCGGCCTGATTGCCCAGCGCGATACCGAACAGCATGTAGCCGATGTGGGAGACCAACGTGTAGGACAGGATTCGTTTGATGTCGTCCTGGGCGACGGCGCCGAGGATGCCCACCAACATCGTCAGGACGGCCGCGACGAGCAGCATGGTCTGCACCCGGTCGCCGGGGAACAGCAGGGTCTGGGTACGCAGGATCGCGTACACCCCGACCTTGGTGAGCAGGCCGGCGAACACCGCGGTGACCGGGGCCGAGGCGGTCGGGTAGGAGTCCGGCAGCCAGGCCGACATCGGGAAGACGGCCGCCTTGATCGAGAAGCCGAGCAGCAGCATCAGTTGCAGCGCGAGCTGGGTGTCCTCCGACAGCAGGGGTAGCCGTTGCGCCAGCCGCGCCAGGTTCACCGTGCCGGTCGCGGCGTACACCATCCCGATCGCGGTCAGGAAGACCATCGAGGACAACAGGTTGACCAGGACGTAGTTGATGCCGGCCCGGACCCGGTCCTGCGTACCGCCGAGGGTGAGCAGCACGAAGCTGGCGAACAGCAGCATCTCGAAGCCGACGTACATGTGGAACAGGTCGCCGGTCAGGAAGGTCGTCGACACCCCCGCGGACAGCACCAGCAGCGTGGGATGGAAGATCGGCAGCGGCGCTTCGCCGTCGTGTTCGTCGTCGTCGGAGGAGATACCGCGGCCGGCGGAGAACAGCATCACCCCGAGGGTGACCACCGTGGAGACCAGCAGCATCAGGGCGGAGAGCCGGTCCACGATGAGCACGATGCCTTCGGTGACCGACCAGTTGCCGACCACCATCGCCATCGGGTCGCCGTGGTCGGTGAGCCAGACCAGGGCGGCCGAGACCGCGACGACCAGGCCCAGGGCGGTCCCGGAGATCGCGCGCTGGATCCAGGCGAGGCGGCTGGTGACCAGGGTCAGGCCGGCGGCCACCAGCGGGATGACCACCGGCAGCGGGATCAGGACGGTCGGGTCGATGTTCACGGGCGACCCTCCGGTCCGGGGCCGGTTTCGCCCACGCCGGCCGGAACGTCGTCGGCGCCGGGCACTTCCTCGGTCTCCGCTTCGGCTTCCTCGGCGGAGACGTCGCGGCCCTCGCGTTCGATGAACTCGGTGTCGGGTCCCTCCGGCGGGGCCGGTTCGGCGGTGCTGACGAAGTCGGAGTCGGACATGTCGTTGGCGACCGCGCGCTCGTGCGTACGCTGCGACTCGACGTCGTCAGCGACCACATCGGTCCGCCCGATCTGCCAGGAGCGGTGGGCCAGCGCCAGGGTGAACGCGGTGGTGGCCAGGGTGATCACGATCGCGGTCAGCACGAAGGCCTGCGGCAGCGGGTCGGAGATCCCCTCAGGCCCGATCGGTACGCCGGACTTGTCCGCCTCGGTGAGGATCGGCGTCCGCCCGGGCGGTCCGGAGGCCAACAGGAAGACCAGGTTGACCCCATTGCCCATCAGCAGGACCCCGAGCAGGGCCCGCACCAGCGAGCGGGACAGCAACAGGGTGACTCCGCAGCCGAACAGTGCTCCGGCGATCAGGACCAGGGTCAGACTGACAGTCATCGGCGTGCCCCCAGTCCGAGTTGGCTGCCCACCGGTGCGCGGGCGATCTGGCCGTCGATGTTGGCGCCCAGGGAGCGCAGAATATCGAGGATCAGCCCGATCACCACCAGGTAGACACCGATATCGAAGAACGTCGAGCTGACCAGGTGCACGTTGCCGATCAGCGGGACCGGAATGTCGAAGGTCCACGATTGGAGCACCGCTCCCCCGGCGAGCATCGAGACCAGGCCGACGCCGGCGGACAGGAACAGGCCGATGCCGAGCAGGGTACCCGGCATCACCGGCATCGCGGCCCGCAGTTCGGCGGCGCCGCCGGCGAGATAGCGCACGGTCAGGCCGAGGCCGGCGACCAGGCCGGCCGCAAAACCGCCGCCGGGGGCGTTGTGGCCGGTCAGCAGCAGGTAGACCGACCAGACCTGGATGGCGTGGAAGATCAGCCGGGTGACCACCTCGAACATCAGCGAGCGGCGTTCGTCCGGCACCACCTTGGCGGAACTGATCCAGCGACCCGGCGCGGTCAGGTCCACGTCGCGGGTCTGCCGGATGCGCTGCAGTAGATCGGAGAAGGTCGCCTGCCGCAGGAAGATCAGGGACGCGACGCCGGTGGCGGCCACCAGGACGACCGAGATCTCGCCCATGGTGTCCCAGGCCCGGGTGTCGACCAGGATCACGTTGACGATGTTCAGCCCGCCACCGAACTGGTACGCGCTCACCGGCAGCGAGGTGGAATCCGGCGGCGCCACCCGGAGCTGGGGGGCCAGCATCACCGCGGCGGCGAAGACCGCACCGGAGAGAATGCCGACGCCCAGGCGCCAGCCGCGGCCGATCAGGGAGTACTGATCGCGGAAGCGACTGGAGAACCGGCGCAGCACCAGGACGAAGACGACCACGGACACGGTCTCGACCAGGACCTGGGTGAGGGCCAGGTCCGGGGCGCCGTGCAGCAGGAACAGCAGAGCGGTCCCGTAGCCGGTCACCCCGACCAGGAAGACGCCGCGGAAGCGCCGCCGGGCCCGGATGGCGCCGATGGCGGCGGCGACCATGACGATGCCGACCAGGGCCTGGGCGGGGTGGTCCCAGATGACGACCTTGAGCTCGGGCAGGTGCAGGTACGCCGCGGCCACCGCGCTGCCGGGGAACAGGACGAACACGGCCAGGACGGTAGTGAGCGTCATCGGGAGCGAACCGCGGCTGAACAGGCCGGTGCTCTCCAGGGAGAGCCGGTCCAGGCTGCGCATGATCAGCCGGTAGCCCTGGGCGGCGCGCGGCAGATCGGGCAACGCCGCCTGGATCGAGAAGACCTGACGTTTGAAGACGAACAGGACCACGCCGAGGGCGATCGTGAGCGCGGAGAGCCCCAGGGCCGGGGTCAGGCCGTGCCACAGACCGAGGTGGACCGGATGCTCGGAGCTGGGCATCCCGCTCGTCCAGGGCCGCACGACCGGTTCGAACAGGGGGCTGGGGTACGCGAACAGCACCGACAGGGCAGCCATCAGGACGGTCGGGGCGACCACGACCGGAGGGTTCGGGTGGGTCTCGGTACGCTCGGCGGCCGGATCCTTGGTGGCCCAGGCGCCCCAGACGAAGCGGGCGCTGTAGGCGAAGGTGAGCACGGAGCCGGCGACGATCACCACGAGCATGACCGGCTGCCAGGGGTGGTCGGAGTTCCACATTGCGGTGTAGGCGGCCTCTTTGGAGACGAAGCCGAGCAGCGGTGGGATCCCGGCCATCGAGGCCGCACACAGGGTGGACGCGACGGCCAGGACAGGCATCTTTCGGCCCAGGCCGTTCAGTCTGCGGATGTCGCGGGTGCCGGTGGCGTGGTCGATCGCCCCGACGGACAGGAACAGGCCGGACTTGAAGATGGCGTGGGTGACCACCAGCGTGATCCCGGCCAGGGCGAAGTCGGCGGTACCGCCGCCGACCAGGATGACCAGGAAGCCGAGCTGGCTGACGGTGCCGAAGGCCAGGATCAGTTTGAGGTCGGTCTGGCGCATCGCGCGGTAGCCGCCGATGAGCATGGTCAGCCCGCCGAAGGCGAACACCATCCAGCGCCACGGATCGTAGTCGGCGAAGGTCGGGGCGAAGCGGGCGATGAGATAGATGCCGGCCTTCACCATGGCGGCCGCGTGCAGGTACGCCGAGACCGGGGTCGGGGCCGCCATCGCGCCGGGCAGCCAGAAGTGGAACGGCACCTGGGCGGACTTGGTCAGCGCGCCGACCAGCATCAGGGCCAGCGCGACGCCGATGTAGACGTTCGGGGCGGGTGGATGGGCCAGGATCTCACTGACCCGGTAGGTGCCCGAGGCGTGCCCGAGCATGATCATCCCGGCCAGCATCGCGAGGCCGCCGAAGGTGGTGACCACCAGGGCCTGCATGGCCGCGGCGCGGCTCTCGGCCTTCTCCGACAGGTGTCCCACCAGCAGGTAGGACAGCACGGTGGTGATCTCCCAGAACGTGTAGAGCCCGAGCAGGTTGTCCGCCCAGACCAGACCGAGCATCACGCCGGCGAACCCGGTCAGGTGGGCCGCGAACCGGTAGAGATCGGTCTCCTTGTTGGAGAAGTAGCCGGCGCAGTAGGCCAGCACGGCCGCGCCGACGACCGAGACGACGAGGGTGAAGACCCAGGAGAGAGAATCGATCCGGAAGTCGAGGGCGGCGTTGATCGAGGGTACGACCGGATAGCGCTCCTCGTGGGGGGTCTGGGTCCAGCCGATGTTCAGCAGCGCCCAGACCGCGGTCCCGGCACTGGGCAGGGCCAGCAGCCAGAACGCTTTGCGACCCAGTACCTTCACCAGAAGGGGCGCACATACGGCTGCCAAGAAGTGGATCAGCAGCCAGATGAGCACGGGCCTCCTTGTGTTGCATGAGCATTCGGGGGTCGCCCGCAGTCTAGCGAAACCACCCCAGCTCGGCGGACCACTTGCTGCCTTCTGGGCCGGATTCGCGTACAATCACTCAGGCTGATATTGTTCTTCAGCGCTGCCCGTGAGGGCACAGTCACCGGTCCGGGTGGCGGAATAGGTAGACGCGCTAGCTTGAGGTGCTAGTGCCCGTTATAGGGCGTGGAGGTTCAAGTCCTCTCTCGGACACCGTAGGAAATGGGCTCCGACCGCTGGTGCGGCCGGGGCCCCTTTCGGTTTGCGGACCGGTCGGTCCCGGGATTCAGCGGCCGAGGGTTCGGGCGAACAGATCCTTGCTCTCGGTGAAGTGCCGCTCGGCGCCGGCCTCCTGGTAGCTGACCAGGTCCTTCATGGTGAAGCCGTGCGGCGCATCGGGATAGATGTTGCTGATCCAGGTGAGGCCGGCGTCGGTGAGCGCCTGTTCCAGGATCGCGATGTCCTCGGCGGGGTTGATCCGATCCTGATCGGCGTGGCCGTAGAGGAACTCCGCGGTCGCCGAGGCGATCACGGTGTGGGCGCTGTCGGGGTCGTCGCTGACCAGCCGGGCGCCGTGGAAGGCGGCGCAGGCGGCGATCCGGTCGGGGAACCAGCCGGCCGCGCGGGAGGCCATGGCGGCCCCCATGCAGTACCCGATCACCCCGACCGGGCCGGGGGCGGCGATCGCCTGCAGGGCATCGAGGTAGCCGGCCAGGTCGGCGCGCTGCTTGGTGGGGTTGAGGTCTGCGACCCGGAACATCACCTTCTCACCGTGGGCCTGGCGGTTCTCCGGAACGGTCAGGTCGGTGGTCGGGGCGATCTCGGCGACCGAACCCAGCCGGTAGAACAGGTTCGGGACCAGCACCGTGTAACCCCAGCCGGCGATCCGGTCGGCCATCTCCTCGATCCGCGGCCGAATGCCGTTCACGTCGGTGATCAGCAGGATGCCGGGGCGGCCGTCCTCGCCGGTGCGGTACGCCTCGGCGGTGCCGTCGCCGGCGGTGATCTCGATCAGGGCCATCGTGGTGCCTCTCATTGGGGTTCGGGTCGACTCGATCGCACCTTAACCAACGTTGTCGGTCGGGTCGGTGGGTGGGGTCGTCGGAGGTCGGGGGTCGGCCTGCGGGGTGGGGGCTGCGGGGGTCGGGGTCGGTGTGGTCCGCGCTGCCCCGGGTGCCGCCTCCGGCGGGAGCGGCAACCCGGATTCGCGCAGTTCGAGCGCCGCGAGCCGGCGTACCACCGGGGCGTTATCGGTACGCCAGGCGCCGACCGGATCATCCGAGATCGCGGCCAACCTGGTCATCGGCTGATGGGCCATCGCCCGGAGCGCGAACAGGGACAGGTCCGCGTCGGCGTCGATCAGCCGCGCGGCGCTGCGCCGCTCCCGGACGAAGCGGATCCGGCCGGGCAGCCAGCGCCACACGACGAAGGCGACCGGCAGGATGAACAGCACCACAATGCTGAGTTCGGCCATCTGGCGCAGCAGATCCACCTGCTGCTGGGCGCTGGTGGCCAGTTGCGCGACGCTGTCGGAGGCGTCGGTCAGGGGTCGGCCCAGCTCGCCGCCGACCACCGGGACGCGGCCGGCGGCCCGGCCGGCCTGTTCCACCGAACCGCCCACCTGGGTGGTGAGGTCGACCGCGCGCTGGACCTGCGCGGCCGCCGCCAGCAGGAGGTCCCGGACTGCCGCAGTGGCCCAGGCACAGCCCACCACCCACGCCACCACGAAGAGGTCTCCGATGATCTGGCGTACTCGGCGCCACCCTTGTGCATATAAGGCCACGGGCACATTCCATCACCCCGGGACGCTGCCGGAGACCAGGCGCCAGCCGCCCTCAGCGTCCTGATGGACCAGGCCCCGATCGGCCAACCGGGTCAACGTGACCAGGGTGCTGCGCATGTCGAGCCCGGCCCGCAGGGCGAGGTCGCCGGCGGCCAGCGCACCGCGCCCGGGGATGAACTCGAACACCGCGATCTCGCTCTCGGTCAGATCGTCGGTGACCCGTTGCGGGCCGCGGATCTCCGGCAGGGTCGCCAGTCCCATCGGGGAGATCAGTTCCAGAACCTGGGCACTGTCGCAGACCAGGGTCGCCTGCTGGGTGCGGATCAGTTCGTGCGGAGTCACCGACATCGCCGAATGCACCGGACCCGGAACGGCGAGGACCATCCGCCCCAGCAGATTGGCCCAGCTCACCGTGTTCCGGGCCCCCGACCGGGCGGCAGCCTCGACGATGATCGTCGCTTGGGTGAGCCCGGCAATCAACCGGTTGCGGATCAGGAATCGGGGTCGGGTGGGATGGGCGCCCGGCGGCACCTCGGAGACGAGCAAGTGCCCCTCGCCGATTGCCTCCAGCAGGGCGGCGTTGCCGCGCGGATAGGGCTGGTCGACTCCCCCGGCCAGGACGCACAGGGTCCGGCCCCCTGCGGCCATCGCTCCCCGATGGGCGGCCGCGTCGATCCCGAAGGCGCCGCCGGAGACCACCGTGACGCCCGCGGCAGCCAGTTCGGCACCCAGATCGGCGGCGATCCGTTCCCCGTAGCTGGTGGCGGCCCGGGACCCCACGATCGCGACCGTACGCCCGGTCATGGCGGCCAGGTCGCCCGGACCTCGCAGCCACAGGCCCAGTGGGGCACCGCCGAAGGAGCCGAGGGGGCCGGCCAGGTCGAGCTCGGCCACCTGTTCGGGCCATTCCGGACTCGCGGGCGTGATGAATCGCGCGCCACAGGCCTCGGTGGCGGCGACGACGCTGCCGAGGTCGAGCCCGGCCGCCCGCTTGGCCCAGGCGGTCGCTGCCCGGGACCCGGTCAGGGACTCGGCGACCGCAACCGCTCCTTCCAGCCGCACTGCCTCGGTCAAGGTCGGATCTCCGGGCTCGCTCACGCAGCACAACAGCAGCCGAGCCCAAGCCTCGGGGCTCCACGTGGCCGGTGGATTCATGCGACCTTGACCCCCTCGGAATCACCGCGCCGCATGCCGACCGCCGCACGGACATCGTCGGCGCGCGGACTGCGGCCCTGCAGGTCGGCAATGGTCCAGGCCAGGCGCAGGCACTTGTCGACCCCGCGCAGCGTGAGCAGCCCCCGGCCCAGGGCCGTTTCCAGCAGGTCGAAGCCGTCGGGCAGCGGCAGGCTCTTGCGCAGGTAAGGGCCGGGCACTTCCCCGTTGGTCGTCCAGCCGGTCCCCTGCAGCCGGGCCCCGGAACGTTCCCGGGCCGCGGCAACCCGCTGGGCCACCCGGTCCGACCCCTCGGCCGGGGTTCGGGCCGCCAGCCGCAACGAAGCCCGGCTCATCGGGGCCAGGTTCTGCTGGATGTCGATCCGGTCCAGGATGGGTCCGGAGATCCGGTCGCGATAGCGGCGGACGGTGTGTGGTGGACAGGTGCAGTTCGCCCCCGGCGTACCGGCCAGGCCGCAGGGGCACGGATTTGCCGCCAGCACGAGTTGGAAGTCGGACGGGAACTCCACCGCTCCCGAACTGCGGGAGATCGTCACCTTGCGCAGTTCCAGCGGACGGCGCAGGGCCTCCAGCGCGCGGGGTGAGAATTCGGCCGCCTCGTCGAGAAACAGCACGCCCCGGTGGGCCAGGCTGATCGCCCCCGGCCGGACGAAGCGGGCACCACCGCCGACCAGGCTGGCCACCGACGCGGTGTGGTGCGGATCGGCGTACGGCGGGCGGGTCGGTAACTGGTCGGCCAGGTCGTGGCCGGCCAGGGACGCCACCGCGGCCACATCGAGTGCCTCGGTGACGCTGAGATCGGGCAGCAGGCCCGGCAACCGCTCGGCCAACATGGTCTTGCCAACGCCGGGCGGACCGTGCAGAAACAGATGATGCCGCCCGGCCGCGGCCACCTCCAGGGCCCATTTCCCATCGATCTGACCGACGATGTCGGACAGGTCCGCGCTGGCCGGTACCGGATCGCTGCCGCTCGCCGGTTCCGGGAGCGGGTCGGGCACGGGTCGGCCGTGGAGCAACTCAACCAGGTCCTGCAGGCGACTCACACCCTGAACCGCCATCCCGGCCACCAGCCGGGCCTCCCCGGCCTGGGCCGCGGGCACGATGCACCGGGTCAGATTCTGCCGATGCGCGGCCAACAGGCCGGGCAGGATGCCCCGGACCGGGCGGACCCGGCCGTCCAGGCCGAGCTCCCCCATGAAGACGGTGCCGGCCAGCCGCTCCCGGGGCACCAGATCGGCGGCGGCCAGCACCGCGGCGACGATCCCCAGGTCATAGTGCGAACCGGCCTTGGGCAGGGTCGCCGGGGTCAGATTGATGGTGACCAGAGCATCGGGCCAGCGCAGCCCGCAGCTGGCCACCGCGGCACGGCAGCGGTCGCGGGCCTCGTACAGGGAGGTATCGGGCAAGCCGACCAGCACGGTGCGGGGCAGGCCGGCGCCGACGGCGACCTCGATCTCCACCGGGCTGCCCTCCAGCCCGTTCAGCGCGACGGAGCGGGCGGTGGCCGGCGTACTCACGGCTGGATCCCCTCGACGTGGGTGAGCTGCGGGGCGTACCCCCGGCGCAGCACCACCCCGATCGCGTCCAGCCGGATCCGGCCGTGGGCCTCGTGCTCGGCCAGCCATGCCGCGGCCAGCCGGCGCAGCCGGGTGAGTTTGGCGAAGGTGATCGCCTCCAGCGGTGGTCCATAGCCGAGACCGCTGCGGCACTTGACCTCGCAGAACACGATCAGCGGGTCGGGACCGGTCGAATCGGCGGCGATCAGGTCGATCTCGCCCCATCGGCAGCGCCAGTTGCGCTCCAGAATGGTCAGGCCCTTGCCGGTCAGCAGGTCCGCGGCCAGGTCCTCACCGCGGCTGCCCAGTTGTTGTCTCGTCGGTCGCACGCTCATGTGCGAAGGATGGCCCTGCGGGTCGATTCCGTACGCCGGGCCGCGCGCGCCTGTGGATCACGCTTCGGGGTCCCGCCGGGGTGTGGACAACTCACCCCACCAGCGGGTGTCAGGCCTCGTCGGGGACGGTCAGGTCGTTGTGCGCGATCTCCTCGATGGACACATCGCGGAAGGTGAGCACCTTGGCCGTCTTCACGAACCGGGCCGGGCGATACATGTCCCAGACCCACGCATCGCTCATCGACACCTCGTAGTAGACGTCGGTGCCCTCGGTGCGGACCTTCAGATCCACCGCATTGCACAGGTAGAACCGTCGCTCGGTCTCCACCGCGTAGGTGAAGATCCCCACCACCGACTTGTATTCCTTGTACAGCTGCAGTTCGAGGTCGGACTCGTACTGCTCAAGATCTTCAGCGCTCATCGGGGCCACTGTAGTTCATCGGTCACTGAGTTCAGCACTTCCTCCTGCGCCGGTCGTTGGTACGCCGCTTGCGCCCGGCGAACCGACGCGGATCGGGCCCGGTACTACAGGTATGCGCAGACCTGATCGGGGCGGCACGCGTCCGGTTCGAGGCGATCGGCGGCATCGCGGAGCTGGGCGAGGCTCCGGCGCAGTTCCTGCAACTCGGCGATCTGCTCGTCGATCTCGGCGGTGCGTTCGGTCAGCAGCCCGCGTACGTGCTCGCAGGGAGCCTGCCCGCGGTCACGGATCTGCAGGATCTGCCGGATCTGAGCCAGGGTGAGCCCGGCGGCCCGGCCCCGATGGATGAAGTCGATCCGCGCGAGCGCATCGGCACCGTAGTCGCGATAGCCCGCGGGGGTGCGCTCGGGGGGAGGGAGCAGCCCCTGCTCCTCGTAGAACCGCAGCGTCTTGGCGGTTGTGTCGGCCATTGCGGCGAATTCCCCGATCCGCATGCTGCCCTCCGAGCTCTCGGTTGCCCAGTTTTTGCTTGACCTTCCACTGCACTGGAAGGAACAGAATGACGTTACCAGGCGAGCTGACGAGCGCGGAGGAGACGGGGATGCAGACGACGTATGACCTTGCGGTGATCGGGTCCGGCGGAGCGGCGTTCGCTGCCGCCATCCGGGCGACATCCCTGGGCAGGTCGGTAGTGATGGTCGAGCGGGGCACCTTCGGTGGCACCTGCGTGAACACCGGGTGCGTACCCTCGAAAGCCCTCATCGCGGCGGCCGAGGCGCGCCACGTCGCCGCCGACGCCAGCACCCGGTACCCGGGAATCTCGACCATGGCCGGAGCCGTCGACATGCCCGACCTGATCGGGGGGAAGCAGGCGCTCGTCGAGCGGCTGCGCACCGAGAAGTACGTCGACATCGCCGACCATTACGGATGGCGCGTCGCACGGGGCGAGGCAACGTTCTCCGGTACGCCGGATGCCCCACTGGTGCGGATCACCGACGCCGCGGGAGGCGTCGAGGAAATCACGGCGCAGCACTATCTCATCGCCACCGGCGCTCAACCCTGGGTTCCGCCGATCGAGGGCCTGGCGCAGGCGGGGTATCTGACCTCGACCACGGCCATGGAACTGACCGAGGTGCCCGCCTCACTCATCGTCCTCGGCGGCGGCTACGTCGCACTCGAGCAGGCACAGCTGTTTGCCCGGCTCGGCACGAAGGTCACCCTCCTGGTCCGCTCCCGCCTGACGTCGAAGGAGGAGCCGGAGGTCTCCCGGGCGCTGCAGGAGGTCTTCGCCGACGAGGGCATTCGGGTGGTACGCCGCGCGGTTCCGACCAGGGTCACCCGGGACGCGCCCACCGGCGATGTCATGGTCACTGCGGACGTGTCCGGCGCAGAACAGCAGTTCCGGGCCGAACAGGTCCTCGTCGCGCTCGGCCGGCGCCCGGTCACCGAGGGGCTCGGGCTGACTGCGGTGGGAGTCTCCACCGGCGCGACCGGTCAGGTGGCGGTCACCGACCGGCTGCAGTCGACCAACCCGCGGATCTGGGCCGCCGGCGACGTGACCGGACACCCCGAGTTCGTCTACGTCGCAGCCGCGCACGGCACGCTCGTCGTCGAGAACGCCTTCGCCGGCGCGGACCGGCCGATCGATTACACCCGGCTGCCTCGGGTGACCTTCACCAGCCCCGCGATCGGTGCGGTCGGGATGACCGAGAAGCAGGTCATCGCTGCGGGCATCCCCTGCGACTGCCGCGTCCTGCCCCTGGAATACGTGCCGCGCGCCCTCGTCAACCGCGACACCCGCGGCTTCATCAAGATGGTCGCCAACGCCGAATCCGGAGAGATCCTCGGCATCACCGCCGTGGCCAAGGACGCCGGCGAGCTCGCCGCGGCCGGCGTACATGTGATCGGCAGATCAATCACCGAGGTCGCCGACGCCTGGGCCCCCTACCTGACCATGGCCGAAGGCATCCGCATCGTCGCCCGGGCCTTCACCACCGACATCCGGCTGCTGTCCTGCTGTGCCTGACCTCGCTCCGCCCGATGCTTGTTCGTACGCCTCCCGCACGGACGCGAATCGGCGCCGGTGCTCGACCGAGGGCCCGTATTCGCTCAGGCGCTCGCGGTGCAACCGGGTCTCATACCCCTTGTGCACCTCGAAGGCGTACTCGGGAAACTGCGGCGCGAGTTCGTGGGTCATGATCCGGTCCCGGGTGACCTTCGCGACCACCGACGCGGCGGCGACACAGGCCGCGACCCGGTCCCCCTTCCAGACCGCGAGCCCGGGCGAACCGGTGCCGTCGACGGGGAACCCGTCGGTGAGCACGAACGCCGGCGCCACCGACAGTCGCAGCAGCGCCCGCCGCAGCCCCTGGATGTCGGCCTCGTGCATGCCCAGCCGGTCACACTCGGCCGCTTCGATCCGGACCACCGACCAGGCAACCGCTTTGGTCATAATCTCGGCGTAACACCGTTCCCGGGTCGCTTCGGTCAACAGTTTGGAATCCTGCAGCCCGGCGATCCGGCGCGCCGGCGCATCGGACAGGATCACCGCGGCAGCCACCAGCGGCCCGGCGCTGGCCCCCCGGCCGGCCTCATCGGCGCCGGCCACCGGGGACAGCCCGGCCCGCCCGAGCGCCCGCTCATAGCCGTAGAGCCCCGCATCCCGCCGGACGATGAACCGTCCGGTCTTCACCTGCTCCGACACGCTCAGCACGCGCCGATCGGGTCGGTCACGACCGGTTCCGGCGGTGGCTGTTGCTGGGCCGCCGGGATCGCATCGAAGGTCGCCGGTCGGGCCAGGCGTTGGAATCGGTTGACCGGCAGCACGATCATGACCACCTTGCCGGTGACCCGACTGCGCGGGATGAACGCGGTGTTCCCCCGCGGCTGGCCCCCGTTGAGGTGGCAGCGGGAATCGCCGGAGGCATTGCGATGGTCCCCGAGGACGAACAGGCGATCCTCGGGGACGACCACCTCGAACGGAATCTGCCCGGCCGCGGGCTCCTCGGCGTAGGTGAAGGATTCATCCAGCGGATATCCGTTCACCTCGACGCGGCCGGCGACATCGCAGCAGGTGACCCGGTCCCCCGGCAGGCCGATCACCCGCTTCACCAGATGCCCCTGCCCGGAGTCCGCGGCGAGGCCGACTAACTCCAGCCCCTGCCGCAGCAGGTCCGGGTCCGGCGGCTTGTCGGCCGCCCCGTCGGCGAGCCAGCCGTGGGCGTCCTCGAAGACAACCACGTCACCGCGTTCGTACCCGCCGAACTTCTGGACCGCGATCTTGTCCCCGATCGCCAGGGTGAGCTCCATCGAACCCGACGGCACCTCGAAGACCTGGTACACGAAGCCCCGGAACAGCCCGGAGGCGATCAGGGCCAGAATCACCACGATGACGATCTCCTTGGCGGCACCGAGCACCTTCTGGCCCGCGGTTCGGGGCTCCTCCTCGGGCGTCTGGTCCTCGTGCTGGTTGAGCTTGTTGTCCCGGACCCGGCGGGCGACCCAGCCCTGCCAGCCGCTCAGGTCCTCCGCATGCACCGGCGCCGTCCCGGACGCAGCCGCCCCGGACGCAGCCGACCCGGCCGGGGCCGGCTCGGGCGGGGCCGGCTCGGGCGGCGGGGCCACCCGGCCGACCGGACGCGACGGGGCCGGTTGCCGGGGCGCCGCCGGCGGAGTCGGTTGCCGCGGCGCGGACAGCGGCGGAGGTGCCTCGACTCCGGCCGCGGAGGGGGCGCTGGCCGGCTGATCGGTGACCCGGGGCTCGTACCAGGTCGGCCGGGTGATCCCGGACGCCCCGGAATGCCAGCCACCACCAAGATCGGGTACGCCGTGCTCGGCGATCGGCGGTGCCCCCCGGACCACGGTCGGCGGCCCCGGATCGGGAATCTGCTGCCCCGGCGGTGCCCAGCCGGCGGTCGGATCGATCGGGGCGCCCCGGCCTGCCCCACGCTCGTCGGGTGGGACCGCAGTCCCCGGCTCGGCCGACCCCACTCCGGGCGGCGGCGGCAGGGTGGCGTCCGCCACTGTCCAGCCGGGCGCGGCATGCGGCAACCGGGTCCCAGCGGCCGGCAGCGTCCGGTCATCGGCGGGTTCCCGGACGAGGGTGGTCTCGGTGTCGCTCGGTGGCACCGGCGGCATCCCGCGAGCGTTGGTGATCTCCTCGTCCCGGGCCGTGGTCTGGTCGACTGCTTCGGGACGGAACGGGTGCGCGGCCCGGGGCTCCTGCGGCGACCCGGTGGACTCCGGCTGCGGCGTGTCCCACTCGCCGTATCCGGGCCAAGTGCCGTCCGACCGCTGGCTCACCCACACCCCTCTCGCGCACGACCACCCGGCAGGACCTCCGCCTGCATCGCCCGCCCATCATGCGTCATCGGGAGGTCTCGACAAAAGTCCTGCTCCCAGTCTGCCCGGGGAAGCTCCCGGGCCGGGCCGGTCTCGCGGCCCGAGTGGGCCGCCAGAGCCCGCTCGTCGCAGTCACGAATCCGCCCGGAAACGCAGCAGGGCCCCGCCGAAGCGGGGCCCTGGTGGGTTCGAGGCGCTCAGTTGAAGCGCTTCTCCTTGATCTTGGCAGCCTTGCCGTGCAGGCCACGCAGGTAGTACAGCTTCGCGCGACGCACGTCACCGTGGCGGTCGACCTCGATCTTGTCGATGATCGGGCTGTGCAGCGGGAAGGTACGCTCCACGCCGGTGCCGAAGCTGACCTTGCGGACGGTGAAGGATTCCTGGACACCGCCACCGGTACGCGAGATCACCACACCGGCGAAGACCTGGACACGGGAGCGGTTGCCCTCGATCACCTTGACGTGCACCTTGACGGAGTCGCCGACGCGGAACTCCGGGATGTCGCTGCGCAGGGAGGCCGCGTTCACGGCGTTGATCAGGTTGCTCATGATTCATCCTTGCCGGTGCCACAGGTCACCAGGTGAAAGTCTGTTCGGGAGTGCTCCGCGCGGACGATCCCCCCGTGGCAGGAGCCGCGGCAGAGCAACAGCTGAATATTTTGCCACAGCCGGCCGCCGATTGCGAAATGTGCCGGTTCCGCCCCGGGGCGCCCGCCGCGTACGCCGGACCCCGTACGCTCGGGCCATGCCGAACACACCGATGATCTCCCTCGCCGGGGCCGTGCTGATCGGCGCTGTCGCGCTGAGCGGATGCACCTCCGGGCCGAGCGGCCAGGATACGCCGCCGACCCCGGACCTGTCGCCGCACAGCGCCGAACCCAGCCCCGACCCGAGCACCGCACCCCCGCCCGGGGCGGTCTCGGCCCGGCAGTTGCCCACCGGGCAGCAACTGCCCGGCGGCGGCTGGCAGGACGGCGAGACCTTCGCCGGCTCCGGCTCTGCCCCGGTCTCGGCCTGCCAGCAGAACAAGTTCGAGTCCACTGGGGCGAACTCGATCCAGGTCCGCACCTTCACCAAGAACCGGGACACCGCGGCCGCGGTGGTCCTGAGCTTCTCCGATCCCACGGTCGCCGACATGGCGCAGCAGACCCTCGCCGGCTGGCTGGCCGACTGCGCCCAAACCCTGGAGAGCAACGGGATCAAGAACGCCACCCACAGTGTGAAGGCCCACCCGGTGACGATCCCCGAGGGCACCGCCACCGTGGACGACTGGGCCTGGACCGTCGAGGGTGCCACCCTGGAGTCCACCGCGGTGATCCGCAGCGGCGACCGACTCGCCTGGGTCACCACCCACACCAACGCCTCGCCGCTCCCCGACAACGATCAGCATCCGATGGTACGCGCGGTCCCCGGCCTGGCCACCCAACTGCGGTCCTGACCACCGACCCGCCCCACCGCGACGTCCGCGCCCGGAACAAACGCAACGGCCCGGCTCCCGAGACGGGAGCCGGGCCGCGGCGTGTGGCTAACGGATCACTTGACCTTGCGCAGGCCGGTGAGCAGGTCGCGGTTGAGCCGCGAGATGCTCTCCAGCGGGATGCCCTTCGGGCAGACCGCGGTGCACTCACCGATGTTGGTGCAGTTGCCGAAGCCCTCGTCATCGTGGGCGTCCACCATGCCGAGCACTCGGGTCCAGCGCTCCGGCTGGCCCTGCGGCAGGAGCCCCAGGTGCGAGACCTTGGCCGCGGTGAACAGCATCGCCGAACCGTTGGGGCACGCCGCGACGCAGGCGCCGCAGCCGATGCACACGGCGTTGTCGAACGCGATGTCCGCGTCGGCCTTGTTCACCGGGGTGGCGTGCGCGTCCGGCGCGGTCCCGGTCGGGGCGGAGATGTAGCCGCCGGCCTGGATGATCCGGTCGAACGCGGACCGGTCGACGACCAGGTCACGCAGCACCGGGAAGGGTTCGGCCTTCCACGGCTCGATGGTGATGGTGTCCCCGTCGCGGAACTCACGCATGTGCAGCTGACAGGTGGTCGTCTGGTAGGTGGTCTCACCACGCCCGTGCGGGACGCCGTTGATCACCACACCGCACATACCGCAGATGCCCTCGCGGCAATCGGAGTCGAACGCCACCGGATCGATGCCCTTGGCCGTCAGGTCCTCGTTCAGGACGTCCAGCATCTCCAGGAACGACATCTCCTGGGTGACACCGTCGATCACGTAGCTCTCCAGCTTGCCGACCGCATTGGAATTCTTCTGGCGCCAGATGCGCAGGGTCATCTTCACTTGTAATCCCTCTGCTTCAGTTCGATGTAGTGGTACTCCAGCGGCTCCTTGTGCAGCACGGGCTTGCCCGCGCCGCCGAACTCCCACGCCGCGGAGTAGAGGAACTGGTCGTCGTGACGCAGCGCCTCGCCGTCGGGGGTCTGCGACTCGGCCCGGAAGTGGCCGCCACAGGACTCCCGGCGGTGCAGGGCGTCGATGCACATGAGCTCACCGAGTTCCAGGAAGTCCGCCACGCGTCCGGCGCGCTCCAGCGCCTGGTTCAGCTCCTCGGCCTCCCCGGTGACGTTGACGTCGTTCCAGAACACCTCGCGCAGGTCCCGGATCATCCCGATCGCCTTGCGCAGGCCCTCCTCGGTGCGCTCCATGCCGCAGTACTCCCACATGATGTGGCCGAGTTCCTTGTGGATGGAGTCGACGGTACGCGAGCCCTTGATCGACAGCAGCTTGGTGACCCGATCCCGGACCTCCTGCTCGGCCGCGACGACCTCGGGGTGATCCGCGGCGACCTCGCTGTGCCCGACCTTGGCCAGGTAGTTCGGCAGCGTCGACGGCAGCACGAAGTAGCCGTCGGCCAGGCCCTGCATCAGCGCGGAGGCGCCCAGGCGGTTCGCGCCCTGGTCGGCGAAGTTCGCCTCACCGGCGACGAACAGCCCGTCCAGGTTGCTCATCAGCTCGTAGTCGACCCACAGCCCGCCCATGGTGTAGTGCACCGCCGGGTAGATCCGCATCGGGGAGGTGTAGGGGTCCTCCGCGGTGATCTGGGCGTACATGTCGAACAGGTTGCCGTACTTGGCCTCGACCGCCTTGCGACCCAGCCGCTGGATCGCCTCGGCGAAGTCCAGGTACACCCCGCGACGGCCCTGACCGGCGACCTCCGGACCAACACCGCGGCCCTCGTCACACATGTTCTTGGCCTGCCGGGACGCGATGTCGCGCGGCACCAGGTTGCCGAAGGACGGGTAGATCCGCTCCAGGTAGTAGTCGCGGTCCTCCTCGGGGATCGTGTTCGGATCCTTGTCGCAGTCCTCGGCCCGCTTGGGAACCCAGATCCGGCCGTCGTTGCGCAGCGACTCCGACATCAGGGTCAGCTTCGACTGATGCTCACCGTGCACCGGGATACAGGTGGGGTGGATCTGCGTGTAGCACGGGTTGCCGAAGTAGGCCCCCTTGCGGTGCGCGCGCCAGGCGGCGGTCGCGTTCGCGCCCACCGCGGAGGTGGACAGGAAGAACACGTTGCTGTAGCCACCGGAGGCCAGCACCACCGCGTCGGCGATGTGCGACTGGATCTTGCCGCTGACCATGTCCCGGGTGACGATGCCGCGGGCCCGACCCTCGACCAGGATCAGTTCGAGCATCTCGTGGCGGGTGTGCATGGTGACCGTGCCGGCCGCGATCTGCCGCTCCAGCGCCTGGTACGCACCGATCAGCAACTGCTGACCGGTCTGGCCCCGGGCGTAGAAGGTACGCGAGACCTGCACCCCACCGAAGGAGCGGTTGTCGAGCAGACCGCCGTACTCCCGGGCGAACGGGACGCCCTGGGCGACACACTGGTCGATGATGTTCGCCGACACCTCGGCCAGGCGGTACACGTTCGTCTCGCGCGAGCGGTAGTCGCCGCCCTTGACGGTGTCGTAGAACAGCCGGTGCACCGAGTCACCGTCGTTGCGGTAGTTCTTGGCGGCGTTGATGCCACCCTGCGCGGCGATCGAGTGGGCGCGGCGCGGGGAGTCCTGGTAGCAGAAGGACTCCACCTGGTAGCCCTGCTCACCCAGGGTCGCGGCGGCGGCGCCACCGGCCAGGCCGGTGCCGACGATGATCACCTTGATCTTGCGGCGGTTGGCCGGGTTGACCAGCTTGGCCGACGCCTTCCACTCGCTCCACTTGTCCTTGATGTGCGGCGCGGCGGGGGCGGTGTCATCGCGGAGGGAATCGCCCTCGGTGTACAACGCGTCGGCGTCCGGAGAAATGGTTTCGGTCATGTCAGATCACTCCCAGCAGAATCGCGACCGGCGGCACCATGAAGCCCACAACGATGACCAGGAGCACGATCCAGGCCACGATGTTCCAGTTGCGGCGCACGTTCGGGCTGGTGTTGGCCCCGAGGGTGGCGAAGGCGCTCCACACGCCGTGGCGCAGGTGCAGCCCAACCGCGATCAGCGCGAGGAAGTAGATCAGCACCAGCCACCACTGCTCGAAGCTGTTGTGCACCATCTGGTACGCGTTGGGGACCATCTCACCGGTGCTCAGGCGATACATCAGGTCGTAGTTGCCGGCGGTGTTGGCGATCGTCGGCGTCTGCGTCCGATCGCCGGCCTTGAAGGTGAAGTTGAACAGGTGGAAGATCACGAACAGGGCGATCGCGATGCCGCCCCAGCGCATGGTGAACGACGCACCGGTGCGCTGCACGTTCTTCTTCACGGCATAACGGGTGCCGCCGCCGACCGCCTTGCGGTCGCGGGCCCACAGGGTCATGCCGCAGTAGATATGGATCAGCACCGCCACCAGGAGGACCACGCGGATAATCCACAGCAGTCCCGACTCCGGCAGCAGCGGTTCGAGGATCACCCGCAGGTAGTGGGCGTAATGATTGAACGCCTCCGGCCCTGCGATGATCTTGAGGTTGCCGTACATATGCGCAAGCAAGTACAGGACCATGACCAGTCCGCTGCAAGCCATCCAGACTTTCAGCGCGACAGTCGAGCGGCCTGCTCGCTGCTTCACGGTAAGAGATGATGTCGCCACGGAGGACACCCTATGCCCCTGTACCGACGATTTCTGGAGACTGTTCGAATCTTGTGAGTGAGTTCACAGCCTGCGCCGGGCAATCGTGGTCCCACTGGGAGTCTTGTTGCCAAACCGTGACTTTGGCGGAAATGGGACGGGGTGTCGATGCTCCGGTTTCCCGAAGTATCGACACCCCGTCGTCGGCGTTTCCGCCGTCGTGGTCAGGCGGCGATCAGCCCTTGCAGGCGAAGCCGGTCTGCTTCTCCGCGGTGGTCAGGCAGTAGCCGTGCCCGGCCTCGTAGGTCCCGGAGTTCAGGCTGAGTTCGGACAGGGTGACCATCCGTACGCCCTTGTCCTTCATGCCCTTCACGATCGCCGGCACGGCGTCCACGGTGGTCGGGTGGATGTCGTGCATCAGCACGATCTCCCCGCCCTTGCTGCCGGCCCCCAGCGCCGAGGCCTCGGTCTTCGGGGTCGACTTGGTCTGCCAGTCGAGGGTGTCCACGCTCCACTGCATGACCGATGCACCGTCGTCGCCGATGACCTTGTCGACGCGGTCGTTGTGCGAGCCGAACGGCGGACGGACCAGCATCGGCTTGCGGCCGAAGATGTCATTCATCTGCGCGGAGGTCTTGGTGACCTCGGTGTTCAGCTTGTCCGGGGAGATCCGGGCCAGGTCGGGGTGGGTCCAGCTGTGCGCGGCCATCTCCATGCCCGAGCTGGCGGAGTTCTTGCCGATGGCCTTGTTGGCCTGCAGGCTCTGCCCGATCATGAAGAAGGTGGCGCCGGAGTTCTCCTTGACGAAGGCGTCGACCACCTTGGGCGTCCCGTCACCGGGGCCGTCGTCGAAGGTCAGGGCCACACACTTCACCTTGGTGCAGTCCACGCCGACCGCGGTCGACGGCCGCGGCACCTGGTTGGGGTCGCTGCTGGCGCCGCTGGCGGTGCTGGCCGGGGTCGGGCTGGCCGACTCGGCCGGCTTTGCGGTGCCGTTGAACGCCGACGGTCCGGTGGTGGCGTCCAGGGCCTGCTTGCCGTACGCCGACAGCACCGGCTGCACCTGCCGACCCGGGATCCGCAGGTCGACCGCTTCGGTCTTCAGCGCACCGGAGGGGAACCGGGCGATCATGTCGCCGTTGGAGTCGAACCCGAGCGCGGGCCCGTTGCCTTCCGGCGCGGCGTTGGAGTCCAGCGCCTGGGACAGCTTGGTCGGGTCGATCGACTTGTCCGACTCGGTCGCGTTGGCGACGATCTTCTTGAACGCGCCCCACTGCTTGGCATCGATCAGGATCGGCGAGGAGTAGACGCGCTTGGCCTCGGTGTCGTACCAGACGACCATCGGCATCTCGGTCTTGGCGCCGTCCTTGACGTAGGAGTACGTCACCTCCATCCCGACCGCGTTCGGGGAGGACGCGATGAGCTGCCAGCCGACGTTGGTCTCGGTGGCGCCCTCGTGGGCGGAGTTGCGCAGCGAACGCTCGCGCAGGACTTCCATGGCGCTGGTCAGCGTGCGCGCGGGGCCGATCTCGGGCACTTCCGCGCGAATCTTCTTCTCATCGTCGGTATACGTTACGGTGGTCAGACCGGAGACATTTCCCCCGTCGACCCGGGAGAACTCCGGCGGCGGGGGCGGGGCATCCTTGCTCTGACTGGGGTTGCTGCCCTTGGCGCCCTGACTGGGATCGGTGCCACATCCCGCCAGCGCGACGGCGGCCACCAGGGCGACCGCGGCCGTCTTGACGGTTCGGGAAAATGCCATGAATTCCTCCTGCTGACAGGCATGTACGCGCTACATGCTAGGCCGCCGCAAGGGCCAACAGAAATCGCCGAGCCGGTGTCCCCCGAACCGATGACAGAGGTAGGTGAACCTTAGTTCAACAGGTCCGGCCGGCGGTTGCGGGTGAGCTCCTCGGCCTGTTCCCGCCGCCACTCGGCGATCCGGGCGTGGTGCCCGGAGAACAGCACCTCGGGCACCTCGAGGCCGCGCCACAGTGGCGGTTTGGTGTACACGGGGTACTCCAGCAGGCCGTCCTGACCTGCCGAATGGGACTCCTCGGCCAGCGACTCCGGATTGCCGATAACCCCCGGAATCAGCCGCACCACCGCTTCCAGCATCGCCAGCACCGCGACCTCTCCCCCGTTCAGGACGTAGTCGCCGATGCTGATCTCCTCCACCGGCACCCGCTGGCGGGCGTACGCCGCCACCCGCGCGTCGATCCCCTCGTAGCGACCGCACGCGAACACCAGATGCTCCGCCTCGGCGAGTTCGTACGCCTTGGCCTGGCTGAAGGGAATCCCGCTCGGGGTCGGGATCACCAATCGAGACTGTGGTCTGATCAGCTCGTCCAGCGCCTCCCCCCACGGTTCGGGTTTCATCACCATTCCGGCACCACCGCCGTAGGGGGTATCGTCCACGGTCCGATGCCGATCGTGGGTCCAGGTGCGCAGGTCGTGCACCGCCACGTCGATCAGGCCGTTCTCGATGGCCTTGCCGACCAGGGACAACTGCAGCGGAGCGAAGTAGTCCGGGAAGATGGAGACGATATCGAACTTCATGCCGGCGCGTCCCCGTCCCCGGGCTCATCGGGTTCGTCGGCCAGCAGGCCGGGCAGGTCCGCGACGGTCACAGTGCCGGCGGCCAGGTCGACCTCGGGCACCAGCGCCGCCACGAACGGGACCAGCCGGGTCGCACCGTCGCTCATCCGGATCTCCAGCAGATCCTGCGCCTGGTGCAGCACCCCGGCGACGGTGCCGCGCGGCGTACCGGCACTGAGCACGGTGAGCCCGATCAGGTGCCGGTCGTAGTACTCCTCGGCGTCCTCGGGGGTCTGTTCGGCGGGCACCCGGGCCGCGACCCGGACCCCGCGCAGCGCCTCCGCCGCGGTGCGGTCGGCCACCTCGACCAGACTCACCACCAGTTTGCCGCTGTGCCAGCGGGAATCGCGGACCGTCCAGCTGCGCGGACCGCCGTCCTCGGTGAGTTTCTGCCCGGGCGCGAACCGCCGGTCGGGTTCGTCGGTCAACGGTTCGACCAGCAGGTCGCCGCGGATGCCGTGGGCCCGGCCGATCCGGCCGACGATCACGTCGATGTCGCTCATGGTTCTCCTCTGTGGTGCCCCGGGTTGCGCCCGCCGGTCGTGCAGACAGTGGTGGGCGCCACCGACCCGTTGGATCGATGACGCCCACTTTCCGCGGTTCAGATCAGCCGTGGCCACTGAGCCCTCGCCGCTGCGCAGAGCGGCTCACCGTCAGTAGCGGCGCTTGGTGGTCCGCTTGTCGACATCGACGAAGTCGACGCGGACCTGCTCCCGCCCGGCCAGGGCGGCGATCACCGTACGCAGGGCCCCGGCGGTGCGGCCCTGACGGCCGATCACCTTGCCGATGTCCTCCGGATGCACCCGTACCTCGAGCATCCGGCCGCGACGCAGGTCCTTGTCCTTGACCCGGACGTCCTCGGGATGGGTGACGATGCCTCGGACCAGGTGGTCCAGCGCGTCGGCCAACATGATCAGGCCTCGGTGGTGTCGTCGGCCGGGGCCTCAGCTTCGGCCGGAGCCTCGGCGGCAGCCTTGGCCTCCTCGGCCTTCTTCGAGGCGAAGGCGGCGACGGTCGGGTTCGAGCCGTCGTTGGCCAGCGCCTTGTTGAAGATCTCCAGCTTGTCGGCCTTCTCCGGCTGCGGGTCGATCCCGGAGGCGGAGGTGTCGCCGGTGAACTTCTGCCAGTCACCGGAGCGCTTGAAGATGGCGACGACGGCCTCGGTCGGCTGCGCGCCGACGCTGAGCCAGTACTGCGCCCGCTCGGAGTCGACCTGGATGACCGAGGGGTCGTTCTTCGGGTGGTACAGCCCGATCTCCTCGATGGCACGGCCGTCGCGCTTCTTGCGCGAGTCCATGACGACGATGCGGTAATGGGGCGACCGGATGGCGCCCATGCGCTTCAGACGAATCTTGACAGCCACGTTTGTGGATCTCCTATGGATTACCCCGAACGGTTCGGGGTGGACGGGTGAGCATCGGGTTCGCCGTGTGGGGCACAGCGATCGATCCTCGGATGGATTCGCGTTCCGGCGGGGTGAGAGGGCACCGCGAAACGTCGAATGCGCCCGCAATTGTGCCATGAACGACCCCCGGAAGGGAAACTCCGGGCGGCTTGCGAGGATGGAGCATGGCTCAGAACCCTGATACCCGTCCCCCGGAGAGCGACCCCCGGACCTTCGACATCGTCGTGATCGGCGCCGGGCCGGTCGGTGAGAACATCGCCCAGTATGCCACCGAGGGCACCGAACTCACGTCGGTGCTGATCGAGGCCGAACTGGTCGGCGGTGAGTGTTCCTACTGGGCGTGCATGCCCAGCAAGGCCCTGCTGCGCCCGGTCGACGTGGTGGAGACCGCGCACCATCTGCCGGGGGTGACCGGGGCCCAGTTGGATCGCGACGCGCTGCTGCGCCGCCGCGACTACTGGGTATCGGACTACAACGACGCGGGCCAGGTCGGGTGGGCCGAGGGCGCCGGGATCCCGGTGATCCGTGGTCACGGCCGGTTGAGCGGGGAGCGGCAGGTGACGGTGACGACCGCCGAGGGCGAGGTCTTGGTGACCGCCCGCCGGCATGTGGTGCTGGCGACCGGGAGCAGCCCGACCGTGCCCGAGTTGTACGCCGGGGTCGCGGCGTGGGGATCGCGGGACGCCACCGGCGTACGGGAGATTCCGGCTCGGCTGGTGATCATCGGCGGCGGCGTGGTCGCCTGCGAGGCGGCGACCTGGCTGCGGGCGCTCGGGTCGCGGGTGACCCTGCTGGTCCGCGGCGACCGGCTGCTGGATCGGGCCGAACCGGCCGCGGGCGAGCATGTGCGGCAGGCGCTGACCGAAGCTGGGGTGACGGTGCGGTTCGGCGCCGAGGTGACCGAGTGTGTCCGCGAGGAGGTCGCCGACACCGGCCTGGGCCGGATTCACGGCGGCCCGGTGACGGTACGCCTGGGGGCCGAGGAACTGGTCGCCGATGAGATCCTGGTGGCCACCGGCCGGCGGCCGCGGTTGGCCGACGTGGGTCTGCCCGAGGATGCCGGGGACGCGCCGGAGTGGTTGATCGCGGTCGGGGATGCCTCCGGGGAGGCGCCGTTGACGCACTGGGGCAAGTATCGCGCCCGGGTGATCGGCGAGCGGATCGCGGCCGCGGCGAGTGGGCGTACACCCCAGCCGGTACCGGAGCAGGTGCCGGTCCCGCAGGTGGTGTTCACCACCCCGCAGGTGGCCTGGGTCGGGCTGACCGAGCAGGCGGCCCGCGACGCCGGGCACGACGTCGAGGCGATCGAGGTGCCGTGGGGAGCGGCCAGCGGTGCCTCACTGCTGCGCGAGGACGCGCACGGGATGGCCAAGTTGGTCGTGGACCGGGCCACGCACCGGGTGCTGGGGGCGTCGTTCGTGGGTCCGGAGGCCGGGGAGTTGCTGCAGGCGGCGACGATCGCGATCGTCGGGCAGGTGCCGACCGAGGTCCTGCGGCATGCGGTGCCGAGTTATCCGACCGCGAGTGAACTGTGGTTGCGGTTGCTGGACGGGCTGCCGACCGAGTTCCGCTGGCCGGCCTGAGCCGCGACAGCTCCGGGTGGCCACTTCCCGCGACGGGAAAAACCGGGGGTGTCCTTCCCGCGACAGGTAAATCGGGGAGGCCCGTTCCCGCGACAGGTAAATCGGGGAGGCCCGTTCCCGCGACGGCTCCGGTCACCCAGCAGGCCCAAATGTTTCCCGCGACCGTTGCGACACCCCGCAGGAAGCTTTCGCTGTCGCTGGATGTCCGAAGCCATCGCCGGAGCGGCCAGCGCTGAGCTTCCTGTCGCGGGAACACCGAATACGCCGTCCCGGCCTCCGGTCCGGAGAGCACAGCCCGGCATCCGGTGTGGCTGGGCGGCCGGTCGAGTTCGGCCGGCCGGGATGAGTCGATCCGGCGGCCGCCCGGTCATCCAGCGTCCCGAAAGGCAAGGGAGCTTCGGTGCGCCGGGACGCCGGATGCCCCGGGGTGACGCTAGATGACCGGGGTGACGCTGGATGACCGGGGTGACGCTGGATGACCAGGGTGACGCTGGATGACCAGGGGGGTCGCGGGGTCAGAACAGCCGGATGAGCCAGTACGCCAGCCCGGCTCCCCCGCGACGCTGACAGGAAGGTGACGTCAGATCGTGAAAGGGGCCCAGAAAGTGGCCTGTGGCGCAACGAATGTCGCCTGCCTGTCACGAGCGGTCGCGGACCGCTCGCTCCGCCTAGACCTTGAGCAGAGCGAACAGCGCCAAAGCCCAACTGATACTCAGCAGCGTGCCCAAGACCCGGAAAGCGGGGATCCGGTGATCGTCCCTCGCCGCGTACACCCCCAAAGCCTTCACACCCACCAGGACCGCAGCCACATCGGTGAGGCCAAGGATCAGAGCGACGATGAAACTTCCACGCTCAACCATGCCGATGACTGCTGACCCTGGCAGGGACGGCTGCTCCTTGGCGTCCCCCTTCAAGCCTGAGATGCGCACCACTAGCACGACGAACGGGCCTCCACCGAACACAGCGGCCACGATCACGGCGAACACCAACCACAGTCTTAGGGGGCCGGTCAGGTTCGGGGCCAGGGCAGCCAGGATCAAGCAAACGGCGTACAGGATGATGCACGCGAGTCCATAGTCGCGAAGATGGCGGTCGCGACGCGCTCGGATCTGCGGACGACAACCGACAAGACCGGCGACCGCCAGGGCGCTCACCGCAATGCACAGCAACACACTCACTGGCGCCGGCCGCCGCTGGTGTGGTGCATACAGCGCTCCGACTTCATTGCTTCATCTTAAGGTGATTTCCTTAAGCACAGCCATCGCCAGCCACCGGGTCCCCAGAGCTACAGCAGCTTATTCACCAGATATTCCGCCATAGCTGCGGTGGAAGGGCCGAGGCGGTGTTCAGCCCGTTCGAGCCTCTGCGAAACCGCCGACTCAGAGACCTGCAGTCTGGCCGCGACGGCCGATTGATCCTTCAACTCCGCGAGTAGGTCCGTGACTTCCCAGCCTGTGGCCGAGCGACGCCCGTACAGGCCGCGCAGCAACTGCAGCCCGGTCTCGGCGTACCGGATCCGCGCCGGGTCCACGTCCGCGGCACCGCGCAGTGCGAGCCGGCCGGGCTGTCGTTCGGCCGCTTCGAGCGCTTCGCGCGCCGCCAGGTACGCCGACCCGCGCGCTGCCCGGGTCGAGGAGACGCCCGGATCCTCCACCGCCCCGATCCCGAACCCGATCCGCCACCCCGGTCCCCCGCCCACCACGGTGAGCCGAGCGACCGCCTCAATCACCAAGGCGGCGACAGTGGGGTCGTCGGCCAGCGCCTGCACCTCGTCCCCGGCGGTCCGTTCGAACCCGAGCCGTACGCCGATCCCCGCCAGCGCAACCAGCAGGTCGGGCACCCGATCCGCATCACGCCGACTCCGGCGCTGGTCGATGTTCACCACCAGCGAGGTTACGCTTTTCATCTTCATTGATCCAATATAGGATAATTACTTTCACCTGGGCCCGACACCTGGACTTAACCTGCTATTCCGAGCGGGCGAGCACCTCAAGGAACTCGTGGTTGACGAACAGCAACTCTCGGCCGATCTTGACCTCGCGGAGAAGTCCCGCCTCCACCAGCGCATGGAGCCACGACGACGCCGTCTGCCGAGACACCTCGCATCGCTCGACGACAGTGCCGATTCGGCAATATGGCTGCTCGAACAGCACATTGAGGAATTGGGCGTCGCGGCCGCCGGGCGTGGCGACGCGGGCTCGTTCCGCAATGTCGTCCTGACACGCCTTGATCGCTCCGATCTTCCGCGTCGTCGAGGAAGCGGACTCCTCGACGACCTCGAGCATGTATAGGATCCACTCGATCCAGGCAACCTCGGCAGTGACTGCGCGCAGGAGTCGGTAGTAGTCGTTCTTGCGGGCGATAATTCCACGAGACAGGTACAGGATCGGGTCGTGGAGCAGGCCGGCCTCGATCAACATCAAGATATTGATGACCCGACCGGTGCGGCCGTTGCCGTCATGGAACGGGTGAATCGCCTCGAATTGGTAGTGCGCCACTGACATCCGCACCAGCGGATCCAAGTCGTCCTGCGCGTGCACGAAGCGTTCCCAGTCCGCGAGTTTCTCCCGGATGAGACCTGCACCTTCCGGAGGTGCGTAGACGACCTCGCGCGTTGTCGGATTCGCGATCCTCGTGCCGGGGACTGCACGGACATCCATCTCGCGTCCCTGCAACTCGGAGCAGATGGCAGCCGCGGTCCTGGCCGTGAGAGGTCGGCTTCTGATGGACTCGACGCCCGCGAAGAGCGCGCTGCGATAACGCAGGGCTTCTTTCGTGGCGTGGTCACCTTCCCCGGTGTCGACGTGCTTGAAGAGCTCGTCGGCGGTGGTCACGATGTTCTCGATCTCCGAACTGGCCTGCGCCTCCAGAATCGGCACCGCATGGATCAGGACGTTCGGGTTGGGCAGCAACTGCCCGGCCTGGGCCAGCGTCGCCAGGGCAGTCCGGGCTTCCACCGTGGCCTTGAGGACGACCTTGGGCTCAAGATCGAGCCCCCGCGGCGGCAGCGGCGGAAGGTCATTGAAGGGAGTCCCGGCACTCCAGACCATCTGTCATCTCTTTCAACGCATCCAGCAAACGTGTTAAAAAATCCTGGAAAACTTAACACGTTTTCTGGATGTGTCAGGTCAGCTCACCTATTGAGGGTCCATCGCCGTCCGGCATCAGCAGGCTCGCCTCGCATCAACTCACCTCCGCAGGCAGGTTGCCGTACACCCCCACCGCTCGGCCAACATTTTCGTAATACGATTTGTTGATGGTCACCGAGGAACAGATTCAGCAGTGGGCCGACGAAGCCGAGGCCGGCTACGACGTGGAGGAGTTGAGGTCCCGTGGGCGGGGTCGGCCGGGTCGCGGAACCGAGCCGATGCAGGTGATTGCGGTACGGCTCACCGCTGAGGAGATCGCGGCCCTGGACGCCCTGGCCGAGCGTGAGCATCTGTCTCGTTCGGAGGCCATTCGCAGGGCCCTTGCGCACTTTGCCGCCTGAGGGTTCCGGCCATCACATCCTTGGCCGCCTGGTACTCGGTCAGCCGATCAGCCGACCGGGGGATTCTCCGGCATCAACGGGCTCGCCTCCCCCGCATAACTGACCACCAACTCATCCCGGGCCCGACTCGCCGCGACATACAGCAACGCCCGCTCCCGCAGCACCGCATCATCGAGCTCCTCCGCAGGCAGGTTCCCGTACACCTTGGGCAGGTTCTGCTTCGACACCCCCATCAGCAGCACCTTCGCGAACTCGGTCCCCTTCGCCCGATGCATGGTCAGCACCACCGGCTGCCCGTCCGGGATCCCCTGATTGTCCACCGCGCGTACGCCGACCCGCCGCTCGGCCAGGGCCGCCACCACCAGATCCCGCTGTCGCCGATCCCGGACCAGGATCCCGATCGTCTGCAGCGGCCGACCCTGCTCCTGGGTCTCCCGGATCCAGGCCCCGATCAGCTCCGCGGCCCGGTCGTACTCCTCGACCAGCGTCGCGGTGTGCACGATCCGCGGCTCCGGACCGTGCCGCACCGACCGATACCCCGAGGAATCCTCCGGCTGATCATCGGCGTCGACCCAGTCCGCGCCGACCAGCACCTGCTGGGCCAGGTTCAGGTTCTCCGCGGTGGTCCGGTAGTTCAGCCGCAACCGGCTGGACCGCCCGCGTACGGCGAACCCGAACTTCGACAGGGTCAGCCGCTGCCCATAGATCCGCTGATGGGCGTCCTCGGCCAGGAACACATCATCCGGCCCGGTCGCGACCAGGGCGCGCAGGAACATCAGATGCCCCGGACCGAGGTCCTGCCCCTCGTCGACCACGATGTGCTCGAACGACCGCCCTCCCCCGCCGGCGGCGATCCGGTCCAGGTGCACCGCGGCCAGGGCCGCCGCCTCGGCGTAGTCGAGGGTCCGGTCGGCCCGCGCCAGCGTCCGGTACGCCTGCACCACCTGCCAGATCGCCACCCGCTCCTTGCGGGACAGCCGCACCCCGCGGCCCGGCCGGGCGATCCGCAAATACTGCTGCACCTCGGTGATCCGGTTCGCCAGCACCACCGCGGCGTACTCCGCGGCCAGGAAGGCCGGTGACTTCAGCCGGTCGGGCAGATCCCGGCCCCCGGTGAGGATCGCGGCCTGCCAGGCCTCCTCGGCATTGGTCCGCCGGGACACGTCGGTGGTGCGGTAGCCGAACAGCTGCTCGGTGTCCTCGTCGATCCCGTCGGCCCGGGCCAGGATCGTGCTGACCAGCGAGTCGATGCCCTGCACCAGCACCCCCGGGTCACCGAACCGCTCCGCCACGACGCGCATGTCCAGGGTGGCCACCTGGCGACGCAGTTCCTGGGCCAGGTTGGTGGTGAAGGTGGTCGCCAGGATCCGCGCCTCGGGATTGTCCCGGGCCAGCCGGACCGCGCGGTGCACCAGCACGACCGTCTTCCCGGTCCCCGCCCCGCCGGCCAGCCGGTAGGAACCGTTGTAGTGCGCGTCGACCAGGCGGCGCTGCAGCGGATGCAGCCAGACCCGCCAGGCATCGAAGTCCTTGGCCTCGATCACGCGGCGCAGGTCGTCCTCCCCCTCGACATAGCTGAAGATCGCCCGGGCCGCCGGGTTCTCCCGGATCAGGGTGACCAGCTCCCGGTCGCTCACCGCAGGCCCGCCCGGGTGGTCGGCAACCGGCTCCGGGGTGCTGAGCCCGAACGTCTCGCGTACCTCCGCCATCGGGGTCCCGGTCGCCAGTTCGATCACCGCGTTGCCCTGCCACCCACCGAGGTCGGCGGCCGCGGCGAGCAGCGCGTCCTCGTCCGCGCAGTCGGCCAGCCGGAGCGCGGTCGCCTCGTCCAGCCCGAGGCCGGTGACCAGTTCGGCGGCGGTGTGGCCGAGATAGGTGCGCTTCTCCTGCGCCGCGCGGCTCGGCGCGAGCGGTGGTTCCGGGGTGTGGTCGACCCGGCGTACCTCGGGGATCCCGTTCAGCGGATTCCTTCGCAGGGCGACCGATTCGGCGATCCGGTTGGCTTCGTCGTGGTTCCAGATGCCGTGGATCACGTACGCCCGGCGCCCGTCGTCGTCCAACCGGAACATCACCGCCCGGTACTGGTCGTCGACCCGCCCGGTCCGCACCCGCGGGTCCACCGCCCCCTTGATCGGCTCGATGTGCAACCCCGGCAGCGCATCGTCGGTGGTCAGCTTCTGATAGAACGCGTACGCCTTGGCGCGGATCGCCTGTTCCAGCTCGGGGCCGCCGTGACTCATGATCAGGGTGCTCTGCGGCATCACAGTCCTCCGGGATTCGAGCCGGCCGCGGCCAGCGCATGGGTGATGGCATCGGGGCTCGGCTCGACCACGGTCCAGCCGGCCGCCCGCAACTGATCCATTTCCGCCGAGTCGGGGTCGATGACGACCGCGACGCGCTCCTCGGGCCAGGCCAGGTCGACCACGATCTGGTTCTCGTCCTCGGTCTCGTAGCCGAGTTCCCCGACCGGGACCGGCGTCCGGGACAGATCGACCACCAGCGCCCGGGTCCGATCGTCGACATACTCATCGAGCACCTCGGCCCAGGCCCCGAGGTCAACCGTCCCAACGGCCACCGCGGCGGGGACCGGCGGCGCCACCGGCGCCCGGCTGAGCAACTGCGTCGTGGTGATCGGATGCCCGGGATCGAAGCCGATCGCATTGGCCCAGGCGAGCCAGTCCTGCCAGGCCTCCTTGGCCCCGGGGTCGGCCAGCGCCGTCGGCCGGTCGTCGAGGATGGCACAGGTTTCGAACGTGCTGCCGGACAGCGGCCGGCTGAAGATCCCCACCCCGGGCCGGGACCACCAGCCGGCCCGATCCGGGCCGGGCGCGGTGCCGCCGCTGACCAGGCGGCGGGCCACCTCGGGGCCGGGGAGTCCGCCGGGGGCGGTGGTCTGATTGGCCGCCAGGACGCCGAGCGCGAGGGCATCGGCGAGGTCGTCCCCGCGGGCGGTGTCGGGGGTGGTGAGCCAGTGCCGCAGCCACCCGAACGGGCCCTGCGGGATGGTTGCGAGCGCCCCGGACAGGTGCGGAAAATGCTGGGTCAGCATCTCCCGGAAGCGAGGGTTCCACCAGCCGGGAATCCGCGCCGGGGTCCCGGCGGCCTGCGCGGCCACATCGTCGGCGGTCACTGCGAGCACCCGGTGGGTCAGTTCCGAGCGTTTGGCGGCGTCATCGGCGAGCCGGTTGTGCTGCACCGAGGCGTGGTAGGCGTACCCGTCGGTGAAGATCGCGACGTTCCCGCGCTGCGGGTCCGGGTGGGACAGCACGAAATCGGGCCGGGCCCGGCCGAGCAGCACCTGGGGTTCGAGCAGCCAGGCCCCCTCCTGGTTCGGCAGCCGGAACCGGATCCGGTTGCCGCTGGGTCCGGGCAGTTCGGTCAGGTCGGTCGGGCCGAGGGATTCGACCAGCTTGGTGAACTCGATCCGGAACCGCTGCTCCAGGTGCGATTCGGCGTCCACATCGAAGGCCTGCTGCTGGGTCGTCGTGGCCCATTGCTGCTGCCGGTCCGGTTCGGCGTCCGGATTCCCGGCGGTCAGGATCGCGCGCAGGTGGCGTTCGGCGACCATCCGGGAAACCAACTGGGCCTGGCCGGGTTCGGCGTACGGGAGCAGGCAGCGGTGACAGGCAAGTTGGCCCTCGTTGCGGCAGGGGCAGTCGCGGACCCGTTCCCAGGCGGTGTAGAGCAGGTCCCAGGCCCGATCCGGGGACGCCAGGTCGGCCAGGTAGCCGGTCCCGCCGGGCACCAGGTCGTGCAGCAGCAGCGCCTCCCGGGTCCCGGTGGCCGAGGGGGCCGGGCAGGTGAGCACCCCGAGGTGGTCCGGGTCGCCGCCGTAGGTCTCCCGCATCCCGAGCAGCAGCGCCGCGGTGAGGCTGGGGATGGCGAAGGTGTCGCCGTAGGTGACCCGGGGCGGCAGGGACAGCAGGACGCCCTGGGTGGTCAGCGTCCGGGACAGCGCGATGGTGGCGACGTGCTCTTCGTCGGGGTTCTTGCGGTAGCGGCACCAGGGCCGGTGTTCCTCGGGCCGGTTGGTGCCGGCGGCCCGGTCGAGGACGCCGCAGCCGGTACAGATCCGGAACAGCGGCGCCTTGTACTGCCGGCCGGCCAGATCGAGAGTGGCGCCGGAGCCGGTCCTGCCGAGGTTGAGCCAGCGTACGGTCAGTTTGTCGAGGTAGCGGGCGCCGAAGTCGTAGCCGTCGACGAACCATTCCCGGCCGACCCGGGCGGGGTCGATGTCGACCGCGGCGGCGACGGTGAAGCGGGTCCGGACGCGGTCCTCGGCCCGGTCCCCGATCCGGGCCTCCTCCCGGGAAGCGCGGGCGGAAACCCGGGTGAGTTCGGCGACCGGAAGGCGCTGCTCCATCCCGGCCGGACTGGGGCTGCCACACCGGGGACAGTGGGTCAACGGGGTGTCCGGGTCGGCGGTGGCCTCCTCCCGGGCCCAGCCGCACTCCGCGCAGAACCGCCACTCCCGGATCGCGTCGGCGTCCGGGCCGAGTTCGACACAGTCGATCTCGACCTCGAACCCCCGGGCGTAGAAGTGCGCACCGGGAGCGAACTCGTGCAGCGCCCGGGCCGAGGGGCGGGCCAGGGTGGTCTGTTCCTCCTGCCAGGCGTCGGTCTCCGGATCGCGCCAGGTCAGGGTGACATCCAGGGCGACCGAATCGTCGAGCAGGGTGTAGTTGGGCAGCAGCCCGGCCTCCTCCAGGGCCGCGACCCAGTGCTGGCTGCGGCGCTCCTTGAGCTGGCGGATCAGGTAGTTCAGCGCGCCCCGGGCGGTCTGGTACGCCGCCACGGACTCCCCGTCGGCGTGCGGTTCCTCCGCCCGGCGCTGCAGTTCGGGCAGCTCGGTCGCGATGGCCTGCCGCCGGTACTCCAGCGCCTCGCCGTGGCTGTTCCAGTCGTGCGCGGCGGCGTACACTTGACGGGCCAGGCCGCTGCTGCCGGGCTGCTCCCCCGCACTCGCCCAGCCGCGCAGGGCCCGGACACCGTCGGGCTGCAGGTCGGCGAAGGTGCCCAGGAAGGCGTCCAGCAGTTCGGCGGCATGGGTTTCGGCGTACGCGATCAGGTCCCCAAGAAAGGTGTCGGGTTCGGCGACGGCCAGCGCCTCGGTGGCGGTACGCGGGTGGCGCCGGCCGGGGTCCCCGGCGATCCGGTCGATCAGCGCGGCGAGGTACTGCCGACGCAGGATCTCCTCGGCCGACAGCCAGATCGCCGGCGGCCGGACGGCCCCGTTGAGGAGCTGGTCGGGGTCGTGCAGCCGGGGCAGTTCCTGCGGGCGGCCGGTGACGTAGGCCAGGTTGAGCGCGTTCCCGGTGAGCCGGCCGGCGCGCCCGACCCGCTGCAGGTAGGACGCGACGGTCCGCGGCAGCGCGGCGAGCAGGACGGTGGACAGGTCGCCGATGTCGATGCCGAGTTCGAGGGTCGGGGTCGCCACGAGCACGTTCGGGGCGCCCGGGGTGGTCTCGGCGCGCCGGAATTGGTCCTCGTACTCCAGCCGGACCTCGTCGGGCAGCAGGCTGGTGTGTTCCCGGGCGACCACCCGGCGCATGTCGGTGGAGGCGTACAGGTCGCGGTAGTAGTTGTCCCGGATCGGTTCGGGGTGCAGGTGGCCCGGGCAGCGCACGTACATACAGGGCCGGCCGGCCAACTGGGAGACCGTTTCCGGGTCGCCGGGATGCTGGGTGTGGCAGACGTCGCAGCGCAGCAGGTACTCCCCCGCGGCTGCCGGGGTGGTCGGGGTCGCCCGGACCAGGATCCGGGCCGGGTCGAGGGCGTACGCCGTGGCGTTGCTGTCGGTGGTCCGGGCCAGCAGCACCTCGGCGGTGGCGAGCTCGGCGAGCAGTTGCCGGGCAGCGACCGCGCCGACCGACGCCGGAACCCCGAGCGCCCGGACGGCCCATTGGGCGTGCCAGCTCTGCTCGCCGGTGACCGGCTCCAGCAGCATGTCGGCCCGGCGGTGCACCGGCGCCCCGACCCGGGGGAACTGCGGCGCGGACCGGCCGCGGGGGAAGGCGGGCATCCCGGCCGACCGGTTCCGCCCGCCCCAGATCAGCCACCGATTCCCATCGGACTCGATGAAGCGGTGCAACCAGCGATGATCGATCGCACCGTGACTGCGGAGGTGTTCCAGGACGCCGCGGACCCAGCCGATCACGTCCCGGTCGGTGGGTTCGGCCGTCAGCGCCGGCATCGTGGCCAGCGCGGCCCGGGCGACGGTGACCAGGTCGGCGGGCCGGCCGGCGTCGACCCCGGCGACCGCGCTGCCGGTGTTCTCCAGGGTGCGGCCGAAGCGGGAGTTGAGCCCGAACTCCAGGGCGAGGTCGAACGCCAGCCGGGTGCGGACCCGGTTGAGCACCGCGGGGGTGTGCCGGCCGGGATGCTTCCAGTAGTCGGCGAACTTCGGGGCGTCGGCCAGGTTCGGCGGCAGCAGCCGGTAGCGCCGGAACGGGTCGTCCCCGGCGCGCTCGATCATCCGGTCCGGCAGCTCCGCCAACGACACGACCGGCTCGGCAGCGTCGGGCTCAGCGCCGTCGGGGACGCTGAGCGCGTCGTGGATGGTGGAGCGCAGACTCAGCGTGTGCGACCGGGCCTGGACGAACCCGGCCCGGTGGGCGGCGTCCTGGACCGAGTCGGTGAACACCAGCGCCTTCTTCTCGCTCGCGTCGATCTCCTGGTCCCCGAACAGGGCCGACAGGGTCACCGACAGCAGGGTCGAGATGGCCGAGCCGAGCCAGCGGATGGCGTCGCGTTCGCCGCAGGAGGGGCAGGTTTCGGCGCCGGCCTGATCCTCCTGGGCGCGGGTGTGGGTGAGCACCGGCAGGATCTGGCCCTCCTGCAGTTTGGTGTCGAACTCATCGGGGGGGGCGCTCTCCAGCCGGCGGTCGCTGACGTGCCACCAGTGCAGTCCCTCGCTCGCCCGGTCCGGTGCTCCGGCATCGGTCGCCGCGGCGGCCTCGCTGGGGGCGTACAGCAGGGCGCGGAAGTACTTCTCCCCGGCGGCCCGGTGTCGGCGGATGTTCAGGTCGGTGCGGGCCAGGCCGGTCCCGGTCGGCTCCAGCACGATGCCCCAGCCGGAGCGGCCGCAATGCCGGCAGTACAGCGCGGGGTAGCCGGTCGCCGGCTCGGTCCCGGATTCGCCGGTGCGGATCCCGTCGTCGCCCCAGCGGTACCGTGGGACAGCGGAGGCGTCCCGGTCGATCCGGGTCACCTCGCGGATCCACAGGTGCGTCTCCACCGAGACGAAGCCGCGGCCCAGTTCGGCGCGCAGGTGGCTGAGCGCGGCGATCAGGTGGCCGACGAACCGGGCGGCGACCCCGCCGGCATCCGGGCGCGGGATCATCGCGCGGACCAGGTCGTCCAGGTCGCGGGCCGGCCCGGCGGTCTCGATCAGGTTCCGGACCTGCGGTGCGGCGAGCAGGACCCCGGCCAGGTCGGCGGCGGTCTCCGGCCGGTACGCCGTCTCCCCGGCCAGCGCCGGTTCCAGGAACACCTCGACCACGGCCCGGGTGAGCGCGGCCGGATCGCGCAGCGCATCCAGACCGGCGGCGGCATCGGCCATGTCGCCGAGATGCACTGTCCCGACCGTGCCCGCGGGCACGTGCGCGCTGAGCTCGTCGGCCCATTCGGTGAGATCGCGCCGGGTCTCGGTGATCACCGCGTCGGCGACGAACGGGACGCCGAAGACGGACTCGGCGAAGGAGCGCATCGCGGCGGTGTCCCCGGCGTCACCGAGGGTGGCCGAGGTCGCCACCGGAATGATCGGGCCCAGCGGCGCCCCGCCGGGCGCGGTCGGTTCGGCGCGGTAGCGGTCCAGGACCAGGCCGAGGCGGCGCAGCAGCATCGCGACATCGGTGCCCTGGGCGCCGTCGTAGGTGTGGAACTCATCGAGCACCAGGTAGCGCAGGCTGTCCGCGCTCGCCTGCCACAGCCGGTGGTCCTCCGGGCGCAGCAGCAGTTGGTCGAGCATCTTGTAGTTGGTCAGCAGCACGTCCGGCGGGGTGTCCCGGATCACGTTGCGGTCGGTGATCAGCCCGTCGGCGGAGACCCGGGTGCGGGTGGCGCCCTGTTCGCCGGTGTACAGGGCGGCGGTGACCCCGCGCAGCCGGGGGTCGGTGGTGAGCAGCCGGGTGATCCGGTCGGCCTGGTCGTTGGCCAGCGCGTTCATCGGGTACAGGATCAGCGCCTTGATCCCCGGATGCCCGAGCCGCCGGGCCCGCAGCACATGGTCGAGGACCGGATACAGGAAGGCCTCGGTCTTGCCCGAGCCGGTGCCGGTGGTGACCAGGGTGGGCTGTCCGGTACGCAGGTCCTCCCCCGGTCCCGGATGGGAGGTCAACCGGGCGAACGCGGCGGCCTGGTGGGCATAGGGCTCGAACCCGGTCGGCAGCCATTCCAGCGCATGCTGCCAGCCGTCGGCCGCGTGCGCGAACGGGAGCTTCAGCCGGACGTAGGGGCCGGTGAAGATCCCGTCGGCCTCGTCGTGCAGGAACTCCTCCAGCGCCCGCTGCGCGTCCGGATCGGTCAGCGCGAACGTGGTGGCCAGATAGTCGACCAGGGCCCGGCTGAGCTGCCGCGCCTGCTGGGTCGGCAGCAGCTCAGCCATCGCTCGGGCTCTCCCCGAGCCGTTGCTGGAACGCCGCGTAGGCGGTCCGCAGGTCGGCCTCCCGGTCATGGAACCGGAACGGCAGCTCGTAGGTGTAGGTGTTCCCGGCGGCATTGGTGTGCGTCCGGTCCTCGACGCTCAGCCGGTCCCCCTGCTTGCGCCACGGCGCCAGGACAGCGTTCGGCACCAGTCGACCGTTCGCGTCGTAGAGGTAAGTGTCCTTGTCGTAGCCGCGCAGCACCGCGAACTGGGTCCGGTACACCGTGCACAGCTCGTCGGCGGTGACACCCAGCATCAGCGCGACCAGTGCGTCGATCTCCACCTGCGCCTGCCGCCGATCCAGCGCCCGCCGCAGCGGGGTAGCCGGGGTCCACTCCGGCCCGACCGCACCCAGGTCGACCGTGGTGTCCCCCAGCACGAAGCTGTCCTGCATGTACGCCGGGTCCCAGCACTCCCGCCACAGGTCCCCGTACGCGGCCGTCACACAGTTGAGCCGCAGGGTGCGCAGTGCGGCCTGAGGCCAAAGGGGGTGCTCCAAGTCCGGTACTGCGAGCCTACTCACGGTCGACCCGTGGATATCGCCTTTGGGCGACGCCCGAACCGAGAAGTCAGCAAGCAGCGACCCAAGCATCGCTTGCAGTCGCACCAAATCGCCCACCGCGCTGACACCCGCAGAAGTCACGGGGTGCACATGCGCAGACCCCGGCGGGATCAGGGCCGGAATCAACGTCCGTTCACCTGTGTTGGCTGCCATCCGGCGCCACGCGACCCGGTAGTGATCCCGGGCGGGATCGCCGTCCCAGTGCGTGTAGGCGGCGTCATAGACCGCCTTGTCGCCCGCCGGCTTGTACGCCGTCACCGGCACCGCTGTAGGTGACAAAGACTCCAGATCCACCGCTGACCAATCCAAGTGGTTCTTCATCGTCGGATTGGGGATCTTGTAGATCGGATGGTTCCCGTAAATGTGGGGCCCTTGAAGAATGGCGTCAATCCACCGTCCGGGGTCCCCCCAACGCTGCTCGAATCGACCCTTCTTCCGGTCGATAGATTCGTCCCATCCTCGAGAAAAGCGCAGTCCTAACGTCCCCACACGGGGCGCAGCCGCTAGCGTGGCCAGTACATGTGCAACCTCGCTATTGACCGTATACAGCATCCGGGTCTGCCCGACAGGTACGGTTGATTCCTCCAGAACGTCCCGCCACACCTGCAGCACGCCGTCGGTGACGGTTACCACCCGCTCGGCATGCGGACGCAGGTCCCAGTGACCGTCGTCGTCCTTGAACCCGGGGGCCGCGCCTTCCCCTGAATGCCCCCTGGATCGTTCGACAGTCTCGGGGTGATAGAGCGCGGAAGCATTCAAAAAAGCCGTGCCTTGACATGGCTGGGCGTAGATGTTGACGCCATAGCTCTTCTGATGCTGGATTTCGAAGAGTTGCAGCTCGTTGATGAACTGCCAGTGTCGCCGAAGTCGACGATAGGTTTCCTGGCGCAGGAGCCCCGCCTTCTCGTCGGTGAAATGTGATTCGAGGTGGATCAAACCCGTCGTGCCAACTCGCGAGGCATGCGTCCACGTCTGCGCCATGAAGCACCGGTAGAAATCGGGCTGCAATCCGTTGAGCACTGGATAGCAGACCGGGCTCCCGACGTAAGCGGCTGTCGCCACGGTGTCGACAGAACCGTCGAGAACCAACTCCGCGGCCCCCGGATACTGCAGCGTCCGGTCCCGCCGCTCGCGGCGCTGCTGCTCGCTCGGTTTCTGCGCCAGTGCCCACCACGGGTCGAACTCGGCGAGCAGGGCATCGACGTCACCGCGCGGTCGAACCCAGGGCGGGTTCCCGACCTGCAGGTCGAAGCCACCGCGGCCGAAGACCGGCGCAAATTCGAGTTCCCAGTGGAAGAAGCCCTGCCGCGCCGCGACGTCCCGGACGACCGCGAGCCAGGGCTGCTCTTCCGCGATCCGACTGGTCGGTCGGGCGCCGGAGGCAGCCCGGTCCCATTGTTCGGCGGTCCCCAGGTCGGCCCAGTCGTGCCCGGTGAGTGGAGTCTGCCCCTGCCGCGCCAACTGCCGGTCCTTGGCGGACAGCTGGACGGTACCGAGGATGGCTTCCAGCGTGTCCAGCCATTGGTCCAGTGTCGGTGGCTGCACCGGCTCGCCGGGGTCACCGGTCGCCGGGTCCGGCTCGGCGGGCAGGGTGAGCGCCCAGAACCACAGCGCGCACCAGGCGTCCATCACGAGTTTGAGGCGTTGGTAGGAGCCGTCGGGGTCGGCGAGGGATTCCTCGATCTGTTCCCGGGTGACGATCTCGCCGCGCTCGGGTCCGGTCGGGAGCGGGTTCTCCCAGACGCCGACGTCGCGGGAGGTCTGCTGTTCGGCGATCCGGAGGCGTTGCGCGGCGTACTGCCAGAGCACCTCGACCCGTTCGGCCAGCCGCTTGAGCCGGGTCCGTTGGGTCGTGGTCGGGGCCTTCTGCAGCGACCGGGCCCAGGTCTTGACCGCTTTGACCCGTTCCGGAGCGAGCTTCTTCGCCTCGGCGGAGTCGGCGGTGGCGCCCCAGCCGTGGGCGGGCAGTAGGAAGTGGTGGATCCGGCTGCCGAGGCTCTCCCCGTCCCCGTCGAGACTGAGCGGCACGTCGGTGGGCGGGGTGGTCAGCCAGTGCCTCTTGGCCACGTCGTTGTCGGTGTAGACCGCGTGTTTGGCGCCGATCAGGGAGTTGCCGCGCTTGAGCCGCAGCCCGAACCAGGGCGCGTCCAGGCCGGCGGCCATGGTGTCCAGCCACAGCGAGATTTCGGCCAGTTCGACCGCGGTGGCGTTGAGGTCGACCCCGTGCACCTGGTGCAGCGCGATGTGGGCCTTGATCCGTTGCAGCACCTGCGGGCGTTCGTCGGGGTCGACCCGGCGGCCGAGTTCCTTCTCGCGGCGGGTCAGGTACTGCTCGGCGAGTTGGCGTACCGCCTCGATCGCGAACGCGCCAGAACCGAGGGCCGGCTCGCAGACGCTCAGGCCGAGGATTTCGGCGGCGGTCGTGGTGTGGCCATCCTGGTCGAGGAGTTCGGCCAGGGCCTGGGAGACGGTGAACCGGGTCAGTACCTCGGGGGTGTAGTAGGAGGCCGACTGTTGCCGTTCCCGGCCGGACAGCCGGAACACGAAGGTGCCGCGGCGGTGCAGCACCTTCTTCTGCTCGCCGGTGTCGGGGTCCTCGGTGAGCACGAAGTCGTTCTCGGCGATGTCGGCGGCCCGGTCCACCGGGAGCACCCAGGAGCCCTTCTCCGGGTTCCCGCCTGGCGCGACCTCGTACAGGTCATCGGTGGCGAACGAGCCGGTGTAGGACATCAGGCCCTCATAGACCGCGCCGAGTTGGTTGATCCCGAGGTCGACGTAGGAGATGAACCCGCGTTCGCCGCCGCGGCGTTCCCGGCTGAGCAGCAGGGTCCGCAGCACCTGTTGCAGGGCCTGGTTCGACAGCCGGGTCTCGCTCAGGTGGGCGATCGCGCGGGGGTGGAACAGGTCGGCGCGCAGGGCGTTGAAGGTGAGTCCGTCGGGTTCCCCGTCGACAGGGTCGGGTGGGCGGTGGCCGCGGTCGACCCGGGTGAACAGTACGTCCAGGGAGTCGTAGAAGTGGGTGCCCTGCCGGGCCTGCGGGGAGGTGAGTTCGACCAGGACGAGTTCGCGGAGCCGGTCCAGGGAGTAGCCCTGGTCGTAGTCGGGGGCGCCGACCGGGAGCACCTGCAGTTCCGGGGAGGCCTCGGCGAACAGCAGGAACAGGATCCGGTACAGGTAGCGCAGTGCCTGCAGCGCCAGCGGCTGGGCCCGGTCGGGCGGCAGAGGCGGCAGGCCCTGGGCGGCGCGGCGCTGGATCACGTCGTTGGCGATCACCTCGATGGACAGCCGCACCCCTTCGCGCAGGTCCTTGGAGACTCCGACGGTGTGCTTGACCGAGTCCTCCAGCGCGCCGGCCCACCAGATGTTCCCGTCGGCGTCCGGGGCGAGCGAGGCGGCCTCGACGCAGGTCAGCGCGGTGTCGAGCTCACCGCCCTTCTTGGTGTCGTTGCGTTCGGCGACCAGTTGGATGTCGACGCCGAGGCAGCGGCCCTCGGCCCAGCGGCCCTGTTCGCCGATGATCAGCCAGCGGCCGGCCAGCACGAGCACGTACGCGGGCGCGTCCTCGCCGGTGAACAGGGCCGAGACCGCGCGCGCGATCGAGGTGTACGCCTTCGCGCCGCTGCTCGGGTCGTCGCTCCCGTCGGGGCCGATCAGCGTTTCGGGCAGGGTCGGCTCGTCCTTGGCGAAGGCAGCGTCGATCTCCTCGATCGGGTGGGCCAGCACGACGGCGAGTTCGTCGGCGCCGCTCAGTCCGGGGGAGGCGTACCGGCGGATGGTGCCGGTGCCGGTGACCTGCCACGGGCCGGCGGTGAAGCCGAGGATGTCCAGCAGGCGCTGCTGCACCCTAGGGTTCAGATCCGGGTCGGGGTGTTCGTCGTACAGCTCGGCCAGCTCGAGTTCGAGCAGGTGCCGGGCGGCGCCGAACCGGGTGCGGACCGAGGACTCCTGGGTGTCCCAGTCCTTGCGGCGGGCCAGCACCCGGGCGTGGAAGGATTCCTTGGGCGCGTCGGTGGTGAAGTAGTGCTCGCTGATCCAGTCCTCGACCACGCGCAGGGCATCACTGGTTGCCATCGATCCCTCCCGGAACGACCATGAGCAGGGGCCGGACCAGGCGGCGGTCCGGGGCCAGGTCGGCCAGCAGGGCCTCCTCGTCACGGACGCCGAGGCGGCGCTGTTTGATCTCGCTGCGCTGGGCCAGCCGGTCCGCGGAATCCTGCCAGGACCGGGTGCGGTCCTGCCACCGGGCCAGCCGGTCGCGGGTGGCCTGTTCGGTGCCGGCGACCTGGGCGGCCAACTCCTGATCGGCGGCGGCGACCGCGCGGGCGACCAGGTGCTGCAGGGTGGTCCCGTCGATCGGGCCGGGGTTGCGGGCGGCGGAATCGAACCCGAGGGCAGCCAGCGCGGCCGGGACCGAGGCGTACATGTTGACCAGGTGGAAGTCGGGATTGTCCTCGGGCTGGGGGAACTCGATCCCGACGACCTGGGCGGCGATCACCTGGCCGCGCTTGTTGGTCAGTTGGCCCTGCAGCAGCAGCGTCGGGCTCAGCACGGTGCCGCGGACGGCGAAGATCTGGCCGCGGCCCAGGCTGGCCAGGCTGCGGTCGGCGGCCCATTCCAGGACCGGGTGCAGCGGCGCGAGGTAGTGCGCCTCGGGCCAGCTCGAGGTGGTCTGATCGCTGAGCGCGTCGCGCAGGGTCTGCTCACCGCGCTGCCGGGTGGTCGCCAGGACCAGATTCTGGGTGACCAAGCGGTCGGCCAGGTAGCTCTGCGGCAGCACCTCCAGCCGGGGTTTCAGGTCCGCCGGCGGGACGAACTCGACGGTGCCGTGCTGGGGGTGTTCCCGCCAGCCGATCCCGTTGGCGGTCGGGGCGGCTTCGGGGGTGACGAAGATTTCGGTGACCGCGTCGCGAAGGAAGTCCACGTCGGCCGGGTACAGCGAGTCCCGGCGGGTTTCGACGGTCGCGGCGGGGGCGGGCTGGTTGCCCCAGGCGGCGAGGAAGTCGGCGATCAGGTCGCGGCCTTCGATCTCGTCGAGTTCGGGGAGGACGTCGGCCTCGGCGCGGCGTCCGGCGAGGACGTCGCGGATGGCGTCCTCCTCGGCGCTGACCGATTCCTTGCCCATCAGCCAGGCGGCGTCCCCGAGGGCCTGGTGGGCCTCGTGTTCCTTCTCGATCACCCGGCTGAGTACCCGCAGGTCGCCGGCGAAGTTGTCGGCGTCCGGGTCGAGCAGCAGGGTGGTGATCCGCGGCGGGGTCTCCTGGCCGTACCGGTCGATGCGGCCGTTGCGCTGTTCCAGCCGGATCAGCGACCAGGGAATGTCGTAGTGGATCAGTTCGTGGCACTGCCGGTGCAGGTTGACGCCCTCGGAGGCGACGTCGCCGGTAACCAGGATCCGGATCGGGGAGGCGGCCTGTTTGAACGAGTCCACGATCCGCTGCTGTTCTTCATCGCTCAGGCCGCCGTGCAGGATCTCCACCTGGCCGGGCTTGAGTCGGAAGGTGGCGCACAGTTGGTCCTGCAGCCAGTGCAGGGTCGGGACGCGTTCGGAGAACACCACCGCCCGCTCGGTGTGCACGTCGATGCCGCGCAGCACGTCGACCAGGGCGGCGTACTTGCCGGAGTCGGCGCGGGTGGCGTCGTTCAGCTCGGCGAGCCGGTGCAGCGCTTGGGCTTCCCGCTGTGCGGCCGGGTTGGCCGGGTCGAGGCGGCGCAAGCGTTCGGTGATCGACTGGGCGAGCGCGGCCGGGGAGGACAGGAATGCCTTGGCCAGGGTCCAGCCGAACAGGTGGTTGCCGGTGCTGTGCGGACTCGCCCCGGAGGCCGGGTGCAGCCAGACCTCGTCCAGTTCCCGGGCCACGTCGTTCTCGGCCGGGTTGGCCGGGACCAGCAGGTTGTTCGGTTCGCGGCGTTCGGCCCAGCGGGCGCCGACCACCTGGGCGACCTCCGGGGAGTTGCGGTGCCGGCGGACGACGAGTTGTTCGAGCCGGTCGGTGTCGAGGTCGCCCGCGGGGCTCACCGCGGTCGGGTCGAGCAGGCGGATCAGTTCGCTGAAGGACTCCTTGCGGCCGTTGTGCGGGGTCGCCGAGGCCAGGATGAGCGCGTCGGTGTTCGGTGCCAGGGTGCGGGCGAGCCGGTTGTTCTGCGCGGCGACGTTGGTGACGTTGTGGGATTCGTCGATCACCACCGCGTCCCAGCGGTGCCGGCGCAGGTCGCGTTCGAAGCGGGCCTGCTTGAGGGTGTCCATCGAGATGATCACCCGTTTGTAGTAGGTGAACGGGTTGCGGGTGGCCGGGAGTTTCTGCTTCACCCGTTGGACGCCGGCGGAGTCGAGCCGGACGAACGGGAGCGCGAACCGGGTCCACAGTTCCTGCTGCATCTGTTCCAGCACGTGGCGCGGGCACACGATCAGGATCCGTTCGCCGCGGCCGCGGCGGACCAGTTCGGACAGGATCATCCCGATCTCGAGGGTTTTGCCCAGGCCGACCGCGTCGGCGAGCAGGATCCGGGGGCGCAGGTTCTGATCGCTGAGTGCGGTGCGGACCGCCGATTGCTGGTACGCCAGCGGGTCGGCCAGGGCCTCGGTGGAGACGGTCAGTGCGGTTTCGGCCAGGGGGAGGTGGGCCTTGCGTACGGTCGCCTCCAGCCAGAGCCGGGACCGCCGGTGGCCGGGGGAATCGTCACCGACCAGCCGGGTCTGCGCCGGATCCAGCGGAACGATGCGGTCCAGGGACCCGTAGAACGAGGCGGTCGTGCCGCGGACCAGTTCGGAGAGTCCCTGGACGCGCAGCAGGTCCCCGTCGGCGGTGTTCTCCACCCCGGTGACCAGCCATTCCTCGTCCCGGACGACCACCACCGAACCGGGCGCGACCTGCAGGGCCGACTCGGTCACGGCTGAATCCACCATCGCCTCCACTTTCCCACCGTTCGTGCCGAGGAAATCTCCGCCTTTGCGCAACGTATCACCGCGGCCCGGCCCGCGGTCGGGCTATCTCGTGCGCTGTCGGGCCGGAGATCGACCCGACAGCGCCGCGGAACAGACCCCCTCCCCCGCGACCTACAAAACTTGCAAACGTTAAGGAAAGGGTCGCCCCGGGTCAGCGGACCACGCGACCCCGCAGCACCACCCGACTCGGCGCCTGCAGTACGCCGATCTCGACCCGCGGATCGGCGTCGTAGATCACCAGGTCCGCCGGTGCCCCCTCCTCGATCCCGGGGAACCCGAGCCACTCCCGGGCCCGCCAGGACGCCGCCCCCAGCGCGAAGTCGGCGCCGCCCAGGTCGGCCAGCATCGCGATCTCGTCGGCGATCCGCCCGTGCATGATTGCCGAGCCGCCGTCGGTGCCGGCATAGATCGGTACGCCCGCCTCGACTGCCTTGCCGAAGGTCTCCCGACGCCGGGCGTACAGGTCGTTCATGTGCGCGGCGTACAGCGGGAACTTGTCCTCCCCGGCCGCGGCGATATCGGGGAAGGTCTCGATGTTGATCAGCGTCGGGACCAGGCTCACCTGGTGCTCGGCCATCAGCGCGATCGTGGCATCGCTGAGGCCGGTGCCGTGCTCGATCCCGTCGATCCCGGCGGCCAGCAGCACGTCCAGCCCGTCCTCGCCGAACTGGTGCGCGGTCACCCGCGCGCCCAACTCGTGCGCCCGGGCGATCGCCGCGGTCAGTTCGGCGGCCGGCCACAGCATCCGCAGATCCCCCACCGAGCGATCGATCCAGTCCCCGACCAGCTTGATCCAGCCGTCCCCGGCCGCGACCTGCCGCTCCACCGAGGCGACCAGGCCCTCCGGCTCGACCTCGTCGGCGAAGTTCTTCATGTACCGCTTGGGACGGGCAATGTGTCGCCCGGCCCGGATGATTTTCGGCAGGTCGTCGCGGTCGTCGATCCAGCGGGTATCGGTCGGCGCCCCGGCATCGCGCAGCAGCAGCGCCCCAGCGTCCCGCTCGGTGACCGCCTGTTCCTCGGCGACGTCATCAGTGGTCGGTCCGGTCGCGACCAGCCCGACATGACAGTGCGCATCGACCAGGCCGGGGAGGATCCAGCCGTGGGTCGCGATCGTGGTGGCGTCGGCGACCGGGGTCAGGCTCAGGTGCCCGTCGACGACCCACAGGTCACGCTGCTCCCCGTCCGGGAGGACGGTGCCGTGCAGGTGCAGTCGCGGGGCCGGGGAGTCCGGATCGACCGCGTCGTGCGGATGGGAGAAATGGGAATGGCGATGCAGGTGCCCCGGGCCGTGGCTGTGCCACCCCGAACCCTGCTCGTGGGCATCACTCATGAGGCCACTCTGCCATCGAAACACATGACACCGCCGCTGAAGCGGCGGACCGGGTATGCCCCGTCCCACTGGAAGCATTGCCCACGACCCACGAAGGAGTGCCCAGCGCCATGTCGATTGCCCTGACCCCCGAACCCAGCCTGACATTCGTTCCGCCGCCGGCCGGGTTCGTTCCACCGGAGCGGGTCACTGCCGCCCGGCGGCTGACCGAACGGATCCCGGCGCTGTATCCGCTGGCGGTTCGGGCCCACCAGCTGCGTCAGCACCTGCGCTGGCGCACCGACGACCGGGTGTACGCCCGGACCCACGCCACCGACCCCCTTGAACATCGGGTGAAACAGCACAACTCGCTGTTGCTGCGCGAACTCAGTGCCGACGAGATGCGGCTGCAGCACAACAAGGTGATCAATCTGCGGCTCGCGTCGGCCGAGACCGACGGGATCCTGATCCGACCCGGCGAGTCGTTCTCGTTCAACCGGACCGTCGGCAACTGCACCCGCGCCCGCGGGTTCGTCGAGGGAATGCGGCTCACCAACGGTCGTGCCATCGCCGGAGTCGGCGGCGGGATCTGCCAACTGGCGAACCTCATCCACTGGATGGTGCTGCACTCCCCGCTGACGGTCACCGCCCGCTCGGAGCACTCCTTCGACCCGTTCCCCGACAAGGGCCGCGTCCTGCCCTGGGGGGTCGGCTGCTCGATCGTGTGGAACTACGTGGACCTGGTCGTCAGTAATGACACCGACGCGACCTTCCGGTTGGCGACCGGGGTCGGTGAGCGCTACCTGGAGGGTGCGCTGACCGCCGACCGGGCGCTGCCGCACTCCTACAAGGTGTACGCCCGCGACGAACAGTTCATCCGGCATCGTGGCGAGCTGTTCCGCCGCAACGAGATCTGGCGCCGGGTGATCGACCGGCGTACCGGCAACACCGTCGGTGAGGAACTGATGAAACAGAACTGCGCCCTGGTCACCTACGAACCGCGAGGCGTCGAGGTGATCGACTGCGACGCCTGAGTGGCCGGGGCTGAGCGAACGCCGGCGCGTGGGGGCGTACACCCAGGCAGCGAAGCGTCATCCCGGGGAGCGAGGGTTGCAGCCCTCGCTCCTCACCACGACGCTTCGCTCCCTGAAGCGGTCGACGCTCCCCGGCACGGAGCTTCGCTCCCCCGAGCCAGCGCCTCGCGCGCCCGACCCACCCCACCAACAAGCGCCTTGCCTGCCCGAGCCACCCACCAACCAGCGAAGCCTCACCCCGAGCAGCGAGCTGAGCAGCCCTCGCTCCTCACCACGACGCTTCGCTGCCTGAAGCCGGTCGACGCTGCCCCGACACGAAGCATTGCTCCCCGACACGAAACACCGCCCGGCCGAGCCACCGCTACGCCCGCCCGAGCCACCCACCAACCAGCGCCTTGCCTGCCCGACCCACCCACCAACCAGCGACGCTTCACACTGGTTCGAGCGGCGGCCCGGTCATGGAGCGTCACGAAAGCCCATCAAGCTTCGGGGCGCCGTGACGCTGCCCAACCCGGATAGAAGCTCCCTGACCGGAATGACGCTGGATGACCCCGCGCCGGCGCTGGACCAGGCCGTCCGGAGCGACATGTCGACACGCGCCAGAGCCTTCACCCGATGCCGCACACCCCCTGGGGCCCAACCACCCACCAGCGAGGCTTCACGCTTGTTCGAGCGGCGACCCGGTCATGGAGCGTCACGAAAGGCCATCAAGCTTCGGGGCGCCGTGACGCTGCCCACCCCAGAGAGAAGCTCCCTGACCGGGATGACGCTGGATGACCCCGCGCCGGTGCTGGACCAGGCCCTCCGGAGCGACATGTCGACACGCGCCAGATTCTTCACCCGATGCCGTACGCCACCCCCGGGGAGCCAACCATCAACCAGCGAAGCTTCACGCCTGTTCAAGCGGCGACCCGGTCATGGAGCGTCACGAAAGGCCACCAAGCTTCGGGGCGCCGTGACGCTGCCCACCCCGGAGAGAAGCTCCCTGACCAGGATGACGCTGGATGACCCCGCGCCGGCGCTGAATCAGGCCCTCGGAGCGACATGTCGACACGCGCCAGATTCTTCACCCGGTGCCGTACGCCACCCCCGGGACCACCCAGCCCCAGCACCCAGCACCCAGCACCCAGCGAATCCTCACACTGGTTCGAGCGGCCCCCGGGTCATGGAGCGTCACGAAAGGTCATCAAGCTTCAGGGCGCCGTGACGCTGCCCACCCCGGAGCGAAGCTCCCTGACCAGGATGACGCTGGATGCCCCCGCACCGGCGCTGGACCAGGCCCCGAAGAGACATGTCGACACGCGTCAGATTCTTCACCCGATGCCGTACGCCACCCCCGGGACCACTCAGCACCCAGCACCCAGCACCCAGCACCCAGCGAGGCTTCACACTGGTTCGAGCGGCGGCCAGGTCATGGAGCGTCACGAAAGGCCACCAAGCTTCAGGGCGCCGTGACGCTGCCCACCCCTGAGCGAAGCTCCCTGACCGGGATGACGCTGGATGCCCCCGCACCCGGACTGAATCAGGCCCCGAAGCGACATATCGACACGCGCCAGAGCCTTCACCCGGTGCCGTACGCCACCCCTGGGGCCAACCACCAACCAGCGAAGCTCCACCCCGAGCAGCGAACGCAGCAGACCTCGCTCCCCTGCACGACGCTTCGCTGCCTGAAGCCGGTCGACGCTCCCCCGACCCCGACGACGCTCCCCCGACCCGAAGCATCCCTCCCGAGGACTCAGCCCTGGTTCTTCTTGAACATCTTCTGCAACTCCGGCGGCAACTCGAAGTCCCCACCGTTCTTCTCGAACTGCTTCGGATCGAACCCGGACCCGAATGCCTCCAACGGATTCGCGGCCGGGGCGGCGGGTTCGATCGGGGCCGCATTGCGCTTGGCCGGGTTCCCGGACACGCCCTTGCCACCCTTTTTCTTCTTCGGCGCCTGCCGGCCCGGACGCTTGGCGGCCGGCATCGGCGGCATCCCGGGCATGTTCGGCATCCCGGCCGGCATCTTCCCGTTCGCCAGCGAGGACATCATCTTCCGCGCGTCGAAGAACCGGTCGACCAGGTTGTTCACCTGGGACACCTCGGTCCCCGACCCCTTCGCGATCCGGGCGCGCCGCGACCCGTTGAGAATCTTCGGGTTGTCCCGCTCGGCCGGGGTCATCGACAGGATGATCGCCTCGATCCGGTCGATCTCCTTCTCATCGATCCCGGAGAGCTGATCCTTCATCTCCCCCATGCCGGGGAGCATGCCGAAGATCTTCGACAGCGGCCCCATCCGGCGTACCTGCTTCATCTGCTCGAGGAAGTCGCCCAGGCCGAACTCCGACCCACCCTTGCTGGCGATCTTGGCCGCGGCCTTGCGCGACTTCTCCTCGTCGAAGTTCTTCTCCGCCTGCTCGATCAGGGTGAGCATGTCGCCCATGTCGAGGATCCGCGAAGCCATCCGGTCGGGATGGAAGACGTCGAAGTCCTTCACGTTCTCGCCGCTGGAGGCGAACATGATCGGCTTGCCGATCACCCGCGCGATCGACAGTGCCGCACCACCGCGGGCATCACCGTCGAGCTTGGTCAGCACCACCCCGTCGAAACCGACCCCATCGGCGAACGCCTGCGCGGTGTTCACCGCATCCTGGCCGATCATCGCGTCCACGACGAACAGCACCTCGTCGGGATCGACCGCGGCCTTGATGTCGGCGGCCTGCTGCATCAGCGCCTGATCCACACCCAACCGGCCGGCGGTGTCGATGATGACCACGTCGTACAACTTGCGCTCGGCCTCGGCGATCGACGCCTTCGCCACCTGGATCGGATCCCCGACCCCGTTGCCCGGCTCGGGCGCGAAGCAGTGGACGCCGGCGCGCTGGGCGACGATCTTCAACTGGTCCACCGCGTTCGGACGCTGCAGGTCGGCGGCCACCAGCAGCGGCGAGTGCCCCTCCGACTTCAGCCAGTACGCCAGCTTGCCCGCCAGCGTCGTCTTACCGGCACCCTGCAGACCCGCGAGCATGATCACGGTCGGCGGCTTCTTCGCGAACCGGATGGTGCGGGTCTCGCCACCGAGGATGTTGACCAGTTCCTCGTTGACGATCTTGATGATCTGCTGGGCCGGATTGAGCGCCTCGGAGACCTCCGCGCTCTTGGCCCGCTCCTTGATCGCGGCGATGAATTCCTTGACGACCGCCAGGTTCACATCGGCTTCGAGCAGGGCGATCCGGATCTCGCGCGCGGTCGCGTCGATATCGGCGTCGCTGAGTTTGCCCTTGCCACGAAGGTTCTTGAACGTCGCGGCGAGCCGGTCCTGCAGTGTGTCGAACAAGTCGGGTCCTCGGATCTGACCGCCACGGGGCATACGGGCGGTCGGTGCGGATGAACTACTGGCCAAGGTTACCCAAAAAGCCCTGTTTCCCCACAAAGCGGTACGCCCGGCAGCACGACCCGAGCCCCCGGTGGTGTCTGCGAGGTTAACGAAAACTCCCCCACCGTTCACCTCGCGGCCCCGCGTCGAGGGTTCTGGCGTTCACGCGGCGATCCCTAGAGTCACCGCCATGACGTCGACCATCCCCGGAACGTCAGTTCCGGATCCGGACCTCGAACTACCCCGGCGCAAGTCCGGGTGGTCGCTGCAGCAGATCTTGCTCGCGGCCGCTCTCATCCTCCCGAACATGATCCTGTTGATCCTGTTCACCTATCGCCCGCTGGTGGACAACTTCCGCATCTCGTTCTTCCAGTGGAACCTGAGCTCGACCCGCCCGCCGCTGTTCGTGGGCTTCCGCAACTATGCCGACTGGTTCTCCGATCCGGGCACCCCGACGATCGTGATGAACACCGTCATCTTCACCGTGGCCGCGGTCGCCGGGTCGATGATCCTCGGCCTGGCGCTGGCGCTGCTGCTCGACCAGAAGCTGTTCGGTCGCGCGGCGGTCCGCTCGATGATCTTCGCCCCGTACGTGATCTCCGGCGCGGCGATCGGTGTGGCGTTCCAGTTCGTCTTCGACCCGCAGTTCGGCCTGATCCAGGACCTGCTGCGCCGGATCGGGGTGGAGTCACCGAACTTCTACCAGGATCCGAAGTGGGCCCTGTTCATGGTGACGGTCACCTACATCTGGAAGAACCTCGGCTACGTCTTCGTGATCTACCTGGCCGCCCTGCAGGGCCGGCGCAAGGACCTCGACGAGGCCGCCGAGATCGACGACACCTCCCCGGTCCGTCGGCTGTTCCGGGTGGTCCTGCCGCAGTTGCGCCAGACCACCTTCTTCCTGTCGGTCACCGTGCTGCTCAGCTCGTTCCAGGTGTTCGACCTGATCCAGGTGATGACCCGGGGCGGGCCCCTGGGCAACGGCACGATGACGATGGTCTACCAGGTCTACGAAGAGTCGTTCAACAACAACCGCGCCGGCTACGGCGCCGCGGTCGCCTCGATCATGTTCCTGATCGTGCTGGTGATCACGGTGATCCAGGTCCGGCTCCAGGACAGGCAGGACTGACATGGCCCAGCAGACCGACGTCCCCCCGCAGACCGATCCGGCCCCTGCTCCCGAGAAGGCCGAGATCCCCCGGCGGAAGCACCGCGATCCGAACGAGGCCGGCCTCGGGGTGAAGATCCTCGGCTACGTGGCGCTGCTGATCGTCGTGGCGATGGTCATGGTGCCGCTGTACTTCATCCTGATCACCTCGCTGAAGACCCATCCCGACATCTACTCCGACCCGATCACCTGGTGGCCGAACCCGTTCGCGCCCGGCAACTACTCCTACGCCGTCAGCCAGGTGAACTTCGTCGGCTTCCTGCGCAACTCGGTGATCATCACCGGTGGCCTGACGGTGTTCAAGGTTGCCCTCGGCGTGATCAGTGCGTACGCCTTCGCGTACCTGCGCTTCCCCGGGCGGGGGCTGCTGTTCCTGCTGGTGATCGCGGCGCTGATGGTGCCCGACCAGATCACGATCATCTCCAACTACGCCCTGGTCGCGGGTTGGGGCTGGCGCAACACGTTCCAGGGCATCATGCTCCCGCTGGCCGGGACCGCCTTCGGCACCTTCCTGATGCGCAACCACTTCCTGTCCCTGCCCCGGGAGATCCTCGAGGCGGCGCGCCTGGACGGCACCGGCTTCGGGCGCACCCTGTTCCGGGTGGTCCTGCCGATGTCGTGGCCGACGATCGTGGCGTTCACCCTGATCACCATCGTCACCGAGTGGAACCAGTACCTGTGGCCGTTCCTGATCGCCGATACCGACCGGGTCGCCCCGCTGCCGGTCGGTCTGACCCAGCTCCAGCAGAACGAGGGTCTGACCAACTGGGGCCCGGTGATGGCGGCCACCGTCCTCACCGCGATCCCGATTCTGATCGTGTTCCTGCTCCTGCAGAAGCAGATGATCAAGGGCCTCACCGCCGGCGCCGTCAAGGGCTGACGCCCCGTCCCCCGTTCACTCATTCACCCAGTCTTTGCAACGTTCTATGAAAGGTAAGTCATGATCGGTCGTCGTGGATTCCTCGCTCTCGCTGGCCTGAGCGCCGCAGCAGCCACCGTTGGTCTGTCCGCCTGCGCCGGCGGCACCGGCAGCACCGCCGGGGATGGGCAGAAGGGCAATGGCACCCTGCAGTTCTGGTCCAACCACCCCGGTTCCTCCAAGGCCCTGGAGGAGCAGCTGATCGCCGAGTGGACCAAGCAGCACCCGGATGTTCCGGTGCAGCTGGTCGACGGTGGTTCCTCCTACGAGGACCTGGCCACCAAGTTCAACGCCGCGCTGGCCGGCGGCGACCTGCCCGACGTGATCGTCGCCTCCGACGTCACCTGGTTCAACTTCGCCCTGAACCAGGCCACCGCCCCGCTGGACGACCTGTGGAAGGAAGCCGGCGTCGACGCGAACAGCTACGTCGACACCCTGCGCGAGGACTACGCCTTCGGCGGCAAGCACTACGGCATGCCGTACTCGCGCTCCACCACCCTGATGTACTGGAACTCCGACGTGCTGGCCCAGGCCGGGCTGGAGAAGCGCGGCCCGCAGACCTGGCAGGAGTTCGCCGACTGGGCGCCCAAGCTGGTCCAGGCCATGGGCGGCAAGCCGGCCCTGGTGATCCCGGACGGCTCGAACTACCTGGACTGGTATTTCCAGGGCATGATCTGGACCTTCGGCGGCAAGTACTCCAACGAGTGGACGCCCACCTTCAACGACCCGAAGTCGATCGAGGCCGGCAAGTTCCTGCAGGACCAGTACAAGGCCGGCCACATCGGCATCGAGAAGGACGCCAACAACACCTTCGGCATCGGCGGTGCCGCGGGGCTGCTGCAGTCCACCGGCTCGCTGACCGGGCTGACCAAGGCCGCCAAGTTCCCGTTCATCACCACCTACCTCCCCGGCCCGAAGCCGGGCGCGACCACCGGTGGTGCGGGTCTGGCCGTTCCCAACGGCATCTCCCACGAGCGCAAGATCAACGCGGTGAAGTTCATCGACTTCCTCACCAACATGCAGAACACGATCACCTTCTCCCAGGGCACCGGCTACGTCCCGGTCCGCAAGGGTGCGGAGAACGAGGCTGCGATGAAGACCTACCTGGAGCAGAACCCGAACGCCTTCACCGCGATCAAGCAGATGGCCGACGGCAACACCGCGCCGCAGGACTACGCCCGGGTCTTCGTCCCCGGCGGCGGCAAGCGGATCGGTGGCGGTCTGGACAAGATCACCCTCGGTGGGGAGGACGTGGCCACCGTGTTCGCGTCGATGCAGCAGGAAACCCAGCAGTCCTACGACCGCGACATCAAGCCGCTGCTGTGAGCCCGGCTCACTGACGCTGCCCCTCTCTTCGAACGCTTCTCTGAACTAGGAGTACCGACCATGTCCACGGTCGAGTTTCGCAACGCCTCCCGCATCTACGACAACACCCGTCCGCCGGCGGTGAACCGGATCAACCTGTCCATCGCCGATGGTGAGTTCCTGGTGCTGGTGGGCCCGTCCGGGTGTGGCAAGTCCACCACCCTCCGCATGCTCGCGGGCCTGGAGCCGATCGATGAGGGCTCGATCTTCATCGACGACGTCGATGTCAGCGAGGTCCCGGCGCGCAAGCGCGACACGGCCATGGTTTTCCAGAGCTACGCGCTGTACCCGAATATGACCGCCCGGCAGAACATGGCCTTCGCCCTGGAGAACGCCAAGGTCCCCAAGGCCGAGATCGCCCAGAAGGTCGAGAATGCGGCCAAGATGCTCGAACTCGGTCCGCTGCTCGACGTCAAGCCGGGCAATATGTCCGGTGGGCAGCGGCAGCGGGTGGCGATGGGCCGGGCCATCGTCCGCAGCCCCAAGGTGTTCTGCATGGACGAGCCGCTGTCCAACCTGGACGCCAAGCTGCGGGTGGCCACCCGCGGCCAGATCGCCGCGCTGCAGCGCAGCCTGGGCGTCACCACGGTCTACGTCACCCACGACCAGACCGAGGCGATGACCATGGGCGATCGGGTCTGTGTGCTGAAGGACGGGGTGATCCAGCAGGTCGATGAACCGACGCACCTGTACGAGCACCCGGGCAACACCTTCGTCGCCGGCTTCATCGGTTCGCCGTCGATCACCCTGATGGACGGGGTGTCCCTGGAAGAGGGTCGCGCCGTCATCGGGGAGGGACACACCGTCGATCTGGGCATCGAGCGCGAGCTCGCCACCCGGGCGAAGGGTCCCCGGGTGACCGTCGGCGTACGCCCGGAGGCCTGGGACATCGTCGGCAGCTCGGCGAATCCGGTCCCCGACGCGCTCCCCCTGCGCGCCGGGCTGATCGAGCACCTGGGCTCGGAGGCGTTCGTCTACTGCGATGCGATCATGACGCCCGACAGCCCGGTCACCGTCCGGGGACAGCGGGTCGTGCTGCGCGCGGACAAGCGGCAACCGATCACCACCGGAGAGACCCTGTACGCCCGCCCGCGGTTCGGCGAGTGCTACTTCTTCGATCCGGAGTCCGAGACCAACCTGGAGTACGTGGCCTGATTCGGGTAGCTGGGGCCCGGTGTCGACACTGTCGGCACCGGGCCCCGTGCTGTTCAGAGGCCGAGCTGACCCATCCAGGTCAACGCCTGGTCGAAGGTGCGGGAGTAGACCTGCCAGCCGTGGCCGCCCTTCTCCAGCAGCAGGACGCCGACCCCGGGCCAGTTCTGCACGGTGTCGATCATGTCCTTCGAATCGCCCTCGTGGGCCTTGCCGCCGTTGTAGGAGTGCTCGTCGGCGGTGACCGACACGATCAGCAGCCGCAGCGACTTCGGGTTGCTGGTGTTCTTCGCCTGCCAGATCGGGGAGTTGGCCTCGTACAGCTTCTGGTCCCCGTTGAACATGTCCTTCCCCTCGATGAAGGGATGGAAGTAGCCGCCGATGCTCGCCGCGGCACCGAACCGGTCGGGATGGCGCATCAGATAGTTCGCCGCGCACAGGCCGCCGGTGCTGTAGCCGGCCAGGAAGTTCAGCTTCGGGTCGGTGCTGACCCGAAACGTCCGCTGGACGGCGTCGGGCACCTCCTTGGCGAGATAGGTCTCCGACTTCGCGTCCGGCAGGTCGACGCACTCGGTGTCGCGCGGGCCGTGGGTCATGATCGACGGCATCACGATCACGAACGGGCGGACGCCGTTCTTCGTGATCGCCTGGCTGGCGCGCTTGTCGACCTCGAACTGGTCGTAGATGGACTGCGGCGAGCCGGGGAACCCGGAATACAGGTAGAGCACCGGCAGGGACTGGGCCTTCAGCGGATCCTGTTCGTAGCCCGGGGGCAGCCACACCCACGCGTCGGCGTTCACCCCGGAGGTGTCGCCGCGCACGGTCATCTTGGCCAGTTGCGCGCCGGACGGGGTGGGCGTGGTGGTGTACGGCAGCGGATGCTGCGGATCGGCGGCCGGGGTGGGGGTCGGGACGGTCGGCGCGGGACCGGGGGCGGTGCGGATGTGCCCGGTCGCGCCACCACCGACCAGGTCACCCCAGGTCAGGTAGAAGTGCAGGCTGTTGTTGACCAGCAGCAGCATCGCCAGGATCGCGGCTGCCTGGGCGAGCACGATCCGGATCCAGCGGCCGGCGGTGCCGGCGGGGCCGGGCCGGTTCCGGCGTCCGAACCGCAGGCGCTTCTTGCCGTTGACCTCCACCCGGGAGAATCCGAACAGCACGCTGAACGGCAGCAGGATCGCCGCCGCGACCACCACGCCGGCCAGAAAGGGGCTGGTCAGCCCAACTAGTTTCAACATCGTCCGCCCGAGGATCAGGATTCGAGGAGCGCGTCCACGAAGTCCTCGGCCACAAAGGGGGCCAGGTCGTCGGGTCCCTCGCCGAGACCGACGAGTTTCACCGGTACGCCGAGTTCACGCTGTACTTGAACGATGATGCCACCCTTGGCCGAACCATCAAGTTTCGACAGCACGACGCCGGAGACATCGACGACCTCACGGAAGATCCGGGCCTGGACCAGGCCGTTCTGACCGGTGGTCGCGTCGATCACCAGCAGCACCTCGGTGACCGGCGCCTTCTTCTCGATCACCCGCTTGACCTTGCCGAGCTCGTCCATCAGGCCGGTCTTGGTGTGCAGTCGGCCGGCGGTGTCGATCAGGACACAGTCGACCTCCTGTTCCACGCCCTGGCTGACGGCCTCGTAGGCGACACTGGCCGGGTCGGCGCCCTCGTGGCTGCGTACGGTCGGGACCCCGACGCGCTCGCCCCAGGTCGCGAGCTGTTCGGCCGCGGCGGCGCGGAAGGTGTCGGCGGCCCCGAGCAGCACGTCCTTGTCCTCGGCCACCAGCAGCCGGGCGAGCTTGCCGACGGTGGTGGTCTTGCCGGTGCCGTTGACCCCGACCATCATCACCACGGCCGGGTTGCCGTCCTTGCGGTCCAGGTTCAGCGAGCGATCCAGCGTCGGGTCGACCAGGCGGACCAGTTCCTCGCGCAGGATCGCCCGGGCCTGGTCGGTGTCGCGAACGTCCTCGACCTTGAACCGGGTGCGCAGCTTGTCGATCAGTTCGGTGGTCGGCCCGACCCCGAGGTCGGAGGTGATCAGGGCGGCCTCGAAGTCCTCCCAGGTCTCCTCGTCGATGTGATCGGCCGAGAGCAGGTTCAGCAGGCCGCGGGCGAGTGGATTGTTCGTACCGGCAAGACGGGCGCGCAGCCGCTGCAGCCGGGTGCCGGCCGCCTCGGGCCGCTCGGCGAGGGCGGTTCCGGCGCCCGGGTCGGTCGGAGCTTCGAGGGTGTCGGTACCGCCCCCGGGCGTCGCGGTTTCGCCGTCGGGTCGGGTCGGGGACACCTCGCCCTTGGTCGGGGGCTTCGGCAGTTCCCGATTGCGGCGGGCGTACCAAATGCCGCCGCCGATCAGCCCGGCAAGGACGAGTACGCCGACGACAGCAAGGACAATCAAAGTGACCGGATCCACGCGGCCATCCTAGTGGTCAGTAGCCTTTGGGCCGGGATCGTCGCGGTGGCGTCGGGTGGGCTGGTTGGTGGGTCCGGGATCGTCGGTTCGGGCATCCAGCGTCACCCCGGGCAACCCAGCGTCGGGGCGCCCCGACGCTGCCCACCCAACCCCGAAGCTGGATGCCCAACCAGACGCTGGGTCACACCGGTCCGGCGAAGCGGCCGGGTGGGGCGCGATCAGGGTCAGCCGTACGGTCCGGCCCGACGGCCAGGCGGCAGAGCACGCGACGATTTCGGCCCGGACAGCGTCGCCCCGGTCACCCAGCGTCACCCCGGGCAACCCAGCGTCGGGGCGCCCCGACGCTGCCCACCCAACCCCGAAGCTGGGTGCCCAACCAGACGCTGGGTCCCCGCGCCCGCCTGGAGCCGGGTGCGTCCCGAGACAGGTAATGCTCGGACGCGGCTTCCCGCGAAGGATACTGTCCGACCTTGCCTTCCTGCGACAGGTAATTCCCCACCCCGGGTTCCCGCGATGGCAAGTACACTCCGGCGACGCCACGCGGGTACCCGCAGGCGTTGCAGCAGATGCAGGAAACAGGGCGCATCGCGGCAACACAGTTCGCGATGCGGCATGGGCCGAGCCGGGTGCACCGAGCCGCACCGTCGCACCGAACCGGGGCCTCAGGTCACCCCAGAGCCGGGTGCGCCGGGCCAGTGTTGCCTGCTCGCGACCATGCCCACCGCGTACGCAGGGTCCCACAGACTGCTTGAACCGCCCGCCGGCCCGTCCCGCGACGGTAGAGACCGCCATGCGATACCAGCCACGTCCCGCACCCGCTGCAGACGCACGCGAGGGCGTACGCCGTCGCTGCGACACCGGTGGCATCGCGGCAAGCCCCGCGCGGAAGAAGCCATCGCGCACAGCCCCGCCCCGACAGAAACCATCGCGCAAAGCCCTCGCCCCACGGCTGCCCGGTCCGGACATGGTTCGGGCCCGGGGTGTGATCACCCCGGGCCCGAGTCAGTGGGTTGCGGCTCCGTCAGGCGCGCAGACGCAGGGCCCGCGGCAAGTCGTCCTCACCGTTCAGGGCCCGGGCAGTGCGACGGAACATCAGCGCCAGGCGCGGATGCTCGTCACGACCCTTGTGCTGCATCCCGACGGCCACCACACCGATCAGGAACACTGACAGCAGGAAGCACGCCGCCATCAGCAAATAGATCATGCTCATGAGATGTCCTTCGTTTGCGACCACCAGCAAGCTGGTTCCGAGGGGAAGATGTCGATTCGGCCGCAGAACCGACTGATCCAGTGTGACACCTGTGACTAATGAGACCCAAGGGGCAGAAGTCACGGTTGAATCACACGTGTGCGGGCTCCTGTGAGCCCGTTGACAGACTCCTGGGAAACTCCTCGGACCGCATCCCGCGAACGATCAGCGTGAGCGCGAAGGAGATCTCGAAGACGAAGACCGGGATCGCCAGCAGCCCGGCCACCCCCACCGCCGCCCGGTCCGCGACCCCGACAAACTGCAACACATTTCCCACCAGCACCAGGACCCCGCCGACCACCGCCAGCCACCCGATCCAGCGCGCGACCGCGCCGCTGCGCAGAATCAGTGCCCCCAGCACCACGGTGTTCACACTGATGATCAGCCCCTGCCCCACCAGGAATGCCGCCTCGTGCAGCGCCCACACCGCCGACTCCCCCACCAGCCCCGGACCGGCCACCAGGACCAGCACCGGCAGCGTACCCACCGCGATCACCGCCCCCTCCAGCAGCCGCAGCGCAGCAAAGGTGTACGCCAACATCGGCGCCCGGCGCTGCACCAGCGCGACCAGGCCGGTCCCGGTGGCAATGACCGCCCCGGCCAGGATCAACTCGAGCGCCACCCCCAACCGCAGACCACCCGCCGCCACGCCCGACCGCAGCAACGGCACCGCCGCCACCGACGTGACATGGCTGACCAGATAGAGCACCCCGACCACCGCGGCGAGCCGCCGCGCCCCCTCGGCCGAACCACCGGAAACAGACATCGAAACCCCTCCCCCGAAACGAGGTTTACGGCGTAAACCTCGACTGCTTCCAGGCTAGGTCTACGCTGTAAACCATGTCAATGCCGACCGACGCCCCACTCTCCCGGACCCGGATCATCCAGACTGCGATCGCCCTGGCCGATCGGATCGGCCTGGCCGAGATGTCCATGCGCCGACTCGGCGACGAACTCGGTGTCTCGGCGATGGCCCTGTATCGCCACCTGGCCAACCGGGACGAGCTGATCACCGCCATGGTCGACACCGCGATCGAGCCCCCGCCGGCCACGGCTCTCCCCGAGGTCACCGCCCCCTGGCGCGACCGGCTGCGCGCCCGGATCCTGGTCTCCCGCGCCCGGATGCTCGAGCACCCCTGGCTGCCGGATGCGATCCGCGACCAACGCACCGCCAGCCCCGCCGCGCTGCGCTACCTGGACGAGCTCATCGCCATCCTGATCGACGGCGGGCTGCCACCACCGGTCGTGCACAACGGGATGCATGCCCTCAGCACCCGAATGTGGGGCTTCACCATTGAGGTCTTCCCCACCCCCGCCCTCCCCGCGGAACAACCCGCGCTGGACCGCTCCCTGGCCGAGTACGCCGCGGCGTACCCGGCCATGATCGCGATGGCCACCCAGGTGCACCACGACGGGGGCTGCGATGCCGACGCCGAGTTCGCCTTCGCCCTCGACATCCTGCTGGCCGGGATCGAGCGCGCCGCGAACCCCTGAGGCCGGGCCGGACCCTATTCGTGCATCCGCTGGGAGATCACCGTGGAGACCCCGTCCCCGCGCATGGTCACCCCGTACAGCGCGTCGGCGATCTCCATCGTCCGCTTCTGGTGGGTGATCACCAACAGCTGGGAGTTCTCCCGCAACTGCTCGTAGATCTCCAGCAGCCGCCCCAGATTCACATCGTCCAGCGCCGCCTCGACCTCGTCGAGGATGTAGAACGGGCTCGGCCGGGCGATGAACAACGACACCAGGAACGCCACCGCCACCAGCGAGCGTTCCCCGCCCGACAGCAGCGACAGCCGCTTCACCTTCTTCCCGGGCGGGCGGGCCTCGACGTCGACGCCGGTGGTCAGCCACTGCCCCGGTTCGGTCAGCACCAACCGGCCCTCGCCGCCGGGAAACAGCGTCGCGAACACGCCGGCGAACGCCTTCTCCACGTCCGCGTACGCCTCGGCGAAGACCTGCTCGACCCGGTTGTCGACCTCGGTGATGATGTCGGCCAAGTCCTTGCGGGTACGCCGCAGGTCCTCCAACTGCTCGGCGAGGAAGGCGTGCCGTTCGGTCATCGCGTCGAACTCCTCCAGCGCGAGCGGGTTCACCCGGCCCAGCACCTTGAGGTCCTTCTCCGCCCTGCGCAGCCGCTTCTCCTGCTCGGCCCGGACGAACGGGACCGGCTCGGGCGCCTCGTCCTCGGCGTACCTGGTCCCGTCGCGGGCCACCAGGACCGGGACCGGCACGTCCGGCCCGAACTCATCGGTCAGAATCTCCGGGGCCAGGCCGAGTTCCTCCAGCGCCTTGGCCTGCAGCGCCTCGACCCGCATCCGCTGCCCGGTCCGGGCCAGCTCGTCGCGATGCACCGAATCGGTGAGCTGTTGCAGTTCCTCCGACAGGGCCCGGACCCGCTGCCGGGCGGCGGTGAGCCGCTGCTCGGCGCCGGCCCGGGCGGCCTCGGCCGCGGCCCGTTCGGCCCCGGCCAGGTCGGCGGAGGCCTCGACGCGGCCCAGCAGCCACCGCGCTGCGTCGCGGACCGCGGTGGCCACGCCGGCCTCGCGTCGCTGCTGTTCGCGGCGTTCGGCGGCCTGGGTGCGGGCCAGCCGCTCGGCGGCCGCGGCGCGGCGCAGTTGGTCGGCCTTCCCGGCGACCGAGCGGGCCCGTTCCTCGGTGGTGCGCAGGGCGAGTTTGGCGTCGGTCTCGGCGGCGCGGGCCTGCCGGGCGGCTTCGGCTAGCCGGTTGCGCTCGGTCGGGTCGGCGGTTTCGTCGGGGTCGCCCTCGGCGGAGGCGCGCTCCAGTCGGGCGGTCAGCTCGGCCAGACCGGCGGCGTGCTTGTCCCGGGCGGTTTCGGCGGCGCCGATCGCCGTGCCGAGCCGGTCGGCCTCGCCGCGGGCCGATCGGGCGGTCGCGGCGAGCCGGCCGAGTTCCTCGGCCACCGCCTCCATCGCCGCGTCGGACTCGTGCAGCCGGGCCAGGGTCGCCGCCACCTGCTCCTTCGCGACCGCCTGCCGGTCCCGGATCCCCTCGGCGGCGAAGCGCAGCCGCTCCAACTCCGCGGTGGCGTCGGTCAGGGCCTGTTCGGCCTCATGCACCATCGCGGTGAGTTCCAGCAGCGATTGCGCCTTGGCCGCGCCGCCGGTGGCGTACCAGCCCGAGAGCAGGTCGCCGTCGCGGGTGACCGCGATCAGGTCGGGCCGCTCCGCGATCAGGTCCCGGGCCGCGGCCAGGTCGGCCACCACGACCATGTCCTGCAGCGCCCGGCGTACCGCGGGGGCCAGGTCGGCCGGTGCGGTGACCCGGTCGGCGACCGCGCTCGCGTACGCCGGGAGCCCCGCGGGAGCGCCCGGGGCCACCGGTCCCCCACCCACCAGCAGGGTGGCCCGGCCGAGATCCTCGCTGCGCAACCGGTCGAAGGCGGCCAGGGCGGTGCCCACGTCGGTGACCACGACCGCTTCGGCGGCCTGCCCCAGCGCCGCGGCGACCGCGGTCTCGTAGCCCGGGTCGACCCGGAGCAGGTCGGAGACCGACCCCAGCAGGCCGTCGCCCCCGGCGGCCAGCAGCGCGGCCGAGGCGTCCTTGCGGTCCAGGCCCAGCCGCAGCGCGTCCACCCGGGCGGCCGCGGCGGCCCGGGCCGAACCGGCCTGCTGTTCGGTGGTACGCAGGTCCCGGGCGGCCCGGTTCGCCTCTTCCAGGGCGGCCTCGGCCTCCTCGTGGGCGACATCGAGGTAACCCTCGCCGGCATCCAGGCCCGCGACCCGGGTCTCCACCGCGACGAACTCCTGTTCGGCCTGCGCGGCGCGCTGTTCGGCGGCGGTCCGGGCCGCGGTGAGCCGCCCGATCTCCTCGACCGAGGCGGCGGCGCGGCTGCGCAGGGAGTCCACCTGGCCGGTCAGCCGGGCGAGTCCCTCCCGGCGGTCGGCGATCGCCCGGACCAGGTCGCTGTAACGCTTCTCCGCCGCCGCGGCGGCCGCTTCGGCGTCGGCCCGGTGGCTGCCGGCGGTGGCGAGGGCCGCGGTGTCGTGGCGTACCGCCTCGGCCAGTTCGGCCTCGGTCGTCGCGGCGCGGTCGGCGTCGGCCTCGTAGTCCTCCGGGCGCGGGCCCCGACGCTCCTCGGCCGGCCGGGCCTGCAACTGGCGCAGTCGCTCGGCGGCGATCGACTCGGTCGAGGCCACCCGCTCCCGCAGCCCGGTCAGGGCGTACCAGGTCTCCTGGGCCCGGGTCAGCCGGGGCTGGTCGGCGGCGGTGGCGGCCTCGGCCGCGGTCTCCTCGGCCCGGGCCTGGGTCAGTTCCTGCTCCACCTCGGCGCGGCGGCGGCGCAGTTCGGCCTCGGCGGCGGCGTCGGATTCCAGTTCCAGGGTGGCCATGACCAGATCGTCGGCGAGCAGCCGGGCGCGCGCGTCGCGTACCTCGGCCTGGATCACCGCGGCCTTGCGGGCGACCTGGGCCTGCCGGCCCAGCGGCTTGAGCTGGCGGCGCAACTCCCCGATCAGGTCGTTGAGCCGGTGCAGGTTGCCCTCGGTGGACTCCAGTTTGCGCAGCGCCTTCTCCTTGCGCCGGCGATGTTTCAGTACGCCGGCGGCCTCCTCGATGAAACCGCGGCGGCCCTCGGGGGTGGCCTGCAGGATCGAATCGAGCTGGCCCTGGCCGACGATGACGTGCATTTCCCGCCCGATGCCGGAGTCCGACAGCAGTTCCTGGACGTCCAGCAGTCGGGCGGTGGCGCCGTTGATCGAATACTCCGACCCGCCGTTGCGGAACATGGTCCGCGCGATGGTGACCTCGGTGTACTCGATCGGCAGGGCGCCGTCGGTGTTGTCGATGGTGAGCGCAACCTCGGCGCGGCCCAGCGGGGCGCGCTGCGAGGTGCCGGCGAAGATGACGTCCTCCATCTTGCCGCCGCGCAGGGATTTGGCGGCCTGGGCGCCCATCACCCAGGCGAGCGCGTCGACCACATTGGACTTGCCGGAGCCGTTGGGGCCCACCACGCAGGTGATGCCGGGCTCGAACTGCAGGGTTGTCGCGGACGCGAAGGACTTGAACCCACGCAGCGTCAGGCTCTTCAGGTACACCGTCGGGCCCGCCCGGTCACCGGTCCGCGGGCAGGGGCTCGCCGTCCTCGTCCACGCGTTCGGGAGCAACCACGGGAGCGGCCATCGGAAGCTCGTCGGTGGGATGGGAGCGCTTGTGCCGCACGGCCCGGAACGTCCACAGCTTGTTGACGACGAAGTTGATCGGCATGGTGATGATGATCTGGATCAGCTGGGCCCAGTACAGCGGAGTGCGCAGGCCGGTGGAGCCGTCGAAGACGTCGCGCGGCAACGCGATCGGCGAGCCCGACTTCAGCAGCAGGGTCTGGATGACCAGGCCCACCGCGAAGGCGACCAGCCCGGTGGCCAGGAAGGGGAAGAACTCCCGGAGCCAGCTCGCGTGGTGCTTCGATTTGAAGGTCCACATCCGGTTCAGCTGGTAGTTCCAGGTGTTGGCGACCAGGAACGCGATCGCGTTGAACACGTGGTACCAGCGGATGTTGAAGTCGGTGACCGGCAGCGGGGTCGCGACCTGCTCCCAGACGCCGGGGAAGATCTTGTTCAGCGCGATCATCACCAGCATGTTCACGAGCACGCCGGAACCGCCGACCAGCCCGAACCGGAACAATTGGACCCAGTTGTGGCGGTGGCGGACGAAGACGTAGTGCGCGACCTTTTTCACGATTTGACCAATCTAACCCCCACGGCGCGGCAAACCGGCACCGAGATCGGGGAGTGTTCCGGGCGACTCGAATTCCATCCCGTGGTCTGAGGCAGTGGCCCGGTCATCGCGCCACCACGGTCCGACCGGCCGCCCGCGGGGCGCGCTGGCAGCGCGGACACCGAAACGAGGAGCGATTCATGAACGCCTCCCGGCGGATCGGGGTACCGCAGCGCGGGCACGGTTCGTCCTCGCGGCCGTACGCATTCAGCGACCGGTCGAAGTAGCCGGACGAGCCGTTGACGTTCACATAGAGCGCGTCGAAGGAGGTGCCGCCGACCGCCAGGGCCTCGCTCATCACCTGCTGGGCCGCGCCGAGCAGACCCAGGGCCTGGCCGCGCGAGAGAGTGTCGGCCGGCTTGGCGTAGTGCAGCCGGGCCAGCCACAGCGACTCATCGGCGTAGATGTTGCCGACCCCGGCAATCAGGGTCTGGTCCAGCAGGGCTCGCTTGACCCCGGTGTGCTTGCGGCGCAGCGCGCGGCCGGTCGCTTCGGGGTCGAACTCGGGATCGAACGGATCGCGCGCGATGTGGGCGATCTCGGTCGGCAGCTCGGCCCCGCCGGGCGACAGGGACAGCCCGCCGAACATCCGCTGGTCGACGAAGCGCACCTCGGACCCGCCGTCGGTGAACCGGAACCGGACCCGGGTGTGCCGCTGATCCGGGGTGCCGGGTTCATCGACCCGGAACTGGCCGCTCATCCCGAGATGGGCCAGGATCGCGTCCCCGTCGGTCAGCGGCAGCCACAGATACTTGCCGCGTCGGCGGGGTTCGGCGAAGGTCCGCCCGATCAGGGTGCGGGCGAAATCCTCGGGGCCGAGCAGGTGCCGGCGTACCGGTCGGGGATGCAGCACCTCCACCGCGGCGATCGTACGCCCGGTCACCGCGGGCACCAGGCCGCGCCGGACGACCTCGACCTCGGGCAATTCGGGCACGGCTCAGTCCTCGTTCGCCGGCTGCTCGGCGCTCAGGGTGGACACCGCCTGCCGGGCGGCGGCCAGTTCGGCGTCCCGCTTGGAACTGCCGGCGCCGGTGCCGCGGGCCCGGTCGGCGACGGTCACCGTCGCCTCGAACCACTTGCGATGGTCCGGGCCGGAAGCGACATAGGTATAGCTCGGCAGGCCGAGCCCGAGCGAGGCGGTGAGTTCCTGCAGCCGGGTCTTCCAGTCCAACTGCTTGCCCTTGCCGGCCGCGGCCTCGGTGATCAGCGGGACGAACAGGTGCTGGACGAACCGGGTGGAGGCCTCATGGCCGGCGCTCAGGTGGACCGCGGCGATCACCGACTCCATCACATCGGCCAGGATCGAGGGCTTCTCCGCTCCGTGGGTGCGGATCTCGCCCTTGCCCAGCCGGATCATCGGCCCCAGTTCGAGGTCGCGGGCGACGTCGGCGAGCGCGTGGGCGTTCACCACGGCCGCACGCAGCTTGGCCAGCTTGCCCTCCGGCAGGTCTGGGTAGGTCCGGTAGAGGTATTCGGTGGTGGCCACGCCGAGCACCGAATCGCCCAGGAACTCCAGCCGTTCATTGTTCGGCTCGTCATGCTCGTAGGCGTACGAGCGATGGGTCAGGGCAAGCACAAAAAGCTGGGGATCCAGAGGGATCCCCAGCTGTGCACACAGCTTCTCGACCGGGGACTGCCCCGGGGCCGATGCGGTCTGCGTGATGATCAGTTGGCCGCGTCGGTCACCTGGCGACGCTCGCCCTTGGGGCCGTACTGGCCACAGGTCGGGCAAGCGGTGTGCGGCAGGTGCTGCGCGCGGCACTGCGGGTTGACGCAGGTCACCAGCGACGGGGCCTGGGTCTTCCACTGCGAACGGCGGTGCCGGGTGTTGCTGCGGGACATCTTCCGCTTGGGAACTGCCACGATGATCTCCTCGGTTGTGCCCTGAATCACGGCGATTCAGGCTGGTCGGTCGGCTCTGGGTTCAGTTGTCGCGCTGCTCGAGCTCGGTTCGCAGCGCGGCGAGATCGCCCCAGCGTGGGTCGACCGGGTCGCCATGGCTGTGCTCCGGATCGTCGTTCAGATCGGCCCCGCACTGGGGACACAACCCGGCGCAATCCGGCCGGCACAGCGGCATGAACGGAAGCTCCAGCACCACCTGGTCGCGAACCAGCGGCTCCAGGTCGAGCTGCTCGGCCACGATGCGGCTGGCCTCCTCGTCGTCGAGCTCGGTGTCGGGGTAGAGGAACAGTTCCTGCAGGTCGATCTCGAGGTCATCCTCGATCGGCCGCAGACACCGTCCGCATTCCCCGGTCAGCTGCGCTCGCGCGACTCCGGTGACCAGCACGCCCTCGACCACGGCCTCGAGCCGGAGGTCGAGTTCGATGGGCGAGTTCGGTGGTACGCCGATTACGTCGTTGCCAAGGCCTTCCGGGGCTTCCACGGTGGTGACCACCTCGCGCATCGAGCCCGCGCGGCGGCCCAGATCATGGGTGTCCAGCACCAAGCCGGATCGATCCGCTGAACGGCGTGAGGTCGTCATTACGAATCCCTTCTGCCCCGGACGGCATGACTACGTCATAACCGACGACCAACTGTACCTACTTGCCCCACCGGTGGCAAAAACG
>NZ_AUHH01000011.1 GCF_000423085.1 Granulicoccus phenolivorans DSM 17626 = NBRC 107789 = JCM 15570 | reverse complement strand
GGGTGCGCGGGTCCTGCAGGGGCCGCGGGAGGTACGCCGGCCCGCCGCACGGCACGCGGTCCCGCGAACAGCAGTTCGGCCCGCGGACAGGCACTCCTGCCCGCGTACCGCGCCCCGGGCCCGCGGACGGCACCCCGGCCCGCACACCGCACCCCGGCCCGCCCGGCCCCGGAGACCGCCAACACACCATCGCACCCGAGACACGACCAGCGTCAACCCCGGATTCGGCCGGTCTTGGCGCGGCCGGGTAGGGTCAACATGCCCCTAGTCGCCCAATAGGTAGGTCATGAACGCTTCCCGCATCTTCCGCGGCCCCACGGTCTGGATCATTCTGGCCGTGATCGCCGTGTTCGCCGGCTTCCAGCTGCTGAGTTCGGCCGACGGTTTCGAGGAGAAACCGACGTCGGAAGTCGTGGCGGTGATCAACGGCTCGGACAAGCTCCAGTCGGTCGAGCTGATCGACGGTGAGCAGCAGATCCGGGTGATCGGGGACGGCGGGAAGTTCCGCTACAAGGCGACCTGGGTCGGCACGCAGAGCGAACAGATCATCCCGCGGCTGCAGCAGCGGGTCGACGAGCACACCCTGGATTCGTGGAAGGGCACCAAACCGCAGCCGGGAGTCCTCGACTATGTCGTGCCCTTCCTGCTCCCCCTGCTGATCATCGGTGGCCTGTTCCTCTTCCTGATGAACTCCGTCCAGGGCGGCGGATCGCAGGTGATGCGGTTCGGCAAGTCCCGGGCCAAGGTGGCGAACAAGGACACCCCGAAGACGACCTTCGACGACGTTGCCGGCTGTGACGAGGCGATCGAGGAGTTGGAGGAGATCAAGGAATTCCTTGCCGATCCGGCCAAGTTCCAGGCCGTCGGCGCGAAGATCCCCAAGGGCGTGCTGCTGTACGGTCCGCCCGGCACCGGCAAGACCCTGCTGGCCCGCGCCGTCGCGGGGGAGGCCGGCGTACCGTTCTATTCGATCTCGGGGTCGGACTTCGTCGAAATGTTCGTCGGCGTCGGCGCCTCCCGAGTCCGCGACCTGTTCGAGCAGGCCAAGGACAACGCGCCCGCGATCGTGTTCATCGACGAGATCGACGCCGTCGGTCGGCATCGCGGCGCCGGAATGGGCGGCGGCCACGACGAGCGGGAGCAGACGCTGAACCAGCTCCTGGTCGAAATGGACGGCTTCGATGTACGCGGCGGGGTGATCCTGATCGCGGCGACGAACCGGCCCGACGTGCTGGACCCGGCCCTGCTGCGCCCCGGCCGGTTCGACCGGCAGATCCAGGTCGACTCGCCCGACATGGCGGGCCGGCTGGCGATCCTGAAGATCCATGCCCAGGGCAAGCCGATGGGCGATGTGGACCTCAAGGCGGTGGCCCGGCGTACCCCCGGGTTCACCGGCGCCGACCTGGCCAACGTGCTCAACGAGGCAGCCCTGCTGACCGCCCGCACCGACCAGACCGTGATCACCAATCAGGCCCTGGACGAGGCCATCGACCGGGTGATCGCCGGCCCGCAGCGCCGCACCCGCCTGATGAGCGACCGGGAGAAGCTGATCACCGCCTACCACGAGGGTGGCCATGCCCTGGTCGCCGCGGCGATGCCCGGCACCGATCCGGTGCAGAAGGTGACCATCCTCCCGCGCGGGCGGGCGCTGGGCTACACCATGGTGCTGCCCGAGGACGACAAGTACTCCAACACCCGCGGCGAATTGCTGGACCAGCTGGCGTATATGCTCGGTGGCCGGGCGGCGGAGGAGATGGTCTTCCACGACCCCACCACCGGAGCCTCCAACGACATCGAGAAGGCGACCAATGTGGCCCGCGCGATGGTGACCGAGTACGGCATGAGTGACCGGATCGGGGCGATCCGACTCGGCTCCGGGGACAAGGAACCGTTCCTGGGCCGCGAGATCGCCTCGGGGCACCGGGACTACTCCGAAGAAGTGGCCGCGGTCGTCGACGAGGAGGTCAAGACCCTCATCTCGAACGCCCATCAGGAGGCCTTCGACGTCCTGGAGACCAATCGCGCCATTCTCGATGAGCTGGTGCGGCAACTGTTCGAGCACGAAACCCTGGATCGGGCGCAGGTCGACCGGATCTTCGAGCCCATGCAACGCTGGCCGAAGCGGCCGGCCTGGACCGGGTCCGACTCCCGGCAGCCCTCCGACATTCCGCCGGTGATGCCGCCGCCCAGCCCGACCGAGGCCGAGGACGAGCCGCATCCGGCCGGCGGACTGGAGCTTCCGCCGGGCCAGCCGGGCAGTACCGAACTGCCGCCGGTGCCCGGGGACGGCCCGCAGCACCCCGGCCTCACCCACTGATCGTGCCGACCGGTCCCGCGGTCCTGATCCTCGGCGGCACCGGGGAGGCCCGGGCGCTCGCCCGAGCCCTGGTCGACCTCGGCGTACCGACGCTGTCCTCCCTCGCCGGCCGGGTCTCCCGGCCCGCGCTGCCGGTGGGCGCGGTCCGCAGCGGCGGGTTCGGCGGGGTGGCCGGCCTGGCCGAGTTCCTGCGGAGCAGCGCGACCCCGTTGGTGATCGACGCCACCCACCCGTTCGCCGCGACCATGTCCGAGCATGCCGTCGCCGCCAGTACACAGGCCGGCGTACCGCTGCTGCGGCTGTTACGACCCGGCTGGGAGACCGACCCCCGGGCCGTCTCCTGGACCTGGGTGCCGGACATCTCCGGGGCCTGCCCGGCGCTGGCCGAACTGGGCGAACGGCCATTCCTGACCACCGGCCGCCAGGGCCTGGCGCACTATCGGGCCTGGGCCGACCGCTGGGCACTGGTCCGGCTGGTCGAACCGCCCGACGAAGCCTGGCCGAACTGGACGATCCTGCAGCGCCGCGGCCCGTTCGACCACGCCGCCGAACGTTCGCTGTTCACCGAGTACGCCGTGGACGTCCTGGTCACCAAGAACTCCGGCGGCTCCCTGACCGCCGCCAAACTCGACGTGGCCGCCGAACTGGGCGTCCCGGTGGTCGTGGTCGACCGCCCGGCCGAGCCGGCGGCCGAGCGGGTCGCGACCGTCGAAGCGGCGGTCAGCTGGGTCCGGGCCCGGCTGGGCTGATCCGCCGCGAGGCTCGCCCGGGCAGGTGGCGCAGCACCGCCTTGACCGCTTCGGCGAGCAGGAACACCACGACCGCCAGGACCAGGGTGAGACCCCAGCCGTGAGGACCGATCGGGGTCGTCTCGAACCACAGGTTCATGAACGGGGCGTAGGTGAAGGTCAACTGCAGCACCAACAACAGCCCGGCGGAGATCCAAATGGCCCGATTGCCGACCAGCACCCGCCAGGTGAGCGCGGAATTGTGCAGGAAGCGGCAGTTGAACAGGAACGCCAACTGCCCCAGCGCCAGCATCAGCACCGCCGTGGTCTGGGCCACCGCATAGTTCCCGGTTCGGGCGAACTCCAGCAGATACACCCCCAACGTGGCCCCGCCGATCAGCACCGACGCGCTCAGCACCAGCGCCAACAAGCGCCCGGTCAGCACCGGTTCCCGCCGTGAGCGGGGCGGGCGGCGCATGATCCCCGCTTCGGCCGGTTCACCGGTCAGGGCCAGGGTGAGGGTCAAGGTGGTGACCAGATTCACCCACAGGATCTGCAGCGGCGACAGCGGCAGGGTGATCCCCAGCAGCACCGCCACGATCACCACCAGCGACTGGGAGCCGTTGGACGGCAGCAGGAAGACCACCGACTTGCGGATGTTGTCGTAGATCCGCCGCCCCTCGTGCACCGCCCGCTCGATGGTGGCGAAGTTGTCGTCGGCCAGCACGATGTCGGCGGCGTCCTTGGTCGCCTCGGTGCCCTTGATCCCCATCGCGACCCCGACATCGGCCCGGGTGATCGAGGGAGCGTCGTTGACCCCGTCGCCGGTCATCGCGACCACCTCGCCGTGCGACTGCAGCGCCCGGACGATGCGCAGCTTGTGCTCCGGTGAGGTACGCGCGTACACGTCGACCTCGCGGACCACCCGCCCCAGCCGGTCCTGGCTCAGCTGCGCCAGGTCGCTCCCGGTCAGCGCGGCAACCTCCCCGGTGGCCGGGGCGATCCCCAATTCGCGCGAGATCGCGATCGCGGTCCCGGGGTGGTCCCCGGTGATCATCTTCACCCGGATCCCGGCGCCGTGGGCCTCGGCGATCGCCGCGGTGGCCTCCGGTCGCGGGGGATCGAGGATCCCGACGATCCCGAGAAAGGTCAGGCCGCCCTCGAGTTCGACCGGAGTCAGCGTCGTGGTCTCCCCGGCCGGTTTCGCCGCGGCTGCCAGCACCCGCAGACCGCGGCCGGACAGATCCTCGATCCGGGCCTCCCAGGCGGGTCGGTCCAGCGGGACGGGGGCCGCGGTGGGGCCCTGCTGGGTGGCGCAGCGGTCGAGCAGCCGGTCCGGCGCCCCCACCAGGTGGATCAGCCGGCGGACCGGGGTGCCGGTGGGTCCGGGCAGTTCGGCCAGCGTCGCGGCGTACTTGTGCGCCGATTCGAACGGCAGATGGGCGATCCGGGCCGCCGCGTGCACCGGAGCGCCGGCCTTGCGGGCCAGTACCGCCAGGGCTCCCTCGGTGGGCTGGCCGACGACCCGCCAGCCGGTCTCGGTCTGCTCGAGCCGGGCATCGTTGCAGACCCCGACCGCCAGGGTGAGGGCGGCCAGCTGCGGATGGTCGGCGAGTTCGGCCGGCTCCCCGGCGGCGGTCAGGATCCGCCCCTCGGGCGCGTAGCCGGTGCCCTCCACGCGATAGCTCGCCGCGGCGGTGACCACGACCCGGGCGGTCATCTCGTTCTGGGTGAGCGTGCCGGTCTTGTCCGAGCAGATGGTGGTGACCGCGCCGAGGGTTTCCACCGCCGCCATCTTGCGGGTGATCGCCTGGTGCCGGGCCATCTGCTGCACCCCGAGGGCCAGGGTGATGGTGACCAGGGCGGGCAGCCCCTCCGGAACGGCGGCGACCGCGAACGCGATCGCCGCCGACAGCAGTTCCTCGCGCGGCCAGTCATGGGTGAGCCGGCCCACCAGCAGCATCACCGCGGCGAGCAGGCCGATGATGATCGACATCTGTTTGCCCAGCCGCCCGAGCTGGCGCGACAGCGGAGTGTCCAGCTGGTCCTGGGTGGCCACCAGCGCGGAGATGCGGCCGATCTCGGTGCCGGTCCCGGTCGCCACGACCACCCCGGCGCCCCGGCCGCCGGTGACGATCGTCCCGGCGTACAGCATGCCGCAGCGGTCACCGAGGCCGGCATCGGCCGACACCGGCGCCGGATCCTTGCTGCTCGGCTCGGCCTCCCCGGTGAGCGCGGACTCATCGAGCTGCAGATTGGTCGCGGTGTGCAGGCGTACGTCGGCCGGCACCCGGTCCCCACTGCGGACCCGGACGACATCACCGGGTACCAGAGTTGCCGCATCGACGATGCCCCAGGCCCGCTCCCGGCGTACCTGCGCATGCACCGATTGCAGTCGGTGCAGCCCGGCCAGGGCCGATTCGGCCCGGCCCTCCTGGATGAAGCCGATCAGTCCGGTGGCCAGGATCACCACGGTGATCACGGCGAAATCGATCCATTCCCCGGAGATCGCCTTGAGGACGGCCGCGCCGATCAGGATGTAGATCAGCACGTCGTCGAAGTGCTTGAGCAGGCGCCGCCACAGCGGCTGTCGGGCCGGTGGGGGCAACTCGTTGCGGCCGGTCCGGGCCAGCCGGGTGGCGGCCTCGGCCCGGGTCAACCCGTCGGCGGAACTGTCCAGCGAGGTCAGCACCTCGGTCGCGGACCGGGCCCAGGGTTCGCGCTGCGCGAATTCCGGCTGTTGCATGTGGCCCTCGTCACATAAGATATGGGACGTATCTTATGTCTTTGAGGGTAGCATCCCGAGAATGGCTGTACCGGGAAATCGCCCAGCCTCGCCGGAGGTCCGTACCCGCCGCCGCGGCGAGGCGCTGGTGGCCGCCATCCGGGCGGCCACCCGGGCCGAACTGGGCAGTCGCGGCTATTCCGGGGTGACCTTCGAGGGGGTGGCCCGCCGGCTGGGCACGAGCAAACCGGTGCTGTACCGGCGCTACCGGAACCGGGCGCACCTGGTCGCCGACGCGCTCGCCGCGGAGTTGGCGCCGGCGGTCGGAGCGTTGCCGCGGCCGGGATCCGGGAGTGCACCCTCGCTGCGCACCGACCTGCTCGCGCTGCTCGGCCGGAGCCTGGCCCGCCGGGAGGAGATCGGCCCGGACACACTGCGCGCGCTGCTCGGCGATGCCGACGCCGACCTGCGCGCCGACCTGGTGGACCGGTCCCGGCGCAATCTGCTCACCGCGCTGCGCGGGGTGGTGGACGCCGCCGTGGCCCGCGGCGACCTGGGGCCCGGACCGATCCCCGACCTGGTCCTGCTGACCCCGGTGACGCTCAGTCATGCCGAACTGACCGCGGCCGGGCGGGGCAGCGACCCGGAGTTCCTCGCCCGTGTGGTCGACGAGGTCGCGGTGCCGCTGTTCCGCGCGCACGCCGGACCGGCCCGACCCGAGGCCGGCCGGCCCGCCGAGCAGGCTCCGGCTGCGCTCAGGTCGCCGGGAGATCGCGGCGCCGAAACACGCTGAAGGCCAGCGCGAGGAAGGCCACCCCGATCACGATCAGGCCGAGTTCGGGGGCCCAGCGCATCGACTCCGCCGGGAGTTTCGGAACGTGCCGGAACGGGGAGAGACCGGCGATCCAGTCCGGCAGCTTCAGCAGCCCGACGAACTCGACCAGAATGATCGCCAGGGTGAGCGCACCCCAGCCGATCGCCGAGGCCAGCCGCGGCACCAGCGCGTACGCCGCCACGGTCAGCGCCGCCAGCACCCACGCGGCCGGGATCTGCACCCAGAACGCGGTCAGCGAGGCGACCAGGGAATGATCCTCACCGCCGGACAACCGCCCCAGATAGTCACCGACCGCGGCCAGTGTCAACATCACCGGTACGCCCACCACCGCGATCAGCAGGTGCGACAGCAACAGCGCGGTACGCCCGACCCCGGCGGCGAGCACCTGCTCGCTGTGCCCGTCGGCCTCCTCGGTCCGCAGCCGCAGCACGGCCCCGATCGCGAACGCCGCCGCCAGGTAGCCGGTGATCAGGGCGTACACCGAGGTCAGCAGCGCGGCCACGTCACCGGCGCCGCCCAGGCGCCGCAGCAGGTCGATGGTCTCGGGGGTGAGGAAGCTCCCGATGGTGCCCGACAGGCTGCCGACGACCAGGCCCATCGCGCTGAACACCAGCGCCCAACCGATCACCCCGCCGCGCTGCAACCGCCCCGCCAGGGCGTACGCCGAGCCGATCCGCGAATGCGCCGGTCCGGGGCGCTCGTGCAGCAGTCCCGAGCCGATGTCGCGGGTGGCCAGCAGCCGGTCGGCGACCAGCAGCGAGACCACCAGCAGGCCGAGGGTGAGCAGCAGCGGCCACCACCGCTCCCCGTTGTAGGGGCGCACCTGCTGCGCCCAACCCAGCGGGGACAGCCAGCGCAGGAACTCCCCGGGCCGGCCCTGCCGCAGATCGCCGACCATCCGCAGCAGAAATGCCAGCCCGAGCACGCTGAACGCGATCACCCCGCAGATGCGATTGCTGGCGCTCACCTGGACCGCGACCGCGGTGAGTCCGGTGAAGGCCCAACCGACGGCGGTGACGGCCAGCCCGAGCGCCCAGGCGCCGGTCCAGGGCAGGCCGGACAGGCCGACGAACAGACCGGAACCGAGCCCCAGGACCACCGAGACCAGCAGGGCCAGGCTCACCGCCGCGGCCAGCGGCGCGCGCCGCCCGACCGGGGTGCCGGCCAGCAGCTCGGTGCGTCCGGCCTCCTCGTCGGCCCGCGTGGTGCGGCGCACCAGGGCGATGACCAGGATTGCGATCACGATGAAGTCGATCATCTGCAGCTTCGCGGTGCCGAGGCCGCCGAGGGAATCGGGGAGGTCGACATGACCGTAGAAGGCGACCACACCGGTGGTGGCATTGCCGACGGCGTTGGCCAGAACGCGCTCGGCCTCGGTCGGATAGAGATCCACGGTGGCCACCCCGGAGGCCCAGGACAGCAGCCAGGTGCCGAGGGTGATGATCAGGATCAGCCAGCGGGAGCGGCGCAGGGCCTGCCGCAGCAGAATGCCGGTTCCGGCGAATCCGGTCATGACCGGCTCGGTTCGGGCAGCCGCGGCGTGGCCGGGGCGGGCGTCTCGTACTGGGCCAGGAAGAGCTCCTCCAGGCTGACCGGCTCGCAGGTCAGCGAGCGGATTCCGCGCACCGACAGCTCGGCGATCGCCCGATCGAGGGCATCGGTCGCGACGGTGAAGCCGACCTCGCCGTCGGTCTCCACCAGATCCTGGATGCCGGGGACTTCGGCCAGGCCGGGGCGCGGGTGGGCCAGCTCCGCCCGGACCCGGGTGTTGTGCAGATGCCGCAACTGCGCCAGGGAACCGGTCTCGATATTGCGGCCCGCCCGCAGCAGGGTGACCCGGTCGGCCAGGGCCTCCACCTCGGACAGGATGTGGCTGGACAGCAGAACGGTGCACCCCTCGGTCCGCAGGTCGCGGACGTAGTCGGCGAACACGGTTTCCATCAGCGGGTCCAGCCCGGAGGTCGGCTCGTCCACCAACAGGAGCTCGGCGTTGCTGGCCAGGGCGGCGATCAGGGCCACCTTCTGTCGGTTGCCCTTGGAGTAGGTGCGGGCCTTGCGGGTGGGGTCGAGGTCGAAGCGTTCCAGCAGGTCGGCCCGGCGCGCCGGGTCGAGGCCGCCGCGCAGGCGGCCGAGCAGATCGATGATCTGGCCGCCGGTCAGATTCGGCCACAGGCTGACATCACCGGGGACGTACGCCAGGCGGCGCTGGACCTCGGCCTGCCCCGGGCTCTGTCCGAAGATCCGGCAGGTCCCGGCGCTGGGGCGGACCAGCCCCAGCAGAATCCGCAGTGTGGTGGATTTCCCGGCCCCGTTCGGGCCGAGGAAACCGTGGATCTCTCCCGCGTGCACCGCGAGGTCGAGCCCGTCGAGGGCCCGGACGTGTCCGAAATTCTTGGTGAGACCGCTGATCTCGATGACCGTCGTCATGAAATTTACGGTACGCCGATCCGGCGCGCCCGGAGCGGTGACGTGTGCCTCAGTTGATGGGGCCTCAGTCGGTGGGGGCCGTGTTGTCGAAGGATTCGACCTGCCAGCCGGCGCCGACCCGCAGCAGGACGGCCCACGAGCAGGTCTCCACCTCCGGGGTGATTCCGGGGCGGATGCTGGTGAGCAGCGGGCGAATGACCGCATCGTGGGTGACCACGGCGACGGTGCCGGTGTCGGTGAGGGCATCGAGGCCGTGCCGGGCCCGGTCGAGCACCGCCGCGGTCGGCTCGACTCCGGGGGCGGCGTCGATGCTGCCCCACTGCTGGAGCACCTCCGAGCGGAGCCGACCGGTACAGGCACCGTAGTCGCGATCCAGATAGGCCGGATCGACCGACTGCGGTACGCCGGACTCCGTGGCGATGATCTGCCCGGTCCGCACGGCCCGCTGCAGCGGGCTCGTGACCACCCGGCCGAGCCGATACGCGCGCAGGGCCACGGCGGTCGCGTGCGCCTGTTGCAGGCCGACCTCGTTGAGCTCCGGATCGGCCCGGCCCCGGATGCGTCCCTCGGCGTTGAGGGCGGTCTGGGCGTGGCGTACCAGCAGGACGCGCAGTTGCTGGTCCGGTTCGGTCGTAGCGTTCATCGAAGTTCCTCTCGGCAGGATGGCCCGTGCCGAGTCTGCTCCACGGCTGCAAAGCGGCGTCGGCGGGATCCGCACAGCACGGATTGAACGGTGTTCAAAAACTGCTAGGGTGCCGACAAACACCGCTGCCGACCCGAAGGATGCTCGATGACCACGCTGCCCACCGCCCCCGCGAAACCGGCCGAACCGATCCAGTCGCGGGGCATCGCCGAGATCGTCGCCCGGCTGCTGAACGGTGGGGCGCCGCTGGATCGGGCGGAGGCACTGGCGGTGTTGGCCACCCCCGATGCCGACACCTTCGCGCTCGTCGCCGCGGCCGCGGCACTGCGGCGCCGGTACTTCGGAACGACGGTCAAGGTGAACTATCTGGTCAGCCTCAAGACCGGGCTGTGCCCGGAGGACTGCAGCTATTGCTCCCAGCGGCTCGGCAGCACCGCCGAGGTGCTGAAGTACTCCTGGCTGGACACCGCTGAGGCCGTTCGCCAGGCCGGGCTGGGCATCGCCGGTGGTGCCTCGCGGGTGTGCCTGGTCGCCTCCGGCACCGGCCCCTCGGATCGGGATGTCGCCCGGGTCGGCGCGCTGGTCGATGAGTTGAAGCAGCAGCATCCCCGGGTCGAGGTCTGTGCCTGCCTGGGGGCGCTGCGGGACGGGCAGGCCGAGACGCTGCGGGAGCACGGGGTCGACGCGTACAACCACAATCTGAACACCGCGGAGTCGCGGTATCCCGAGATCTGCACCAGCCACACCTACCAGGACCGGGTGGAGACCGTACGCCGGGCCGGCGCGGCCGGGTTGTCCTCCTGCTCGGGGTTGATCGCCGGCATGGGGGAGCGTGACGAGCAACTGGTCGAGGCCGTTCTCGCGCTGCGGGAGTTGGATTCGGACTCCATCCCGATCAACTTCCTGATGCCCTTCGACGGAACTCCGCTGCAGGGGCACTGGGAGCTGACGCCGCTGCGCTGCCTGCGGATCCTGGCGCTGGTCCGGCTGGCCTGCCCCGACAAGGAGGTCCGGATCGCCGGGGGCCGCGAACTGCATCTGCGTTCGCTGCAGCCGGTCGCCCTGCAGGTGGCGAACTCGATCTTCCTCGGGGACTACCTCACCTCCGAGGGCCGCGGCGCGCAGGAGGATCTGGAGATGATCCGCGACGCCGGCTTCACGGTCCTGGGCCAGGACGAAGCGGGGGCCGGTCCGGCCACGGGCGCCGGTGCGTCGGCCGCCGGGGCCACGACCCCGCCGATCCGGCGCCGCGGGGCCGGGACCGACCGGGACCCGAACGCCTGAGCCGCGTGCTCAGCCCAACCCGGTCAGCCCAACCCGTCCAGCCCGCCCAGCCACAGTCCCGCGGCGGCTGCCGCCGTCGCGAGGACCGGGACGCCCAGCCCGGTGAGCGCGGCGGCGCTCCACTGCCGCTGCTGCACCAGCCGGACGGTCTCGAAGCTGGCGGTGGAGAAGGTCGTGTAACCCCCGAGGAAACCGGTGCCGAGCACCAGCCGGACCGGTTCGGGGAGCACCTGAGCGGCGGCGAGCCCGAGCACCAGGCCGAGCAGGAACGACCCGGTCAGGTTGATCACGATGGTCCCCCAGGGCAGTGGACCGGTGCTCCGGGCGCGAATGGCGCCGTCCAGCAGCAGCCGGCAACAGGCGCCGAGTCCGCCGACCAGGGCGACCGCGACGAACAGCAGCGGGGTCATCGGGTGCGCCTGCCGCGCTGGGTCAGGGTCGCCAGGACGATCCCCAGCCCGGTGGCGAGCGCGCCGAGCAGCACCGTGGCCAGGGCGTACGCCGGGCCCGCGGCGGGGGTACTGCCGCCCAGCAGGGTCGCGGTATCGGTGGCCAGCCCGCTGTAGGTGGTGTAGCCGCCCAGGAGTCCGGTGCCCAGCAGCAGCCGGAGTCGGCGCCGATGTCCGGCGTCGGGGCCGCTGCGGGCGAGTGCGTCGAGCAGGAATCCGAGCAGGAACGCCCCGGTCACGTTGATCGCCAGGACCACCCAGGGGATTCCGCCGGGGACGGGCGGGAACACCAGCGAGAGGGCCTCCCGGATCGCGACGCCGACACTGCCGCCGACGAACACCAGCGTGAGCGAGGACAGCCGGCGATGCACCGGCGTGGGGGCGGCCGGCGTGGTCGGTACGGTCGGGGGCTCGGCGGAGGCGGCCATCGATGCGGGACTAGTCGGTGCCACCGCGCCGGGACAGGTCCGCGTCCACCGGGTGCTGCGGGATCACCACCACCGGGCGATGCTGGCGATGGGCGAGCTGGACCGCCACCGACCCGTTGATGACCTCCCGCAGCGATCCCCGCAGCCCGGCATTGCGGGTGCCGACGACGATCATCGTCGCGGCCAGTTCGGTGGCGATGCGGGAGAGCTCCTTGGCCGGGTTGCCGGCCAGCGCCCGGGTGCTCCAGCGGACCGGGCGTTGGGCCAGGACCTCGGCGATCCGGGTCCGGATGACCTCGTCGAAGTGGAGGACCCCGTCGTCGGCCAGGTCGGAGTCGATCGAGGCGGCGGTGACGGTGCCGTCGGGATGGCGTTCGATCGGGTAGCGGGAGGCATCGACGCTGACGCACACGAGTTCGGCGTCGAAGTGTTCGGCGAAGGTGGCCGCGCCGGCCACCACGTCGGGCGACTGCTTCGCCACGACTCCGACGATGACGTACCTGGGTGATCTCATTCTTGCCTGCCCCGGACCGCGGTGCGGCTCACTCCAGCCGGAGCCCGGCCACCGCCCCGATGATGGTGACTGCGGGAGCACCGAGGCCCTCTCGTTCCACGGTAGCGGCGATTTCCGCCAGCGGGGCCCGGATCGTTCGCATGCTCGGCAGCCCGGCGTCGGCGACGGTGATCGCCGGGGTGTCGGGGGACAGGCCGTGTTCGATCAGCGTGGCGCAGATCTTCGGCAGCGTACCGACCCCCATCAGGATCACCAGCGTGGTCCCGGTGCGGGCCAGCGCCGCCCAGTCCAGATCTCCGCGCGGATCCCCCGGGGCGACATGTCCGGAGACCACGGTGAAGCCCTGGCTCAGGCCGCGATGGGTGACCGGGACCCCGGCGAGTTCGGCGGCGGCGATGGCCGAGGAGATCCCGGGCACGGTGCGTACGCCGATCCCGGCCTCGGCGCAGGCCAGCCATTCCTCCCCGCCGCGGCCGAACACGAAGGAGTCGCCGCCCTTGAGCCGGACCACCTTCCGGCCGGCGGCGGCGTGCTCGATCAGCACCTGGTTGATCCGCTCCTGCGGGGTGAACTCGCCCCGGGGGATCTTCCCGACGTCGATCAGTTCGGCCGACAGCCCCTCGAGCAGCGCCAGCGGCGCGAGCCGGTCGTGCACGACGACCTCGGCGCTGCGCAGTTCGTGCAGCCCGGCGACGGTGATCAGGTCCGGATCGCCGATGCCGCCGCCGACCAGGACGACCTCGCCGCGCCCGGACGGGGGCGCCGGCGCCGCGACCGCCCGGGTCTTCAGCACCACATCGAACGCGGCGGGATCGGCGTCGGGGACGTGCGCGATCAGGCCCCGCTCGACCAGGTCCCGCACCGAGGTGGTGAGTTCGCCGGCGCGGACGCTCACCCGGGCACCGGCGGCCAGCAGCGACGAGATGGTGGCGATGGTCGCCGGGGTGCAGTCGGTGATCAGGACCTGGCGTCCGGCCACATCGACGTCGAGGCTCATCGGGATACTCCTGTGTTCTGGTGGGCGAAGACCGCCGTCGCGAAACGGTACGCCGACTGCGGGTGGCCGGCCCAATGGGTGTGCAGATAGCTGGCATGGACACTTGGTACGCCGGTGGGCGCCAGCGAGAAGCCCTCCGGGGTGCCGTCGAGCAGCCAGGCCGGATCGGGGCCGGCGCCGGGATCGGTGCGGGTGCGGTGGAACTCGTGCCCGCGGAGGCGTTCCCCGGCCCGGGCCACCAGGGTGTCCGCCGGCGCGATCGCGGTCCGGTAGCCCAGCGTCAGCCGGCGGTGCATCGCGGCGTCGGTGGGCAGGACGCCGGCCATCGGCTGCCGGTCCAGAGTGCGGCTGAGGTACAGCAGGCCGGCGCATTCGGCGACGGTGGGCAGACCCGCGGCGACCCGAGCGGCGATGGTGTCGGCCAGAGCGTGGTTGGCGCCGAGGGACTCGGCGTACACCTGGGGGAAGCCGCCGCCCAGGTAGAGCCCGCTGGTGCCCGCGGGCAGGTCGGGGTCGGTGAGCGGATCGAACTCGACCACCCGGCAGCCGGTCGCGGTCAGCAACTCGGTGGTCTCCGGGTAGCGGAAGGTGAAAGCCCGCCCGGCGGCGACCGCGACCACGGGGGCGGAGTCACCGATCCGGGCGACGGCCGCGGCCGGGTCCCACGGGGTACCGGTCAGCGGGGCCGCCTGCTGGGCGATCCGTTCCACGGCGGCCAGGTCGATCGCGCCGGCGATCTGCTCGGCCAGCAGCCCCAGCGACTCCTCCGCCCGGTCACGTTCGGCGACCGGAACCAGCCCCAGATGCCGCGACGGTGCGGTGATCCCGGCATCGCGCTGCAACACCCCCAGCACCGGTACGCCGGTGGCCGCCATCGCCGCGACCGCCTCGTCGCTGTGACGCACCGAGCCGGCCTTGTTGAAGATCACCCCGGCGATGTGCAGCCCCGGTTCGAAGGTGGCCAGGCCGTGCACCAGGGCAGCCACGGTGCGGGAGGTGTGTGAGATGTCGACGACCAGGATGATCGGGGATCCGGTGAGCTGGGCGATGTGCGCGGTCGAGGCGTACCCCTGGGTGCCGAGCTGGCCGTCGAACAGACCCATCACGCCCTCGATCACCGCCAGATCGGCCGGCTCGGGGGTGCGGCTGCCGTGCAGCAGCAGCGGGGTGATCAGGTCCCCGGGGCACAGCACCGGGTCGAGGTTGCGCCCGGCGCGCCCGGTGGCCAGGGTGTGGTAGCCCGGATCGATGTAGTCCGGGCCGACCTTGAACGGGGCGACGCTGCGCCCGCGCGCCCGCAGGGCGGCCATCAGGCCGGAGGCGACGGTGGTCTTGCCGTGTCCGGACGCCGGGGCGGCGATCACGAACCGGGGGAGCGGCCGGCTCATGCGGCCGGCCGGTGGGCGGCGACCGCCGAGAGGATCTGGTCGGCGCCGACCGATTCCAGGGCGACATGGTCCGCACCGAGTCGGTGGGCGAGGCGGCCGGCCAGGCCCAGCCGCAGCCGGCCGGACTCACAGTCGATCACCAGGCAGTCCACGTGCTGCTCGCGCAACAGGTCGGCCACCCGATCGGCCCGGGCCAGGGCGTCGGGGCCGCTGGTGGCCCGCCCGTCGGTGATCAGCACCAGCAACGGGCGTCGTTTCGGATCCCGGATCCGCTCGGTCCGCAGCACCTGTGCGGCCTGCCACAGACCTTCGGCCAGCGGCGTACGGCCACCGTGCGGGAGGTCGGCGAGGCGGCGCGCGGCGGCATCGACCGACCCGGTCGGCGGTAGCAGCAGTTCGGCGGTCGAGCCGCGGAAGCTGACCAGGGCGACCTTGTCCCGGCGCTGATAGGCGTCCAGCAGCAGGGACAGGGTCGCGGTCTTCACCGCCTCCATCCGGCGCCGGGCGGCCATCGATCCCGAGGCGTCGACGCAGAACAGGATCAGGTTCGATTCCCGGCCCTCGGTGATCGCCCGGCGCAGATCGGAATGGCGGAACAGCATCTGGGTCTGCCGGCCGCGCCGCTGCTGGTGCGGGGCCGCGGCGAGGATCGTGGCCGGCAGATGGACCGGGCCCTCGGCGTGGGTGGTGGCGCCGATCCGGCGGCCCCGGCTGGTCAGCGCCCGGGAACGGCGACCGGCCTGGCCCGAACCGATCCCGCGGGCGGTGAACAGCTTCGTCCGGTACGCCTGCCCGGGCGGCGCGATCCCGACCGGGACGGTGGCGCCGGCACCGGGCTCCGGGTCGCCGGACGTCGGCTGCTCAGCCGGTTCCGGACCCCGGTCGGCCGGGGATTCGGGTCGGGGACCGGCGGGGTCGGGTGCCCCGTCGGGGCGATCGCCGTCGGCGCCGTCAGTGGGGCCGGTCGGGTCGGGCTCGGTCGGGTCGGGCTCGGTCGGGTCGGGGGCGTCCGGCTCCGGTTCGGGCTCGGGGTCGGGCTCCGGGTCGTCGTCACCGAGCAGGCGATCCAGCAGATCCTCGTCCAACCCGGGGGCGTCGAAGGGGTTGCGCCGGCGCCGGTGCGGCAGGGCCAGTCGGGCCGCGGCCCGGATGTCAGCGCGGGTCACGGCGGTTCGTCCGGACCAGGCGGCGTGGGCCAGCGCGGCCCGGGCGGTCATGATGTCGGCGCGCATCCCGTCGACCTCGAAGCCGGCGCAGACCTCGGCGATCTTGATCAGTGCCGCCCCGGACAGCGTCACCTGCGGCAGCAGTTCCCGGGCCGTGGCGATCCGGGTCGCCAGGTCCTGTTGCGCCGGGGCGTACGCCGCGACGAACCCCTCGGGATCGGCGTCGAAGGCCATCCGCCGCCGGACCACCTCTGCGCGGACCGCCGGATCGCGCGGCGCGGACACCTCGACGGTCAGGCCGAAGCGATCCAGCAGCTGGGGGCGCAGTTCGCCCTCCTCGGGATTCATCGTGCCGACCAGCACGATCCGGGCCGCGTGGGAGACCGACACCCCGTCGCGTTCGACGGTGTTGCGGCCCATCGCGGCCGCGTCCAGCAGCAGATCGACCAGGTGGTCGTGCAGCAGGTTTACCTCGTCGACGTACAACAGGCCCCGGTGCGCCCGGGCGAGCAGGCCGGGTTCGAAACTGGCCCGGCCCTCCCCGAGGGCGGACTGCAGATCCAGCGACCCGATCACCCGGTCCTCGGTCGCGCCGACGGGCAGTTCCACCAGTTGGGCCGCGCGGCGGGTCGCGGGCGCGTCGGCGGGGTGCGGGCCGTCGGGGCAGCCGGGATCGGGGGCGGCCGGGTCACAGCCGAATCGGCAGCCGGTGACCACCTGTTGCGCCGGAAGCAGTTCGGCCAGGGCGCGGACCATCGTGGACTTCGCGGTGCCCTTCTCGCCCCGGACCAGCACGCCACCGACGCTCGGGGAAATGGTGGTCAGCAGAAGGGCCAGCGCCATGTCGTCGGCACCGACCACTGCGGCGAAGGGGAAGCGGGTCACTGGGCTCCTGATCTGTGATCACCGTGGCTCGGCGTTGCGGGATACCGCCGTCGATCTTCTCACTCCGGTTCCGCCGGTGTCAAACATGACCGGCGGGCGGCCGCGGGCCCGTAGGCTGTCGGGGTGCATGAAGAGGTCGGGATCGACGTGGTCGGAATCGGGGCCGATGGTCCGGACTCCCTGCGACCGGCGCAACGGCAGTTGCTCGAGCGCGCCGACGTGGTGATCGGCGGGGCCCGTCACTTGGCCATGCTGGCCCCGCGACCCGGCCGCGAAGACCTGCCCTGGCCCTCCCCGCTGCGGGCCGGGTTGCCCGATCTGCTGGCGCGGATCGGGGATCGCCGGGCGGTCGTCCTGGCCTCGGGCGACCCACTGATCTCCGGTATCGGCAGCACCCTGATCGAGTTCCTCGGCGCCGCGGCGGTGCGGATCCACCCGGGCATCTCCTCGGTCGCGTACGCCCGGGCCCGGATGGGCTGGTCGGCGGAGGAATCGGTCGTGGTCACCGTCGTCGGCCGGGATCCGCAGCGGATCCGCCGCCACTTGGCGCCGGGGGAGAAGTTGATCGTGCTGTCCACCGGCCCGCAGACCCCGGGCGAGTTGGCGGCGCTGTTGACCGAGGACGGCTACGGCGGATCGGCGCTGACGGTGCTCGGCGACCTCGCTACGCCCGCGGAATCCCGGCTCGACCTCCGGGCCGATGCCTGGTCCGCCGACGGTCCCGGAGTGCCGGCAATCCCGGGACTGAACATCGTCTGCGTGGACTGCCGCCTCGATGACCGGATCCCGCTGGGCAGTGCACCAGGACTGCCCGATGAGGTGTTCGACCATGACGGCCAACTGACCAAGCGGCAGGTCCGCGCCGGGGCGCTGGCGATGCTGCGACCGGGCCCGGGAGTGCTGTGGGACATCGGGGCCGGCGCCGGGTCGATCTCGATCGAGTGGTGCCGGGCGCATCCGCGCGCGATGGCCTACGGGATCGAGCGGAACCCGGACCGGGCCCGACGGGCCGAGGCGAACGCGCGACGGCTGGGCGTCGGTCACCAGGTGCGGATCGTCGACGCCGATGCCGGCGATCCGACCGCGCTGAGCGACCTGCCAGCACCGGATGCCGTCTTCGTCGGTGGGGGAGCCGGCAGCGAGCTGATCGAGCGCTGCTGGGCCGTGCTGCGGCCCGGTGGCCGGATCGTGGTGCACGCGGTCACCGTCGAGACCGAAGTGCTGCTGCACGAGTCCCAGGCCCGCCACGGCGGTGAGATCACCCGGATCGGGGTCGAACAGCTCGACCGGATCGGCCGCTACCACGGCTGGCGGCCGGCCCGCCCGGTCGTGCAGTGGTTCGCGACCCCCACCAGCAGCTCGAATCGGGAGGATTCATGACCGTCCACTTCATCGGTGCCGGACCCGGCGCCGCGGACCTGCTCACCCTGCGCGGGGCCCAACTGATCCGCACCAGCGAGGTCTGCGTGTACGCCGGCACCTATGTCCAGCACGCGCTGCAGCACTGCGGCCCGGACGCCGAACTGGTCGACTCCCAACACCTGAACCTCGACGCGATCATCGACGTGCTGGTCACCGCCCACCGGGCGGGGAAGGATGTGGCCCGGCTCTGCTCGGGGGATCCGTCGATCTACTCCGCGGTGGCCGAGCAGACCCGGCGCCTCGATGCCGCCGGGGTGCCCTGGGACATCACCCCGGGGGTGCCCGCCTATGCCGCGGCGGCGGCGCTGATCGGCAAGGAGCTGACCGTCCCCGAGGTCGCCCAATCGGTGGTGCTGACCCGGGCGCAGCGGGACTCCACGCAGATGCCGCCGACCGAGGTGCTGGAGAACTTCGCCGCCACCCGGGCCACCCTGGTGCTGCACCTGGCGATCCGGCGTACCCGCGAGTTGGCCGAGCGGCTCATTCCCGACTACGGCCCGAACTGTCCGGTGGTCGTGGTCGCCAACGCCACCCAGCCGAGCGAGCAGATCCTGCGCGGCACCCTGGCCGATATCGGCGAACAGGTCGAGGCCGTCGGGCTCACCCAGGCGGCGGTGATCCTGGTCGGCTGGGCGCTGGCCGCCGAGGACTTCGTCGAATCCCACCTCTACGCCAGCCGATCGGGCCGGGTTACTGACCCCGAGTGACAGGCAGCCGACAGCGGTTGCCGAAATCACCCCCGACACGCCGCGGGACAGCGCACGGATGTCGCCTCCCTGTCACTTGCCCGAGTAAAGGTTCCTCCACTGTCCGGTGAAGGGAGCCGGCTGGTGAACTCCTGCCGATCAATCGGGGCACCCCGCCCCGGGTGCGGCAAGGAGTGTCATGACAATCAACAACGAGGTTGAGGCGGTCGATCCCGGCACGGGAACGGTGCAGCCGGCCGAGCGGCGCAAGCAGGCGCAACGGGCCCGGGTTTCGGGCTTCATCGGCTCGACCATGGAGTCCTACGATTTCGGGCTGTATGCCGCTGCGGCGGGGCTGGTGTTTCCGAAGGTGTTCTTCGCGGGCCTCGAACCGGGCCTGGCCTACACCTTGTCCTTCGTGATCCTGCTGTCGGGCTACATCGCCCGCCCGTTGGGTGGCCTGTTGTTCGGCCACATCGGTGACACCCTCGGTCGCCGCAACGTGCTGGTGGTGACCCTGGGCCTGATGGGGGCCTCCTCGGTCGGCATCGGTCTGCTGCCGGGTTCGGATTCCTGGGGTGCGGCGGCCCCGATCCTGCTGGTGGTCCTCCGCGTCGTGCAGGGCCTGGCCTATGGCGGCGAGTACGGCGGTGCGGTGCTGATGTCGCTGGAGCATTCGTCCTCGGGCCGGCGGGGTTTCAGTGCCTCCCTGGCGATGGCCGGCGGACCCTTCGGTGCCGTTCTGGGCACCCTCTCCTTCGGCCTGGTCGCCCTGCTGCCGACCGAGCAGCTGATGTCGTGGGGCTGGCGGGTGCCGTTCCTGCTGTCTGCGGTCATCGTGATCTTCGGCCTCTACATCCGGCGCAAGCTGGAGGAATCCCCGGAGTTCACCAAGATCGTCGAGGAATCCGAGCAGGCCGTGGTGCCGGCCGGACTGGTGTTCACCAAGTACCCCCGCCAGGTCCTCCTGGGCGTGCTCGCCGGGACCTGTTCGCTGTTCGTCCAGGGCCTCCTCGGCAGCTACATGGTGCCCTTCCTGGTGAACAATCACGGCATGGACCGCAGTCAGGCGCTGCTGCTGCTGTCGCTGTCCTATGTCTTCCACACCGCGGCGATCCCGTTCTTCGCCTGGCTGTCCGACATCATCGGCCGGCAGCGGATGATGCTCATCGGCATGGGCGCCTCGCTGGTGCTGATCTGGCCGATGTTCGCGCTCTTCCGGCACGGCGGCACCCTGCCGGTGGCGCTCGGCTTCCTGCTCGGCAACGCGGTGATCCAGGCCTCGATGTTCGGCCCCCTCGGCGCCTTCCTCAGTGAAATGTTCGAGGTCCGGGCGCGCTACACCGGACTGTCACTGAGCTTCGTGCTGGCCACCGTCGCCGGGGCCGGGGTCGCCGCGCTGATCGCCCAGCAGTTGGTCGTCGGGCTGGACACGACCAAGCTGGCGCTCTACCTCAGCGGGCTGATCGTGCTCGGCCTGATCGCGGTCGCGCTCGCCGGCCGGTTCCTGCGCTTCACGCAGAACGAGGCGGTCACCGCGACACAGTGAACGCTCCGGCCCGGGTCGAATCAGTGCTCGGGGCCGGCGTCGAGAACGCTGATCACCTCTTCCAGGGTCCGCGGCCGAAGTCCCGGGGGGACCAGGCCGCGGACCGCGAGACGGGCACTGAGCTCCAGCGGCCAGGGGCGGTGCAGGCGGGCCCGGGTGAGCAGGTCGACGTCGTTGAGCAGTTCGGCCGCCGGGCCGTGCACCACCCCGCCCCCGCTCACCACCGCCGCCTGGTCGGCCCAGCCCAGCGCCAGGTCGACGTCATGGGTCGCCATCACCAGCATCGTCCCGTGCGCTTCGAGCCCGGCCAGCGTCGCCAGTAGTTCCCGCACCCCCTGCGGATCGAGCCCGGAGGTCGGCTCGTCCAGCAGCAGCACCTGCGGCCGCATCGCCACCGCCCCGGCGATCGCGGCCCGTTTGCGTTCCCCGTAGGACAACTGGTGGGTGGGCCGTTCGGCCAGGTGAGTGATCTGCAGCAACGCCAGCGCCTCGGCGACCCGGTCGTGCACCTCGGCTTCGGGCAGGCCCAGGTTGAGCGGACCGAAGGACACATCGGCGGCCACATCGGCGGAGAACAACTGGTCGTCGGGATCCTGCAGCACCAGCTGCACCTGCCGGCGATGGGCCCGCAGCCCGTCCCGGGTGTGCTTGAGCCGGGTCCCGCCCACCAACACCTCGCCGGCCAGCGGACGATGGGCTCCCGACAGCACCCGCAACAGGGTGGTCTTGCCCGAACCGTTCGCGCCCAGCAGCACCGTCCGCCCGGTCAGGCACAACGAGACCTGCGCGAGCACCGGATGATCCAGGTACGCCGCATCGATCCCGCGTACCTCCATCGTCACCGCCACGGCAGCACCGCCAGCACCACCAGGACCACCAGCAACCCGACCGACCCCGCGACGAAGCGGGCCGAGTGCCGTTTGGGGCGGGCCAGCGTACGCAGGGCCCCCTCGTAGCCCCGCCCGGCCAACCCGTCCTCCATCCGGCGAGCCTGGTCCCAGGACCGGAGCAGCGTGCTGGACAGCAGCGTGCCCAGCGACCGGTAGCCGCGCCGCAGCCCGTCATAGCCCAGCCGGGCCTCCTGGGAGGCCCGGATCGTGCCGGTCATCGCCGACAACAGGAACAGCAACCGATAGGTCAACGACGCCACCTCGAGCAAGGGATCCGGGATCCGCCACCGGCGCAGCGCCTGCAGCAGATCCACGATCGGGGTGGTCGTGGCCAGCAGCAGCACCGCGGCGGTCCCGGCGAAACCCCGGCACAGCAGCAGAAACCCGTCGCGTACGGTCTGCGCCGACACCGAGACCGGCCCCGCCTGCCACAGCGCGTCGGTCGGGGCAGCCCCCACGGCGAACAACACCGAGACCGCACCGATCCCGATGAACGTATAGGGCGCGGCGACCGAGCGGGCCCACAGCTGCGGGCGGATGCCGGCCGGTCCGAGCGCCAGCACGGACGCGATGAGCAGCACCGCCACCGCGACCGGCCACTGCGGCGCGGCGATCGCGACCGCCAGCAGCCCGAAGCACAGCAGGGCCTTGTCGCCGACGCTGCGCTGCCGCCACGGGCTGCTCCACGCGGCCCGATCGACCGCGGGGCCCGCCATCAGCGGTTCTCGGTCTCCGCAGCGAGCTCGGCCCGAACCGCGGCGACCGCCTGTTCGGTCCGCCGCCGGGCCGACAGCCGGCCAACCGCGATCCCGAGGATCAGGCCGCCGAGTCCGGCCTGCAGGGCGAACAGGCCGGACTCGATCTCGCCGCTGCCGAGGTTGATCAGCGGGGAGGCCCAGGGCGTGTAGCCCTGCTCCTCGACGAGCTGGCTGGCCGTGGCGTCGGTCCCGCCGAACCCTTCCTCACCGGCCGGGGGAGCGGGTGCTATCAGGAACGGGATCACCACCAGTGCGACCAGCGCGACCAGCAGCGCAATCGTCACCGCCCCCGAGTATTTGGCGCGGCCCGGCTGCGACTCGGTTCGCTCGGCCGGCCCACCCGTGGAAGGGGGCACCGCGACCGAGGGCTGCTGGGGCGAGGGCTGCTCAGGCATGCGCGGATTCCTTTCCGGTGGTTTCGGCGGCCGGCGGTTGCAGGAAGCCGATGCTGATCAGTTCGGGTCGGGCGATCCGGAAGAGGGCCCGGAGCAGCAGTACGCCGAGCACCCCTTCGGCCAGCGCCAGCGGAATCTGGGTGATCGCGAACAGGCTCGCGAACTTCACCAGCGCGCCGGCGAAACCGGAGGCCGCATCCGGATGGGCCAGGGCGAGCTGGACGGAGGTGACGCAGTAGGTCGACAGGTCGGACAGCGCGACCCCGAGGAAGACGCCGACCAGGTCCGGTGCCCGCAGGGCCCGGCACAGCCGGAAGATGCCGTACCCGACCCAGGGCCCGACCACCCCCATCGAGAAGACGTTCGCCCCCAGCGTCGTGATGCCGCCATGGGCCAGCAGCAGCGCCTGGAAGATCAGCACGATGGTGCTCAGGAAGGCCATCACCGGCGGCCGGAAGAGGATCGCGCCGATCCCGGTACCGGTGGGATGACTCGAGGAGCCGGTCACCGACGGCAGCTTGATTGCCGACAGAACGAAGGTGAATGCGCCGGCCGCGCCGAGCAGCAGGCGGGCTTCGGGCTTCTCGCGGACGAGCTTGACCACGCGGTACCCGCCGTGAATGACGAACGGGGCCGCCGCCACGGTCCAGGCCACGGCGTGCGCGGGGGGCAGGAACCCCTCGGCGATATGCATCTGTGCTCCCTACTCGGGATTTCGCGTCCCGATCTCACTGGGGCCCGGCGAGCGGAGTTCCTGACTTCCGGACCTGGGCGGTCCGGTCACAGTGGCGCGACCGTGCCGGAGTATCACCGGCTTCCTCGGCGCTCGCAGAGCATGATTGAAGTGAACGTAGCACTGCCGGATGCCGGGCGCCAGAGGCCCCGCGGCCGGTCCGGCGGCTCAGTGCGGGGCCACGACCTCGACGAACCGCGGGGTCCAGACCTGGCCGGCGGGGGTGACCCGGGTGCTGGCGGCCCCGATCAGGACCAGGCATTTCATGTCGACGGTCGCCGGGTCGAAATCGCCGAGGGTGGTCACCGTCAGCGATTCCTCGGCCCGCCCGATGTCGCGGCCGACCACCACGACGGTGTCGGGGGAGCGGACCTCCAGCAGGACCTCGCGGGCGTCGGCCAGCTGGGTGGGCCGGCTGCGCGAGCGCGGGTTGTACAGCGCGAGGACCAGGTCGGCCCGGGCCGCGGCGCGCAGCCGCTCGGCCAGGACCGGCCACGGTTTGAGCCGGTCGGACAGGGAGAGCACCGCGAAGTCGGCGCCCAGCGGCGCCCCGGCCCGGGCGGCGACCGCCTGGGCCGCGCTCACTCCGGGGAGCACCTCGACCCGCACGTGCGCGTACGCCGGGTCCGTGGCGGCCTCGAACACCGCCGAGGCCATGCCGAAGATCCCGGCATCGCCCCCGGAGACCACCGCGACCGCCTCGCCCCGGGCGGCCATCGCCAGCGCCGCACGGGCCCGGTCCACCTCGACGGTATTGCCCGAGGGGTGCCGCTGCAGCCCGGGGCGCTGCGGGACCCGGTCCACGTAGGGGGCGTAGCCGTAGACGTGGCCGACCTCGGCGAGGCGGGCGGCGGCCTCCGGGGTGAGCCAGTACGCCGGCCCCGGCCCCAGCCCGATCACACTCACCGTGCCGGCGCCGGACGAGGGGTGGCTTCCATTGTGGTTGCCGGCGTCGACACGTTTCGCACTTTCGGAACGACGGACCGCCCCGGAACGACCGGCACTGTCGGCCCGGTTGTCCCGCCCGACGACCACGATCATCGAGAAGTACGGCACCGTGGACTCGTCCACGTCGGCAACCGGTTGCACGCGTTCGCCGTCCTGGCTGGCCCGTTCCACGAACCAGGCATCCTCCAGTCGCCCGGCCTGCCGCAGCGCCTCGCGTACGCCGGGGAAGGTACGCCCCAACTTGAGCACCACCGCGGCATCGGTCTGGGCCAGCCGCCAGGCGAGGTCGGGCACCGGCAGGGTGCCGGGGAGCACGGTCAGCACGTCCTCGTGGCGGGCCAGTCCCTGGGCCAGGGCCGCGGTCGCGCCCTGCATCGAGGTGACCCCGGGCACGATCGTGGCCGGAAAGCGGGGCGCGAGCCGGTCGTGCAGGTACATGTAGGAGCCGTAGAACAGCGGATCGCCCTCGGCCAGCACCACCACATCGCGGCCGGCGCTCAGATGTGCGGCGAGTCGGTCGGCGGCGGCGTCGTAGAACTCCTCGATCGCGCCGTAGTAGCCCCCCTGGTGATCGGTGGTCCCGGTGGTGACCGGGTAGCGCAGCAGTTCCTCGATCGGCTCGCCGACGTAGGGATCGGCGATGCCGCGGGCGATGGAGGTCCCGCGCGGGCCGGAGAAGTACGCCAGCACGGGAGTCTGTCCGATCAGCCGGGCCGCCCGGACCGTCACCAGATCCGGGTCGCCGGGGCCGACGCCGACGGCGTACAGGTGGCCGGTCATGCCGGCAGCTCGTTCTCGTGGGCGAGAGCGTTGATCGCGGCCGCGGCCAGGGCCGAGCCGCCGCGGCGGCCGTGCACCACCAGCCAGGGGATGCCGAGGTCGCTCTCGGCCAGCGCCCGCTTGGATTCCGCGGCCCCGATGAAGCCGACCGGGACCCCGATGATGGCCGCCGGCCGGGGGCCGCCGTCGGCGATCAGTTCGAGCAGGTGGAACAGCGCGGTGGGGGCGTTTCCGATCACCGCGACCGCCCCGTCCAGCCGCTCTCCCCACAGCGAGACCGCGGCCGCGGAGCGGGTGGTGCCCCAGGCGGCCGCGACGTCCGGTGTCCGCGGATCGCGCAGGGTGCAGATGACCTCGTTGTCGGCCGGCAGCCGCTTGCGGGTGATCCCGGAGGCGAGCATGAAGGCGTCGGTGAAGATGGGCCGGCCGGCCCGCAGCGCGCCGCGGGCGGCGGGGACCAGGCCGGGGCCGGCTTCGATCACCTCGGCCAGGCCGGTGTCCCCGGCGGCGTGCACCATCCGCACCACGACGGTGGCGGTGTCGGGCTCGAAGCCACTCAGGTCGGTCTCGGCCCGGATCGTCGCGAAGGACCGGCGGTAGATCTCGGTTCCGTCGGTCTCATACGCGTAGCGACGGGTCGGGGCGGTCGGCATGGTCCTCCTTCGCGGGTCGGGCCCAGCTGCGGGCACAGCTCCGGCTCCAGGCAACCTACCCCGGCTCACAGGGCGCGCAGTGCCTCATCCACGCCGGCGGGGGCGACCAGGGTGACGTGTTCGCGGCTGGGCGTGCCGCAGGCCCGCTCGCAGCCGACCAGGTGGACCGACAGCCGGGGCGGTACCGGGAGGGCATCGACCAGCTGCTGGGCCAGGCGCAGGGTGTCGATGCTCGACTTGCGGCAGCCGGGCAGGCCGGTGCAGGCAGTCACCTGGGCCCAGGTGTCCTGCGGTGCGGTGATGAAGCCGGCCCGGCGCAGGACGCCCAGCCGGCTCGCGGCGACGCGGGGGACGACGAGGTTCTTCCACGGCGTGAGCACGACCTGCTCCCCGAACTCGGCCAGCAGGTCGATCTGCGGGCCGGTCAAGCGGCCCAGCGGTACGCCGAGCACCATCGCCGACCCGATCGGACCATCGGCCGGCTGCGGGCCGCACACCGGGGCGGGCACGGCGACCACGGCCTCACCGAGCACCGTCGGATCGGGCAGTTCCCGGACATGCCAGGGCGTCGGGGACAGCGTCGTGCGGACGCGTTGGAAGGCCCGGGCCAGCTCCAGCAGGGTGCTCGCCGCGGCCCCGACGGGCAGCCCGGGCACCCCGTGTCGGGGCCCGACCCGCAGCGTGCCGGTCTCGGCGTCGGTGGCTTCCCAGGCCAGATCCCAGTGTTCGGCGAGCACGTCGCCCCGGCCGTCGTCGAAGGCGAACAGGAACCGGCCGGGCAGCCGGGCCAGATCCGGGTCGGCGCGCAGCAGGCGGTCGGTCTCGATCACCAGCCGGCGTACATCGGGGGTCCGGGCGGCGGGCCCGGTCGGGGTGTTGCGCGGCTCGATCCCGGTCAGCGGGGAGCACAGCAGGTTCCGCATCCGCTCGTGGCTGGCCGACGGCACCAGTCCGGTCCGGTCCACGGCGGCGACCAGGTCCGGCCCGAGCGGGTCGGGCAGCCCGCGCAGTTGCAGGTTCCCGCGGGAGGTCAGTTGCAGGAAGGGGGCTCCGTGGGTCTCGGCGAGCTCGACCAGGCGGCGCAGCGTGGCCACCGCGACCAGGCCGCCGGGGGCGCGCAATCGGATGATCGCGCCGTCGGCTGCGGAGAACGGCGTCAGCACGCCGGGGCACAGGTCGCCCCGGGACCGGTCCGGGGCGCCATTGCCGCCGGGTAGGTTCGTCGCCATGGCTCCACTGTAGGTGCCCGGACCCCATTCACCCGAAACCGGCTAGGGTCCATATTCGGTCCGTGGGCTGTGATCTGTCCCACGTACCGGTGCAGGGCCGGGCCGGTCCCGCGTCCGCCGTTGTTCCAGGAGGCTCCATGTCCACTGTTCTGCTGCTGTCGACCTCGGACACCGATCTGCTGTCCGCGCGGGCGTGCGGGGCGGACTGGGCGTACGCGAATCCCACCCGGATCGGTCCCGAGCGGGCGGCGGAACTGGCCCGGGCGGCGGACCTGATCGTCTTCCGGTTCCTCGGCTCGGTGCAGGCCCTGCCGCCCACCTTCGAACCGGTGCGGGCGGCCGGCAAGCCGCTGGTCGTGCTGGGCGGCGAGCAATTGCCGGACGCCGCGCTGATGGAACTGTCCACCGTGCCCCGCAACGTCGGCGCGCAGGCCCACCTCTACCTGGCCCAGGGCGGCAAGGAGAACCTGGCCAATGCGCACGCGTTCCTGTGCGACACGGTGCTGCTGGACGGGGTCGGTTTCGAGCCGGTCCTCGAGCAACCGCTGTGGGGGGCGCTGGACCGCCCCGAACCGGTCGACCCGGCCCGACCGAAGGTCGCGGTGCTGTTCTACCGGGCCCAGTACGCCGCCGAGAACACCGCCTACGTGCAGGCCCTGGCCGACGCGATCGACGCGGCCGGGGGGATCGGCGTACCGATCTTCGTGACCTCGCTGCGGGAACCCCCGGCCGACCTGCTGACCCGGCTGGCCGACTACGACGCGCTGATCACCACGGTGCTCGCCGCCGGCGGCACCCGACCGGCGCAAGCCCAGGCCGGCGGCGACGATGAGTCCTGGGACGTGCAGGCGCTGGCCGCGCTGGACGTGCCGATCCTGCAGGCGCTGTGTCTCACCTGGGACCGGGCGACCTGGGAGGCCTCCGCTGAGGGGATGAGCCCGCTGGATGTGGCCACCCAGGTCGCGGTGCCCGAGTTCGACGGGCGGATCATCGGGGTCCCGATCTCGTTCAAGGAGACCGACGCCGACGGGCTGCCGCACTACGTGCCCGATCCCGAACGCTGCGCCCGAATGGCACGCCTGGCGGTCAAGTACGCCCGACTGCGCCACATCCCGGTCGGCGAGCGCAAGGTGGCCCTGGTGCTCTCGGCGTACCCGACCAAGCATTCCCGGATCGGCAATGCGGTCGGGCTGGACACCCCGGCCTCGCTGATCCGGCTGCTGTTCGCGATGCACGAGGCCGGCTACGACATCGGCGCGGCCGGGGAGATTCCGGGCACCGGCGCGATCGAGCAGGTGCCGGGGGAGTCGCTGCTGACCACTCGCGGCAACCAGTTGATGCATGCGCTGATCGCCGCCGGCGGCCAGGACGAGGAGTGGCTGACCAGTGAGCAGTTGGCCGGCCAGCCGGTGCGGATCACCGCGAGCCAGTACGCCGCCTGGACCGCCGACCTGCCGGCCGCGCTGCTGGAGCGGATCACCGACGCCTGGGGGCCGGCGCCGGGATCGGTGTTCGTCGACGACTCCGGTGCGGAACCCGAACTCGTCGCGGCCGCGCTGCGGGCCGGGAATGTGGTGATCCTGGTCCAGCCGCCGCGGGGCTTCGGGGAGAACCCGATCGCGATCTACCACGATCCGGAGTTGCCGCCGACCCATCACTACCTCGCGGTCTACCGCTGGCTGGAGGAGGGCTTCGGCGCCGACGCGATCGTGCACGTCGGCAAGCACGGCAACCTGGAGTGGCTGCCCGGCAAGAACCTGGCCCTCGGCGCGGACTCCGGGCCCGACGCCGCGCTCGGCTCGGTCCCGCTGATCTACCCGTTCCTGATCAACGACCCCGGCGAGGGGACGCAGGCCAAGCGGCGGGCCCACGCCACGATCGTGGACCACCTGGTGCCGCCGATGGCGCGGGCGGAGACCTACGGCGACATCGCCCGGTTGGAGCAGTTGCTCGATGAGTACGGCAACGTCTCGGCGATGGACCCGGCCAAGGCGCCCGCGCTGCGCGGGGAGATCTGGACGCTGATCCAGGCGGCCAAGCTGGACCATGACCTGGGACTGGACCAGCGCCCCACCGACGACGACTTCGACGACTTCGTCATGCACGTCGACGGCTGGCTGTGCGAGATCAAGGATGTCCAGATCCGCGACGGGCTGCACACCCTCGGCGTGGCCCCGACCGGGCAGGAACTGGTCAACCTGGTGCTGGCGATCCTGCGGGCCAACCAGATCTTCTCCGGCGGCGGCGATCCGGTGCCCGGGTTGCGGGTCGCGCTCGGGCTGCCGGCCGGGGACGCGCCGGAGGACCGGGCCCGCACCGATCAGGTCGAGCAGACCGCGCGGAACCTGGTCACCGCGCTGGCCGCGACCGGGTGGCAGGCCGAGATGATCGACCCCCTGGTGTCCCGCCTCGACGCGCCGGATCCGGCCGGGGTGGCGGCCGCGCTGCGATTCGCCGTCGAGCACGTGGTGCCGCGGTTGGCGCAGACCAGCGGCGAGATCGATGCGGTGTTGCACGCGCTCGCGGGTGGCTACATTCCGGCCGGGCCGTCCGGGTCGCCGCTGCGCGGGCTGGTCAACGTGCTGCCGACCGGGCGGAACTTCTACTCGGTGGATCCCAAGGCGATCCCGTCGCGGCTGGCGTACGAGACCGGTCGGGCGATGGCGGATTCGTTGCTGGCGCGCTATCTGGAGGAGACCGGGGAGTATCCGCGCTCGGTCGGGCTGTCGGTGTGGGGGACCTCGGCGATGCGGACCTCCGGGGACGACATCGCCGAGATCCTGGCGCTGCTCGGGGTGGTCCCGGTCTGGGACGAGGCGTCCCGGCGGATCACCGGGCTGGAGGTCATCCCGACCGCCGAGCTCGGCCGCCCGCGGATCGATGTGACCGTCCGCATCTCCGGGTTCTTCCGGGACGCGTTCCCGCACGTGCTCGATCTGCTCGACGATGCCGTACGCCGGGTCGCCGCCCTCGATGAGCCCGAGGAGGTCAACTTCGTCCGGGCCAACGCGCAGGCCGACCTGGCCGCCGGCGGGGACGAGCGCCGGGCCACCACGCGGATCTTCGGGTCGAAGCCGGGGTCCTACGGGGCGGGCATCCTGCCGCTGGTGGAGGCGGGGAATTGGCGCTCGGATGCCGATCTGGCCGAGGTGTACGCCACCTGGGGCGGATTCGCGTACGGGCGCGGGATGAACGGCGTTCCGGCCCGGGAGACGATGGAGAACAACTATCGCCGGATCCAGGTCGCGGCCAAGAACATCGACACCCGCGAGCACGACATCGCCGACTCCGACGACTACTACCAGTACCACGGCGGCATGGTCGCGATGGTGCGCTCGTTGACCGGGCAGGCCCCGAAGGCGTACGTCGGGGACTCCACCACCCCGGAGGCGGTGAAGACCCGCACCCTGGCCGAGGAGACCACCCGGGTCTTCCGGGCCCGGGTGGTCAACCCGCGGTGGATCGCGGCGATGCGCCGACACGGCTACAAGGGCGCCTTCGAGCTGGCCGCGACGGTGGACTACCTGTTCGGGTTCGACGCGACCGCCGGGGTGGTGCCGGACTGGATGTACGAACAGTTGGCGGCCAGCTATGTGCTGGACGAGACCACCCAGGAGTTCCTGCGGCAGGCGAACCCGTGGGCGCTGCGCGGGATCATCGAGAAGCTGCACGAGGCGGCCGAGCGGGAACTCTGGGAGCAGCCCGATCCGGCGCTGCTGCAGCAGTTGCAGCAGGTCTACCTGGATGTCGAGGGCGACCTGGAGGACTGAGCCGCCGGTACGCCGGGCTCGCCAGTGCGGCCGTCAGTGCGGCCCGGACAGGTCGCGATCCTGTTCGGCGCGCCGGCCGCGGCGGGCCTGGGTGAGCAGAATCCCGAAGACCGACCCGGCCGCGGCCAGGATCGCGGCCGGTCCGACCCAGGGTTGCGGACGTCCACTGCGGGCCCGGATCACCACCCCCAGCCAATCGACGGCGGTCCCGGTCGCCATGGCGGTGGCGACCACCACCGCGCCGGCGCGGTTGCGGCGCTGCGCCGGTGTTGTCCCGGCACCCGCGGCGAGGGCCGCGGCCACCGCCGCGGTCGGGCCCGCGGTCCAGCCGATCGATCCGGCGATCGCGCGCGCCCGGGAACCCACCTGCTTGGGTGTGCCGTCCACGCGCCAGCCGCGGCCCACCCGATCCGGCAGGGACCGGCCGAGCACGGCCGCCGAGCCGAGCACCGCCATGGTGGCGACCGCGGCCGGGAGGATCGCGGCAGGACTCAGCGGGGCGGTAGTAAGCGGATCATCCTCCGCATCGGGCTCGATCAGGCCCAGCCGGGCCGCGATGGCGCCCAGGTTCGGGGTCCAGCCGATCCCGAACAGGTGCGGTTGCCAGATCCGCGGGTCGGCGGGGTTCCAGGTCCGGGAGATGATCTTGTCCCAGGTGGGGGCGGTGAAGTCGTAGGGGATGCCGAGCAGCCGGCCGCGCAGGCCTCGGCGCGCGGTGCCGTCCCCGATCGGTCCCAGGGCAGCGATAACGCTACGCACGTCGGCGTCGGTGGCCGCGGGGGACAGTGAGTCGAGCAGGTGTGCCCGGAGGTCGTCGCGGAGGTCGGCGGGGGTGGTGGACAGAAATTCCTCGGCGGTACGGCGGGCGCTCGGGGACAGGTCGGCGAGGTCGGTGATGCTCATGATCCCTCCTGCAGGATGCGGTTGAGTGTGCTGGTGACTTCGGCCCAGGCGTCGGTCATCGCGGTCAGGGCGGTCCGGCCGGTCGGGGTCAGGGCGTAGTACTTGCGGGGTGGTCCGACCGGGGACTCGGCCCAGGTGGACTCGATCAGGCCGGCCTTGCGCAGCCGGGACAGCAGCGGATAGATCGTGCCCGCGCTGATCGCCAGGGCCGGATAGTGGGCCAGGTCGTCGACCAGTTGGGAGCCGTAGCGCGGCTCGGCGGCCAGCAGGCCGAGCACGGCCAGTTCCACGACCCCCTTGCGGATCTGGGAGCCCCAGGCTTCGGTCTCACGATTGTTCGGCACGCCTTCAGTTTAAAACAAGGTACCTTGTTGTGCAAGCTACCTGGTGTATCGAGATAGCGGGCATATCGAGATAGCGGGCATATCGAGATAGCGGGCATATCGAGATTGCGGGTGTATCGAGATAGCGGGTGTATCGAGATAGCGGAAGTTCTGGACAGCTGGTGCTGGCCCTTGCACCTCACGTAACGCGAGGTTCTAGCGTGGGAGGCGAGGTTCCGGCGTGGGACCGGGGCGGTCGCCCGACCGTCCGCACGGGGGAAGGAGAACCTGATGACACGGCTGATTCCGTACCTGACGGTGCATGACGGGGTGGCTGCGGTGGCGTTCTATGCCGCGGCCTTCGGGGCCCAGGAGACCGGGGAGCGCTACGACGAGGAGGACGGGAGGATCGGTCACATCACGCTGCGGATCGGCGACGACCTGTTCTTCCTGTCCGATGAGTATCACGAGTACGGGGCGTACGCGCCGGCGACGCTGGGCCACAGCACGGTGGCGATGGTGCTCGCGGTGGACGATGTCGACGCGGCGTACGCCCGGGCGATCGCGGCCGGCGCCACCGCCGACCGGGAGCCGAGCGATCAGGACACCGGCGAGCGGCGGGGCTGGCTGATCGATCCGTTCGGGCACCGGTGGGGCCTGCACCAGCCCCGGAACTGACCCGACCGACGCAGCGCGGTTACGGGGTGGGGCCCGCCGGGGTGATCGGGCGCAGCAGATAGGTGTCCATGATCCAGCCGTGCGCGGCGCGCAACCGGGCCCGCAGGTCGACGATCTCGTCGATCACCGCGTCCAGTCGCCCCCGGCGCAGTACCTGCTCGGGCGCGCCCAAATACGCCCCCCAGAAGATCTCCAGCGGCTCGGCGCGCAGTTCTCGGCAGGTCAGCGCGCCGTCCAGCATCACCACCAGGTCGCCGAGGTCGCTGCCGTACGCCCGGTAGTCGGCGACCAGCCGCCGGCCGGTGGTGATGTGGATGGGTTGCCCGATCCGGTTCAGCACCGTGCGGTGCTCGCCGGCCAGCAGTTGGATCGCCGAGATCCCGGGCACCACCGTGACCTCGAACTCCAGCCCGTCGGCCTGCAGGGTGTCCAGGATCCGCAGAGTCGAGTCGTAGAAGGCCGGGTCCCCCCAGACCAGGAACCCGGCGTCGGCCTCGGGCAGCCCGGTGAGCAGTTCGGCGTACCGATCGGCCCGGGCGCGGTGCCAGTCCCGGACCCCGCCGGCGTACTGGTCGGCGCTGCGCTCGGCATCGGGTCCGCGCTCGGGGTCGGGGACCTCGATGATCCGGTAATCATGATCGATGTAGGTCGCGCAGATCTGCTCCCGCAGCGCCACCAGATCGTGCTTGGCCGCGCCCTTGTCGGGCACCAGGAAAACCTCGACCCGATTCAGCGCGCGAATCGCCGCCACGGTCACCTGGTCGATGCCGCCGGGGCCGATTCCGATCACCCACACCCGTTTCACCACGGGCCGACCCTAACCGGCGGCCGCGGGGTGCGGCAGTCTCGCCGAACAGCGGGACTCGCTCACGAATCCTCGGCACTGTGCCATTCTTCGCGGTATGACTGGGTTCGATCATGACCGCATCGCCGCCGCCGTGCGCGAAATTCTCATCGGGATCGGTGAGGATCCGGATCGGGACGGACTCCAGGAGACACCGGACCGGGTGGCGCGCGCCTACGCCGAGATGTACGCCGGGCTGCACCAGGATCCGGCCGACGTGCTGGACAAGACCTTCGACGTCGCCCACGACGAGATGGTGCTGGTCAAGGACATCGAACTGTGGAGCTCCTGCGAGCACCATCTGGTGCCCTTCACCGGCGTGGCCCATGTCGGCTACATCCCCAGTGCCTCCGGCCGGGTTGCCGGGCTGAGCAAGTTGGCCCGCCTGGTCGATGTGTATGCCCGCCGCCCCCAGGTCCAGGAACGGTTGACCACCCAGGTGGCCGATGCGTTGATGAAGTTCCTGCAGCCGCGCGGGGTGATCGTGGTGGTCCAGGCCGAGCACATGTGCATGACGATGCGCGGGGTGCGCAAGCAGGGGTCGAAGACGGTGACCAGTGCGGTGCGCGGCCAGTTGCGCGATCCCGCCACCCGGGCCGAGGCGATGAGCCTGATCCTGGGCGGCTGAGCCGCCGGATCGGCCGTCGTCGGGATCGGCGGGGGGAGGCGTCCCGCCTATCCTGGGACCCGATGAAACGGCTTCCCCTTCTGCTGCTGTCCCTGGCCCTGCTCCTGGGCCTGCTGCCCACCCCCGCGTACGCGGTTCCGGTCGGCGGACTGACCTGGGCCCCGGACCCGGTCGCCTCCGGCGCGACGGCCGAGCAACCCTGCGCGGACCTGCTGTTCGTGGGTGCCCGGGGCTCGGGGGAACAGGCGCCCTACGGGCCCACGGTCACCACCGTGCGCGACCAACTGGTCGGCCAGACCGCCGCGCCGCAGGGGACCCCGACCGGCACCGTCCGGCAGGTCTATCTCGACTATCCGGCGACCGCGCCCCAGGTGCTGCTGACACTCGGGCTGGACAAACTGCTGTTCAACGATCCGCTGCCGGCCAATGCCTACACCGATTCGGTCGCCACCGGGGTGACCCGGCTGAGCGAGGTGCTCGCCGACTCCCGGGCGCGCTGCCCGGGGGAGCGCTGGGTCCTGGCCGGCTTCTCCCAGGGGGCGCAGATCGTCAACGAAGTCATCGCCGGCCTGCCCGGCACCGAGGGCACGGATCGACTGGCCGGGGCGGTCCTGGTCGGCAATCCGGCCCACTACGCCGGTCAGCGACTGACCCGGCTCGGGGACTCCACCGAGACCTCGACCGGCTTGATGCCGAGCCTGTACTACCTGCGCGAGGCCGCCGCCCAGGCCCGGCAGCAGGGCCAGTTCGGCCCGGTCGCGGCCGCCCTGGCCGCCAAGCAACTCGGCGACGGCAGCGCCGACACCGCCCAGTTGTCCTCCATCGCCACCCGCTACCGGTACGCCGTGGGCGGCGACACCGCGCGGATGTTCACCGTCTGTGCCTCCGGCGACCTGGTCTGCGATTCCGGCGCGGGACTGTGGCGGGTGCTGACCAATGCGGTCACCGTGGACCAGGAACTCAGCCGCACCCGGCCGATCCACGGGGGCTATACCGGCGAGCAGCTCGCGCCGGCCACCGCGGCGATCGGGCAGTACCTGCGTGACACCCTGCCGGAGGCGCCGCCGGCGCCGGTCCCGCCGGTGCTGCCGTGGGTGATCGGCGGTGGGGTGGTGTTGGCCCTGGTGGTGGCCGCGCTGTTGGTGCTGCGGGCCCGGCGGCGTACCGCGGCGGCGGGGGACTCGGCCGCCGGGACCGGGCCGCAATCGGATGGCTCGGCCCCGATCGATCGCACTAGGGTGGGCCAATGATCCCCAGCCAGGACCGGACGATGGTCATGAGCATCGTCAACGTCACCCCGGATTCCTTCTCCGACGGCGGCGACTGGTACGACTACGAGCGGGCCATCCACCACGCCGAGTCGCTGGTCGCCGAGGGGGCCGACCTGATCGATGTGGGCGGCGAATCCACCCGACCCGGAATCACCCGGACCGAGCCCGCCGAGGAACTGCGTCGGATCCTGCCGGTGGTCCGAGCCCTGGCTACCGCCGGGGTGACGGTGTCGGTGGACACCATGCGGGCCGAAGTGGCCGAGGCGACGTTGCAGGCCGGGGCGAAGATCATCAACGACGTCTCCGGCGGACTCGCCGACCCCCGGATGCTGCCGCTGGTCGCCGATCATGACGCCGGCTACATCTCGATGCACTGGCGCGCCCACTCCGTCACGATGGACGCCGCCGCCCGCTACCGCGATGTGGTCGCCGATGTCCGCGACGAAATGAGCGCCCGGATCGAGGCCGCCCTGGCCGCCGGCGTACGCGAGGAGAACCTGGTGATCGATCCGGGACTCGGCTTCGCCAAGACCGGGGCGCACAACTGGGATCTGCTGCGCCACCTCGATATTTTTGCCGCGCTCGGGTTCCCGGTGCTGATCGGCGCCTCCCGCAAGCAATTCCTGGGCCGGCTGTTGGCCGATGAGGACCGCCTGCGCCCGCCGCGACAGCGCGATGTGGCCACGGTGGCGCTCACCACACTGCTCGCGGTACGCCGGATCTGGGCGGTCCGGACCCACACCGCACGGCCGCATCGGGACGCGATCGCGGTGGTCGAGGCGATGCGTCCGGAGTCCGAAGTTGCCGATCGGGGATGATATCGAACCGAAACCGCGTTACTGTCTGCGGCAGTGATGAGAGACCGCTAAGGACAGGAGTGGGATGGATCGCATCCGACTGACCGGAGTCAAGGCCTTCGGCTATCACGGCGTGCTGGACTCCGAGCGCGAATCCGGGCAGGACTTCTACCTCGATGTCTGCCTCGGGATCGACATCGCCGATGCTGCGGCCGGTGATGACCTGACCCGTACGGTCGACTATGCCGAGCTGTCGGCAGCCCTGGTGGCCGACGTGGCCGGTGATCCCGTCAATCTGATCGAGACGCTCGCCGAGCGGCTCGCTGCAACCTGCCTCGCCCGCCCCCGCGTGGTGGAGGCCGAAGTGACCGTACACAAACCCCACGCCCCCGTGGCGGTGGAGCTGAGTGACATCAGCGTGACGATCGTGCGGCATCGCGCCGCCGAAGAAGGAGCAGCCCTGTGAGCACCATTCCCGGCGCGTTCGACGTCGACACCCTCAGTGGCATGAAGCCGTTGACCCAGGTCGTGTATTCTGTCGGCTCCAACCTGGGCGACCGGTTGGAGAATCTGCAGGCGGCGGTCGCCGCCCTGCGCGACACCCCCGATCTGATGATCGCCGCGGTCTCCCCGGTCTATGAGACCGCCCCGGTCGATGCCCCGGCCGGCAGTCCCGACTTCCTGAACATCGTCGTGGTCGGGGACACCACCCAGGAGCCGTTGACGCTGCTGGACCGCGCCCAGGCGATCGAGGAGGCCTTCGGCCGGGTCCGGACCATCGAGCACGCCCCGCGCACCCTCGATGTGGATCTGGTCATGGTCGGGCGGCGCACCGTGGACACCGACCGGCTGGTGCTGCCGCACCCGGACGCCCATCAGCGCGCGTTCGTGCTGATCCCGTGGCTGGCCGTCGATCCCGAGGCCGAACTGCCGGGCAAGGGCCGGGTCGCCGATCTGATCGCCGCGACCCCGGACCAGGGCGTACGCCTGCGCGCCGACCTGGTCATCGAGGACTGAAGCCACCGCGCCCGGTGAGCGAGCCCGTCGGCACCGTTCGGCCCACGCGTCCCCGGCACCTGCTGCTCGCGGCGGCCCTGGGTGCGGTGTTCGGCGGGCTGGTCCTGACCGCCACGCAGGTGGTGAGCGGCCCCCCGCAGTTGCCCTGGCTCGGGGCGCTGTGGATCGGTTTCATTGCCCTGCTGGTCGCCGGGATCGCCTGGGGTGCCCGCAATCGGATCCAGGTGCGCCGGGAGCCGGTGGAACCCCGCCAAGCGGTGATCTACCTGGTCCTGGGGAAGGCGGCCGGTCTCGGCGGGGCGGCGGTGTTCGGCGGCTACCTGGCGGTGGTGCTGCTCACCCTGCCCGATCTCGGTGCCCCCGGCCCGTTGCAGCGGGTGTTGGTTGCGGCGGTCTCCGCGCTGGCTGCTGCGGCCCTGTCGGCGGCCGGGCTGGTCCTGGAGCACTACTGCAAGGTTCCCGAACCACCCGACGGGGAATCCGGCGGGGAATCCGACGCCGGCGACGGGGCGTACTGACCCGGTGCGGGGCCGGTCCGCGGCCCCGATCCTCGCCCGACACGCCCGGGCGGCACGAGCCGGCAGGAAACATGTCCCAACACGCCGGATACCTGCGGGGAAGTCGCTGGGTGCTCTCATAGAGTCGGCGTGTGAGCGAATCCACCAAAACTAAGCAGTCCGGCGTCAACGCTCTGCGACGCGCCGGGATCATCACTCTGGCAGCTGGTGCCGTTGTGGCCATCGCGGCGGCTTTCGGGCCGGTGTGGGTGGTTCGTGCGGGCATCGCGATCGCCCTGGTGGCCGGTCTGGTCGCCCTGCAGTTCGCCTGGAAGGCCGTCCGCCGGTCCCAGGCCGAGGCTCGCGCGGAGATCCGGGAGTCCATGCAGACCCAGGGCCAGCACCTGAGCGTCGAGCGCCAGCACAACGGCGAGGTCCTCTCGGTGATGAAGTCCTACAACGACCGCGCCGACGGCAAGCTGGCCGCGCTGCACGGTGACATCGACCGGCTGCGCACCGAGATCAACGCGCTGCTCGGTGAGAAGGCCCATCTGCAGGCCGACGTCATCGAGCGCGACCTGACCATCAGCCGGCTCAAGCGGGAGCTGTCCCGCGCCGAGGCCGAGCTCAAGAAGCTGCGCCAGGCCGAGGAAGCCGAATCCGCCGACCGGGCCGAGGTCGTCTCGATGCCGCGGTACGCGATGTCGGAATCGCAGTGGGCGGCCCTGCCCACCGCCGCGGAGCTGTGGAACACCGGTGAACACCCCAGCATCTCCAGCCTGGAGCAGCTGGCGTTCCCCGGCCACACCGACAGTGAGGCACGCAAGCAGGCCTGACCTGCTCCCCAACACGCCACCGCGAAAGCCCGATCCGTCCGGATCGGGCTTTCGTGATTCCTCAACAAATAATCGGTGTTTTGACAAGATGTCACACAATGGGACATGAGTTCTTGATAACACACGATATGTCTCAATGCAAAAGACTGCCCACGAAAGTGGAAAGCCTCGTATCCTGCGGCGAGGTGGAGTCGTGGGGGTCCGAAAGGCCCCCAAAATCAATGGGTCAACTCAACGGGTCAACTTAACGGGTCGACCATTCGGTACGCGCCTGTATTCATTGTTGAGGCATTCCAATAAAAAGGGAAATGGTGCGGCCTATTTGGCCACGTCGCCGATCACATATCCCAGTGAGCACAGAATCGGCAGCACCTGGTCGGGGTCGGCCCCGAGCAGCGCCGACTCCAGCGCGGCCACATTGCGGGAGCTGGGCGTACGCAATTGGAGCCGGGCGGGAGTCTTCTGCCCGGTCGACACCAGATGGACCCCGGCCTGCCCCCAGGGGGCAGCGGTGGCCACGTAGCAGTCTCCGACCGGGAGCTTCAGGATCTTCGGCAGCGTCACCGTGATCACCCCGCCGGGGGCCTGCTCGGCACAGGCCCGGATCAACGCCGCGGAGGCGGGCAGTTCGGCGGCCACCGCGCTCAGTCGGGCCCGGGCATCCCTGGTGGTCTCCGGGGCGGTGGGCAGCAAGTCCGCCAACTCGGCGTAGGCCAGGTAGGGCCGCCGGCGACGCAGGTCCCGGTCCACCCCGCTGGCGGCGCTCACCGGGCCGCTGAGGCCCCAGGAGTCCACTTGGGCGGGGGAGAGGATGCCGAGCCCGGTGGGGAGCTCCTGGAGGGCTCCGGACAGTTCGGCGGCGAACGCGGCGACCTCGTCGGCCAGGGCCACCTCGGTGGCCAGCCACTGGCTGCCGACATCGGCGATGACGCCGCCGATGCGGACCACCATCGGGTGGATGCGATTACCGGTCCAGCGCCGCAGTTGCTCACGCAACCGCTCCCGCAGGGCCCGCAAGTGGCCCAGCCGCTGCGGCGGGGCGAGCCAGCTGAGCGAGCCCAGGTGACTGACCAGGCGCGTGTGTTCGGACAGCAACGTGCGCAGCCACACCGCGCGGCGGGGTACCTCCAGTCCGAGCAGCTGCTCCGCGGCCAGGGCCACCGCCAGCTCCCCGAACGCCGGCGCCTGCCAGTCATGGCGGTTGGCCAGGGACAGGATCTGGCGATAGTCGCGAACCTCGAAGAGCTTTTCCACCCCCCGGTGCAACAACCCGATCGACACTTCGGCGGTGCTGATCCGGCCGGCGGCGTCATAATCCACGGCCAGGGTGAGTACGCCGGCCCGACTCGGGTGCTCCGGACCGGGATCCAGGTGCCGCACCGAGGCCGCGGTCGGCAGGGCGGTGGCCGGGGACCCCACGGTGAATCGGGTGGGCAACGACCGAATGGCGGGGATCGGTGGCATGTTCTGCACGATAGCTCAGCCCTCGCTCCGAACTACCATAAGTAAATCCGGTGGACCCGGATGATTCCGCTCGGGATTCGCTGGTGAATCCATAAATCATTGCTCGGGTCCATCGTTACCGAATCGGAATACTCTGGTCTTTTGTGGTACCCGGAATAGTGTGGCTATTCTTGGGGTACCCCCAATCAGTAGGAATAAAGGAGTTTGAAATGGCTCAGCGGGTGATCCTCGAAGACGACCTGGACGGCACTACGCCGGCTGAGACCCTGCGGTTCTCCATCGATGGCGCCGATTACGAGATCGATTTGTCCAACGACAATGCGAAGCGGCTGCGTGAAGCGATGGATCCGTGGGTACGCAATGCGCGCCGCGACGGTCGCAAGCGGGCGGTGCGCACTCGTGCCGAGCAGGGGACGCCGACCGATATCCGGGCCTGGGCCCGAGCCAACGGCTGGCCGGTCAATGACCGCGGCCGCGTGCCCCAGGAAATTCGCGAGGCTTACGAGCGCGCGAACTGACCCGATCGGGTGCGTGACCTCACTGCCCGGATCGCTCGCCTGTACGCGGGGGATCCGGGCGCTTTCGTCACCGGGCGCACCGCATTGGCGAAAGAGGCAAAGCTGGCCGGGCAGCCCGAGGTTGCCAAGGCCGTGGCCGCTTTGCGCAAACCCACCCGCGGGGCCTGGCTGGTGAATCTGCTGGCCGCCGAGCACCCGAGTGAGTTGGCCGACCTGCTCGTGTTGGCCGAGGCGCTGCGGGAGGCGCACGCCGACCTGGCCGCCGATCAACTGCGCACGCTGTCGACCGAACGGAACCGAGTGCTGGCGGCACTGGCCCGGCTGGCGGTCGAGGCGGGGGAGCAGCGCGGCTACCACGCCACCGCGGCGGTGCGGCAGGAGGTGGTGCAGACCCTGCAGGCCGGGATGAGCGATGCCGAACTCGGCACCGCGATCGGCGCGGGAATCCTGGCGCAGACCGCGCAGCCGACCGGCTTCGGCCCGCTGCGGCTGACCGAGCTCGCGCCGATGGCCGAGGTGGTGGCGCTGCGCCCGGCCGGGGCCGCCAGTGGAAGCGCGGAACCGACCGATGTCGATCCCGGGGCGGTACACGAAGTCGATCCCGCGGCGGTACGCGAGGTCGATCCCGCGGCGGTACGCCGGGCCGAGCGGGCCCTGGCGCGCGCTGATCTGGACCTCGCCGATGCCGAGGACGCCGCCGCAGCCGCTGCGGCCGCGCTGACCGAGACCGAGCAGGCCGCGACGACCGCGAGCGCAGAGGTGGCCCGGCTGCGGGCCGCAGTGGTCGCCGCGGAACAGGTCGAGGCAGAGCGGGTGGCGGCCCTGGCGCGCCTGCGGGAAGAATTGGAACGGGCCACCCGGGCGCGGGATTCCGCGCGGGTGGCCCGATCGACGGCCGAGCAGGCCCTCGGCGACCTCGGCGTCAGCAGCTGATCCGGGTATCGATGTAGGGCTCGGCCGGTGCCGGTTGGGCCGGGGGCGGTACGCCGTCGAAGGTGGTGGGTGTCTTCAACTGCTGGAACCGGTCCAGTGGGGCGACGATCAGACCCACCGGTCCGACCACATTCTGAATCGGGACGAAGGCGTTGTCGCCGGTATTGCCGCCGGGCACCGGCTGGGTGAGGTGGCAGCGGGAATCGGCCGAGGCGTTGCGGTGGTCGCCCATGACGAACAGTTTTCCGGCCGGCACGATCACATCGAACGGCTGGTCCGACGGCTTCACCCGTTGCCCGTTGGGCTCGGTATAGAGATAGTCCTCGGTCAGCGGATATCCGTTGACGGTGATCCGGCCCTGGACATCGCAGCAACTGACCCGGTCACCGGGAGTCCCGATGACCCGCTTGGTCAGGTAATCCTGCGAGCTGTTCGGCAGGACGCCGATGAATTCCAGGGCACTGGAGACCGGATTGGTGTTCGGCTGGTGCTCGGTCCGGCTGACCCAATGGCCCGGATCCCGGAAAATGATCACGTCGCCGCGTTTGAACTCGGTGAGTTTCTGCGCCACGACCTTGTCGCTGACCTCCAGGGTCTGCTGCATCGAGCCGGAAGGAATGACGAAGGGCTCGAACACGAACGCGCGCAGCAGCGCCGAGACGATCAACGCCCCGATCAGCACGATCGCGAGCTCTTTCACGAAGCGCCACAGGCGGGCCCCCCATGAGATCCGGTTCCCGGCGTCGCTGTGCTCGGGCATGGCGGTCTCCTCGGGTAGGTCGGTTGTGCGGGTGTGCCGGCGTACGCTCAGGCGCGGACGGGCTTGCGGATGGCGAGGGTGGCCAGGGCCACGCTGCCCACCAGGAACAGCACCCCGATGACGATGTGGACGATCTCTACGCCCATCTCCCCGAGGGCGAATTGGATCACTGCGAGCACCACCATGCCGATGGCGTGGTAGAGGAGGCCCTTCGACCCACCCTTGCGGCTCCACAGGATCGCCACCACCGCGGTCACCACGGTCAGCACCAGGATGATCGTCGCGGTGCCGGCATGGCTCGCGCGAATCGCTCCCGCCGCCAGATTCACCGAAAGGACGGAGCCGAGGGCGGTCTGGGCGATCGCGGCCACGGCGGTGATGACAGCAAGCACGCGCAGGGCGGTCAGGACGGGAGATTTCGCGGGTGTAGTCACGCGGGTCAGCGTACCCGCGAGTTGTGGTCGGTTCGGCATTCGAACCGGCGTTCGGGCTGTGCTGGACCCGATCCGCGCCCTGATTCGCTCGTTCGCTGTGGGCGTACGCCCGCGCGCACAGATCGCCCCGGAGGCGGAATGCCGGGGCCCTCGGGTGCGTTGTTGAGTCAGTAACGCTCAACTTCGGTGATCCGCGGGTGCCGGGACTCCTGTGCCAGCTGGGTTGCATTGACTAGAGTTGAGGAACGACAGATCTCCGGTGTCCGGGGACACGGTGGACTGGTGCAGTCCGCGGTGCCAAGGGCGGCAAGCCGGAATCAGGTGAGGAGACACGCAATGTTCGAGCGGTTCACTGACCGGGCACGCCGAGTGGTGGTGCTCGCCCAGGACGAGGCCCGCTTGCTCAATCACAATTACATCGGCACCGAGCACATCCTGCTCGGACTGATCCATGAGGGTGAAGGAGTTGCCGCCAAAGCGCTTGAGTCGCTGGGTATCTCCCTGGAGCAGGTGCGGGAAAAGGTCGAAGAGATCATCGGCCACGGTCAGCAGTCGCCGACCGGGCACATTCCGTTCACCCCCCGGGCCAAGAAGGTCCTGGAGCTGAGCCTGCGCGAAGCGCTGCAACTCAACCACTCCTACATCGGGACCGAGCACATCCTGCTCGGCCTGATCCGCGAGGGTGAGGGCGTGGCCGCGCAGGTGCTGGTCAAGCTCGGTGCCGACCTGAACCGGGTCCGTAACACCGTGCTGCAGCTGGTCTCCGGTTTCCAGGCCGGTCAGGGCGGCGACCCGGCCGGGGTCGGCGGTGGCAAGCCGGAGCAGGGGCAGACCAGCCCCTCCTCCTCCACGGTGCTGGACCAGTTCGGTCGCAACCTGACCCAGGCCGCGCGGGAGAACAAACTCGACCCGGTGATCGGTCGCGAGACCGAGATCGAGCGCGTGATGACCGTGCTCAGCCGGCGTACCAAGAACAACCCGGTGCTGATCGGTGAACCGGGCGTCGGCAAGACTGCCGTCGTCGAGGGCCTGGCCCAGTCGATCGTCCGGGGCGACGTGCCCGAGACGCTGCGCGACAAGCAGATCTACACGCTGGATCTGGGTGCGCTGGTCGCGGGTTCGCGATACCGCGGTGATTTCGAGGAGCGCCTGAAGAAGGTGCTCAAGGAGATCAAGACCCGCGGCGACATCATCCTGTTCATCGACGAGATCCACACCCTGGTCGGTGCGGGTGCCGCCGAGGGCGCGATCGATGCCGCTTCCATCCTCAAGCCGATGCTGGCTCGAGGCGAACTGCAGACCATCGGTGCGACCACCCTCGATGAGTACCGCAAGTACATCGAGAAGGATGCCGCCCTGGAACGTCGGTTCCAGCCGATCCAGGTGGCCGAGCCGTCGATCGCGCTGACGATCGACATCCTGCGCGGCCTGCGGGATCGCTACGAGGCGCACCACCGGATCACCATCACCGATGAGGCCCTGACCGCGGCGGCCAACTTGGCCGACCGCTACATCCAGGACCGGTTCCTGCCGGACAAGGCGATCGACCTGATCGACGAGGCCGGTGCCCGGTTGCGGATCAAGCGGATGACCGCTCCGCCGGACCTGCGCGAGTTCGATGAGAAGATCGCGGCGGTGCGGCTGGAGAAGGAAGCCGCCATCGACGCCCAGGACTTCGAGCGGGCTGCCGGACTGCGCGACGATGAGAAGAAGCTCATCGCCCAGCGTTCGCAGCGCGAGGACGCCTGGAAGAAGGGCGACTCCGATGTGCTCGCCTCGGTCGATGAGGAGACGATCGCCGAAGTGCTCAGCTCGGCCACCGGCATCCCGGTGTTCAAGCTGACCGAGGAGGAGTCCCAGCGGCTGCTCAAGATGGAGGAAGAGATCGGCAAGCGCTACATCGGGCAGGAGGACGCCGTGAAGGCGCTCTCCCGGTCGATCCGGCGTACCCGGGCCGGCCTGAAGGACCCCAAGCGGCCCTCGGGTTCGTTCATCTTCGCCGGTCCGTCCGGTGTCGGTAAGACCGAGCTGACCAAGGCGCTGACCGAGTTCCTGTTCGGGGACGAGGACGCGCTGATCCAGCTCGACATGTCGGAGTACTCCGAGAAGCACACCGCTTCGCGGATGTTCGGTTCCCCGCCCGGCTACGTCGGCTACGAAGAGGGCGGGCAGCTGACCGAGAAGGTGCGGCGCAAGCCGTTCTCGGTGGTGCTGTTCGACGAGATCGAGAAGGCTCACCCCGACATCTTCAACTCGCTGCTGCAGATTCTGGACGAAGGTCGACTGACCGACGCCCAGGGCCGGGTGGTCGACTTCAAGAACACCGTGATCGTGATGACCACCAACCTGGGCAGCCGCGACATCAACAAGACGGTGAACCTGGGCTTCTCGAAGTCCGGGGACGAGGAGTCCAGCTACGAGAAGATGAAGGCCAAGGTCGCCGACGAGCTCAAGCAGCACTTCCGTCCGGAGTTCCTGAACCGGATCGACGAGATCGTGGTGTTCCACCAGCTCTCGCCGGAGAACATCCTGAAGATCGTCGACCTGATGGTCGCCCAGATCGAGGACCGGCTCAAGGACAAGGACATGGGCATCGAGCTCACCCAGGCCGCCAAGGAACTCATCGCCAAGCGCGGCTTCGATCCGGTGCTGGGAGCGCGTCCGTTGCGTCGGGCGATCCAGCGCGACATCGAGGACGTGCTGGCCGAGAAGATCCTCTTCGGCGAGGTCGCTGCCGGCGACATCGTCGTGGTGGATGTGAACTCCGGTTCGGACTCGGCGGAGAATCCGTTCGTGTTCACCGGGAACAAGCGGGCCGAACTGCCGGAGACCCCGGCGGCCGTGCTGACCGGGGGCGAGTCCGACGACTCGGCCAGCAACGCCGGCTGATTCTGGATCCACTCCGGAATCCGACTCGACCGGGCCCTGCCGCACTGCGGCGGGGCCCGGTTTTTTCGTTGATGTTCTAGGCTGAACCGGTGACCGAGACCGACCACCGAGCCCGGCGTACCCGGGCCCGGCTGACCCGCTGGTTGGGCACCCGACGTCGGGTGGCCGGCCTGATCGCCGGGGTGCTGGCGGTGGCCATGTTCGGGGTCGGCATCGTGTTCACCGTCAATGTGCTCGGCTTCCTGATCGGATCGGTCGGGGCCACCGGCGAGGTGGTCGCGGTGGAGACGGTGCGTACCCCCGACGGTCGGGAGCAGCCCCAGGTGGTGGTGGAGTATCCCGATCGCAACGGTCTGTTCCGCCGCGTCACCGCGGAGTCGCCGAGCGAGCCCCCGCCGGAGGTCGGGACCGATCTCGGGGTCCTGTACGATCCGGACCGGCCCAGCGAGGCGGTGATCAATGACCCGTCCCAGTTGTGGCGCGGCGTCGTCGCCTCCGGCTCGCTGGCCTTTGTGCTCGGCGTGCTGGCCGAGGAATTGTTGCGCGGCTCCCGCCGGGTCGGGGCCGAGCCGAAGGTCCCGGACCCGACCCGGCCGCCGGTTGCGGGTCAGGCCTGACCGATCGGTTCCGGCTGTGCGGCGAGATGGTGCCAGGGAATCGGGTCGCTCGGGTCGACCCGGGTGAGCACGATCCCGAGCAGCGGGGCAGGGGAGACCTCGATGGTCTCCAGGGTGTCGGAGATGTCGGACGGGCCGGGGATCCCGGGCGAGACCACCAGCACCACCCCGTCGGCGGCGCCGACCAGCCCGAGGGAATCGGCATAGGGGACGAGCGGAGCCGCGTCCACGATCACGACGTCGTACGCCGCCCGCGCCGCCACCAGCAACTCCTCCAGGGCCTTGCCGCCGAGCAACTCACTGGGCGCCTCGGTCCGGGGTCCGCACAGCAGCACATCCACTCCGGGCAGGGCGCTGTGCCGGACCACCTGGGCCAGCGGGGCAAACCCGCCGAGCACCGTCGCCAGCCCGGCGACATGGGTGACGTCCTCGGCCGTGGTGGAAAAGTCGTGGCTGAGTTGCGGATCGCGCAGGTTCGCATCGATCAGCAGCACCCGTACGCCGGCCTCGCCGTTGTGCGCGGCCAGGTGCCGGGCAGTGGTGGTGACCCCCTCCCCGGGGGTGGCGGCGGTGACCACGATCGCGGTCGGCCCGGCCTCGGGCAGGCTGACCTGCAGATTGGCCCGGACCCGCCGGTAGGCCTCGGTGCGCTGCGCATCCAGCTCGGCCGCCGAGGGCGTACGCCGACCGATCCGGCGGTGCGGCACCCCGGGGATCCGGCCCAGCAGCGGCGCCTGCGTCGAGGTGGCCAGTTGCTGCACCGTCCGGCGGCGTCGATCGTTCGTGTGGCGCAGCAGCACGATGGCGATTCCCACCACCAGCCCGAGCGCCGCCCCGATCGACAGGTTGACCGTGCGGCTGGGCGAGATCGGCCGCTCACTGGGTACCGCCGAGGAAATGATCTCGCCGCGGATGATGTCACCGGGGGTCAGGTTGGTCACCGTGGAGCGCAACTCCTCGGTGATCGCGTTCGCGAGCTGCGCCGCCCGGGCCCGGCTGTCGAATTTGACGGTGATCTCGATCAGCGCGGTCCCCGGCGGGACCAGGGCGGTCACCTGCCGGCTCAGATCCGCACCGCTCATCGGCAGCGCGACCCGCTGGGCCACCCGGTCCAGCAGGCCGGCCGAGGTGGAGATTTCGGCATAGGAAGCGAGCTGGCTCTGGATGTAGCTGCCGGTTGCGCCGAGCCCGTCGGGGGATCCGCCGCGGGCGACGAACATGATCGAGGCCGTGGAGGAATACGTGGGCGGAATGAGCATGGTCACCCCGGTTGCTGCCAGTATCCCGATCACGATACTGAGCAGGATGGTCAACCAGCCACGACGCAGGCTGACCAGCACTTCACTGAGTTCCACTGCGGGATTCTCCTGTCATGAGGGGCTCCGGTAGTCGGAGCACAGAGTTGCCAGCATCAACACAAGGCCGGCGAACGCCCACAGCGGGCGGAAGTTTTCCAGGCTCAGCGAGAACGTACAGATCGTCACGCCGACCACGGAGAAGATCAGGGCCGCGGCGACATCGACCCCGCCGATGCGGATCCGGCCGGCGATGACCGCGATCATCAGCCATCCGCCGACCGCCACGGCGAGACCGATCAGGCCGGTCTCGGTGAGGAACCCCAGGAAGGTGTTGTGGACCACATTGGACACGTCCGCGCCGCCCACCGGGGGGATGGATTGCGGGAACTGGCCGACGCCGATCCCGGTGATCGGGTGGGCGCTCCACTCCTGGATCGCGTGGTCCCAGTACATGAAGCGGGGATCGGCGGTGAGCGAGCCACCCTTTCCCGACAGCCGGGCGATCAGGTCGTCGAACACGCCGGCCGGTGCGATCGGCAGCGCCACCAGGCCGACCAGCAGCAGGACCCCGGCCAACAGCAGCAGCCGGCCCAGCAGCCGGGACGCCGAGGGCCGGGTGAAAGTGAGAATCGGGGCGAGAACGACCGCTCCGGCCACGGCGATCAGCAGGCCCCGGGAACCGGTCAGCACGATGCCGATGACCAGCAGCACCACCGGGACCAGCGCCCACGGCCGACCGTAGGCCATCCAGTAGGCGAGGGCTATCCCGATCGACATCAACAGATAGGTGCCGGCGGCATTGGGATCCTCGAAGGGCCCGGTCAACCGGAAGTAGTAGCTGATGCCCAGGTGGATCCCGCGGGAATACAGCCAGATCCCCAGGCTGCCGGTGACCACCACCCCCACGGCGGCGAACACCCAGCAGTAGAGCAGCCGGCGTACCCGGTCGGGGTCGGGTCGGGAACCGGAGAACCAGAGCAGATAGCCGCCGACCAACATGATCTTGGCCACCGCGATCACCCCGACCAGCCCACTGCGCAGGGTCTGCTGCGCCGCGGCGACCAGCAGGGAGACCAGCATCACCCCGATCAGCAGCAGCAGGAACCCGAGGGCCCCGCGATGCACCCGGATCGGCTGCCCGCCCCGAACCAGCCGGAACACCAGCGCCACTGCGACTGCGGCAAGCACCACGTCGGCCAGGGACACATTGAACGTCACCCCGAGCGGGGCATAGAACGTGATCGGCATCAGGATCACGCACCACTCCAGCGGCCGCAGCCGGTACGCCGCCACGGTGATGATGCCCACGACCAGCCCGCCGGCCCAGAACACCACCGCCAGCGGCAACTGGCCGGTCGCCAGCGATCCGCCACCGAGGGAGAGCAGCAGGATCAGCAGGACGATCGCCACGGCCAGGCCCCGGTGCCGCAGGGTGGGCGCCGGACGGGTGGCCGTGACGGAACCCGCGGGAACCACTGCGTACCCTGCCATGCTGGTGACCCTACTCGGTCCGGTTCGGTGCGGCGCGGCGTGGCCGGTGGTCCCGGCCGGTCCCCGCGCCGCGGGCCGGAGCGGGTGCGGAACGGGTCTCAAGCGCGTGCGGCCCGCCGGACCTGGGACACTACGATCCGCAGGCTGAGCACGACCCGGGTGCCCACGCCGATCATCGCCATCAGGGTCGCCGACAGCAGATGGGGTGCGCCGGCGCTGAGCAGGATGATCCCGCTCAGCACCGCGGCCGCGGTGGAGACCGCCCCGATCACGAACTGGGCCCGGTAGCTGTTCATGATCAGCAACATCGAGTTCAGCACGTAGACCGGAATGGTGATCGCAGCCGCGATCGCCAGCGGGGTCAGTTCGATCCGGTCGAGCCGGAAGGCCGGTCCGTAGACCCATTCCAGGACCGGTGGGCCGAAGGCGACCGCGATCGTCGCGCCGAACACGCCCAGGGCACCCAGCCACAGGCCCAGCCGGCGGGCCCGGGGGACCACCGCCCGCAGTCCCTCGGTCTCGGCGATCCGGCGGAAACCGGGCAGGGTGACCGTGGTCATCGAGCCGCCGATCAGGTTGGCCAGCACGACGAGGTAGGAGGCGCCGGAGAAGATGCCGACCTCGGCGGTGGTGCCCCAGATGCCGAGCAGGAACACCGGCACGTACGCCAGGGCCGCCATCAACGCCTCGAAGGCAGCGGTCGGCGCCGCGGAGGCCAGGATGGTCCGATAACCGGCCTCGGTCGAATCCGGCTCGGGGGCCGGCACCCGCTGCGCCCACCGCATCCCCCACACCATGGTGATCACCGAACTGAGCGCGGCACTCCAGACCCCCAGCTCGACCCGCCCGGTCAGCAGGGTCACCACGCTCACCAGGACAATGCTGATGACCGGGCTGGTGGCCGACAGCGTACCCAGCCGGATCAGCTCCTCCGCCCGCTGGATCCGGGCGCCGTAGAGGTTGCTGATCCCGTCGGCCACCTTGAATGCGACGACGCCGAGGGTCAGCAGCAGGGGCATCCCCGACATCAGGCCGAGGCCGAGCAGAACGACCGCGGCCACCGCCATCCCGATGACACGCAACTGCAGGTAGGTGCGCCAGGGGAAGTGGCGGGTCAGGGTGAGGTAGACATCGCGCAGGCCGAGTTGCCCGAGCAGGAAGGTCGGCGTGGCCAGCGCCAGCAGGGTCGAGTAGGACCCGACCCCGACCGGCCCGCCCACCCGGGCGAACAGCCAGATGATGTACCACTGGGTCATCGCGGTGCCGAAGGTCCCGGCCATGATCAGGACCGCGGCGAGACCGCGATTGTCCCGCCGCGGCGGGGCGCTCACCGAGGGGTCCTCGCGGACCCCGGCGACCGGGCGGCCGGTCATCGTTGGATCGCCGTTCCCGGTGCCATCGACCCGTCGGCGATGGCACCGGCGAACTCGGCAATGGCATCGGCGCAATGGGCGTACGCCAGGTCATCGGGCTGCGGCAGGGCCGGGTGGAGGTCCCGGACACCGGCGAGAGCGGCGGCCATCGCGGCGATGTCCCCCTCGGGGACAACCGTGACGCCGGGGATGTCACGGACGCCCTTGACGTCGAAGCCGACCATCGGACGACCCACGGCGGCGGCCTCCAGCAGGACTCGCGGCAGTCCTTCCCAGTGCGCGGTGTGCACCACCGCGTCGCAGTTGCGCAGGTACTCCAGCGGCTCGGCCGCTCCGACGATGTGCAGCCGCTGGCCGAGGTCGGCACCCGCGGCGCGAATCTCTTCCAGCAGTTCCCCGGAGCCGAGCATGTGGATCCGGAAGCCGATCCCGTCGGCACGCAGCCGGCGGGCCACCCGGAGCAGGGCGTGCGGGTTCTTGCGCGGGGTGTATTCGCCGATCCAGACCAGGTCCAGCGCGCCGCTGCGGATCGGGCGCGGGCTGCGCGGGAACTGCTCCACATCCAGCCCCACCCCGTGCAGCAGCCGCAGTCGGGGGATCTTGGGGGCGTGGCGGGCGAACCACTGCTCATCGTGGGAGTTGATGCAGACCACGCCCGCGGTCCGCGGCAGCAGGGCCGATTCGGCCAGTTGGGGAGCCCACGCGTTGGGTCCGGTGCCGTTCCAGTGCAGGCCGTGGCAGAAGTAGATCACCGGCGTGCCGACCGGGGACAGCCGGACCAGAGCCGAGGCGGTGGCGGTGTTGGTCAGGATCACCTGGAGGTCGTGCTCGGTGGCCCAGGAACGCAGGTTGCCCAGGGCGCGCAGCCCCCGCGGGGTGGGACGCCGGGTCAGGGCCTCGATCACGGTCGCGCCGCCCATGTCGGCCGGCGTACCGGCGGCGGGAAAGACCTCGATCCCTTCGCGGCGCCAGGAATGCACGATCTCGGGGAAGAAGGCATCCAGGGTGCCGCCGATGCTGGTCAGCAGCCCCAGCCGTAACGAGTTCATGATGCATCGCTCCCCAGGAACTCCGGGCACGGCTCGGTGTCGTTGCGGTGCGGATCGACCAGCAGGGCCAGGGTGTCCCGGACGATCTGCAGGTCCAGCGGGAGGCTGCGGCGGTTCACGTAGTCCACATCCAGGTCGAATCGGGTCTCCCAGGCCACCGCATTGCGGCCCTTCACCTGGGCCAATCCGGTGATCCCGGGGCGGATCTCGTGCCGCCGGGCCTGGTGCGGGGAATAGCGGGGGAGATAGCGCGGGTGCAGCGGGCGCGGGCCGATCAGACTCATCTGGCCGCGCAGTACGTGCCACAGCTGGGGCAACTCGTCGATGCTGGTGGAGCGCAGCACCCGGCCGAGCGCGGTGATCCGGTCGGCGTCGTCCTCCTCGGGATCGGTCGGCGGGCGCATGGTGCGGAACTTGTACATCGTGAACACCCGGTCGTGGCGGCCGACCCGCTCCTGGCGGAACAGTGCCGGACCGCCCTCGGTGGCGTACAGGCCGGCGGCGGCAGCGAGTTGGATCGGCACCGTGAGCACCAGCAGGGTCGCCGCCCCCACGATGTCGATCGCGCGTTTCAGCGGGTCGTAGGTGTTGCCTGTTTCGGTCATCGGCGGTCAGCCTCGTTCTGCGAATCGGGTGATGGTGTCGGTGACCCGCGCGAACTGACCCTCGGTCAGCGCGGATCCGCTCGGCAGGGAGAGCCCGGTGGCGAACAACCGGTCGCTGGTTCCGTCCAGATAACTGCGGTGGTGGGCGAAGACCGGCTGGGCATGCATCGGCTTCCACAGCGGCCGGGATTCGATCTGCTCGGCCGCCAGCGCCAGGCGCAACTGCGCGGCGTCGAAGCCGGCCTGCGCGGGGTCGATCAGGACCGAGGTCAGCCAGCAGTTGTCCCGGGTGGGCGCCGCGGGATCATCGGCACCGTCGGGGGCACCGAGCAGTCGCACCCCGGGCAACTCGGCGACCAGAGCGGCATAGCCGCGCCGCCACCGCCGGCGGCGCTCCAGCATCTCCTCCAGCCGTTCCAGCTGGGCCCGTCCCAGCCCGGCCAGCAGGTTCGACAGGCGGTAGTTGTAGCCGATCTCGGAGTGCTCGTAATGCGCCGCGGGCAGTTTGGCCTGGGTCGCGAGATAGCGCGTGCGGGCCGCGAACTCGGCATCGTCGGTGAGCAGGGCACCGCCGCCGGAGGTGGTCATGATCTTGTTCCCGTTGAACGAGACCGCCGCCGCCACCCCGTACGCCGGGGCGGGGCGCCCGGCCCGGGTCGCCCCCAGCGATTCGGCGGCATCGGAGAGCACCGGCAGCCCGGCTCTGGCGGCGATCGCCCCGATCGCGGCGTGGTCGACCACTTTGCCGAACAGATCGACCGGCACGATCGCGGTGACCTCGCTGCCCCGAGCCTGTTCGGCGCTCAGCGCGGCGGCCAGCAGTTCGGGATTCATCGACCCGGTGGCATCGGCGTCCACGAACACCGGTTCGGCGCCGGTGTAGTGGATCGCGTTGGTGGTGGCGGCGAAGGTCAGCGTCGAGGTCAGCACGACCTGCCCGGGACCGACCCCGAGATTGAGCAGCCCGAGATGCAGGGCGGCGGTTCCCGAGGACAGGGCCACTGCCTCCCGACGCCCGCACCGGGCGGCCAGCTCGGCCTCGAAAGCATCCACCTCCGGACCCAGTGGGGCGATCCAGCCACTGCGGAAGGCCCGCAGCAGGGCTGCTTCCTCCGCGGCGCCGACATCCGGTGGTGACAGCAGGATGGGCCCCGCGGATTGCAGCACTGTGGTCATGCCTGCACCACCAACTGGGCCGGCTCCGCGGTGATCGGTGAACTCGCGCGCGGCGCCGCCGCGACCGGCATCGCCGCAGCTCGCAGCGGCATGCTGGGTACCCCGATGGCGGCCGGCTCGCCATCGGCGGGCCGGCGGTCCAGGACGTGCCGATCCAGCGCCGCCGGCGCCCGCGGCGGCACCTGTACCCGGGAGATCAGCTCGTGGCTGGTGGGGGAGTGGTCCTCGGCCCCGCTGAACAGCACCTCGTTGAGCTTTTCGCCCGGGCGCAGCCCGGTGAAGGTGATCGCGATGTCCTGCCCGGACTGGGCGATCAACCGGCGGGCGATGTCGAGGATGCGGACCGGCTCGCCCATGTCGAGCACGAGCACATCGCCGGGGTCGCCGATCGCCCCGGCCTGCAGGGTCAGCTCGCACGCCTCGGGGATCGTCATGAAGAAGCGGGTGACCTCCGGGTCGGTCACCGTCACCGGTCCGCCGCGTTCGATCTGCTGGGTGAAGGTGTGCAGCATGGAGCCACGCGAGCCCAGCACATTTCCGAAGCGCACCGAGACCGCGCCACCGGACAGCTGGGGCGAGAAGTGCGCGGTCAGTTCCTCGGCCTGCCGCTTGGACTTGCCCAGCACACTGGTCGGGGCGGCGGCCTTGTCGGTGGAGATGTTGACCACCCGGGAAACCCCGAACCGGACCGCGGCCTGCAGCACGTTGCGCGTGCCCAGCACGTTGGTCTTCCAGGCCTCGTCGGGGTACTGCTCCAGCATCGGCAGGTGCTTCAGCGCGGCCGCGTGGAAGACCACGTCGGGCCGGTGCAGGTCGAAGACCTGTTCCAGCGCCTCGATGTCGCGGATGTCGCACAGGACCATGTCCGGGGTGTCCAACAGGCCCGAGCCGTACACCGAGAGCTGGGTGCCGTGCAGGCCGGATTCGTCGCGGTCCAGCATGATCAGTTCCTTGGGCCCGAACTTGTGGACCTGCCGGCAGATCTCCGACCCGATGCTGCCGCCGGCACCGGTGACCAGGACCACCCGGCCGCTCAGGTACGCCTGCACCGCGGCCAGGTCGGTGTGCACCTGGGGGCGGCCCAGGACATCGGCCAGATTCACCTGTTGCAGTCCGCTGAGGGTGATCTTCTCCGCGGAGTCGACCGCGGCATCGAAGGGCGGCAGCTTTAACAGCGTGAGTCCCGCCTCGTCCAGGCCCGCCGCCAGGACCCGCAGGTTTTCCGGGGCGAGATCGCGGATCGCGACGATGACGGTCTTCGCGCCGGTCTGGGCGGCGATCCGGGCGGCGTGGGTGCCGGTCCCCAGGACATGCTTGCCGCCGATCCGGCGGAACTTGAGGCGGACGTCGTCATCGAGGAAACCCACGACCCGATATGGGGATTCGGGGTCGAACGTGATCAGCTTGGCCACCTGGGCGCCGACCTCGCCGGCACCGTAGATCAGGACGGGTTCCGCGTCGGTGGCACAACGGGGCCGTTGGCTGGTCCGGATTGCCCGGCCGAGCAGCCGTCCGGCGGCCATCGCCAGCAGTGCGGCGAAGGGGACGGTCACCAGCAGCCAGACCGGACGCTGCGGGCCACCCAGCAGGAAGGGGACGCCCACGCCGACCACGATCAGGGCGGTGATCACCGCCAGGGTCAGCGCCTCATCCAGCGAACCGAGTTGGTGGCGGGATTGATAGATCCGCAGGATCCAACCGAGCACCAGGTGGACCACCACACAGGTCAGGGTGAAGGCTCCCGCTACGGCCCACTGATCGGCGGTGAGGGAGAGGTCGTAGCGTCCCCCGATGGCCAGCAGTGCTGCGGCCAGCCAACTCCCGATGTCCCACACGATCAGGAAAGCCGGTCGCACGCGAAACGGCTGATGACGTCTTTGCATCGGAACTTACCCCCGTGGTCCGTTCAATACCTCGCTGACGACAATATGCTTCCCGGCCCGCGTAATGCAAAGGTTATGTTTCACTTACGGCACGGCGGCTTGCTGAATATCTCTGGGGGAATAAGAAGCGCTCCAGAATCCGCGTCGGAACCGACGTCGGGGGGCGGGATCGGCGGGCGACATATCTCCCAGCCAGCCGGGGGGCCGGTCGCTCGGATGGATGACTTCCCTTGTCAAAGCGCAGTTCTACAGCCTTGGTGGCACGGTCGGGGTTCGTCGGGAAATGAAAATACTCTCACGGGACACTCGATCACTAAGTACTCAATCAGAAGAAAAGTGAACACCGGATTCAGCGGGCCACTGTGCGTTGGTGGCAGGGTTGTCCTCAGGTAAATGGACGCCGATCTCGGCCGTGCGATCCGGCTCACCGGAAGTCCTTAGGATCTGTCAGCAATTTTTAGGAAATTCCGTCGGCCGGTCCCAGGGGTGTCCGTCAAAGTTGGGACGTAGAAATCAACGGGGCAGGCCGTAGTGATTGTCCCCGATTCGGATGGCCAGCCCGTCGTCGACCAGCGACCCCAGGGCCCGCTCCCGCTGGACGGAATCGGCCCACACCGCGTCCAGGGTCGGTGCTTCGACCGGCCCGTCATGCTCCCGCAGGACCCCGAGCAGCAGGCCGCGGACCTGCCGATCGGTGCCGGCGTACGCCTGGCCGCGGCGCGGGGGACCGGCGTACGCCGGACGGCCCAGGAGCACCCAGCGACACCGGTCCCGCAGCGGGCAGGCAGCACAGTCCGGGCCGGTGGCGGTGCATACGAGCGCACCCAGTTCCATCGACGCCGCTGCCCAGCCGGCGGGATCCGCCGCGGGGATCAGGCTCTCGGCCAGGGCGCGCTCGGCGACGGTGGGGGAGGGCGGCGGCTGGGCGCTGCCGGCGACGGCGCGGGCGATCACCCGCCGCACATTGGTGTCCAGGACCACGGCCTGGCGACCGTGGGCGAAGCTGGCGATCGCGGCCGCGGTGTACGCCCCGACCCCCGGCAACGCGCGCAGCTCGGCCTCCTCGGCCGGGACCACCCCGTCGTGCCGCTCGACGATCTCGGTGGCGGCGGCATGCAGGCGCAGCGCCCGCCGGGGGTAGCCCAGCCGGCCCCAGGCCCGGACGGCCTCGCCGGCGGGGGCCAGGGCGAGGTCGATCGGCTGGGGCCAGCGCGTCAGCCACTGCTGCCACGGTTCGAGCACCCGCGCCACCGGGGTCTGTTGGAGCATGAACTCCGAGACCATCACGCCCCAGGCGGTGCGATCCGCGCGGCGCCAGGGCAGGTCACGGGCCGCGGCGGCGTACCAGGCGAGGACCGGGCCGGTGATGGCGGCCGCGGTGGCGGGGGTGATGATGGTGGGGGACTCGATCCTCGGCCCCTTACTCATCTGCCTCGTCGGCCAGACGCATCAGGCCGTCGCGGATGAGTCGGGCCCGGATCGGGCCGATGCCCTCGATGTTGGCCAGTTCGGTCCGGTCGGCGCCGAGCAGGCCCTGCAGGTTGCCGAACTCTTCGACCAGCCGCTCGTGCAGCGCACCGGGGATCTGCTCCAACGCGGCGAGCTGCCGGTAGCCCCGCGGGCTCACCGTCGCATCCAGCGAACCGGTGAAGCCCATCACCGAGGCCACCGTCGCCGGGCGCAGCAGGTCGCCCTCGGGCAGGGTGTCCAGGCCGACCACGGGGGTTTCGGCGACGGCGTGGGCGTAGTCCAGGCGCAGCAGCTCCGGCAGAGCTTCGCGATCGGCGGCGAGCTCGAGCAGCTGCAGTTGCAGCATCCGGCCGTCGGTGCCGAGGTGGCGGATCTGTTCGTCGACCTCGGCCAGCAGCCGGAGCACCATCTGGACGCGGGCGACCGTGGCGGCGACATCGCGCACGGTCACCTGGTCGTGGAACTCGAGGTTGGACAGCCGTTGCAACTCGGTGTTGAGCCGGTCGGAGTAGCTCTCCAGGGTCTGGATCGCGAGGGCGGCGCGGGCGATGATCGTCTCGGAATCCTCGATCAGGGTGCGGGTGCCGTTGAGGAACAACGAAATGGTCGACATCGAGGCCGACACCGTCACCGCCGCGCACTCGGCCTGCTGTGCCACCCGGTCCGCGGTGCGGTGCCGGGTCCCGGTCTCCACCGTCGGATAGTGCGGATCGGGCATCAGGTGGACTCCGGCGCGCAGGATCTGGCCGGCGTCGGCCGACAGCACGATCGCACCGTCCATCTTGGCCAGTTCGCGCAGCGCGGTCGGGGTGAAGTCGGCATTGATGCAGAAGCCGCCGGTGCACATCCGGTCCACTTCGGCATCGTCGCCCAGCACGACCAGGGCGCCGGTATGCCCGCGCCTGATGCGCTCGAGGCCGTCCCGCAAGGGGGTGCCGGGCGCCAGCAGGTCACGATAATGGCGCAGTTCGGATCCGGGGTCGGTCACGTTCCTCCTCCGCGGGCAGTGCGAACTCTGCCCACCCTACCCAGCGCAGGTTCGTTCGCTGCTGTCCCGGCCGCGGACCGGCGTGGCGGGATCGGCTGCTCGCCCGCCGGGTCAGCCGCGCGCGGCGGCGTACACCCCGGCCTCGAAGAGCGCCTGGGCCAGGGTGGCCGCGGGCAGCACGCGGATGCCCTGCACCGAGCGGCCCAGCCCGCTGCCACCCCGCTCAGCGGGCACGATCGCGGTGTCGAAGCCCAGCCGGGCGGCCTCGGCGATCCGGCGGTCCAGCCCGGGCACCCGACGCAGCTCCCCGGCCAGGCCCACCTCGCCGAGCGCGATCAGTCGGTGCTGCCCCGAACCCTGTCCGGCCGCGGCGTGGTCGAGGGCCGCCGAGGCGACCGAGACCGCCACCGCGAGGTCCACCGCGGGATCGGTCACCTTGGCTCCGCCGACGGTAGACACGAAGATGTCCTTGGACCCCAGAGCGATCCGGGAGCGACGCTCCAGCACCGCGGTCACCATCGCGACCCGGCCGGAGTCGACCCCGTTGGTGGTGCGGCGAGGATTCTGCATCGCGCTGGGCGCGACCAGGGCCTGGATCTCGGCCAGCATCGGGCGGCGGCCCTCCATGGTGACGGTGACACAGGTGCCGGGCACCGGGTCGACATGCTCGGAGGTGAACAGACCGGACGGGTCGGGCACCTCGACGATCCCGCGATCCGACATCTCGAAGCAGCCCACCTCGTCGGCCGGGCCGAAGCGGTTCTTGGTGGCCCGGACCATTCGGAAGCCGGAGTGCCGGTCGCCCTCGAAGCTGAGCACCACGTCGACCAGGTGCTCCATCGTCCGCGGGCCGGCGATGCTGCCCTCCTTGGTGACATGCCCGACGATCACGCAGGCCATCCCGCGGCGCTTGGCGACCCGGACCAGCCCGGCGGTGGTTTCGCGGACCTGGGCGACGCCGCCGGGGGAGCCGTCGGTCTGGCTGGTGCTGACCGTCTGCACCGAGTCCAGCACCATCAATGACGGCTCGACCTCCTCGATGTGGCCGAGGATGGTGCCCAGATCGTTCTCGGCAGCCAGGTAGAGGTCGTCGGCCAGGGCATGCGTACGCCCGGCGCGCAGCCGCACCTGCGCGGCGGACTCCTCACCGGTGACATACAACGTACGCCGTTGCGCCCGGGCCCAACGGGCGGCGACCTCGAGCAGCAGGGTCGACTTGCCGACCCCGGGCTCACCGGCCAGCAGCACGACCGCGCCGGGGACCAGACCGCCGCCCAGCACCCGGTCGAGCTCCCCGATCCCGGTCAGTCCGCGGGTGGCCTCGGCCGCGCTGACCTGCTGGATCGGGACTGCCTTCTGCACCGGGGCCGCGGTGCGTACCTCGGTCAGCCGCGCGGCGCCGTCCTCCACCACCGACCCCCAGGCCTGGCATTCGCCGCAGCGGCCGACCCAGCGTACGGTCGTCCAACCGCACTCGGTGCAGTGGTAGCCCGCACGGGCGCTTGTCGCCTTGGCCATGCTTCTCCTCCGGTCGGGATTCGATCCGGTCAGCACCCTATGCTCGACCACCGACAGATTCCGCCCCGTCCGGTTCTGCCCCGTCCGGGTCAGCCGCGGGGACGCATCCGCGGGATGGTGACCAGGAACAGGATCAGCAGGGCGCCGACGCCCAGCACCGCGACCCCGGCCAGGCTGGCCCGGTAGCCGTACGCGTCGGCGACCCCACCCACGAAGAAGCCCCCGACCAGCAGCCCGAAGTCCAGCGCCATGGTCAGGGTGGCCACGATCGCGGCACGCTCGCGGGGTTCGGTGTTGCGGACCGCCATGGTGAGCAGGGAGGGGTACTGCATGCTCATCCCGGCCGACAGCACCGCGACCCCGAGCAGCAGCAGCGCCCCGTTCGGCGCGAACGCGCACACGGCCATCCCGACCACGATCAGGACGCCGGCCAGCACCGCGGTCCGCTCGGCGCCGAAGCGGTCCGGCAGCCAGCCCAGGCCGAGCCGGATCGCCAGCATGACCCCGGAGTAGGTCAGGAAGATCCACTCCGTCGGCAGTGCCAGCTCGGGGGCGAACTGCGGCATGATCGCGTTCAGCGCCATGATCGGGGTCGCGCCCAGGGTCAGCACCAACGCCGCGGGCAGCGCGCGCAGGGAGACCTTGGGGACCTTGCTGCCGGTGTCGCGGATGTGCCGGTAGCGCAGTCCGGCGACCGGGATCGCACCGAGGATGGGCAGCACGGCAGCCAACAGCATCACCCGACCCTCCCCGATCACGGCCGCGAGCGGGAGGCTGAACAACGGTCCGAGCGCGGTCCCCAGGTAGGGGCCCAGGGAGATGTAGGAGGCCGCCTCGCTCTGTCGCGACGGCGGTGCCTGCAGGGTGAGGTGGGAGATCACCGCCACCATCAGGACGCCGTGACAGGCGCCGGTGACCAGGCGGAGCAGACCGAGCACCCAGAGGTTGTCGGTGAGCCCGTAGCCGGCGAAGGTGAGGCCACTGACGATTCCGGCGACCATGATGACCTTGGGCGCACCCCAGCGCGCGGTCCAGCCCCCGACCAGCGGGCGCAGCGCGATCGACGCGGCGGCCATGATCCCGACAATGATCCCGACTGCCAGGTCGTTGCCGCCCATCCCCTTCACGTACGCCGGGAGCAGTGGCGTGGTCGCACCGTAGGCGATGAAGTAGCTGAAGGCGGCCCCCACCAGGGTCAAGAACTCGCGGGTGATCAGCCGATCCTTGTCGCGCGCCACTGTGGGTTCCTCCGGTTCGCCTGTTCCTCTCTGCGGGACAGCGTTCGCTCGGACTCTACGCCCTCGGGAAGCCGAGCGTGTGGCCAACGGCCGGACGGCGGCTCCGGATCACGGCCAGCGCAGGACGCCGCCCTGGAACTGCTGCTCGCAGATGCCCGACCAGCACAGTTCCTCGGAGGTCGGATAGCCCAGCCAGCCGTTCTCGGCGCCGTTGGCCTGCCACTTGGCCCGCAGGCCGTTGCGGCTGGAGTGCACCCCGGAACCGTTCGACCACAGCAGGGCGCCGCCCTGGAAGAGCTGGTAGCAGCCGCCGTCCTTGAGGCCGCAGATCTCGTCGCCGGTCGGGTAGCCCAGCGGGCTGTACTCCGCGCCCATCTGGTCCCACTTCCAGCCCAGCGCGCCCCACAGGGCGTAGGAGCCGAGATCGGTGGTCCACACGATCCGGCCGCCCTGGAAAGACTGGGTGCACGAGCCCCGGCTGCAGTATTCATCGGTGGTGGGGTAGCCCAGGCGACCGTTCTCCGAACCGGTCCCGGCCCACTTGGCGCGGATCCCGCCCATGCTGTAGATAGCGCCGGTGTCGCGGGACCAGACGATCGCGCCGTGCTGGAACATCTGGTAGCAGCCGCCATCCTTGAGGCCGCAGATCTCGTCCCCGGTCGGGTAGCCGACCGGCGAGAGGTAGTACCACTTCGCGCCGATCGCGCCCCACACCACCCAGGTGCCGGCGTTGGAGTTGAAGATGATGCCGCCCTCGAAGACCTGCTGGCAGGAACCCTGCTCCGCCCAGCACCAGGCGACGCCCTTGGCCGGGCCGAGCCGTCGGGCGTCCTCGGTCGACAGCGAGGCGACCTTGGCATCGATCGCGGACTCCGAGCGCGGGTCGGCGCTGACGGTCGCCTGCGGATCGGGCTGGTCGGTCGAGCTCGGATTACTGGGTGCCGAGCTCGGGGTCGGGTCCTCCGCGTGGGCCGGGACGGCGGAGAGGGCTCCGACGGTTCCGGCCAGGACGGTCAACAGGACGACAATCGCGCGACGCATGCGAGCTCCCGGGGTCAGGTATGGGCGAGGCCCACAGTAAGGACCCGGGCCCGCCCTGCCGCGGAGAATCGCCGGAGCGGGCGCGATTCAGCGGCGTACCTGGGCCGCGATCGCCAGCACCCGGTCGGTCGCCTCGGCATCGGCGACACTGATCCGGATTCCGTCGAACGGGTCGCCGTTGGTGAAGGCCCGCACCATCAGCCCGTCGGCGATGAACGGTGCGGCCACCTCGGCGGTACGCGCCCCGGTGTCGAGCCAGACGAAGTTCGCCTGCGAGTCGGGGACCTCCCAGCCGATCTCGCGGAGGCCGGCCAGCAGCCGGTCCCGCTCGATGGTCACCTCGCGCACCCGCTGGCGGAGTTCGTCCACCGCGGCGAAGGAGGCGATCGCCGCTGCCTGGGCCACCTGCGGAACCCCGAACGGGACCGCAATCTTGCGCAGTGACCCGGCGATCTCCGGCGTACTGATGGCGTACCCCACCCGGAGCCCGGCCAGCCCGTACGCCTTGGAGAAGGTACGCATCACCACCACGTTCGGCCGGTCCAGGAAGTCCTCGCCCCGGCCCACGTCCGGATCGGTGGCGAACTCCAGGTACGCCTCGTCGAGCACCAGCAACACCGACGGGTCGATGGCGTCGAGGAAGTCCCGCAGTTCGGTGGCGGTCAGCGCCGGCCCGGTCGGGTTGTTCGGCGTACACACCAGCACCGCGCGGGTGCGCTCGGTGATCGCGGCGAGCATCCCCGCCAGATCGTGGCGACCATCGGCGCGAACCGGGATCGGGACCGGGGTCGCGCCGGAGGCCATCACGGCAATCGGGTACGCCTCGAACGAGCGCCACGGGTAGACGACCTCGTCACCGGCGGTGGCAACCAGCCGCAGCAGGTCGTAGAGGATGGCGGAGGATCCGGTGCCGAATGCGAGCTGGTCGGTGCCGATCGGGTGGCCCTGATCGCTCCAGAAGGCCGCGACGGTCTCGCTCAACTGCGTGGCGAACATGTCCGGATACCGGTTCATCTCGCGCAGGGCCTGCTCGGCGGCCGCGAGGACGCCCGGCAGCGGGTCGAAGTGCACCTCGTTGCTGGACAGTTTCCAGGAGCGGCCGTCGGGGCCGGCGGTGGGGGCCTGGCCCGGCTTGTACCCGGGCAGGGAGGCGACGGCGGTCCGGATCTTCGGTGCGGTCATCAGACGCGCACCATGCCGCGGTCGGTGTTGAAGTGAGCGGCGATGATGCCCGGCTGGCCGTTCGGTGCGGTCCAGACCACGTCGATGTCGACCAGGTCCTCGGTGGAGGTGCCCAGCCAGTCCTCCAGGCGTTGCCGGTCGCCGGCGACCTCGAGGCGGACCAGTTCGACGGTGCCGGCCAGCGCCCGGGGCAGCACCGATTCCTCGCTGAGCCACTTGATGAAGAAGGGCAACTGCGGATCGGCCTGGGTGCCCTTGATGCCCAATTGCTTCCACTCCAGCAGCCGGCCGTCGGGGAAGTGCCGCGACCCGTCCACGGCTTGCCGGCCGAGGCGCTGCTCGAAGGGAACCATGTCGTCGACCTCCAGGGCCCAGCCGAGCCAGCCGCCGCCGGCCTCGCTGCGGGCGCGGACGACCTGGCCGAACGGGGCCTTCTCCGCGGCCGGGTGATCGAGCACTTCGACGACCTCGATATAGCGCCCACCGGCCAACGAGATGATCCGGTTCCGGGTCCCGAAGCGTGGGTGGAACCCGCCGTCACGGGAGGTGGTGCCCAACTGCTCCGACAACTTGTCGGCAGCGTCCTGCAACCCTTCGTGGCCAGCGGCAAAAACTAGATGGTCGACGCGCATGCGCTCCATTCTGGCTGGTATCGGGAGTGCAACTGGTCATGGGGGTGAGTTCGGACACACCCGTCTGGCGGGTATCGTGGATGCTTTGCCCTATTTTTTGGCGGTCCTGCGGGAGCGGGCCTGGCGGGTCGCCGGATGTCGGTGCGCGGCCTGTCGTCCGGCCGCGTAATCGGCGCACAACTCGGCCAACCGGTCGTACGCCGCGGCACCCATCAGCTCGACCAGTTCGGCCCGCGCGGAGAGGTAGACCGGCTCGGCTGCGGTGTGCGCCTCGGTGTTGGAGGTGCAGTACCAGTCCAGGTCATGGCCGCCGGGTCCCCAGCCGGCCCGGCCGTATTCGCCGATGGTGACCTCGGTGTAGCTGGTCTCGTCGGGACGACGCACGCTGCGATAGGTACGCCGCAGCGGCAACTGCCAGCACACGTCCGGCTTGGTCTGCACCACGCTCACCCCTTCCGCGCGGGCGAGCAGGTGCAACGCGCAGCCGGCCCCGGCGGGGAAGCCGGGCCGGTTCAGGAAGATGCAGGCACCGTCGATCCGGCGGGTCTGCCGGCCCGGGGCGCTGCCGGGGGAGACCGTCTCCGGGGATTCCGGTTCCGCCCAGCCCCCGCGTACCCCCTCGGCGTGGAACTGCCACTGCTCGGGGCGCAGCCGGGCCGCGGCCGCCGCGACCCGGGCCTCGTCGGCGGCATCGGCGAAATGGGCCCCCAGGGTGCAGCAGCCGTCGTCGGGCCGGTCGGCATAGATGCCCCGGCAGCCGGCGCCGAAGATGCACTGCCAGCGGGAGGTGAGCCAGGTCAGGTCGCAGCGGAAGACCTGTTCCGCGTCGGCCGGGTCGTTGAACTCGGCCCAGATCCGCGGGAAGGCGGTGAGAATTTCCGGCACCGAGACACCTTACCGCCGGTGGCAACAGCCCGTGCCTATTGATAAACGATAGAAAACTCGCCATGATCGATTTATGAATCTGGCGAACCGGCTCGTGTTCCTGCTCCGAGCGCTCCTGGCTGTCCGCTTTGCCGTACTGGTCGTCTTCCAGTTCTGAGCTTCCCCGGGCAGTTCGCGTACCGGGCACAGCAGGATCCGGGCTTCGCCGGGCTGCGCTGGCCGCTGACGGTGTTCGTCTTCCTCGAACTGCTCTGTGTCCAGGTCGTCATCGTCGCCATATGGCGCCTGCTCGGGCTGGTCCGCACCGATCGGATCTTCAGCCGACAGGCCTTCGGCTGGGTGGATGCGATCGTGGCCGCACTGGGCGCGGGGTGGCTGATGTTCGCCGGCCTGTCGGCCTGGCTGGTGCTCGCGTACGCCGACGACCCCGGCACTGCGATGCTGCTGTTCGCCCTCGTGATCGTCGGGGCGGTGGTTACCCTGCTGATGGTCGTGATGCGGGCCCTGCTGCACCGCGCGACGCGACTGAACACCGAGCTCGAAGGGGTCATCTGATGCCGATCGTGGTCCGGCTGGATGTGGAGCTGGCCAAGCGCAAGATGTCGGTCGGTGACTTCGCCGAGCAGGTCGGGCTCTCCCCGGCCAATGTCGCGGTGCTCAAGAACGGTCGCGCCAAGGCGGTCCGCTTCTCCACCCTGGAGGCGATGTGTCGGGTGCTGGAGTGCCAGCCCGGCGACCTTCTGGAGTGGGTGGCCGAATGACCCCGCCGACGGAGGAGGCAATCCAGTGAAGAGCGGGCCATCGGCGTACACGGTGCTGGGGACCCGGGAGGTCGTCACCGAGATCGAGATCAAGCGCTCGATCTTCCGCGCCCACCTGCGCCGGGTCGGTGACGAGGACGGGGCGCGCGAACTGGTCGCCGAACTGCGGCGGACCCACCACGACGCCCGCCACCACTGTTCGGCCTTCGTCCTGGGGCCCGGTCGCGACGTGCAGCGCTCGAACGACGACGGCGAACCCGCCGGGACCGCCGGTATCCCGATGCTGGAGGCGCTGACCAAACGGATCACCCCCGAGGGGCAGGCCGACCTGTCCGATGTCTGTGCGGTGGTGGTGCGCTGGTTCGGCGGGATCAAGCTGGGTGCCGGCGGGCTGGTCCGGGCGTACACGGAGGCGGTGACCACGGCGCTGGACGCCGCGCCGCTTGTCCGCCGGGTCCGCAGTCGGCTGTTCACCCTGGATCTCGGGTACCCCGAACTCGGCACCCTCGAGGCGCAGCTGCGCAACGCGCTGACCGTGGCCGATGTCGCGTACGGACCCGAGTCGGCCCGGCTGACGCTGAGCGTGCCGGATGCCGACGATGCGATCGCCGAGGCGGTGCGAACTGTGGCGGCGCTGACCGCCGGGGCGTACGCACTCACCGAGGCGGGCACCACCTGGCAGGACACCTGAGCGCGGTGCCGGCGCACCGGGCGTGCGATCAACCAGCGGCGCCGGGATCGAGTGACCCATCCCGGCGATATGGGGTCCAACCGATCGCGGCCTCGGCAATCACGGCGTAGGCGGCAGCAAGATCGCGATGTTCCAGGGCCTTGGTCATCCGGGTGAACAGGGCCAGGCGTGCTTGCAGGCCCGGTCTGCTCTGGTCTCCGCCGGCCACCAAGGGGGTCGCCTCCTTCTCGAGGAAGGTGAGCACGGTCCCGAGTACCGAGCGCAGCATCGCGTTGGGGGACAGCGACAGCAGGTGGCGCTGGTAATCGACCATGCCGGCGACGAAGGCGTTGAGATCCTCGCTGTTCGCAGAAAGTTCCATGGCTCGTTCAAAGCTGCGCAGGGTGTGGATGTCGGACATGGTTGCATGCTCGAGCGCATCGGTGATCAGCAGAGGATCCAGCGAGTTCCGCATCCGGAAGGCATCGCGGACGCTGGGATCGCTGACGTCCATCGTCAGCAGTTCGTCGCCGAGGGTACGCAGCAGGGTCGGTTCGGCAGCGAAGATCCCACCCTGCGGTCCGCGCCGGACCGTGACGACCCCACGGGCCTCGGCGAGCTTGAGCCCTTCGTTGAACGAGCCGATGGAGGCACCCACCAGGTCCCGCAGGTCGGCCTTCTGCCCAAGCCGTTCTCCGGGCTGGGCCGCCCGTGACCTCTCGGCCAGCGCCTGGGCCACTTCGTGGGCCCGGCTCGGCTGCGCTGCCATGGCAACTCCCGTCGTTCGGCTGATTGCCACAGCATAGGACTTGCATCGAAACACTATGGCCTATAGCCTATATATCATGATGAATACATACACATCGTGATGTATTTGCTTCCAATCCCCAAAGGACAATCAATGGAGACTGTTCAGCTGGTTCCGGCAGGCACTGTGACACTCGGTGATCTGACCGTTGCGTATTACGACTCCGGCACTGAGGCGCCGGACACCGACCCGATTGTGCTGGTGCACGGATCGGCCGGCAGCACGGCCGAGCACTTCGGCTTCCTCTTCCCCCTGCTCGGGGCCCGACGCCGGGTCATCTCGGTGGACCTGTGCGTGCCGGTCGATCGTGACCTGTCCGTCGAGCTCCTGCAGCAGCAGGTCGAGGCGGTGATCGATGAAGTCCTGCCGAGCCGGCCGGTGACCGTGGTCGGCTACTCCCTGGGTGCCGTGGTGGCCGCTGCCGTCGCCGCGGCCCGGCCCGCGACGGTACGTCAGCTCGTGCTCGTCGCCGGTTGGCTGCGGACCGACAACGAGCAGGTGCTGTTCAACTCTGTGCTGTGGGAACTGCTCGGCTCCCGGTCGCCGAAGCTGGCGGTCCATCTGTTCGGCAACTTCCTCAGTGGGGAGTTCCTGGCGGCCCAGCCCATGGAGTTGCTGGAAGAGATGATGCAGATGGGACGCTTCGACGAGACCGTGGTACGGCAGTTCGAACTCAACGAGCGCGTCGATATCAGTGACCGGGTCGAGGCCATCACCGCGCAGACTCTCGTGATCGGTTGTCGACACGACCGCATGGCGCCGGTACGCCAGAGCCTGCAACTCTTCGGCGCCATCGAGAATGCCCGCTTCACCGAGGTCGATTCCGGCCACGCCATCTTCATTGAACGTCCCGCCGAGGCGCTGAGGCTGATCGAGCACTTCACCGCACGGCCCGACCAATATCCCGCGGGGTCGGTCATTCCCGCCCATCGTCCCTGAGCCTCCGGAGTAACTGACATGAGCACCACTTTCACCCGACACGCCGACCGTCCGTTCACCGCAGACCCTGTCGAGGAGGCTGACGTCATCATCGTCGGCTCCGGCTTTGCGGGGCTCGGCCTGGCCATGCAACTTGAGCGCGATCAGAACCAGTCGTATCTGGTGCTGGAACGTGCCGACGATGTGGGCGGCACCTGGCGCGACAACACGTACCCGGGGGTCTATTGCGACGTGCCCTCGCACCTGTACTCGTACTCTTTCCGACCCAATCCCGACTGGTCGATGGTTCGCTCGCCCGGTCACGAGATCTACGAGTATCTGCAGACTGCGGCCCGGGAGGAGGGCGTGCTGCCGCAGGTGCGCTTCGGGACGACAGTGCTCGACGCGGCCTGGGACGAGGTGTCGGCCACCTGGCTGGTCACCACGAACAAGGGCACCTTCCGCGGGCGATTCTTTGTACCCGCAATGGGTCTGCTGTCCGACAGCAAGGTCCCGGAGATCCCGGGGATGGAGACCTTCGGGGGAGAGCTCTTCCACTCTGCGGCCTGGGACCATGACCTGCCGCTGACCGGTAAGCGGGTTGCGATCATCGGCACCGGTGCCACCGCGATCCAACTCGTTCCAGAATTGGCCGAGGTGGCCGCGGAACTGGTGGTGTTCCAACGCTCGGCCGCACACGTCCTGCCGCGACGCAATCGCGCCTATACCCCTGCCGAACGGCGGATGTTCGCCCGCGTTCCCGAGAGTCGGCAGGGCCTGCGTTCGGCGATGTTCTGGTTCACCGAGTCCACGTTCGGGGAGCGCCGACGGCTGCCCCAGTCGGTGGCTCAGGTCAAGGCCGCGGTGGACTCCTTCCGCGAGGCCGAGGTGCCCGATCAGGCGCTGCGGGCGGCGCTGACCCCGGACTACGAGATCGGCTGTAAGCGGCTGCTCTACTCCGACGACTATTACGCGACGTTCGGGCGCGACCACGTCAGTCTGGAGACCTCGGCGCTGGCGCGGATCGAGGGGAACACCGTCATCGGCGCCTCGGGCAATGCCTATGAGGTGGATGTGATCGTGATGGCCACGGGCTTCGCTGCGGCCCGACCGCCGTTTGCCAACATCATCCGCGGTCGCGAGGGTGTCCTGTTGGCCGATCATTGGGCAACCGGGATGGAGGCCTACCAGACGATCACGGTGTCCTCCTTCCCGAACATGTTCCTGCTGTCGGCACCGAGTGCGGCGACCGGGCACACGTCGGCGGTCTACACCATCGAGGCCCAGGTGCAGAATGTGATGGAGGCACTGGATTGGGTCCGGGCCAACGACTGCGCGGTTCTTGAAGTGCGCGCCGATGCCGAGGCCGAATTTGTCGACGGGGTCGACCGGCGCGGACAAGGGACAGTGTGGACCGAAGGCGGATGCAACAGCTGGTACCTGGATCCGGGCAGCGGCAAGCTCACCCTGATCTGGCCCGACCTGGCCTACCGGTTCGCTGACGAGATCAGCCACTTCACGCCAGCGGCCTATGTCGCCACCCCACATCGGCCCCGGACTGATCGCTGAGCGGGGTCCGGCCTGAGGGCGGATCGGCGGCCGGCAGGGGGCCTCCTGCCGGCCGCATCGCGGTCCGGGGTGATCAGTACGCTGGTCCCACCCTCGCTCGATCGGAGACCGATGAATCCCAAAGCAGCCTTCCTGTCCGCCGGCGGCACCTTCGTGGACCTGGTGCACCGTATCGACGGGAACTGGGACGGTCCGGGCCTGGACCGCTGGACCCTGCGCGAACTGGTCGGCCACACCAACCGGGCCCTGGTCACCGTGGTGGAGTACCTGGCCGAGTCCGGGAAGTCGGCCGGGCCGGCGGAGTTGACCAGCGCCGCCCGCTACTACCTGATCACCCGGAACCAGCCCGACAGTGACGAGTCGATCTATCAGCGCGGGGTCAGTGCCGGGGTGGAACTGGGACCCGATCCGTACGCCACCGTGCAGCACACCCAGGCCGCGGCCCGGGACGCCGTGCTGGCGGCCAAGGGCGATCCGGTGCTGCCGACCCGGTTCGGCGGCATCCCCCTGTCGGCGTACCTGCACACCCGAACCTTCGAGCTGGTCGCCCACTCCTATGACATCGCCCACGCCACCGGCCTCGAGGTGAGCTTCGTGCCGGCCGCCCGCCGTGATGCCGAGGACACCGCGATCGCGATCAATGAAATGACCGGCTGGACACGGGACTTCTGAGTGCGCCACCCGCGTTAGATTTCCGCTCATGCGTCTGGGTGTCCTCGATGTCGGTTCCAATACCGTCCATCTGCTCGTTGTCGATGCGCGGGTCGGTGGAGCGCCGATTCCTGCCGCCTCGCACAAAGCCGAACTGCGATTGGCCGAACACATCACCGACGACGGATCGATGAGTCGGGAGGGCGCCGACAGTCTGATCCGGATGATCGCCTCCTGCCGGCAGTTCGCCGAGGACACCGGCTGTTCCTCGGTGCTGCCCTTCGTCACCTCCGCGCTGCGGGAGGCGACCAATTGCGATGAGATCATCGCGCGCTGCAAGACCGAGACCGGGGTGGAACTGCGGGTGCTGTCGGGGACCGAGGAGGCCCGAGCGACCTTCCTGGCGGCCCGGCGCTGGTACGGCTGGTCGGCCGGCACCCTGGCCGTGTTCGACATCGGCGGCGGCTCCCTGGAGATCGCGGTCGGCCGGGACGAGGAACCCGAGATCGCCCTGTCGGTGCCGGTCGGGGCCGGCCGAATGACCCGCCGCTTCGGCTCCGACAACGTCAGCGAGATGCGTCGCTACGTGCGGGCCGAGATCGGGGCGGTGATCGGGGACGTGCTGCGGCGCGGCCCCTTCGACAAGGCGGTCGGTACCTCGAAGACCTTCCGGACCCTGGGCCGGATCACCGGAACCGCCCCCAATGCCGAAGGTCAGTTCGTCAACCGCGTGCTGAACAAGGACAAGCTCGGTGCCGCCGCGCTGCAGATGAAAGAGATGAAGGTCAGCGAGCGCTCGTCCCTGCCCGGGGTCTCCGAGGGCCGGGCGCCGCAGATCCTGGCCGGGGCCGTGGTGGCCAAGGCCGCGATGGACCTGGCCGGGATCGACAACCTGGAACTGTGTCCGTGGGCGTTGCGCGAGGGCATCATCGTGAACTACCTGGACCACCTGGACTACTTCCCCGACGGATCCCCCAAGGAACGCCGGATCGTCCCGCGGCATACTGCCAAGGGGCTGCCCGCCCGTTAGGCTGGAACGGTGAACAGCGAGCAGACCGTCCCGGACCCCCCTCTGCCCAAGATTGCGCTGAGCACCACCTCGGTGTTCCCCGAGCCGACCGCGGTCGGCTTCGAGGTGGCCGCAAAAGTGGGCTACGACGGGGTCGAACTGATGGTGGGGCTGGATTCCACCTCGGCCAAGATCGACGTGGTCAAGCAGTTGTCGGCCGATCACGGGATGCCGGTGCTCGCCGTGCATGCCCCGGTGCTGCTGGTGATGCAGCGGGTCTGGGGCTCCGACCCCTGGGACAAGCTGCGGCGTTCGGCCGAGGCCGCCCACGAGCTGGGGGCACGCACGGTCGTGGTGCATCCGCCGTTTCGCTGGCAGGGCACCTACGCCGGGGCGTTCGTCGACGGGATCCGGGAACTGAACGAGACCACCGGAATCACCTTCTGCGTGGAGAACATGTACCCGTGGCGGGTGCCGCGCCGCTCGAACGAGTTCAAGGCGTACTCCCCGGGCTGGGATCCCAGCGAACTCGACTACGACCACCTGTGCCTGGACCTGTCCCATGCCTCCACCGCCCAGCAGAGTTCGCTGGAACTGGCGCAGGCGTGGGGCTCGAAGCTGCAACACATCCACCTCACCGACGGCCGCGGCTCGTTCAAGGACGAGCATCTGCTGCCCGGTCACGGCGACCAGCAGGCCGATCAGCTCCTGCAGTACGCCGCCGCGAGCGGATTCGGCGGACATGTGGTGCTCGAGGTGAGCACCCGGGGCAACAGCCGCGCTGCCAAGGAACTGTTGCTGCGCGAGGCGCTGGAGTTCACCCGGGCCAATCTGGCCGCCGGGCTGCCCAGCGATCAGGTCGCCGCCGCAGGTGAATGAGACCGTCGATCAACTGAATGAGACCGTCGAGCAGCGGCCCCGGTGGCTGCTCGGCGTCGAGGTCGTCCTCGTCCTCGGGGTCTCGCTGGGCCGATCCGCGGTGTACGCGATCCTGTCGCTGATCGACAAAGCCACCCAGGGGACTCCGCTCAACGAGCAGACCACCACCCTCAACACCTCGCAGACCCCCGACCGGCCCTGGCTGGACCTGGCGTACCAACTGGCCGGGAACCTGCTCCCGCTGGTGCCGGTAGCCCTGGCGTTCTATCTGTTGGCGGTGTACGTCGGGCCGCGGGTGTGGGACCTGCGCCGGGGGCGGACCGGCGGCTGGGCGATGGGCTTCGACCTGACCCGGCGCCGTTTCGACCTCGGCTGGGGGTTCGTGATCGCCGCCGGGATCGGAGTCCCCGGCCTGCTGTTCTATCTCGCCGCCCGGGACCTCGGCTTCAACACCCAGGTGCAACCGGCCAACCTGGCCGAGAACTGGTGGACGATTCCGGTCTATGTGCTCAACGCAGCGATGAACGGGATCGTCGAAGAGGTGCTCGTGGTCGGCTACCTGTTCATCCGGCTGCGCCAACTGGGCTGGTCCACCGTGGCGGTCCTGTTCACCAGCGCCCTGGTGCGCGGCTCCTACCACCTCTATCAGGGCGTCGGGGCTTTCTTCGGCAACGTCGTGATGGGCCTGGCGTTCGGGCTGATCTGGTTGCGCTGGAAGCGGGTCGGCCCGCTGGTGGTGGCCCATACCCTGATCGACATCGTCGCGTTCGTCGGGTCCGCCCTGCTGGCCGGCTCGGTCTCCTGGCTGTGAGGGCGCCTGCGGTGCCCGCCGGGGTCGGGCGCGGTCGGGTCAGGCGTCGGCGGGACCCGGCGTACCGGGCGGGGTGGCGGGGCTGATCCCGTCGGCGCGCAACTCCATCAGGTCGGCGTCGTACTCCTCATAGGCGCTGGGGTCCTCGATCGGCTCCAGGTGGGTGACCACCTGCAGCCGGGGCAGCGCCGCGATGAGTTCGCGTTCCACCGATTCGACCAGGTCGTGGCCGCGCTGGACAGTCCAGTGGCCCGGGACCAGCACGTGCACGCTGGAGAACTGCAGGTGGCCCGATTCCCGGGTGCGCAGGCCGTGGAAGTTGACCTCCTCGGTGGTGTGGGCGTCGAGGATGTCCAGGATGGCTTTGTTGTCCGCGCGGCTCAGTGTCTTGTCCAGCAGGCCCTCGACCGATTCCCGGATCAGCTTGGTGCCGGTCCAGATGATGTTCAGCCCGGCCAGGAAGGCCACGATCGGGTCCAGCCGGTCCCAGCCGGTGAGCAGGACCAGGCCCACGCCCACAAGGACGGCGGCCGAGGTGACCACATCGGTCAGCAGGTGCTTGCCGTCGGCGCGCAGGGTGATCGAGTTGTGCTGCTTGCCGACCCGGATCAGCAGCAGGCCGGTGGCGCCGTTCAGGATCGAGGCGATCGTCGAGATCGCCAGGCCGAGCAGGCCGTTCTCCACCGGCTGCGGGTGCAGGAAGCGCTCCACCGAGGAGACCAGGATCACCGCGGCGGCGACGAAGATCATCATCCCCTCCACCAGGGCGGAGAAGTACTCCGCCTTGGTGCGGCCGAAGTGGTACTTCAGCGAGGCCGGCTTCGCGGCGGCCTGCAGGGCGACCAGGGCGACCACCGCCGCGACCAGGTTCACCACCGATTCGGCGGCGTCGGACAACAGACCGACCGAGCCGGTGATGCTCCAGGCGCCGGCCTTCAGGGTGATGGTGGCGATCGCCACGGCGATCGAGAGCCAGGCGTACTTGGTGAGATTGACAGGCTTGTCGACAGTGCCGGACGCGCCGGTCTTGGCTGGGGTCACACCGCCCATCGTAGGGAGCGCAGCTATTGACAAGAGAATTCCGGGCGCCAACGCGTAACCTTGAGCAGGCAACTCGTCAAGCAAGGAGCAAAGCAGATGCGTGTTGGAGTGTTCGGGGCTACCGGCCAGGTGGGAAATGTCATGCGTGACCTCCTGCTGGAGCGGAAGTTCCCGGTGGACGACATCCGGTTCTTCGCCTCGGCCCGGTCGGCCGGCAAGACCCTGGCGTTCGGCGACAAGCAGGTCGTGGTCGAGGACACCGCGACCGCCGACTTCTCCGGCATCGACATCGCGCTGTTCTCCGCCGGCAAGACCATGTCGAAGGAGTACGCCCCCAAGGTCGCGGCCGCGGGTGCGATCGTGATCGACAACTCCTCCGGTTGGCGGATGGATCCCGAGGTGCCGCTGGTGGTCTCCGAGGTCAACCCCGAGGACACCGTCAACCCGCCCAAGGGGATTATCGCCAACCCGAACTGCACCACGATGGCGATCATGCCGGTGCTCAAGCCGCTGGATCAGGCTGCGGGGCTGAGCCGACTGAAGGTCGCCACCTACCAGGCCGTCTCCGGCTCGGGCGCGGCAGCGGTGACCGCGTTCGCGAACATGGCCCGGGAAACCCCGGATCTGGAGGGCCTGGCCCGAGACGGTCGCATCGACGAGGTCGCCGATCCGGCCCCTTACGTGAAGCCGATCGCGTTCAACGTGCTGGCGCTGGCCGGCGCGCTGGTCGATGACGGCTCCGGGGAGACCGACGAGGAGCAGAAGCTGCGCAACGAGTCGCGCAAGATCCTGCACCTGCCGGACCTGCCGGTCGCCGGAACCTGCGTCCGGGTGCCGGTGTTCACCGGGCACTCGCTGGCCGTGCACGCCGAGTTCGATCGGGCGATCACTCCGGAGGAGGCCATCGAGGTGCTCAAGCAGGCGCCCGGGGTGGAACTGATGGATGTGCCGACCCCGCGGGATGCCGCCGGCGCCGACCCGTCCTACGTCGGCCGGATGCGGGTGGACCAGTCGGTGCCCGACGGCAAGGGGCTGATCTTCTTCGTCTCCAACGACAACCTGCGCAAGGGTGCCGCGCTGAACGCGGTCCAGCTCGCCGAGGTCGTCGCCCAGCAGCTCGCGAAGGCCTGAGCATGACCTTCGCGCTGATCGGGGCCGGGGCGATGGGCGAGGGCATCCTCGCCGGAGTGCTGCGCGGCGGTGTCGCCGGCGACTCCGTCCGAGTCGTCGAGCACCGGGCCGAGCGGGCCGCCGAACTCGCCGAGCGCTACGGCGTCCAGGTGGTCGACAGCGTCACCGCGGCCCAGGCCGCCGACGAGCTCGCGCTGGTGGTCAAGCCGAAGGACGCTGCCGGCGTCCTCGCCGAGATCGGGCCGCACCTGCGGCCGGGCACGCTGCTGATCAGCTTCGTCGCGGGGCTGACCACCGCCACGATCGAGGCGGCGCTGCCGGGGGACACCCCGGTGGTCCGGGTGATGCCGAACACCCCGGCGATGTACGGCCAGGGGATGGCGGCGGCGTCGGCGGGCAGTCACGCCCAGCCGGCGCACCTGGACCGGGTCCGGGAGCTGCTGGCCGGCACCGGCGCGGTCGTCGTGGTGCCCGAATCCCAGCAGGATGCCGTCACCGCGGTCTCCGGGTCGGGACCGGCGTACATCTTCCTGGTGGCCGAGGCGATGATCGAGGCCGGGGTGCAGCTGGGGCTGGCCCGGGACGTGGCGACCACGCTGACCAACCAGACCATCCTCGGCGCGGCCACCATGCTGACCGAGTCGGCCGATTCGGCGACCGTGCTGCGGGAGCGGGTCACCTCGCCCGGCGGCACCACCGCCGCAGCGCTGCGGATGCTGGAAGCGCACAGCCTGCGGGCCGCGTTCAGCGATGCGATCGAGGCTTCGTACGAGAAGTCCCGCGCGCTCGGCTGACCGGCCGGTTCCCACGGTGGCGATGCTGATCCGGCGGGGCCGATGCTGATCCACGCGGTCTCCCACGGCACCCGATCGGCGGCGGCCCGGACGGCGATCACCGGCCTGGTCGAGGCCGTTGCGGCCGCGCTGCCGGGCGACGAGCTCCGCGAGGCCTTCGTCGACGTGCAGCAGCCTGCGATCGGCGACGCCCTGCGGCAGGACGCGGGGGAGTGCGTCGTGGTGCCGCTGCTGCTGTCGGCCGGCTATCACCTCTACACCGACCTGGTGGCCGCGACCCGGAATCGTCCCGGGGCGCGGCTGGCCGCCGCGCTCGGCCCCGATGCCCGCATGGTGGAGGTGCTCGCCGCCCGGGTCACCGCCGCCGGGCCCGGACCGGTGGTACTGGCCTGTGCCGGATCCTCCGATCCCCGGGCGATCGCCGATTGCGACCAGACCGCCGTCGCCCTGGCCGAGCGGCTGGGTCGGCCGGTCCGCCCGGCGTACCTCTCCGCGGCGCAGCCGACCCCCGGGCAGGCCGTCGCCGAGGCGGGGGAGGGCGCGATCGTGCTGCCCTACCTGCTCGCCCCCGGCTATCTCCACTCCCGGTTGGACGCGGTTCCGGCCACCGTGCTGGACCCGCTGTGCCGGCCCGACCGGGCCCCCGATCCGCTGCTGGTGGAAGTGGTCATAAGCCGCATCCGGGCGGCATTGCAGCAGGTACCGTAGGGCCAACCGCCACCGACGGCGGGGAGCGTACCGGAGAGGGGCCCGGAGATGACCCAGGGGCGAGGACAGGTCATTCATGCCGATGAGCTGACCCACTACGACTTCGGGGCGGGGCACCCGATGGGGCCGAACCGGGTCAAATGGGCCATCGAGTTGGCCCGGGAACTCGGCGTGATGGACCAGCTCGACGTGATCCCGCCGCCGCCGGCCGACGACGACCTGGTCCGCCTGGTGCACACCGACGACTACATCGAAGCGGTGAAGGCCGAACTGCCCAATCCCCGCTACGGGCTGGGCACCGAGGACAACCCGATCTTCCACGGCATGCATCACGTCGCCTCCCAGGTGGTCACCGCCACCGTCGCGGCCGCGCGGCAGGTGTGGACCGGGCAGACCAAGCGCGTGGCGAACATCTCCGGCGGGCTGCACCATGCGATGCCCGCGGCCACCTCGGGGTTCTGTGTCTACAACGACATCGCGGTCGCGATCCGCTGGCTGCAGCGGGAGGGGGCCGGGCGCATCGTGTACCTCGACGTGGACGCCCACCATGGCGACGGCGTCCAGGAGATCTTCTACCACGACCCGAACGTGCTCACCATCAGCCTGCACGAGTCGCCGATCCACCTGTTCCCGGGCACCGGGTACGCCTCGGAGACCGGCGCCAAGGACGCGCGCGGCAGCGCGGTGAACGTGGCGCTGCCGCCGCACACCACCGACGCGGAATGGCTGCGCGCCTTCGACGCGATCGTGCCCGACGTGATCGCCGCGTTCGGTCCGGAGATCATCGTGTCCCAGCACGGGTGTGACTCCCACCGGTTGGACCCGCTGGCCGATCTGCAGCTCAGTGTGGACGGGCAGCGCGAGTCGTACCTGATGGTCGCCGACCTGGCCGACCGGTACGCCGGGGGGCGTTGGATCGCCACCGGAGGCGGCGGCTACAGCACCGACTCGGTGGTGCCGCGCGCGTGGGCCCATCTGCTGGCGATCGTGGCCGGACATCCGATTCCGGTGGATACCCCGACCCCGCAGGCCTGGCGGGATCAGCTGGGGCCGGAGGCGCCGCTGACCATGGGCGACGGCCGCGGTGTCGGCTTCGAATCGGTGGCCTGGGGATACAACCCCAGCAGCCGGTTGGACCAGGCGATCATCGCCACCCGCCGCGCCGTTTTCCCCGAGTTGGGCCTCGATCCGGACTTCTGATCCTGCCCCGGGATCGCCGCCGGCGGTTGCTCCGTACACCCTCGAGCCACTACTGTCACACTCGACACGCGCAACACATCGGAGGGGAAGCCGATGGTTTGGCGCGTGCAGAAATGAGTGTCTGATGAGCGCTTCCGAGGACAAGCCCGAGAACAAGGGCGCGGACAAGGTTGCCCACCTCGGGGACAACCTGGCCGGGGTGAAGTTCCTGACCGTCGCCGAGGTGGCGGCGATCATGCGGGTTTCGAAGATGTCGGTCTACCGGTTGATTCACGGTGGCGATCTGGAGGCCGTCCGGTTCGGGCGCAGTTTCCGGGTCCCCGAGACCGCCGTGAACGACTACCTGAAGGGTTCCTACTACGACGTCGGCTGAGCCGCCGACGACCGAACTGCCCGGTGACCCTCGACGAGGTCTGACCCGTGATAGGTCTGGCCGGGCGACCAGGGTCAGGCGAACGTGGCGATCGTGATCGCCGCGAAATGGCAGGCCGACGCCAGCACCGTGCAGGCGTGGAACACCTCGTGGAAGCCGAATACCGAGGGGATCGGGTTCGGCTTCTTCAGCGCGTACGCGATCGCCCCGGCGGAGTAGATCACGCCACCGGCGAGCACCAGACCCACCACCACCGGCCCGCCGTTGTGCCAGAATTCGCCGAGCCAGCCCAGCGCGGTCCAGCCCATCGCCAGGTACAGGATCGTGTACAACCAGCGGGGTGCGCCCAGCCACAGGATCCGGAACGCCAGCCCGAGCAGCGCGGTGACCCAGATCACCGTCAGCAGCAGCACCCGGGAGTTGCCCGTGGTGAGTTGCAGGGCCAGCGGCGTATACGTGGCCGCGATGAAGACGAAGATGTTGGAGTGGTCCCAGCGGCGCAGCAGGGCAGTGGCCCGCGGGCTCCAATTCCCGCGGTGGTAGACCGCGCTGGTCCCGAACAGCATCACCGAGCCCAGCAGCCAGACCGCGGCGCCGATCCGGCCGGTCAGGTCGGGCGCGGTGACGGTCAGCCACAGGCCGGCGATCAGGGTCACCGGGGCCCAGATCGCATGGAACCAGCCGCGCAGCAGTGGTTTGGGTTCGCGGGCGGGCGCCGGCGCGAGCGTCGCCGCGGCAGCGGAGCTGTCCGTGCCGGAGGCATCGAGGGTGCTGGAGGATTCGGTCACGACTGCTCCTACGAATTAGTAACCTACGGGCACGTAAGAACGGTACTCCCGGGAGGGCACCGACACCAACGCCGGCCCACACCGACCCGATCGACCGGCGCGACCCGCGCCGGGCACAGAATCAGTAGGCTGACGCCCATGGCGCGACAGGCTCGACTCACTCGGCTCAGGGCATGGCTGAAGAACCTCACCAAAGCCGAGGCCCTGGACCGGTTGCACCCCTCCGGGCTGCTGTACTCCACCTACGAGCAACGCCTGACCGCCGAACTGTCCGGGATGCAGCGCCCCGCCCACGTTGCGGTGATGGCCGACGGAAACCGGCGCTGGGCCCGGCAGAACGCGCCCGGCAAACCGCTGGTGGTGGGGTATCGGGCCGGGGCCCGCAAACTCGAGGACTTCGTCGGCTGGTGCGACGAACTCGGGATCAAGGTGGTCACGCTGTGGGTGCTGTCCACCGACAACTTCAAACGCGGCACCACCGAGGAACTGACCCCGCTGCTGGAGGTGATCGCGACCATGGTCAGCGACCTGGCCCGGACCCGGCGCTGGCGCGTGAAACTGGTCGGCGACCTCGACCTGCTGCCGGCAGACCTGGCCGCCCGGATGCGCGCGGCGGCCGACTCGACCGCGTCGGTGGACGGGATGCACGTCAACATCGCGGTGGCCTACGGCGGCCGGCACGAACTGCGTGATGCCGTACGCTCCCTGCTCGCGGCCGAGGCAGCGCGGGGGAACACGTTGGAACAATTGGCGCAGACCGTGGAGATGGAGGACATCGCCGCCCACCTCTACACCGCCGGGCAGCCGGATCCGGACCTGGTGATCCGGACCTCCGGGGAACAGCGGCTGTCGGGATTCCTGATCTGGCAGTCCGCGCACAGCGAGTTCTACTTCTGCGAGGCGCTGTGGCCGGATTTCCGGAAGGTCGATTTCCTGCGCGCGCTGCGTTCGTACGCCCAGCGGGAGCGCCGCTTCGGCAAGTGAGCACCGATCCGGGGCGGCCCGTAGCGGCGTCCACCGGTGACGTCCAGAAAATGCGCTGCCGGCCAGAAAGTTGATGTGGGCGAGGAAGAGGACCAGTCTGTCACCCCTCCCCGCCCACGCCTGTGGGCCCGCGTGCGCGGTAGCGCACGCTCGGGCGGGTCAGCCGACCTGGTCCTCGAGCAACTCGGTAACCAGCGCGGCGATCGGCGAGCGCTCGGACCGAGTCAGGGTCACGTGCGCGAACAGGGGATGCCCCTTGAGCTTCTCAACCACCGCGACCACGCCGTCGTGACGACCAACCCGCAGATTATCGCGCTGGGCAATGTCATGTGTCAACACCACCCGCGAGTTCTGCCCGATCCGGCTGAGCACGGTGAGCAGCACCCCGCGCTCCAGCGACTGCGCCTCATCGACGATGACGAAGGCATCGTGCAACGAGCGACCGCGAATATGCGTCAGCGGGAGGACCTCCAGCAGGCCCCGATCCATCACCTCGTCGATCACGTTCTTGTGGGTGACCGCCCCGAGGGTGTCGAAGACCGCCTGGGCCCAGGGCGCCATCTTCTCGCCCTCGCTGCCGGGCAGGTACCCGAGTTCCTGGCCACCGACGGCGTAGATCGGGCGGAAGACGACCACCTTGGAATGCTGCCGGCGCTCCAGCACCGACTCCAGGCCGGCGCACAGGGCCAGCGCGGACTTACCGGTCCCGGCCCGACCGCCCAACGACAGGATGCCCACCGCGGGATCCAGCAGCAGATCCAGCGCGATCCGCTGTTCGGCCGAGCGGCCGTGCAGCCCGAAGGCGTCCTGATCCTTCTTGACCAGGCGTACCTGCTTGTCGGCGGTGACCCGGCCGAGCGCGGAGGAACCGCCGCCCAGCAGCACCACCCCCTGGTTGCAGTGCAGGTTGCGGATCGCCTCGTTCTCCAGGAAGCCGGACTCGTAGAGCTGGTCGATCTCCTCGGCACCCACCTGGAGCTCGGTCATCCCCGTGTAGCCGGTCTCGATCACACCGTCGGCCCGGTACTCCTCGGCCGGCAGCGCCACCGAGGAGGCCTTCACCCGCATCGGCAGGTCCTTGGAGACCAGCACGACATCGGCGCCCTCGGCGCGGTAGTTCAGCGCGACCGCCAGGATCCGGGAGTCGTTGTCGCCCAGCCGGAAGCCCGGGGGCAATATCTCGGGATTGCTGTGATTGAGCTCGACGTGCAGGGTTCCGCCCTGGTCATTGACCGGGATCGGCTCGTTCAACCGGCCGTGCTCGACGCGCAGGTCGTCCAGGTGACGCAACGCGGTGCGGGCGAAGTAGCCGAGTTCGGGGTGATGCCGCTTGCCTTCGAGTTCGGTGATCACGACGATCGGCAGAACGACGTCGTGCTCGGCGAATCGGCGCAGCGCGTGAGGATCGCTGAGCAGGACCGAGGTATCGATCACGTAGGTGCGGCGACCCGAACGGGTGTCGGTGTTGGACACGAGCATTCCTTTTCGCGAGGCCGCACGCCGCCACGTCCGGCCCCACCTGGCTAGGTGTTAGGCCGGCGACCTCCCGGGCCCACTACGGGCCCTCGGGGACATGTCCCCGACGTTGGCGGTACGCATCGTTGTGCCTCCGGTCCCGGACGGCTTCCCCTCCGTCCGTTGGGACCGACGCTAGAACACCGGATGGCCCCCGACCATCTGTCCACGCCGATTTTGGACGGGAATCCGAGCCGGGTTCCGAGACTTTTCGGATCGTTCACCGAAGGTACGCCGACTCGCCGCTCGAGGGGTCTGGCGGGGCGGGGGAGGCCGGCGTACCATCAGCGCCCGGATATTCCGGCCGAAATCGGCCTCCCGATCAGGCGTTTCCGGGTCACGCCAGGGACTGCCGGTGCCGGTCGGCGAGCCCGACGTAGGTGTCGGCCGAGCGCAGCAGCCGGGCCTGCTCCTCGTCGGTCAGCGCGCGGCGTACCTTCGCCGGCATCCCGGCCACCAGGGAGCCGGGCGGCACCTCGGTGCCCTCCAGCACCACTGCGCCGGCGGCCACCAGTGACCCGGCACCGATCACGGCATGGTTCATCACCACCGAGCCCATCCCGATCAGGCAGCCGTCCTCGATCGTGCAGCCGTGGACCACCGCGCGGTGACCGATGGTGACATTCGCCCCGATCGTCAGCGGCGCCCCGGGATCGGCGTGCAGGGCGGAGTTGTCCTGGACATTGGAGCGCGCGCCCAGGGTGATGGTGGTCGTGTCACCACGAACCGAGGTGCCGTACCAGATCGAGGCCTCCGGGCCGACCCGGACGTCGCCGGTGACGAAGGTGCCGGGGGCCAGGAAGGCGGTGTCGTCGATCTGGGGCGTGTGCTCGCCGATCGGGTGGACGAAGGGTGCGGTGCCGGGCGCAGAAGTGCTCATTGGACCTTGCTACCACGAGGGTGGCGACGTTGTCAGGCACTCCGGTCGCGGCGCTGCCGACCGCCTCGGGTGGAGCCCGGACACCCTGCCGCCGATCCCGGAGGGGTGAACTCGGGGGTCGCTGGGGGAGTTCCCGATCCGGGCGCGGGCCCACCATTTATAGGGTCGAAATGAAAGCGGAATCACCAAAGAGAATTCGCCGAAGAAGTGGGGGAGCACGAATGCCTGGGGCGCGCGAACTGCGTACGCTGACCCGAAATGCGTTGCGGCGCAGCGGCGTGAGCGCGGTGATCCTGGTCGCTTTCGTGGCCCTGGCGGCGATGCTGGCCGGCGCGGCCGCCGCGCTGGTGGTCTCGGCCACCGGGGCCACCGAGGCACTGATGCAACGGGCCCGGACCCCGCACTACCTGCAGATGCACACCGGACCCGTCGACCGGGACCGGATGGCCGCCTTCGCCGAGCAGAACCCGCTGGTCGCCCAGTGGGCGGTGGTGCCGATGCTCACCGTCGACGGGGCCGCGGTGCGGATCAGCGGTCCCGGCGTCGACACCACCCTGGCCGACTCGTTGCAGGACAACTCCTTCGTCACCCAGAATGCGGAGTTCGATTTCCTGCTGGACACCGACGATCGGGTCATCCAGCCGGCCCCGGGGACGGTCTGGCTGCCGCTGTTCTACCGCGAGGAACTCGGTCTGGCGACCGGCAACGTGGTCACGGTGACCGGACCCGGGGCCACTGCGGGAACACCCGCGCAGACCCGGCTCGTGGTCGCCGGATTCCTGCGTGACTCGCAGATGAACTCCTCCTACGCCTCCTCCAAGCGGCTCCTGGTCGCCCCCGACGACCTGGCGGCGGTGCAGCGTACGGTGGCCGAGACCGGCACCATCGAGCAGCTGATCCAGTTCCGGCTGACCGACCCGGCCGCGGTCGGCACCTTCGAGGTCCAGTACCGCGAAGCCGGTCTCGAGGCCGGCGGGCCCACGATCACCTGGTCGCTGTTCACCCTGGTCAACTCACTGTCGGAGGGGATCACCGCGGCCATCGTGATCCTGGTGACCGTGCTCCTGGTCGCGATCGCGCTGCTGTGCGTCCGGTTCACCCTGCTCACCACGATCGAGCAGGACCAGCGCCAGATCGGGGTCCTGAAGGCGGTCGGCGTCCGCGGCCGCGACCTGCGCCGGCTCTACACCGGTCGCTACCTGGCGCTGGCCGTCGCGGGTGCGCTGCTCGGCGTCGCGCTGGCGCCCCTGCTCAGCCGCAGCCTGCTGGCCCGGGTGGACCTGTTCATGGGGCCCTCCGGGCGCGGAGGGTGGGCCCTGCTGGTGGGTTGGGTCCTGGCCGCCGGCATCGTGGCGGTGGTGGGGCTGTCGGTGCGGCGTACGCTGCGGGCCCTGGATCGGGTCTCCCCGGTCGAGGCGCTGCGGTCCGGGACCGCCGCCGCGGGCCGCGTCCGGCGTACCCCGCGCTGGCTGTCGGTCTCCCGCGGCCGGCTGGGGGCGAATCTTTCGCTGGGCCTGGCGGACCTGGGCCGCCGGCCCGGAATGTACGCGGTGCCCCTGGTGATCTTCACCCTCGCCTCGTTCATCCTGATCGTGCCGCAGAACCTCTACAGCACCGTCACCGCGCCCGGTTTCATCACCCACATGGGAGCCGGGGTCAGCGACCTGCGCATCGACATCCGGCAGACCGCCGATCCGCGCCGGGCCGGGGAACTCGACGCGGCCCTGGCCGGCGATCCCCAGGTGGCCCGACACAGCCTGCTGGTCACCGCGGACTACGCCGCGACGGCCGCCGATGGCACCGACGTGCGGTTGAAGATCGAATCGGGGGACCTGGCGATGTTCCCGATCCGCTACGCCACCGGGCAGCAGCCGAGCGCCCCGGACCAGTTGGCGCTGTCGACGATGCAGGCCCAGCAACTCGGGGCCCGGGTCGGGGACCCGGTGGTGGTCCGCCCGCCCGGCGGCGGGCAGCCGCTGGCGCTCACCGTCGTCGGTATCTATTCCGATGTCACCAATGGCGGCCGCACCGCCAAGATGGTGGCCCCGCACACCAGCACCCAGGTGATGTGGAGCACCCTGCTCGCCGATGTCGTCCCGGGCGCCGATCCGGCCGCCGTGGTGGGGGCGTACGCCGCGGCGAACCCAGACCTGCGGGTGAGTTCGGTCGACGACTACGTCCAGGCCACGATGGGCGGGACCGCCCAGGTACTGCGGGATGCGTCGGTGATCTCGCTGCTGGTCGGGCTGGCGATCGCCGCCCTGATCACCGCCCTGTTCCTGCGGCTGCTGCTCACCGCCGACAGTGCGCGGGTGGCCACGCTGCGGGCGCTCGGGTTCCGTGACGGCCAGATCCGGGCGCAGTACGCGATCCGGACCGTCGTGCTGCTGCTGGTCGGGGTGGTGCTCGGCGCGGTGCTGGCCAACACCGTCGGCGGGCTGCTCGCCGGGCTGCTGCTGTCCGGTGTCGGGCTGACCCGGCTGGACCTGATCGCCAACCCCCTGCTGGCCTGGCTGGCCACGCCGGCGGTGCTGCTGCTGACCGTCGCGGTAACCGCGTACGCCAGCACCCGGCCCGGCGCCGACCAATCGATAACCGCCACGATGAAGGAATGAGGCCCTGACATGGACAAGCTCAGCACTGCCGAGCGGACGGAGCAGCCGGGGCCGGCCGAGCGGACGGGGCCGGCCCCCGCCCTGGTCGCCACCGGGATCCGCAAGGCGTACGGGGACACCGAGATCCTGCACGGGATCGACCTGACCGTGGCCGAGGGCGAATTCGTCGCGGTGATGGGGCCGTCCGGGTCGGGCAAATCGACCCTGCTGCACTGCCTGGCCGGCCTGGACCGGGTCGACGCCGGCTCGGTGCGGTTGGCCGGGATCGAGCTGACCGGGCTGTCGGCCGACGAGTTGGCCGATCGGCGCCGGGAGCTGATGGGCTTCGTGTTCCAGCAGCCGACCCTGCTGCGGGACCTGACCCTGCTGGACAACATCGTGCTGACGGGCGCCCTGGACCGCATCGGGACGCCGGCCGAGCGGACCGCGCACGCGGAGGCCCTGATGGCCCGGGCCGGGATCGCCGAGCTGCGGGACCGGATGCCGGGAGAGGTGTCCGGCGGGCAGCTCCAGCGGGCCGGGGTCTGCCGCGCGCTGCAGCGCGATCCGCGGATTGTCTACGGTGACGAGCCGACCGGGGCGCTGAACAGTTCCGCGGCCCGGGAGGTGATGGACCTGCTGGTGGAGTTCAACCGCGACGGCACCACGCTGGTCGTGGTCACCCATGACGCCGCCGTGGCGGCCCGGGCGCACCGGGTGGTCTTTCTGCGCGACGGTGCGGTGGCCGAGGAACTGCTGCTCGGTGGTCAGCCCGCCGAACGGGTCACCGATGTGGTGGATGCGATGCGGGCCGTGGGGGTGTGAGCCGGTACCCGGAGGTGGTCCCAGACCGGGCCGGCGGTGTCCATCAGCGTTCGGGCCTGGTCGGCGTCCACGTCCGGGAGGCGGAACGCGCCGGGCCCGCCGGCGGAGGTGGCGATCACCGAGGCCAGGCCGAGCCGGCGCTGGAACGGGCTCTGGGTCAGGTTCCAGCCGAGCAGACCCTCGCGGAACAGGGCGTCGGTGCTGCGGAACATGCCGCCGCGGCGCAGGTAGATCCGGTCGGGGTCGATCCGGTGGCCCAGTCCCCGGGCGTTGTCCAGGGCCAGCGGGAAGGCAATCGCGGCCGCGACGGCGGCGGTGAGCGGGGCGATCCACCACACCACGGGCCACAGCAGAGCGACCACGCCGCCGACGACCAGCCCGGCCAGGGTGATCCAGCCGGCGCGGTTCAGCCGGCGCCGTCGGGCCCCGGGCGGATGGGCGGTGAGGGTGTCCGGCCACGGCACGCCGAGGATCGCCTCGGCTACGGTGACCGGGACCTCGCGGGGGGAGGCGGGGACCAGGGCGGGGCTCTGCTTCTCCTCCTCCGGACCGGCGGCCGCGTCGCCCTTGACCCCGACCGCGATCACATCGAGCCGGGCGGCACCGGCCAGGCGTTGCCCCAGCGGTTCCTGGAGGCGGACCCCGCGGACCCGTTCGCCCTGGAAGTGGGTGGTGCGATTCATCAGCAGACCGCGGTGCAGTTCCAGGCTGCCGTCGGTGCGGCGTTCCAGGCGATAGCGCCACCAGCCCTCGATGAAGCCGGCCGCGGTGGCGATCATTCCGACCAGCACGGCGAGCACCAGCCCGCCGATCACCAGCAGGGCCGGGTGGACCTCGCCGAGCCGGTCGCGCAGCCAGCCGATCACGGTGGGGACCGCGGAGAACCAGTCGGCCACCTGCAACACGATCCCGTACGCCGCCAGGCCCAGCAGCGGTGTCGCGATGGTCAGCGGCGCGAACCGGACCCAGCCCGGGTGGAAGCGGGCGAGTTCGCCGGAGGCCATCGTGGCCCGATCACCGAGCAGGTCGACACGCAGGGCCTCGGCGGTGCGCCGGTCCAGGGCCTGGAGCTTGAACCGCTCGCCCTCGCCGTCACCGGTGGCCAGGCGTACCTCCACGATGCCGAGCAGGCGCTGCACCACGTCAGCGGCGAGTTCGACGTTGCGGATGCGGTCGCGCGCCAGCGAGGTGTGCGTACTGCCGATGAAATCCAGTCGGCGTTCGATCCGGTCGGCGTCGAGCCGGTAGCTGGTGACGCGCACCCGGATGGACTCACCGACAAACGTGGCCAGTGCAAGCACCAGCACGCTGCCGAGGGTCCAGAACAGGCTCCAGCCCGGGGAAGTGCCGGCGAGCAGCAGGCCGATCAGTACGGGGATGGCGGGGATCGCCACCATCCCGGCCATCGCCAGGGTGCTCGCCGCGACGGTACGCCGGTCCAGCGGTTGCCAGTCGCCGGTCGGGGTGGTGGGGGTCGGGTCGGGGGTAGTCGGGCCGGTCATGTCGCGTCCTGCGCGTCGGCCTCGGTGAGGTGGGTGAGCCGGTGGACGAGGTCGGTGGCCTGCTCGGCGTCGAGGGCCTTGATGTGCACCGCGCCCCGGGATGAGGCGGTGGTGACCGAGACCGTGGCCAGGCCGAACCGGCGCTGCAGCGGGCCGCGGTCGAGATCGACAGTCTGGACCCGGGACAGGGGGGCGGCCCGCCACTCCCTCCACCAGAAGCCGGATCGGCTGTAGACGGCCTGATCGGTCACCTCCCAGCGATGGACCCGCCACCGCACCGGCGGCACGATCAGCACGAGCGGAATCGCGATCACCAGCAGGCCGAGGGCCGGCCCCAGCAGCCACCAGCGGGCGGGGGCAATCAGCAGCCCCACGACGGCCAGGGTCAGGATCGGCACGCTGAAGAAGACGATGATCTGGGTTGCCCACCAGCCTCGGCAGCGAGGATCGACCCGATGCCTCGGTGGGCGCAGCCCGAAGGTGGTGCGCTCGCTGCCGGGCAGGTCGGCCGGGCCCGGCTCCGGCGGGTGGTCCGCGGGCGGGTCGCTCGGGAGCGAGACGTTCGGGGGCACGGTCGGGGGCAGGGTGGGCGGGGGGAGTGAGCTGCTTGCTGAAGGGGTGGGCATGACACCTTCCTAGGGGCTGAGCAGGTGGTCGACCATGCCGGCGAGATCGTCGCCGGCGCGGATCAGGTCGTAGGTGGGATCGGTCAGGGCGCGCCCGACCAGGGAATCGATGGCGCCGGAGAGGGCAATCGCCAGCACCTCGGGGTCGGGCACCTTCGTGCTGCCGGTCTCGCTGACGGCGGCGCTGAGCAGATCGGTCAGCACCTGCCAGCGGCGGGCCGAGTCATCGGCGTTCTGCGACTGGGCCAGGAACGCCTCGAACATCAGGCGTACTTCCTCGCGATGCTCGTCCAGGTAGCCGATCAGCGCGGTCACATACCGGCTGATGGCATCGCGGGCCGAGGTCGCGGCGGCCAGGGCGGCACCCATGTGGGCGGCGATGCGTCCGTAGACCTGCTCCAGGGCCGCGGCGACCAGGTCGTCGCGGCTGGTGAAGTGGTACAGGATGCTGCCCTTGCTCACCTCGATCCGCTCGGCGATCCGGGCCAGCGAGGAGTCCCGCAGGCCGTGCTCGGCGACCGTCCGGATGGTGGCCGAGATGATCTGCTCCCGCCGGGCGAGGTGGGTGAACGAGTGGGTTGACCGCACGGTCAGAAGTTTACCCCGTTGGTCAGATCCGCGCCAGGGTAACGACCGCGTCCTTGCGCCGGCTCCGGGTTACCGGAGGAGGTCGGCAGTGGTGACCCCATAGTCGCTGGTCCGCAGGACGGTGCCTGCGAACGCGACGATGACCTCGACCTGGCCGTCGGTGCTCCGGTGGGCGTGGATCGCCTCCGCAGACTCCGCATCGCCCATGGGCCCGGGGTGAAGGGTCCAGGTGACGCCCCGATCGTTACTGGTCATGAGACGGCCGGACGTGGTCAGCGCGACGATCGTGGTGTCGTCGGCCCAGTCGACCAACAGGGCGGGCTCCAGTGGCGTGAGCGACGCCCAGGTGGCACCGTCATCGTCGCTGACCAGCATCCCGGCTCGGGTGGTTGCCAGGAGCCGACCCGTCCCCGGTGCTGCGGTCAGCACCCGCGGTGGGGCAGGGATCTGCCGAGTCGTCCAGTTCGTTCGGTCGACGGTGGTGCGCAGGGCCCCGTCGAATCCGGTCACTGCGGTCGGTCCGGCGGTAAGGGCATGGAAGTCGGACTCGCCGCCGCGGGAGAGGACCTGCCAGGTGTTCCCACCGTCGGCAGAACTGATGAGCCCGACCGGCTGCGGCAGGTCGACGCCGCTGCCCGGGTGGCCCGAGGCATACATCGTCCCGTCGGGGGCAACGGCAAAGCCCATCAGGTCGATGATCGGTCCCTGCTGGTGCAGACCGCCGTCGGTCACGCGGAACAAGCCTTGGTGGGTGGCCAGCAGCACCTCTCCGCGCGGATCACGGGCGATTGCGTGAATGTGGGTGCTGACCGCTGCCTGCGTCGCAGCGGTCGACGCGCCGGCGGAAGGGGATCGAGCGGGGCCGGATCCGCAGGCAGTGAGGGCCACCAGGGACAGTGCGGTGAGAGTTGCACCAAGGACGTGCCGGACCCGGCGCGGTGTTGGGCGTACGGCGGTCATCAGGCGTACTTCAGGGCGATCATCATCCCTGCCTCGGCGTGGTAGATATTGTGGCAGTGGATCATCCAGTCCCCGGGATTGTCGGCCTCGAGGTCGATGGCGAGCGACTGCATCGGAGCCATCAGGACGGTGTCCTTGCGCAGCCCCGAGGGGAGGGCGAAGGTGTGCCCATGCAGGTGCACCGGGTGGGTCATCATCGTGGCGTTCTGCACGTTTATCCGCATACGCTGCCCCTGCTTCACGGTCAGCGGCTTGTTGGCCCCGTAGGCCGCACCGTTCATTCCCCACTGATAGGGCTGCATCGATCCATCCAGGGACAGACCCACCGTCACGTCGGGAGCCCTGCTCGGGAGCTTGGCCGACTCGGCCGGCGACAGTTGCGACCCGATGAGCACATTGCCGGCGAGCTCGGTCGCAGTGGCGTCAGCGTCGGGTGCAGAGCCGCTCCCGGTACGAACCACTGCCATCGCCTGGCCGCCACTCGTCTTGCCGAACGGCCGGGCCACCAGCGGGAAGGCGCCGTCGCCGAGGGTCACGATAGCGTCGTACCGTTCCCCCATGCCGATGTAGAAGGCGCCGACCTCGGTGGGATTCACGGCGTGCCCATCGGCATGCGTGATCGTCATCCGGTGCCCGCCCAGGGCCACTGAGAAGATCGTGTCGGAGGCCGCATTGATGAACCGGAGCCGAACCTTCTGGTAGGGAGTGGCGGTCAGGACCTGAGGATCCTTGGGCGGTCGGCCATTGATCAGGAAGTGTGGGTAGGTCACGTCCCCGGCGTCGCCCCACGGCGCGGTCCCCATGGCGCCGTGATTCATCCCCCCGTGGCCCATGCCGCTCATCCCGCCGGCGGTAGGGCCGCCGTCAGCAATAAGCTTTGCCAGTACGTCGTCCGGGGTTGTCCCCGTTCCGTCGATCCAGTCGTCGAGCACGATGACCCATTCGGCGTCGTAGTTGCCCGGCTCGTGGGGGTCGTCGATGATCAGCGGGGCGTAGAGCCCACGATCGAGTTGGACACCGGTGTGGGGGTGGAAGAAGTAGGTGCCCGGGTCCGGGGCGGTGAACTCGTAGACGTACTTCTCCCCGGCCCTGATCGGATCCTGGGTCACCCCGGGGACGCCATCGGCGGCGTTGCGCAGGCGGATCCCGTGCCAGTGGATCGACGTGTCGGCCGGCAGTTGGTTGTCCAGGGTGATCCGGAGGAAATCGCCGGCGTTGGCCCGGAGCAGCGGGCCCGGGAACGCATCACCGTAGGCCCACGTCGACACCTGCTGTCCGGCCAGGTCCACCGTGGTCTGCCGGGCCACCAGGCTGTTCTCGACCACCTGCTGGCCGGCCGAGGGCTGGATTGGCGCGGGCGCCCCGAACGGCCGGGTGACGGCTGGGGTGGGGCCCGTTTGGCTGCTCCCTCCCGAGCAGGCCGCCAGTGCGGCGGTCGCCGCGACTCCCAAGGAGCCGATCAGCAGGTTGCGGCGGGAAAGCCTGGGTGAAGTCATGATGCCTTTCGAATCGGGGAGTGCTCAGTAGCCGTCGACGATGCGGCGTCGGCGGTGCTCGTATTCGGCGTCGGTCAGCTCGCCGCGGGCGAACTGTCGGTTCAGGCCCTCGAGGGGGTCCGCCGGTGGGCGCGAGGCGCCGTTGTGTGCTGTCGGGAGGATTGCCCGAACCACGAACACCACGGCGATCCAGAAGGCGATGGTGCCGACAACCATCACGGGCCACATCCACCAGCCCATCTCGCTCATCGTTGGTCTCCTTCGGCGCGCCGCGACAATCCCAGGATTGATCCTGCCGGTCACGGCTCAAGGTCGGATCGTGGTGACATTGAGGTTTGATGAAGCTCTGTTCGTTCGTGGCGGAGCGGGCACGGGCACGGTGTTCGGGAGCAGGGGGGAGACTGGGCGGGTGAGCCCGACACATCCGCCCGCACGTCAGAAGGTGCTCATCGTGGAGGACGAGGAGACCCTCGCCGCGATGATCGCTGCCTACCTCGAACGGGGTGGATTCCAGACTTTTGTGGTCCACAACGGCCCGGATGGGGTGCAGGCCGTGCACGACCGGGCACCCGACGTCGTCATACTCGATCTGGGTCTGCCGGGACTGGATGGGATCGAGGTCTGTCGCCGGATCCGGACCTTCACCGACTGCTACGTCATCGTGGTGACCGCGCGAAGTGATGAGGTCGACACCCTGATCGGTCTGGCGGTCGGTGCCGACGACTACCTGACCAAGCCGTTCAGCGTACGTGAACTCGTCGCCCGGGTTCAGGCGGTGCTGCGCCGACCGCGCAGCACGGGAGGTCAGGCCCCCCGATCCCGGGCGTGGGAGTTCGGTGATCTCCGCGTGGACGCTGACGCTCAGCGGGTCCATCTCACCGGTGTCGAAGTTGCGCTCACTCCCACCGAACGGGACCTGTTGATGACGCTGGCGCGGCGTCCGTCGATGGCGTTCTCACGGCGTCAGCTGATAGCCGAGATCTGGGGTCCGGACTGGGGTGGTGACGAGCACTTGGTCGATGTGCATGTGGCGCATCTGCGCCGCAAGCTGGGAGATGATCCCGAGACCGGCCGCTACGTCACGACGGTACGTGGCGTCGGCTACCGAATGGGGCAGGGATGAGGGTGCGACCGCAGCGCTCCCCGGGCATCGCGGCCCGGATCCTGGCCGGGCAGAGCATCGTGCTGGCTGCCGGGGCGATCACGGTCGGACTGGTCGCCATGCTGGTCGGACCCGCGCTGTTCCATCAGCACCTGCTGGAAGCGGGCCACTCGCCGGAGTCGCCCGAGCTGCTGCACATCGAGATCGCCTACCGGGATGCGTCCCTCATCTCGCTCGGTGTCGGTGTGATCATTTCGATGTTCGCCGCGGGCACGGTCACCTGGTCCCTGACGCGACGTCTTCGTCGGTCGATGGCCGAACTCACCGGTGCGGCGCGCGATCTGAGCGAGGGGAAGTACGCCACCCGGTTTCCGCCGGTTGATTTCGGCACCGAGTTCGAAACGCTCGCCGCCGCATTCAACACGATGGCCGCCCGGCTCGAAGGTGTCGAGGACACCCGGCGACGGATGCTCTCCGATCTGGCACACGAACTGCGGACCCCGATTGCGGCCCTGAGCGCCTATCACGAGGGTCTGCATGACGGCATCGTCGTTCTGGGGCCGGAGTCACGGAGTGTCCTGAACACCCAGATAGAACGCCTGGCGCGCTTGGCCGACGATATCGATGACGTTTCCCGAGCCGAGGAGGGCCGGCTGGATCTGGATCTCGTCGAGGTCACGGTCCCCGACCTGGTGCTGTCGACGATGGACAGGGTCCGCGACGCCTACGACGCAAAAGGAGTCACGCTCACCCTGGATGACAGCTCCGGGCCCGGTCACACCCTCTGTGTGGATCGCAACCGGATGGGGCAGGTGCTGCACAACCTGCTGTCGAATGCACTGCGACACACCCCTGCGGGCGGAGCCGTGGCGGTCGCTGTTGGCCGCTATCAGGACGGCAACGTCGTGACCGTGCACGACAACGGAGAGGGCATCGCACCCGAACAATTGGAGCACGTCTTCGAGCGCTTCTATCGCGGCGACAGCGCCCGCACCCGGGACCGCACCGGATCCGGGATCGGATTGACGATCAGCAAAGCCATCGTCGAGGCACACGGGGGCAGGCTCATCGCGTCAAGCCCGGGGGCAGGAAAGGGCTCGACCTTCACCATCCAACTCTGATGCCCGGTCAACAGCGCCTCCGATCGACCGGACAACCCGGCATGGCGCACATTGGGGCTAGGATTGCGCGGTGGCGAAAGCGGAGCGGCAAGAATCCATGAAGAAGTCGACGTCCTTGGACATGGTCAAGGCGTTGCTGCTGATCGCGCTGCCGATCCTGTTGATCGTGTGGTTCTTCACCGACATGAAGGAGCCGCCGCCGCAGCGGGTCGACTGGGAGCCGATGCACGCGCAGGCGGTTCGGGAGGCGCCCTTCCAGGTGGTGCTGCCGCAGAATCTGCCCGAGCAGGCCGGGACCGGCTGGATCCCGACCCGGGCGACCTGGACCAAGCAGGGGCAGACCACGCTGAATGCCGAGATCGCCACCCGGAACACCTGGCGGATCGGCTACGTCGGCCCGGACGGCATCTACTACGAGGTCAACCAGGCCGACGGGGAACCGCGTACCTTCATCGCCCAGGTCTCCCGGGACGCCCGGCCGGTCGGCGAGGTGCAGGTGGGTGAGCGGACCTGGCAGGAATATCGGACCACTGATGGCCGGACCCGGGCGCTGACCTACCAGGCCTCGGACTCGACCATCGCGGTGGTCGCCGACACCGGGACCCAGTCGCTGCAGAACTTCGCCTCGACCCTGGTGATCCCGCAGGGCTGAGTCAGACGGTGAGCAGCGCCGCGAGTTCGGCGACGCTGTCCACGTGTGCGTACGCCTCCGGCGTCTCGGCCCGGGAGCCGTACCCCCATCCCACCACGATCGTCGGTACGCCGTGCTCGGCCGCCCCCGCCACATCGTGTTCCCGGTCGCCGATCATCACCGGTCGGGACACGTCGACCCCGGCGGTACGCAACTCGGCCAGCGCGTCGGCGATGATGTCGGCCTTGCGGGCCCGGGACTCGTCGGCCGACGCACCGCGGATACTGACGAAGTACTGGGCCAAGCCCAAGTCCGTCAGCATCGCCCGGGCGTTGGATTCCTTCTTGGAGGTGGCGATCGCCATCGCGGCGCCGGCGCCGGCCAGGGAGCCGATCAGGTCGGGGACGCCGGGATAGGTGGGGGTGTCGTGCATCATCGTGACGTAGATGCCGCGGTAGTGGGCGACGATCTCGGCCAGCCGGGCCGGGTCGGTGACCCCGGTCAGTTCCCGGATCGTCTGCGGCAGCGGTGGCCCGATGAAGGTGCTCAGGTCACGGCCGGCGATGTCGAAGCCGTAGTCGGCCAGGGCAGGCACCATGGCGGCGGCGATGATCGGCCCGGACTCGCAGATGGTCCCGTCCAGATCCCACAGCAGCGTCGACCAGCGCGAGCGGGTCACTGGTCCTCCGTCCGCGCGGCCCGGGCCGCCTCGATCCGCTGCTTGGCGCCGTCGAGCCAGCGCTGGCAGACCTCGGCGAGGTGTTCGCCGCGCTCCCACAACTGCAGTGATTCCGCCAGCGTGCCGCCCCCGGCCTCGAGTTGCTGGACGATCTTGATCAGTTCCTCGCGGGCCGCCTCGTAGCTGAGTTCGGCGGCCTCGGCCGGGGGTCGGTCGGGGCTGTGGTCAGGCATCGAAACCCTCCTCGGGGTCGGCGTACAGGTCGGAATCGGGGCGGGTCGCGTCGTCGACATCGCGGACCTCGACGATCAGGTCACCGTCGGCGAGGTGGACCTGCAGATCGTCACCGGGATCGACCTCGGTGACCGAGGTGACCCCCTGCCCCGCCCCATCGAGCAGGATGGCGTACCCGCGCTCCAGGGTCCGCTTGGGGGAGAGGGTGCGGATGGTCTGCAGGGCGTGGTCGAGCCGGGTCTGCTCGGCGCGGGCCCGTTGCTCCACTGCCCGCAGGCCGCGATCGCGCAGCGCGGTCACCTCGGCATGGCGCAGGTCGAACCCGTAGAGCGGATTGGTCAGCGCGGGGCGCGAGCGCAGGTGGGTGAGCTGGCGCAGCTCGGTGGAGACCAGCGAGATGATCGCCCGCTCCAGCCGGTCGTGGATCTGTGCCAGACCGGCGGACTCTTCACGGACGTCGGGCACGATCCGGCGGGCGGCGTCGGTCGGGGTGGAGGCACGGACATCGGCGACCAGGTCGAGGATCGGGGTGTCGGACTCGTGCCCGATCGCCGAGACCACCGGCGTACGCGCGGCGAAGACGGTCCGGGCGAGCCCCTCGTCGGAGAAGGGCAGCAGATCCTCCAGGGCGCCGCCGCCGCGGGCGACCACGATCACGTCGACCTCGGGCATCCGGTCCAGCGCATGCACCGCTTCCATCACCTGCTCGGCGGCGCGCGGTCCCTGGACCAGGCAGTGCCGGACCTCGAAGACCGCGGCCGGCCACCGGCGGCGGACGTTCTCGATCACGTCGCGCTCGGCGTCGGAATCCCGCCCGGCCACCAGGCCGATCCGCCGGGGCAGGAACGGCAGCCGCTTCTTCAGGGTCCGGTCGAACAGGCCCTCCTGCTGCAGGCTGCGTTTGCGCTGCTCGAGCTGGGCCAGCAGGCGGCCCTCGCCGGCCGGGCGCAGATCCTGGCAGACGAAGGACAGCGAACCGCTCTTGGCGAACACGTTGGGGCGCAGTTCACAGACCACCGTCGCGCCCTCGGTCAACGGCCCGGCCGCATCGAGCACCGCGGTCGTGACCGTCACGGTGACCGAGACCTCCGCGTGCCGGTCGCGCAGGGTCAGAAAGTGCAGCTGGCCGGCCCGGCGCTTGATCTGGATCACCTGCCCCTCGACCCAGATCCAGCCCAAGCGCTCGACCCAGCCCTTGACCGCCTGCACCACCGCGCGCAGCGGCTGGGGTTGCTCGGGGGAACTGGTCATCGCCACGGGGAACACCTTAGGCGGCGGGACCGACAGTTTTCGGCGCGTCTGCGCCCGCGACCTACACTGGTCGCCATGACGATCAGCGAGCAGACCCGCCCGAACGCCAAGCAGGTGGTGGTCGCCTCCCCGCGTGGCTACTGCGCCGGGGTCGACCGGGCCGTGGTGACGGTGGAGAAGGCGCTGGAGCACTACGGGCCGCCGGTCTATGTCCGCAAGCAGATCGTGCACAACAAGCATGTGGTGGAGAACCTGGAGAGCCGCGGGGCGATCTTTGTCGACGAGCTGGACGAGGTGCCCGAGGGGGCCATCACGGTGTTCTCCGCGCACGGGGTGGCGCCGGCGGTCAAGGAGGACGCCAAGCGGCGCCACCTGCAGACCATCGACGCGACCTGCCCGCTGGTGACCAAGGTGCACCACGAGGCGGTGCGATTCGCCCGGGAAGGGATGCAGATCCTGCTGATCGGCCACGGCGGCCACGAGGAGGTCGAGGGCACCTCCGGCGAGGCGCCGGAGAACATCATTCTGGTCGAGTCGCCGGAGGATGCCGACGCCGTCGAGGTCCGCGATCCCGACCGGCTCGCCTGGCTGTCGCAGACCACCCTGAGCGTGGACGAGACGATGACGATCGTGCGGCGGCTGCGGGAGCGGTTCCCCAACCTGATCGATCCGCCCAGCGACGACATCTGCTATGCCACCTCCAACCGGCAGGCCGCGGTGAAGCAGATCGCCTCGCACTCGGACCTGGTGATCGTGGTCGGTTCGGCGAACTCCTCCAACTCCGTACGTCTGGTCGAGGTCGCCCTGGCGGCCGGGGCCAAGGCGTCCTACCGGGTCGACAACGCCGGCGAGATCCAGGACGCGTGGCTCGAGGGAGTGAACAGTGTCGGGGTGACCAGCGGGGCGTCGGTGCCCGAGGCGTTGGTCCAGGGGGTGCTGGAGGCCCTGGCCGAGCGCGGCTTCCCGCAGGCCACCGAAGAGGTGCTGACCGAGGAGAGCCTGACGTTCGCGCTGCCGCCGGAGCTGCGCAAGGCGGTCGGCAAGGGGCGCTGAGCGTGCGCGTCGCGCTGGCCCAGATCTGTTCCACCGGCGACGTGGCCGGCAACGGCGCGCTGGTGGCCGAACAGGTGCGCGCCGCGGCGGGACGGGGAGCGGAACTGGTGGTGTTCCCCGAGGCGACCATGCGGGCCTTCGGGCACAACCTGACCCGGATCGCCGAGCCGCTGGACGGGCCGTGGGCCAGTGGCGTACGCGCGGTCGCGGCCGAGTGCGGGGTCACCGTGGTGGCGGGCATGTTCACGCCGGGGGACACTCCCGACCGGGTCCGCAACACCCTGCTGGTCACCGGTCCGGGGATCGAGGCCGCGTACACCAAGGTGCATCTGTATGACGCGTTCGGGTACGCGGAGTCCCGGACCGTCGAACCGGGGACCGAGCCGGTCGTGGTGACCATCGGCGGAATCCGCTTCGGCCTGGCGATCTGTTACGACATCCGGTTTCCGCGATTGTTCACCACGCTGGCCGAGCGCGGGGCCGAGGCGATCCTGGTGCCGACCTCCTGGGGCGCGGGGCCGGGGAAGATCGAGCAGTGGGACCTGTTGGTGCAGGCTCGCGGGCTGGACGCGACGGCGTACATCCTGGCCAGCGCCCAGGCCGATCCGGCCGCGGCGGGGGTCGAGGCCCGGGCGGGCGCGCCGACCGGGATCGGTCGCTCCGCGGTGATCGGGCCCCAGGGGCGGGTGCTGGTTCGGGCCGGGGACGCGCCGGAACTGCTGGTGTACGACCTCGACGTCAGCGACGTGGCGGCGGTACGCCAGCAGATTCCGGTGCTGGACAATACGGTTCATTTCGTCTGATCAGGCACCCGCCGCGGCGGGCTCGGGCCGGCGGGGGCGGGCGAGGACCAGGAAGCCGACGGCGGCGGCGACCACCGCGACGGCGGCGGCGAACCAGTAGCCCTGCCCGAAGGCGGCGAACCCGGGAGCGATCACCGCGGCCGCGGCGACGCTGGAGACCGCCGAGACGCCGGTGGCGGCCCCGAACTCGTGGAAGGTGCTCAGCGCACCGGAGGCGACGCCGGCCTCCTGCGGCTGGATCGCGGAGAACATGCTGACCGAGGCGGCCACGAACACCGCTCCCACGCCGAACCCGGCCACGCTGGTGGCGATGATCAGCGCGGTCATCGAGAAGATCGTGGCGGCGGCGACCAGGCCGCCCCCGGCGATCAGCAGGCCCAGGACCGCGATGGCCCGGACTCCCCACCGGGTCGCGAGCCGACCGGCGATGTTGGAGCCGAGGATGGTGCCGATGGCGACCGGGAGGAACGACAGCCCGGTCTCCAGGGCGCTGAATCGGTGCAGGTTCTGCAGGGAGAACGAGCCGAGGAAGAACACCGAGATCATCAGCGCGGTCGCGACGAAGATCAGGGCCAGGCCGTTGCGGATCGCGGGGCGGCGCAGCATGTCCGGCTGGATCAGCGGTTCGGCGGTACGCCGGATCCACCGGGCGAAGGCGGCGTACCCGACCAGGCCGACCGCGATGGGGATCAGGGTGTACCAGTCGAGCCAGCCGCGATCGCCGGCGCTGACCAGACCGAAGACGATGCCGGTGGTGGACACGGTGACCAGGATCGCGCCGGTCACATCCAGGTGGCCGCCGCTGCCCGGCAGCGGCTTCAGCGAGACCGCCAGCCAGATCAACAGGACCAGACCGACCGGGACATTGACGAAGAACACCCAGGGCCAGCCCGGACCGGAGGTGAGCAGCCCGCCGACCAGGACGCCCAGGGCGGCCCCGGCGCCACCGAGGGAGGACCAGATGCCGAGTGCCTTGGGCAGTTCCTCGCCGGGGAAGATCCGGGCGATCACCGACAGGGCGGCCGGCGACATGGCGGCGGCCCCGACCCCCTGCAGGGCCCGGGCGAGCAGCAGGACCTCCGCGCCGGGGGCCAGTCCGGCGAGCAGGGAGGCGCCCAGGAACACGGTCAGCCCGGCGATCACCAGGCGTCGGGGGCCGAAGACGTCGGCCGCCTTGCCGCCGAGCAGCATCAGTCCGCCGAAGACCAGGGCGTACAGGCTGGCCACCCAGGTGATGCCGGCGCGGTCCATGCCGAGGTCGGCGCCGATGTGGGGCAGGGCGATCGCGACGACGGTGACGTCCACGATCAGCATGAGTTGGGCGATTCCGAGCAGGGCGAGCGTACGCCAGCGGTGCGGGTCGGGTGGGGCGGCGGATTCGGGAGTGAGGGGTTCTGACGCAGTCATGACGACTCCTTAAGTTGAACACATCTGTACAACTAAGGTAAGTCGAACACTTGTGTACGACAAGAGGGTGCGGGTACCCGAAAAAGGGGACACCGAAGCGCTCGAGCGCTGGGCGCAGCTCGCGGAGGGGGATCCGGCGGGTCTGCCGGTCGGGCAGGCGCGCCTGCCGGAGGGGCGTCGGCCCGGAGGGGGATCAGGCGGCGAGGGCCGCCAGGACGGTGTCGCGGACCAGGGCAGGAGCCTCGTCCGCGCTGATTTCGCCGCGGTAGACCGAGGCCGAGGCCATGTGCACGATCGCCTGCACCAGGCTGACCTGCCATTCGATCGGTACGCCGGCGCGGAACTCGCCGACCTCGCGACCGCGCAGGATCAGGTCGCGGACCCGGGCGGCCGGCTCGTCGTGGGCGCGGCGTACCTGTTCGGGGGAGAGCACCGATCCGGCGGCGACGATCAGGGCGCCGTAGCGATGGGTCAGGTGCCAGGTGGATTCCAACAGGCGGCCGAGGGCTTCGCGTGGGGTGCCGCTGAGGTCCATCTGGGCCAGGGCATGTTCGCTGTCGGCGATGGCCCGGTCGATCACCTCGCTGATCAGGGCCGCCCGGGAGTCGAAGTGGCCGTACAGGGTGACCCGACCGACCCCGGCGGCCTTGGCGATGGCACTGATGCTGGCGTCCGGGTCGACCGCGAGCAGGCGGGTCGCCGCGGCCACGATCGCCTCGATGTTGCGTCGGGCGTCGGCGCGTTTGGTGCCGTTGCTGCGGGCGGTCGGGTCGCCGGGTGGGGTGGGATCGGTCACGGGGTTCAGATCAGGAAGCGGTACATCGGGCTGTTCGGATCGATCTTCTCGGCCTGCAGGTTGGAGCGCTCCATCCGCTCCATCAGGGCGCGCAGTTCGGCCGGGTTGCCGAGCTCCAGACCGATCAGGGCGGGCCCGATCTCCCGGTTGTCGCGCTTGACGTACTCGAACAGGGTCACGTCGTCGTCCGGGCCGAGCACTTCGTCGAGGAAGCGGCGCAGGGCGCCGGGTTCCTGGGGGAAGGAGACCAGGAAGTAGTGTTTGCGGCCCTCCCAGATCAGCGCCCGTTCCACGATCTCGGCATAGCGGGAGACGTCGTTGTTGCCACCGGACAGGATCGCGACGGCGGTCTGGCCGGGATTGAGGCGCACCTGGCGGCCGAGGGCGGCCAGGGCCAGCGCCCCGGCCGGCTCGGCGATGATGCCGTCGACCTGGTAGAGGTCGAGCATTTCGTGGCAGACCTGGCCCTCGGGCACCGAGATCAGTTCGACCCCGTGCGCGGCGACCAGTTGGTAGGGCTCGTCCCCGGCGCGGCTGACCGCGGCGCCGTCGACGAAGGTGTCGATGTCATCCAGTTCCACCGGGTGTCCGGCGGTGATCGCGGCCTGCAGGCAGGCCGCCCCCGCGGGTTCGATCCCGATCACCCGGGTTGCCGGGTAGTTGGCGCGGAACCAGGTCAGGCAGCCGGCCAGCAGTCCGCCGCCGCCGACCGGGACCAGCAGGACGTCGGGAGCCTTGCCCAGTTGGTAGACGATCTCCCCGGCGACGGTGCCCTGCCCGGCGATCACCCGCGGGTCGTCGAAGGCGGGGACCAGGACCGCTCCTGACTCGGCCGCGTCGAGCTTGGCGGCCTTGGACGCCTGATCGTAGGTCTCCCCGGTCACCACCAGGGTGATGTACTCCCCGCCGAGCTTGATCATCCGATCCCGCTTCTGGCGCGGGGTGGTGGTCGGCACAAAGATTCGGGCCTTGATCTTCAGCCGGGCGCAGGCGTACGCGACCCCCTGGCCGTGATTTCCGGCGCTGGCCGCAACGACCCCGAGCCGGGTCTCCTCCGCACTGAGTTGACTGATCATGTTGTACGCCCCGCGCAGCTTGTAGGAGCGCACCGGCTGCAGATCCTCGCGTTTGATCAGCACCGATCCGCCGGCGAGTTCACTGAGCCGGGCATTGGCCTGCAGTGGGGTGCGCCGCACCACATCGGCGAGATTCGTGGCGGCGGCATCGATGTCGGCGGCGGTCAGTTCGGTCACCGACCCATTGTGCACCGAATCAATGGGCGCCGAACCGGGACGGCCGGGTCGGCCGGCGCCCGCGGGATCCGGATTCATGCCGGCACCGGTGTCAGCTGCTGCGCCGCTGCCGCTGCGGCGCCTCGGTGTCGAGCATGTCCATCAGGTCGGGCTCGGCCCGGACCAGATGCTCGCGCTCGGGCAGCTGATCGCTGCCGCGGCCGATCATCGGGGGCACCTCGGCGGCATCCTCGACCAACTCGAAGGCGGTGATCGAGCGAGCCTCGGTCTCGGCCGGCTTCAGCTCCTCCAACGGGGCATCGACGACCTGATAGTCGCGGAACTTTCGTGCGGTCACCAGGACGCGGGTCTCCATCGAGGCGACCGTCGCGTTGTACGCCATGACCGCCGAGTTGAGCATCCGGCCGGTCTTGTTGAAGTGCTTGCCCATCGTGGTCAGCCGGTCATAGAGCTCGCGGCCCAGCTCGAAGACCTCCTTGGCGGACTCGGCGAGGGCGGCCTGCTTCCACCCGTACGCGATCGAGCGGAGCATCGCGATCAATGTGTTCGGCGTGGCCAGCACGACATCCTTGCGGGCGGCGTACTCCTGCAGATCGGGCAACTGCTCGAGCGCGGTGAACAGGAACTGCTCATTGGGCAGGAACATCACCACGAACTCCGGGGTGGCGCTGCCCGAGCGCCAATACTGCTTGCTCGACAACTGGTCGATGTGGCTGCGCACATTTTTGGCGAACAGGTCCAGCTTCTCGGCCCGGACCCGCTCGTCGTCGGTCTCGTAGGCATCCAGAAAGGCACTCAGCGGCACCTTGGAATCGACGTAGACGTACTTGCCCTGGCTCAGATTCACCTTCATGTCGGGCCGGATCGTCCGGTCCTGGGCCGTCGTGGTGGTGGCCTGCTCCTCGAAGTCGCAGCGGTCGACCATGCCGGCGTACTCGGCGATGCGGCGCAGCTGCAGCTCCCCCCAGGCGCCCCGGATCTGCGGCTTGCGCAGGGCGGTGGACAGCGCCCGGGTCTCGCTGCGCAGGTGCTCGCCGGTGCTCTGCACCACCTGCACCTGGTTGCGCAGCTCGGCGGCCATGGCATGCCGGTCCTTCTCGACGGCGGCGAGCCGGTCGGCGAAGCGCACCATCAGATCGGTCAGCGGGGTGAGCAGTTGCTCGGTCTTGGCCAGCCGGTCGTCGGCAGCCTTGTCGGCGCGCTTGCCCTGGGCGTCGAGGGTCTCCCCGCTGAGCACCTTGAACTGGTCGACCAGGCTCTGCCGATCGGCCGCCAGAGCCTTGGCCTGCTCCGCGGCGGCATCGCGTTCGGCCAGCGCGGCGGCCAGCCGGGCCTCGATCTCGGCGGCCTCGGCGCGGGCGGTGGTGGCCTCCTGCCGGGCCGTGGCGGCGCGTTCGTCGGCCCGGGCGATCTGGTGGGTCGCTTCCTCACGGGTCTGCGCGAGTTGCCCGCGGGCCTCGGCGACCTCGCCCCGGGCCTGCGCCGCCTCGGCCCGGGCATCGGCGGCCTGCTCCCGGGCCAGGGACACATCGGACTTCGCCGCGGTCAGCTCGGCCCGGCTGCGCTCGGTCGCCGCGGAGTCGTTGGCCGCATGCGCCGACAACCGGGCTCGCAGCACCTGCCACATGCAGAGGGCGCCGGCGACCAGGCCGACGATGAGCGCGACGGTGAGCAGAAGCACCACGTTCAGATCCATGCTTCGATCCTGCCGGAGGCCACTGACACTTTTTGCGCACGACGCTCGGTGCCGACCGGTTCCCCTGCGCGACCGAAACCCGTCGGAGCACAAAAGGAGAGCCATAAGAATTCCTTTGAGGGCCCAAACCTCTTCGTCCTTCCGCATCCGCCCGTGACGCTGCATGCTGTTTTGGTCATGTTGACCCTGTCCGGTGCTGCCCGAAAGTCCCGGACGAGGTTCCCACTCATCCAGGAGGTCCGGACGTGAAGCGTTCCTCTGCCATCGGTCGCGTCGTCGCAGCCATCCTCACTACCCTCACCCTGATCGTGACCGGTTGCAGTGTGAAGCGCCCTGAGATTGTTGGAGGCTCCTGACCTTGGAAACGAGGATGGAGTTATGCCGAAGGAACTGGCGTCGGGGAAGCCGACGACGCGTCGCTACTCGAGCGAGGAGAAGGCCGCCGCGGTGCGGATGGTGAGGGCGCTGCGCGCCGAGCTGGGCTTCACGCAAGGGACCGTGCAGCGGGTCGCGACGCAGCTCGGATACGGGGTCGAGTCCGTGCGGATGTGGGTCAAGCAGGCCGACATCGACGACGGCGTCACGCCCGGTATCAGCACTGCGGAGGCGCAGCGGGTGCGAGAGCTTGAGCAGGAGAACCGGGAGCTTCGACGGGCCAACG
>NZ_AUHH01000010.1 GCF_000423085.1 Granulicoccus phenolivorans DSM 17626 = NBRC 107789 = JCM 15570 | reverse complement strand
GTGCTGATCTGGTGGGCGGTACTGGGTTCGAACCAGCGACCTCTTCCGTGTCAGGGAAGCGCGCTACCGCTGCGCCAACCGCCCGAGGTGGGTACGGGATTTGAACCCGTGTACACGGATTTGCAGTCCGTTGCCTCGCCTCTCGGCCAACCCACCATGAACCGGGGTAACACCCCTTGGTGGTGGCCCCACGCTCCGAGCGGACGACGGGATTCGAACCCGCGACCCTCACCTTGGCAAGGTGATGCTCTACCAGCTGAGCCACGTCCGCATGCGTTCTGGAAGTTTTCACTCCCGTAACGCCTGTTGAACGTTAGTCGGTGATCCGGAGTTCTGCCAAATCAGGGGACCGCCGGCGTGTCGCGGCAGTGGGTGATCATACGGACCGAGACAGGCGCGGGGCGGGCCGGGTGGAGCGCCGGCCGCGGGCCGGGGGATTGGGCACCGTCCGGGAGTGGGCAGTGGCCGGGAGTCGGCACTGGCAGGGTGGCGACCGGCCCCGGGTGAGCACCGTCGGGGTGGCGACCGGCCCAGGGTTGCGACCAGCCAGGGTTGCGACCAGCCAGGGTTGCGACCAGCCAGGGTTGCGACCAGCCAGGGTTACGACCCGCCAGGGTTACGACCCGTCTGGTGGCGACAGGCCTCGGCTAACGACAACCAGGGTTACGACCGGCCCCGGGTGATGGCGCGCCACGGGAATGGGCACCGGCCATTGATACAGCGAAGGCTCATGTCGGGCAGCGAAGGTAGCAGTCCTCGCCGCCGGTCATGAGTCTTCGCTGCCAGGAAGTGTGCTTCGCTGCCCGGGAACGAGGCTTCAACGGGTGGACGGGATGCTTCGCTGGTTGGGGTCGGGGCCACAGCGGGTGCGTCCAAGGCTTCGCTGGCTGGGGTCCACGCCTCGCCGGCTGGGGTCGATGCTTCAACGCTTGCATATGAAGTTTCGCTGGTTGGGGTCCACGCCTCGCTGGTTGGGGTCGATGCTTCAACGCTTGCGTAAGAGGCTTCGCTGGCTGAGCCGGAGGCTTCGCTACTGGGGGATGACCGTTCGCGGAGTGTACTGGGGGCGCCGCGGAGTACCCCTTGGTCCCGGACTGTCCGCCCGCGCCGAGTGCCCATCAACCCCGCAGTGCCGCGTGGCCCCAATCAGGGGTGGACACCGGCGCGGGCAGGGTGTGGGCGCCGGCCAGTGAGTGGCTGGGGTGAGCGCCGTTCGGGGGCGACCGGCCGGGTGACGAACGGCCGTGGTGATGACCGGACAGAGGTGACGACCGGCCGTGGTGATGACCGGCCGGGGTGACGACCGGCCGGGGTGATGACCGGCCCGGTGTGATGACCGGCCATTGGAATGGGCACCGGCCAGTGATCCAGCGAAGGCTCATGTCGGGCAGCGAAGGCAGCAGTCCTCGCTGCTGGTCATGAGTCTTCGCTGCTCGGAAGGGTGCTTCGCTGCCCGGGAACGAGGCTTCAACGGTTGGACGGGATGCTTCGCTGGCTGGGGTCCACGCCGCGCTGGCTGGGGTCGGGGCTTCAACGGGTGCGTCCATAGCCTCGCAAGGCTGGAGTCCACGCCTCGCTGGCTGGGGTCGATGCCACGCTGGCGGGGCGGGGCTTCGCTGCGGGGGCTGACCGGTCGCGAAGTGCACCGGGCTGACGGGCAATACCGCTCCACGGCCGCACCGCCGTGCCGCCGGGCCCGCTGCCGCCCGCGGTGCCGCCGCGCCGCGGTGCCGTGTCCGCAGTGCTGCCCGCCGGCAGCGACCTCTCACCCAGGAACTGCGCACCAGCAGCCGGAGAAATGATCGTCCACCATCCCGACTGCCTGCATCAGGGCGTACATCGTGGTCGGCCCGACGAACCTGAAGCCCCGCCGACGCAGTTCCTTGCTCAACGCGGTCGACTCCGGCGTCACCGCCGGCACCTGCGCCCGGTCGGTGGGGCGGTCGGAGCTTCGCGGGGCGAAGGACCACAGCAGATCGTCCAGTTCACCGGGCGCCATCGCGGTCACCAGTCGGGCATTGGCGATCGTCGCCTCGATTTTGGCCCGATTCCGGACGATCCCCGGATCGCCCATCAGTCGTTCGACGTCGGCCTCCCCGAACCCGGCCACCACCGCCGGATCGAAGTCGGCGAAGCCCTCCCGGAAGGCGGGACGTTTGCGCAGGATGGTGATCCACGACAGCCCCGCCTGAAAGCCCTCCAGCGCGATCCGCTCGAACAGGGCGCGATCCCCGTGCAGCGGCCGGCCCCACTCCTGGTCGTGGTAGCGCTCGTACTCCCCGTCCCCGTGCGCCCAGGAACACCGGGGGCGGCCGTCGGTGCCGATCAGAACAGCGGGTGCAGCGTCGGGCATGGGCCACACAGTACGCGCGCGGGCCGACCCGAACTGCCCCCGGCCGCCCACCCCGAACTGCCCGGCGCCCCGCCCACCCCGAACTGCCCCCGGCCACCCCGCCCACCCCGAACTGCCCCCGGCCGCCCCGAACTGCCCGGCGCCCCCCACCCGATCTGCCCCGCCCAGCTGCCACCCCAAGCGCCCCGGGGCGCCCTCAGGGATTGCCACGGCGCCCATGCGTACGCGGGGCGTCATACCCACCCGGCGGCGGCACCATCTCCCCGCGGATCCCCAGCAGCCGGATCGGCCGATCGTCCTCGAGCCGGCGCAGGAGTTCGGCGGCGGTGGCGGCAATCGTGTCGACATCGAAGGTCGGTTCGGCGAGCTTGCGTACCCGGGTGAAGGTGAAGAACGGCTTGAACCGGACCTTCAGGTGCACCCGGGCACAGGCTCGGCCCTCCGCGGTCAGGTCGGCGACGACCGCCTCGGCCAGGGCCCGCAGGGCAGCGGTGATCTCGACCGGGTCGGTCAGGTCGTCCTGGTAGGTCGTCTCGTGGCCGTGTGCGCGGGCGATCCAGGGTGTGTCGTCCACGGTGCTGCGGCCCAGCCCGCGGCCCAGGCTCACCAGATACGGGCCGGTGTTCGGCCCGAAGGCGGCGACCAGCGCGCTCGGGTCGGCGGCGGCGAGATCGGCCACGGTGGCGATCCCGAGGTCGGCCAGCCGCGCGGCGCTGCGCGGGCCCACGCCCCACAGGGCGACCGCCGGACGCTCACCCATCACCTCCAGCCAGTTCTCGGCGGTCAGCCGGAACTGGCCCTGCGGTTTCCCGAAACCGGTCGCGTTCTTCGCCCGGACCAGGGTGTCGCCGATCCCCACCGAGCAGTGCAGTCCGGTCGCCGCGAGCACCGCGGCCCGGATCTCCCGCGCCGCCGCCTCCGGGTCATCGGTGTCGATCCCGACGAAGGCCTCGTCCCAGCCCAGCACCTCCACGGTCGCCCCGGGAACAGCCCGCAGCGTGGCCATCACCCGGGCGGACGCCGCCTCGTACACCGGCTGATCCAGCGGCAGGAACACCGCCTCGGGACACTTGCGGACCGCCCGCTTCAGCGGCATCCCCGAATGGATCCCGTACGCCCGGGCCTCGTAGGACGCCGTCGACACCACCGCCCGCTCACTCGGGTCACCCCGGCCGCCGACCACGATCGGCCGGCCGCGCAGTTCGGGCCGGCGCAGCAACTCCACCGCGGCCAGGAACTGGTCCATGTCCACGTGGAGCACCCAGGCGGTCATCGACGGCTCCGATCCTGCGGGGCCCGGGGTCAGTCCGCCGGACGCGGGGCCCGCAACCGCGCCAGCAGATCCGGCAGCGCGGTGATCGCGGTGGCCTGCTCGGGGCTGAGCGTCCCGAGTTCGGTGGCGTACGCCCCCTCGAAGACCCGCGCGATCGCCTCGTACAGCTCGGCCCCGTACCCCGCCGCCTCTTGGGTCGCGGCGATCTCGCGCATCTCGTCGGGGAACCGGTCCGACTTCGCGGTCGCGAGCGCGATCCGCTGCGGGGCATCGGTGATCCCCATCATCGCCTGCCAGTCGGCCACCACCAGGTCGCTCACCCCGTGGGTGTCGGCGGTGCGCAGCGACTGGATCATCAGTGCGGTGAGCCCCTTGTAGACCGCGGCGGTGCACATCTTGATCGCCGAGGCCTGACCCACCTCGGCGCCGACCACGGTGCTGGTCAGGTCGCCGGAGTCGAACCGGGTCAGCTCCGCGGCCCGCTCGCCGGACAGGTAGACCCGGGTCCCAGCGCCGGATCCGGTCGGCGGCATCCCGCTGATCGATCCGTCGACGACCGGACAGCCGGCCGCGGTGAGGATCTCCGCGACCCGGTCCATCGTCGGCAGGGAGACCGCGTTCAGGTCCGCCACGACCGGGCGTACGCCGGTGGCCCCGGCGGCGGCGGCGATCTGCTCGGCGTTCGGGATCACCTGGGCCGGGGGCACCACGCTCACCACGATGTCGGCGGCCGCCACGACGGCCTCGAGCGAGTCGAGCAGGTCCAGCCCCTCGGCCAGCGCTCGGGTCCGCGCGGAGCGTCCGGCCACGGTGGTCACCGCCCGGGCACCGCCGGCCTGCCAGGCGCGACCGAGCGCGCCGCCCATGGCGCCGGGGGACAGGATGCCGATGGTGACTCCGGAACTGGGTTCGGACACGGGAAGCTCCTCGGTTGGGCGAAATGGGTCACTGGGCAATCTACGCCGTCGGGTCCCCCGTGGGGCGGGGTGCGGTCAACGCCGCGAACTCGGTGTGCAGCGCCCGCTCCAGGGTCGACGCGTCGAGGGCGGGGGAGGCGACATGGAGCGCACAGTTGAGCCGTCCGGCACTGGAGATCGCGGTCACCCCGAGCCGGACGTTCCCGTACACCTGCGCAACACCCCAGGCCTGCCGCATCGGGGCTCCGGCCACCCGGAACGGCTCGGCCGGACCGCGCACATGGGTCACGAACAGACCGATGAAGCGTTGGCGGTGGGACAGCCGGGCCAACAGCCGGGTGCCGCAGCGGGTCCGGGTGAACTCGAAGGTGCCCGCCCGGCGCGCCGCCTCCTTGCCCCGGCGGGTCTCGGCGGCGATCCGGCTCAGCCGCACCCACACATCGGCCTCGCCGGTGGGCAGGGGCACCAGCATCACCCCGACGGCATTGCCCGAGGCGCCGCGTTCGGGGAGCGCGACCGGCACGCTCGCCGGCATCACCGCGGGAACCGGCTCACCGGCCTCGGCCAAGGCTGCCCGGACCGCTCCGGTGACCGCGCACAACAGCGCATCGTTCACGGTGGCGCCCATGGGATGGACGGCGGTGGCCACGGCGCCGAGGTCGGCCCCCACCAGCGCGACCACGCGATGGGGACTGATCGGCCCGAGCAGCACCGTCGGGGCAACCCGACCCCGCAGGGGTGCCGACACCCGGCGCAGCGATTCCAGGATCTCCGCCCCGTGCCGTCGCGTCGGGTCCGGGGCCCGATCCGGCCTCGGGGTGGGCGGCTCGCCACCGAACAGCACCTGCGCCAGTCGGGCCGCCCCGACCCCATCGGCCAGCGCATGATGCACCCGCAGAATGAGCCCGGGAGCGCCGTCCGCGGTCGCGGGCACGATCAGCAGTTCCCACAGCGGGCGGTCCAGCGGCAGGGGCCGGGTCATCAGCCGGGCGACCAGGGCGGCGAACTCTGTTTCGTCCGCCACCGGGTCGGTCAGCCGGATGTGCACGGTGAGATCGGGGGAGACCGGTTCCCAGGTGAAGTGCCGCCCGCGGCGTCGGACCACCCGGCTCAGGCGCGCCAGCTGTGGGTCGGCCAGGCGTACGCCCAACCGCGTACGCAGCCCGGCCAGGTCGAGCGAACCATCCGTACCGACGAACCCACCGGGGCCCAACACCCCGGCGAGCTGAAAGAGGTTCGGATGATCGGGGAACTCCAGCAGCAGGTTCGACACGTCGGCGCTGCTCAACCGGTCCTGGTCCATGGCTGCCCTCTCTGCCCCCAGGCTATGCCCGCCGGGCCGCCCGGGTGGCTGCGGGGGATAATGAGCGCATGGTCGACCAAGAGCGAAGCCTGCGAGTCTGGTTGAACGGATCCCTGATCGATCCCGAGCGCGCCACGGTGTCGGTGCTGGACCACGGGCTGGTCGTGGGTGACGGCGTCTTCGAGGTGCTCCAGGTCAATCGGCTGGGGGCCTTCGCCATCACCCGGCATCTGACCCGGCTGGCCCGTTCCGCGGCCGCGATGAGCATCCCCGCCCCGGAGCCGGAGCTCGTGCGGGAGGCGATCGAGGCGACCCTGGCCAATCGGACCTGGACCACCGGGAAGGTCCGGATCACCCTCACCGGCGGACTGGGGCCGCTCGGCTCGCATCCGCCCTACGGCCCGCCGAATCTCGTGGTGGCGGCGTGCGCGCAGACCCGACCGCCGGAGTCCACCACCGTCGCCACGGTGCCCTGGACCCGCAACACCACCGGCCCGCTGACCGGGGTGAAGAGCACCTCCTACGCCGGCAACGTTCGCGCGCTGGCGTACGCCCTGAACCACGGCGCGAGCGAGGCGATCTTCGCGAACACGATGGGCAACCTGTGCGAGGGGACCGGCAGCAACGTGTTCGTGGTCCGTGGGGACGAGGTGATCACCCCGCCGCTGACCGCGGGAGCCCTGGCGGGGGTGACCCGCGCGCTGCTGATCGACTGGGGACGCGCGGCCGGCATCCGAATCGTGGAACGAGATCTCACGATCAGCGAGGCCAAGTCCGCCGACGAGGTCTTCCTGACCTCCACCACCCGCGATGTGCAGGCGGTGCTGGGCTGGGACGGCACCACCTGGCCCGAGCCGGGGCCGGTGACCCGGCACTTGGGTGGGCTGTTCGTGGAGCGGATGCTCGCCGAACCGGACCCGATCTGAGCCCGCAGCGGGGACCTCGGGCCCGACTCAGTGCGGCAGGGCGCTGAGAAACTCGGTGACGATCGGATCGACCCGTTCGGGAGCGTCGCGCTGGACCCAGTGGCCGGCGTGTTCGAGGACTTCCAGGCGTACGTCGGGCAGTTCGCGTGCGGCCCAGCGGGCGAAGATCGGCAGCACCGCCTCGTCCTGCTCGCCGTGCACGATCAGGGTCGGACAGGTGATCTCGTCCATCCGGTAGCGGTAACTGGTCTTCAGTCGGAAGCCGCGGTACTGGTCGTGCTGCCACTGCCCGAAGACCTCCAGCCCATGGCCATGGGTGGACTCGTTGTACACCAGGTCGACGAGATCGTCGGTGAGCTGGTCGTGGTTGACCAGCAGGCGGCGCAGGCCGTTCTCCAGCGAGGCCCGATCCTTCCAGGCGCTGGCCATGTACGAGTCGAACAGGCCCAGATGGATCGCGTTGGCGGCCATGTTGTGCCGCATCAGGGAGATCAGCGGGTTGCCGATGTACTGCTGGCGCATCATGCCGTAGCTGTCGAACAGCATCATCGCCTTGACCTCGCCGGGATGGTCGAGGACGTGCCCGATGGTCATCCCGCCGCCCATCGAGATGCCCCCGATGATGTAGTCCGACAGGCCGAAGGCGGTCACCAGTTCGCCGGTGTACTCCACCAGTCGTTCCTGGGTGGCGGTCCACGGGGCCAGCGGGCTGTGCCCGTAGCCGGGATGATCGGGAGCCAGGACGCGGTAGCCGAGCCCGGCCATCACACCGCCGAGGTGTCCCCAGGAAAGCTCGGCATTGTCCAGCATGCCGCCGTGCAGCAGCAGAATGGTGGTCTCGGCCTCCGGGTTCCATTCGAGGTAGGAGACCGGGCCCCAGGGCAGCGCCACCTCGTGTCGGACCGAGCCCGGCGCGTTCTTGTTCTCTTCGATCACCGGGGGCGGCGGGGTGCGCCGCTTGCGGCGCAGGCGACGCATGATCGCGTCCTTGCGGGGAGTTCCGGAACGCCGGGATTTGCCTGGAGTCGCCGGACGACCCGGCGTCTGCGTGCCGGTAGTCGAGGTACTGGGGCTTGCCATGGGCATCTCTCCTCGCGTCGGACATGTCGGGCACGGTGTGTGCACGACCGGACACACGTGCTCCGGGGCACGGAACGAGTCCGGACCCGGGTACGCATATCCACCATGCGGATCGGCCATGATGCATTTCGGCCATGATGCAATGCGGCCCTTGGCGAACAACAACGGTGCTGCCAAGGGCCGATTGCGGTGGGCGGTACTGGGTTCGAACCAGCGACCTCTTCGGTGTGAACGAAGCGCGCTACCACTGCGCCAACCGCCCGCGACGAAGACCGAATATAGCTCAGGTCGGTGGAGCGATTCAAATGCGCCACGCCCGTGGCGTGCCGGAAGATCTGGGGGCGGCCCGGGGACTGGGTCCCCGGCGTGTCGGAATTGGCGACCGCGGGCAGCCAGGTCGGGGTAGCCCGACAGCGGTCCGCCAGCCAGCGGGGTCGGCCGGCGGCCCGGGACGCCGAAGGATGGTCACCATGACGACCAAACCCGAGCGGACCGACGCTCCCGTACCCGCCGACTCCCCGTCCCCGTCCCCGACACGGATCCGTCGACCTCTGCGTACGATCGGCCTCCTCGGCCTGGTCGCACTGCTGGCGGCCGGTGCGATCAAGGTGGTCCCGCTGGTGGTGCCGCCGCGGGTGATCCAGGCTCCGGCGCCGCCCCGTGAGGCGGTCGCCGGGCAGCTGATCGAGGCCACCGACCTGGGCACCGTGTCCCCCGATGAGGTGGCCCGCCAGGTGACCGATGGGGGACTGGAAGCTCCGCCGCAGCCAGTGGCGGTGCGTACCGTCCGGCTGGCGTACGCCACCACCGACACCGAGGGGCGCCGGCAGGTCGCCACCGGTCTGCTCGTCTTTCCGGCCGCGCACGGCGATCGGCTCGACCCGGCGGTCTACGCTCACGGCACATCCCTCAGCAAGGGTCTGGTGGCGTCGATGTCGGACAGCACCTTCCTGCGGTCGCCCGGGCTGGCGCTGGCGGCAGCGGGGTACGCGGCCGTCCTCCCGGACTACCTCGGCCTCGGCGGCGGCACCGGCCCGCACCCCTACCTGCACCACGCCAGTGAAGCCACCGCCGCGCGGGACATGCTCCCGGCGGCCGCGGCGTACCTGCGGGGGGAAGGTGCCGGACTGAATCAACAGGTCCTCATCTCCGGCTTCTCCCAGGGCGGCTCCGCGGCACTGGCGCTGGCCCGACAGTTGGAGGCCGACCCGGCGGGCTGGCGCCCCCGGGCGGTCGCGGCCATCTCCGGCCCCTACGACATCGCCGGATCCCAGTTGCCAGCGATGCGGGCCGGCCGGGTCGATCCGCGCGCCTCGACGATCTACATGGCCTACGTGCTCACTGCCTGGAACGATCGGCTGTCGATCTACACCGAGCCGGGGGAGCTCTTCCGGGCCCCGTACGCCGGCCGGGTCGAGCGTCTGATGGACGGCAACCACGCCGAACTGGTGACCGTCCTCGGGCTCCCGGCCACCCCCGGGGAACTGCTCACCGACGCGGGCCTGGCCCAACTGGACCGGCCCACCGGGGCCTTCGCGGCCGGGGTCGCGGAGAATGATCAGGTCTGCCGGAACTGGGTCCCCAGCGTCCCGGTGCAGTTGTACGCGACCGCCGCCGACGAACAGGTGGCCCCCGGCAGCACCGAGACCTGCGCCGACGCGCTGCGCGGCAGCGGGGCGGGGATCGAGGTAACCGCACTCGAGGTCCCCGCCACGGCACAGTCGGCCCATATCGCTTCCTCCCGCGTCGGGCTGGATCGGGTTCTCGGGTGGTGGTCGACCGAGTTCCCGGCCTGAGCGGCCGCGACCGGGTCGGCGGGTGAACTCGACTGCGCGGTTTCCGGGTTTCGGGCAAAATGGGCGCTTGTCACCCGGAGCCCGGGTGGATCGCCGGAAAGGAAGCACACTGTGTCCATCACCATCACCGTCAGTCAGTCCGGAGCCACGGATGAGCGACAGGTGGACACTGCGACCACCGGGCTGGACCTGTTCGGGGAGGATCGCAGCATCGTCGCGATGAAGGTCAACGGGGAAACCCGCGACCTGGCCCGCGAGTTGACCGAGGGCGATCGCATCGAACCGGTCCTGATCACCTCCCCGGAGGGACTGGCCATCCTGCGCCACTCCACCGCGCACGTCTCGGCCCAGGCGGTGCAGAACCTGCACGCCGAGGCCAAGCTCGGCATCGGCCCGCCGATCACCGACGGCTTCTACTACGACTTCCAGCTCGCCGAGCCGTTCACCCCGGAGAGCCTGAAGGCGATCCAGAAGCAGATGGTCCGCATCATCAAGGAGAAGCAGACCTTCGTCCGCCGGGTCGTCGACGACGAGACCGCCAAGCAGGAACTCGCCGATGAGCCGTTCAAGCTCGAACTGGTCGACCTGAAGGGCGATTCCAGCGCCGACGACGGCTCCGCGATGGAGGTCGGCGCCGGCGAACTGACCATCTACGACAATGTTCGCCGCAACGGCGAGACCGCCTGGTTCGACCTGTGCCGCGGACCGCACGTCCCGCACACCGGGTACATCAACCCCGCCGCGGTCGCGGTCACCCGCAGCTCCGCGGCGTACTGGCGGGGCAACCAGGCCAATGCCCAGCTGCAGCGGCTCTACGGCACCGCGTGGGCGACCAAGGAGGACCTGCAGGCCTATCAGCATCGGCTGGAGGAGGCCGCCAAGCGCGACCACCGCAAGCTCGGCGCCGAGCTGGATCTGTTCTCCTTCCCCGAGGAGATCGGCTCGGGTCTGCCGGTCTTCCACCCCAAGGGCGCGATGATCAAGATGGAGATGGAGGAGTACTCCCGCAAGCGGCACATCGAGGCCGGCTACTCCTTCGTGTCCACCCCGCACGTGACCAAGGGCCATCTGTTCGAAACCTCCAAGCACCTGGAGTGGTACGCCGACGGCATGTACCCGCCGATGAAGATCGACGAGGAACGCGACGAGGCCGGCAACATCACCCGGCAGGGCGTCGACTACTACCTCAAGCCGATGAACTGCCCGATGCACAATCTGGTCTTCCAGTCCCGCGGCCGCTCCTACCGAGAACTGCCGCTGCGGCTGTTCGAGTTCGGCACCGTCTACCGCTACGAGAAGTCCGGGGTGGTGCACGGCCTCACCCGCGCCCGCGGCTTCACCCAGGACGACGCGCACATCTACACCACCCGGGAGCAGATGAAGGAGGAACTCGGCAACCTGCTGACCTTCATCCTCGGCCTGCTCAAGGACTACGGCCTGGACGACTTCTACCTGGAACTGTCCACCCGGGATCCGGAGAAGTCGGTCGGCGATGATGCGACCTGGGAGGAAGCGACCCGGACCCTGGCCGAGGTCGCCACCGAGTCGGGCCTGACCTTGGTCGACGATCCGGGCGGCGCCGCCTTCTACGGCCCCAAGATCTCGGTCCAGGCCAAGGATGCGATCGGCCGGACCTGGCAGCTGTCGACGATCCAGCTGGACTTCTTCGAGCCCGAACTGTTCGAACTGGAATACACCGCCCCCGACGGCTCCCGGCAGCGACCGGTGATGATCCACCGGGCCCTGTTCGGCTCCATCGAGCGATTCTTCGGCGTCCTGCTGGAGCACTACGCCGGCGCCTTCCCGGTCTGGCTCGCCCCGGTCCAGGTGGTCGGGATCCCGGTGGCCGGTGAGTTCAACGCGTACCTCGAGGAGGTCGCGGCGAAGTTGCGGGCGCACGGCGTACGCGTGGAGGTCGACACCTCCGACGACCGGATGCAGAAGAAGATCCGCAACGCCCAGAAGGACAAGGTGCCCTACATGCTGATCGCCGGCGGCGAGGACCGCGATGCCGGTGCGGTGTCCTTCCGCTACCGCGACGGGTCGCAGAACAACGGGGTGCCGGTCGATGAGGCGGTCGCGGAGATCCTGCAGGCGATTGCCGACAAGGCCCAGGTCTGATGGATACCACCGAGTCGGATCCGCCGCTGGAGTCCGCCGCCGATTTCGCAGGCCTCCCCGACGGGTTCGACCGGTTGTGGACGCCGCATCGGATGGCGTACATCGGCGGGGAGAACAAGCCCAGCGACGACACCCATCACACCTGTCCGTTCTGCCGGATTCCGGACGGAACCGACGAGGAGGGGCTGATCGTGGCCCGCGGGGAGCACTGCTACGTGGTGATGAACCTGTATCCGTACTCCCCGGGGCACCTGCTGGTGTGTCCCTACCGCCACGTCTCCGACTTCACCGACCTCACCGATGCCGAGACCTGGGAGCTGTCCACGCTCACCCGGCAGGCGATGCGGGTGATCCGGGGTGTGTCGCATCCCCAGGGGTTCAATCTCGGGATGAACCAGGGCCAGATCGCCGGCGCCGGGATCGCGGCCCACCTGCACCAGCACGTGGTGCCGCGCTGGCTCGGCGATGTGAACTTCATGCCGATCATCGGGCGGACCAAACCGGTGCCGCAGTTGCTGGGGGACACCCGGGCGGTGCTCGCCCGCGCCTGGGACACCGGGACCGCCCCCGAAGACGCGGCGGACAGTCAGGAGCGGACCCGCTGAGCGGATCGGCGCCGATCGCCTAGCCTTGGGCCTGTGAGCGACCACAAGACCTACGACACCGACCGCGTGCTCACCGTCCCGAATGTGCTGAGCTTCCTGCGGCTGATCGGAATCGGGGTGTTCCTGTGGCTGGTACTCGACGGCAAGATGCTGGCCGCTGCCGTCCTGGTCGCGGTCAGTGCGGCCACCGACTGGTTCGACGGCTTCATCGCCCGGCGCTTCCATCAGGTCTCCCGGATCGGGCAGTGGCTGGATCCGATCGTGGACCGGGTGTTCATCCTGTCCACCCTGGTCGGGCTGGCTCTCGGCGGGGTGCTGCCGTGGTGGCTGCTGATCGTGCTGCTGGCCCGCGACCTGATGCTGCTGTGCCTGCTGCCGGTGTTGCGCCGCTTCGGGGTCACCTCGCTGCCGGTCAACTTCATCGGCAAGGCCGGCACCTTCATGCTGATGTTCTCATTTCCGGCCCTGCTGCTGGGCAGCCTGGACACCGGCTGGTCGGTGGCCTTCCAGGTGATCGGCTGGGCGCTGGCGGGCTGGGGCGCCGGGCTGTACTGGGTGGCCGGCCTGCTGTATGTCGCCCAGACCGTCCAGATCGTCCGCAACCCGCCGGTCGAACTCACCGAGGCGGCGGCCTGATCGTGCGGTATCACCTGCAGCAGCCGAAGGACCGTCGCCCCGACGCCAGCATGGACCTGCTGCGCAAGGTGATCGACGAAGCGGTGGAGCCGGAGTACGCCGCGGTCGCCGCGCGGACGACGCGGCGGCACCATCCGGTCTACACCGCGCTGGCTCTGTTCCTGGTCGGCGGTCTGGTGGCCACCGGCTTCATCCAGACCCTGCAGGCCGCCCCGGCCGCGGCCCAGGAGCGCAGCCGCCTGATCAGCGAGATCACCCGGCTGGAGGGCAATCTCACCCGGACCCAGGCCGAGGTGGATCGGGCCCGGGGCGAGACCGCTGACCTGCAGCAGCGCGCTCTGGGCAGCGATGCGCAGGCCCGCCAGCTGCAGCGCGACATCGACACCCTGTCGGGTCCGGCCGGCGCGGTCGCGGTGTCCGGGCCGGGGGTGGCGATCGTGGTCGACGACGGAACCGGCCGGGAGCAGGCCAACCGCGTCCTGGACCGCGACCTGCAACTGCTGGTGAACGGGCTGTGGCAGGCCGGCGCCGAGGCGATCTCGATCAACGGGCACCGGCTGTCGGCCACCAGCGCGATCCGCAATGCCGGGGATGCGATCACCGTGGACTATCGCTCCCTGAACCGGCCCTATCGGGTCGAGGCGATCGGTGACCCGCGTACGCTCGAGGCGCGACTCGCCGACACCCTCGGTGGGCAATTGTGGGCGAGCCTGGCAAGGAATTATCAGATGCGGTACGAGATCACCCGACAGGACCGGTTGGTCCTGCGCGAGGACAGCACCATCACACTTCGGTTTGCGACGGTGGCCCGATGATTGCCGTGCTGGGGCTGATCGCCGGGGTGGTGCTGGGCATCCTGTTGGAGCCCAGCCTGCCGCCGTTCGTGGAGCCCTATCTGCCGATCATGATCGTGGCGGCTATCGACGCCCTGTTCGGGGGCTGCCGGGCGTACCTGGAGGGGACCTTCACCGACAAGGTCTTCGTCGTTTCCTTCGTCTCCAACACCATCATCGCCGCCGGGATCGTCTGGCTGGGGGATCAGATCGGGGTCGGCTCGCAGTTGTCGACCGGGGTGATCGTGGTCCTGGGAATCCGGATCTTCACCAATGCGGCATCGATTCGGAGGTCGCTGTTCCATGCCTGAACCCGAGTCGCCCGAACCCGAGTCGCCCGAACCCGAGTCGCGTGAGCCCGAGTCCGCGCCGCGGCCGGAGCAGTCCGCGTCCCCGTCCGGCTGGCGCCGACTGGTGAGGGCGTTCCTGCGTCCCAGCCGCTCCCAACTGATCCTGGCGCTGTGTCTGGCGATCGTCGCGTTCGGCCTGGTCTGGCAGGTGCGCAGCGGGACCAGGAACGACTACGCCAACGCCCGGCAGGAGGACCTGGTCCAGTTGGTCGACGGTCTGGGTGCGGAGGAGGCGCGGCTGAACGGTGAGCTGAACGACCTGGAGAACACCAAGCGCGAACTGGAGTCCGGCCGCGATTCCGCCGCGGTCGCCCGGTCCGAGGCCGAGCGGCGCCGCGACGTCCTGGCGGTCCTGGCCGGTACCTCGCCGGCGCAGGGGCCGGGGATCCGGATCACCATTGATGATCCGTTGCAGAAGGTCACCGCGTCCACCCTGATCGACGCCCTGCAGGAGATGCGCGACGCCGGTGCGGAGGCGATGGAGTTCAACGATTCGGTCCGCGTGGTCGCCTCCACCTGGGTCGCCAATCAGGGCTCGGGTCTGGTGGTGGACAACAAGCAGGTCAGCCGGCCGATCGTGCTGGACGTGATCGGCGATCCGCAGACGCTGGAGGAGGCAGTACGCTTCCGGGGCGGTCTCGCCTCGCAGGTCACCGGGGACAAGGTCGGCGCCTCGATCACGGTCGATCGCAGCGACAAGATCCGGGTCGACTCGGTCGTGACCGCGCCGCAGCCCAGCTTTGCCCGCCCCACACGCTGACAGGCGGGCGCTGTCCCACTAATCTGGGACCGACGTGGCCGCTGGTTGCAGCGGAGGACACGACCCCGACGGTCATGACGAAGGAGAATCATGTCGAACTTCCCCGAGGATCTGCGCTACTCGCCCGACCACGAGTGGGCGCGCCCCGGCAATGGCCGGCTGGTGCGGGTCGGGGTCACCGCGTACGCGACCGAGCAGCTCGGTGACATCGTGTTCATCAGCCTGCCCGAGGTCGGCGAGCAGTACTCCGCCGGCGACGCCTGCGGGGAACTGGAGTCGACCAAGGCGGTCTCCGAGCTCATGTGCCCGGTCTCCGGGGTGGTCACCGGGATCCACGAGGCGATCCTGGACACCACCGAGACGGTCAACCAGGATCCCTATGGTGACGGGTGGCTGTTCGAGATCGAACTCGACCCCGACTTCGACATCGATGACATGCTCGACGCCGACGCGTACGCCCAGCAGGTCGACGAGTGATCGCACCCGATCGCTAGACTTGACCGAACTCAACCAGGAGGACTGCATGCCATTTTGCACCAACTGCGGTTTTCAGAACCCGGAGGGCAGCAATTTCTGCGCCCGGTGTGGGTCGGCCCTCACGAAGGTGGACGAGGCGGCGCCGGCCGCGGCCCGGGCCGCCGAAGAGCCGACTGAGAGCGGCACGGTGCTGAACCCGCCCTCGGCGGGCGAGACGACCAGTTCCATCCCGGTGGTCGCCGAGGAGCCGCTGGCCTCCTTCGGCGCGCTGTCCAACGACGAGGAAGCGGCGATCGAATCGCTGCCGGCCGGCTCCGGCCTGCTGATCGTGCACCGTGGCCCGGCCGCCGGGGCGCGGTACCTGTTGGACAGCGACCTGCACACCGCCGGTCGCAGCCCGGACTCCGACATCTTCCTCGACGACATCACCGTGTCGCGACATCATGTCGAGTTCAGCCGGACCGATCGCGGAATCGCGGTGCGGGATGTGGGCAGCCTCAACGGCACCTATGTCAACCGCACGCTGATCGATGGAGACGTCGTCCTCAAGCCCGGGGACGAGGTGCAGATCGGCAAGTTCCGGATGGTCTACTTCGCCCAGCGACCCGGTGATTGATGCCCGCGTCCAACCTGCGCACGATCGGGCAGGTGCTGACCTCGCTGAAGGCGGACTTTCCCGACATTTCGATCTCCAAGATCCGCTATCTGGAGAGTGAAGGTCTGGTTTCCCCGGAGCGAGCCCCCTCGGGGTACCGCAAGTACGGGGAGCGCGACATCGCCCGGCTGCGTTACATCCTCGACGTGCAGAAGAATCACTATCTGCCGCTGAAGGTGATCCGCGAGCACCTGGACATGATGGATCGAGGGCTGGCGCCGCCGAAGCTGGAGTCCACCAAACCGACGCTGGTCGGCCCGCTGACCGGCGACGGGGTCAGCGGGGACGCCCTGGCGGAGGGCGCCCCCGATCCCCGGCTGACCCCCGATCCGCCGCTGCACCGACCCGCCCCGCGTACGCCCGGGGCCGCGGCACCGACGCCGTCCCCGGATCCGACCAAGCCGCTGCGGCTGTCGCGGGCCGAGCTGCTGGAGGCGAGCGGGCTCAGCGAGCCGGCGCTGCACGAACTGGAGAAGAATCTCATCGTGGTGCCGCGGCGGGGGACCAACTACTACGGCCGCGACGCGATCACCATCGCGATCGCCGCGCGGCGGCTGGCCGAGTACGGGATCGACGCCCGACACCTGCGCCAGGTCCGCTCGGTCGCGCTGCGCGAGTACGGCATCATCGAGCAGGCGCTGACGCCGTTCAAACGCCGGGCCGCGCGCTCGGCCGGACAGAATCCCGAGGCGCCCCGCCGCGACCCCAGCCGGGACGTCACCTCCCTGATGATCCACGTCCACGCCGCCATGCTGCGGATTGCGGCGGAGGGCTAGGGCAACCGCGTACGCTGAAGGTATGCGCGAGTTGGATGTGATGGGGGTCCGGGTCGACGACCCGTCCAATGTGCCGGTGGTGCTGCTGCGGGAGGTCGGTGGCCGGCGCTACCTGCCGATTTGGATCGGAACACACGAGGCCACGGCGATCTCCCAGGCGATCGAGGGCATCGTGCCGCCCCGGCCGCTGACCCACGACCTGATGGTGGGGGTGCTCAAGGCCCACGGACTCCGGCTGACCCAGGTCCAGGTGGTCGATCTGAAGGAGGGCACCTTCTACGGCTTGCTCGTCTTCGAGGGGGACGTCAAGGTCGAGGCCCGGCCGTCGGACGCGATCGCGCTGGCGCTGCGGACCGGGGCGACGATCCTGTGTGCGGATTCGGTTCTGGAAACCGCCGGGATCGACCTGCCCGAGGAGGAGCCCGAGGACGAGGTGGAGAAGTTCCGCGAGTTTCTCGATCATGTGAGTCCCGACGACTTCATGACCGGCGAAGGAAACCAGTAACGCCTGTTACTGATGTGATCAGTGTGACAGTCTCAAGTAGTGCTTCAGGTATCGCTCAGCTCTCGAGATTTTGACTGAATTGCCTTGTCAGGGTGAAATAGGCTGAGTTACTGAGGAGTCTGGCCGGAGATTGTGACCGATCAGGATCGGCGTGTCGTTGACCCTGTCGGAGACGGAGGCCTAGCGTGAAGGCATCGCAGCGCGAAAACTCGACTGTGAAATTACGACCGGGAAACTCTCGTCGTGCCCCAGGAGTGAAGATGAACAGTCAGAACGAACCGGCAACTGATCGGGCGGCCCAGCAGGCCGCCCAGGAGTATCTGTTCGACGGTGACTTCTCCCTGGTTCCGGAGGACTCCGGCTACCGCGGTCCGGTTGCCTGCTCGGTGGCCGGGATCACCTACCGACAGCTCGACTACTGGGCCCGGACCGGTCTGGTCACCCCCGAGATCAAGGGCGCGCAGGGATCCGGTTCGCACCGGCTGTACTCCTTCCGTGACCTGGTCATCCTGAAGGTGATCAAGCGCCTGATCGATGCCGGCATCTCGCTGCAGCAGGTACGCAAGGCCATCGATCACCTGCGGGCGCGCGGGGTCGAGGATCTCAGCCAGGTGACGCTGATGAGCGACGGGGTCTCGATCTTCGAGTGCACCACCGATCACGAGGTGATCGATCTGCTGGCCGGTGGCCAGGGCATGTTCGGCATCGCGCTGGGCAGCGTGTGGCGCGACATCGCCGGGGAACTGCACCAGTTGCCGACCGAGAAGGCCGACAGCGGCGAGGCCGAGGTGACGCCGGTGGCCAACGACGAACTGGCCCAGCGCCGGGCCCGCCGGATCGGCTGAGGTCTCCCGGATGCGGCGGGGCCCGCACACGCCTCGGTGGGTCGCCCTACGATAAGCCGCATGGCTTTCACTCAGGGTGTATCGACGTTGCAGGATCTGGGCCCCTTCGTTTCGCGGCACATCGGACCCGATGAGCAGGAGACCGCCGCGATGTCCGAGGTGGTCGGCGTCAGTGGTCTCGATGAGCTGATTGCCCGCGCTGTTCCCGCGGCGCTGCATGCCGATCTGCCGCAGCTGCCGGGGGCGCGTACCGAGCAGGATGCGCAGGCCACCCTGGCGTTGCTGGCGGCCCAGAACAACCCTTGCCGGGCGATGATCGGCCTGGGCTATCACGGCACCATCACCCCGCCGGTGATCCGCCGCAACGTTGTGGAGAACCCGGGCTGGTACACCGCGTACACGCCCTACCAGCCGGAGATCTCGCAGGGCCGGCTGGAGGCCCTGATCAACTTCCAGACGATGGTCGCCGACCTCACCGGCCTGCCGGTGGCGGGCTCCTCGCTGCTGGACGAGGGCACCGCGGTGGCCGAGGCGATCATGCTGGCCCGGCGGATCAGCCGTAAGGGCGAGGTGGTGCTGATCGACGCCGACATTCTGCCGCAGACCCTGGCCGTGGTGCAGACCCGGCTTCGCGCGATGGGGATGACCGCGGTCGTCGCCGACGGGGATCTGGTCACCGCACTGCAGACCCACGAGGCGTTCGCGGTCGTGGTGCAGGCGCCGGGCACCTCGGGCCGGATGCCGGCGGTCGAGGAACTGCGGACCCTGGCCGAGAAGGCCCATGACAATGCCGCCACGGTGATCGCGGCGGTGGATCCGTTGGCGCTGACCATCTCGGCGGCGCCGGGGGACTGGGGCGCCGACATCGCGGTGGGCAGTATGCAGCGCTTCGGGGTGCCGCTGTTCTACGGTGGCCCGCACGCCGGTTTCATCGCGGTACGGCAGGGGCTGGAGCGGAATCTGCCCGGACGCCTGGTCGGGTTGTCGGTGGATGCCGACGGGACCCCGGCGTACCGGCTGGCGCTGCAGACCCGCGAGCAGCACATCCGCCGGGAGAAGGCGACCTCCAATATCTGCACCGCCCAGGTGCTGCTGGCGGTGGTGGCCGCGATGTACGCGGTGTACCACGGGCCGCAGGGGCTGACCCGGATCGCGACCTCGGTGCACACCGGGGCCCGGCGGGTCGCCGCGGCGCTGGAGGCCGCGGGCTACACCCTGGCCCACCGCAGCTTCTTCGACACCCTGCTGGTCACCGCGCCCGGTCGGGCCGAGGTGATCCGGCTGGCGGCCCGGGAGTCGGGCATCCACCTGCGTGTCGACGGACCCGACCGGGTCGGCATCTCGATCGGCGAGGACGCCACCGAGGCCGATCTGGCCGCGGTCTGCCGGGCCTTCGGGGCCGAACTGGGGGAGCAGGAGGCCGGCGATCTGAACGGTCAGGAGCGCACCTCGAGCTTCCTGACCCATCCGGTGTTCAACACCTACCACTCCGAGACCGAGCTGATGCGCTACCTGCGTACGCTGGCCGATCGTGACTTCGCGCTGGATCGGGGGATGATCCCGCTCGGCTCGTGCACGGTGAAGCTGAACTCGGCCGCGGAGATGGAGCCGATCTCCTACCCGGGGTTCGCGAACCTGCACCCCTTCGCGCCGGCCGAGGACGCCGAGGGCTACCGGACGCTGCTGTCGAGTCTGGAGGACTGGCTGGCCGAGATCACCGGGTACGACCGGGTGTCGGTGCAGCCGAATGCGGGCTCCCAGGGGGAACTGGCCGGCCTGCTGGCGATCCGCGCCTGGCATCGGTCCCGGGGGGAGGAGCAGCGTACGGTCTGTCTGCTGCCGAGTTCGGCGCACGGGACCAACGCCGCCTCGGCGGCCATGGCGGGCATGAAGGTCGTGGTGATCAAGTCCACCGAGGAGGGCACCATCGACCTGGCCGACCTGCGGGCCAAGGTGGACAAGCACCGCGACACCCTGGCCGCGATCATGGTGACCTATCCGTCGACCGCCGGGGTGTATGAGGAAACCATCACCGAACTGTGCGAGCTGGTGCACGAGGCGGGCGGGCAGGTCTATGTCGACGGGGCGAACCTGAATGCGCTGGCCGGGATCGCGAAGCCGGGCCGGTTCGGCGGGGATGTCTCGCACCTGAATCTGCACAAGACGTTCTGCATTCCGCACGGTGGTGGGGGGCCGGGGGTCGGGCCGGTCGCGGTTCGTGCGCATCTGGCGCCGTTCCTGCCGAATCACCCGCTCGCCGCGGAGGCGGGGCCGGCCAGCGGGGTGGGGCCGATCTCGGCGGCGCCCTGGGGCTCGGCGGGGATCCTGCCGATCAGTTGGGCCTACATTGCGATGCTCGGTGGGCCGGGCCTGCGCCGGGCGACGGCGCATGCGGTGCTGGCGGCCAACTACGTGGCGGCCCGGTTGCGGGAGGCATACCCGATCCTGTTCACCGGTCCCGGCGGCCTGGTGGCGCACGAATGCATCCTGGATCTGCGCCCGCTGACCAAGCAGTACGGTGTGAGTGTCGACGATGTGGCCAAGCGGCTGATCGACTACGGCTTCCACGCGCCGACGATGAGCTTCCCGGTCAGCGGCACCCTGATGGTGGAGCCGACCGAGTCGGAGTCGCTGGCCGAGCTGGACCGGTTCTGCGCGGCGATGCTGTCCATCCGGGCTGAGATGGATCGGATCGCGGCGGGGGAGTGGCCCGCCGACGACAACCCGCTGTGCAATGCGCCGCATCCGATCTCCCGGCTGGTGGCCGAGGAGTGGACCCATCCGTATTCCCGGGCGACCGCGGTCTACCCGGCCGGTCAGCATTTGGGGCCGATCGAGGGGATGGGGACCGACAAGTATTGGCCGCCGGTGGCGCGGATCGACAACGCGTACGGGGACCGGAACCTGATCTGCTCCTGCCCCCCGCCGGAGGCGTTCGAGGACTGATCGCCGGAGGCGTTCGAGGACTGAGGGCCGGAGGCGTTCGGGGGCTGAGTGGCGGAGGCGTTCGGGGGTGAGGGCAGGAGGCGTTCGAGGGCTGAGCGGCTTCCTGCGACGGCAAGGGTGGCGCTCGGGCTTCCTGCGACAGCAACGGCGACTCCGCGATGCCGACGCTTTCCCGCGACTGGTGCAGCGGATGCGGGAAGTGTTACGGGCTGCGGGATGGCCGTACGTGTCGCGGGAAGGGGCGTCCCCGAACTTTCCATCGCGGGAAGGGCACTACCCGAACGATCCATCGCGGGAAGGCCGGTGTCCGAACTTTCCATCGCGGAAACGCCCGTGCCCTAACTTTCCATCGCCGGAAGGCCCGTGCCCTAACTTTCCATTGCAGGAAGGCTGGCCCCCGGAATCGGCTGCCGGACCGGTCCGGCGCCGAGTTGCGGCGCGCCGCCGGCCGATGTGTCGACAAAGCCGATCGCCCACTAACATCGCCTCGGGCGAACGCCGATGGCCGCCGGCAAGGACGGAGCAGCACCATGGCACTGTCGGACACAGTGAAGGCACTCAAGGCGAAACCGGCCATTGCGCACATTCTGCGCATGCTGGCTCGCTACGGAAACCGGCTGGGCAATCAGTTCGCCGGGGCGATCACCTACTTCTCGGTGCTCGCCCTGGTACCGATCCTGATGTTCGCCTTCGCCCTGCTCGGGATGACGGTCACGGTGTTCATGCCCTCGGGGCTGGACCGGATCATGCAGATCGTCGGCGAGCAACTGGCGGGGATGCCGGCCCGCGACTCGATCCTGCAGGTGATCCAGGACGCGCTGAACAACTGGGCCGGGATCGGCATCGTCGGCCTGCTCTCGGCGGGCTATTCCGGTGCCGGCTGGATCTCCAACCTGAAGAGCGCCGTGCGGACGCAGTTGGCGCTGGATCTGGAGGAGAAGGAACCCAAGTCGAACATCGTCGTGGAGACACTGAAGAACTTCGGGTCGTTGCTGGTGCTGTTGCTGATGTTCGTGCTGATGGCCGCACTGAGCAACGTGGCGACCACGCTGCGCGGAATTCTGGTGAACACCTTCCACCTGGACGGGGTACCGGGGGCCGAACTGGGGCTGCGGCTGCTGCCGATGCTGGCGACGCTGATCACCGCGTGGTTGCTGTTCGTCTTCCTGTTCCGGGTGCTGCCGACCGCGGAGCAGCGCCCGACCACCAAGGTGTTGGGCTGGGGCGCCCTGATCGGTGCGGTCGGGATGGTCGCCCTGCAGTACCTGGCGGGCCTGCTGATGAGCAGCTTCTCCGGAAATCCGGCCGCGGCCCTGTTCGGCCCGGTGATCGTGATCATGCTGCTGTTCAATCTGCTGTTCCGGCTGATCCTGTATGTCGCGGCCTGGATCGCCACGGCGAACCAGCCGGCCATCGCCCGGCGCTGGAGCGAGCCGGATGAGCCCTTGCGGGACGTGCCCGGCGTCCGCACCGCGCCGAACCACTGGGCCCTGGCCGAGGTGGACCGGATGGAGCAGGAGCGCGAGAAGGCCGAGAGTCAGCTCAAGCGCGCCGAGATGCTGGACAAGGTGAAGGGCGCGGTGCCCGGCCTGCACCCCGACCCGGAGGCACATCCGGACCCCGATGAGGTCCCCACGCCCGACGATCCGGCCGGGGTGGAGCGGATCGTCAAGGCCTCGGAGGCCGACGACCGGGCCCTGACTCCGGCCGACCTGAAGCCGTACCGGCACAACGGCGGCGACCCGGCCGGCCGGGCTGCAGCCGGCGGGCGGGCGAAGCAGGGCACGGCGGAGGAAGCGACGAATCCGCGGACCATCGTCGACGCGGACTGAGGTCGCTCACTCCCGTAGCGGGACCAGCCCGCCGTACGCCGGCCCGGCCGGGGAGGGGACTGCGTACACTCGGGGTCATGAAACCCAGGCCCATGTCTGCCGAGCGTCGCGACCAGCTCCTGAACGGACCCGATGTGAACGTCGTCGGGCACCCGTGGGCCGGGGGCGCCCGGGAGGGTCGCGAGATCGATCCGGAGGCACCGGTGCCGGCGAAGGTGGCGATCCAGAATGCGCAGTTGTCGATGGGAGTCGGCTTCGTCGCCGGCGCACTGATCGGCGCCGGGGTCGGTGCGCTGCTGGTGTGGGGCGTCCGCAAGATCTTCGGCCGCTGAGCCGAGCCCGGTCCGCGGACGGTCCGGGCAAACCCGCCCGGGCCGCGGGCACCCTGCAGGTGCCGGCGGCCCGGGACCGCGGTCAGTGCTCGACGCTGACCTTCTCCGGCTGCGCCTGACCGAGGTCGGCGAGCATCGCGGCGTACCAGTCGGTGTCGATGTCGAACGGCTTGCCGCCCTTGATCCGCGGGAACTCGATGGCACGCAGGGTGTCCCCGGCGTCCTCGTCCTGGCCGATCACCCCGGACTCACCCCGCAGGGCGCAGTCCACGGCCAGATCGGTGCACTGCTTGATCAGGGCCAGGTCATCCTCGTTGGCCGCCGCGGCCCGGGAGTAGTAGCCCGACTTCTGCACCATCACCTTCTCCGCCCCGAGCAGCTTGGCGAACTGGTCCCCGAACCACTGGCCCGGGTTGACCTTGTCCAGCTTGACGTGCCCGAACGGGTCCCGCGGCACCTCCTCGCCGGCCTTCTCCATCTCCGCGACGATCGAATCGAGGCCGGCGCCCTCGGACAGAAAGATCGTGACGTTGCCGATGGTGTCCATCACCTGCTTCAGCCGGGCCGCCTCGGCCGGGATATCGATGTGGCCCTCGGGCACGAACACCGCGTGCACATCCCACGCCTCGCGGGACAGGCCGATCTCCGGCAGCCACTGCTGCGCGTCCAGCCATTCGCGGTACTTGCGCGCGGTGGCCGCGGTCAGCCAGCCGCAGTTGCGACCCATCACCTCGTGCACGATCAGCATCCGGGAGGCCGAGTTGTGCTCGCCGACGATGTTCTGTGCGAAGCGGGAGCCCTGCTCGGCGGCGGTCCAGGCGCCCAGGGACTGCTTGATCGGGAAGACGTCGTTGTCGATCGTCTTGGGCAGGCCGACCACGGTCAGGCCGTAGTCGTGTTCGGCGAGATAGGCGGCGAGGTCGGCGGCGGTGGTGTTGGTGTCGTCACCGCCGATGGTGTGCAGAACGTCGACGCCATCGGCGATCAACCGGTCCGCGGCGACCTGCAACGGATTCTGCCCCTCGGCGACCAGGCCGCGCTTGACCAGATCCGTGGCATTGGTCAGCTTGACCCGGGAGTTGCCGATCGGGGAGCCGCCGAAGGAGTGCAGCAGCCCGGCATTGACGCGTACGGTCGGGGTCACCGTCAGGTAGTCCCCGCTGAGCAGGCCCTGGTATCCGTGCCGGTAGGCGATGATCTCGATCTCCGGGGCCAGCGCGGTGTAGCGCTGGATCAGCCCGCCGATCGCCGAGGACAGGCAGGGGGCGAACCCGCCGGCGGTGAGCAGAGCAACCTTGTGGACCATGTGCGGCCTCCTGTGAGTCGTCCCGATCTGGGTCGTACTCAGACTATTGGTTGGGCTGCGGCCCGGATCGGGTGGGGACGGTGCACAGATTTCGCCGCGAAGTTCCGGGAGGTATTGCACCGCGTGGGGCGAGCCGGGACAATCCAGGCGTGCCCATCCCCACCGCCGCACATGTCCTGTCCCCGCCGAACCCCGTCGCACCGATCCCCGCCACACCGACCCCCGCCACACCGGACCCGTCCCGGCCCCGGCAGCCACGCTCCCGTCCGGCGTACGCCGAGGCCCGCGATCAGCGGGGCGGCTCGATGTCGGTGCTGGTCATGCTGTTCAGCCTGGCCCTGATCGTGATCGCCGGCCTGGTGGTAGACGGCGGTCAGCAGGTCAGCGCCACCCGGCGCGCCGAGAGTGCGGCCGCGGGCGCTGCCCGGGCGGCCGCGGCGGCCCACGCCAGTGACCCGGCCGGTCGGACCACGCTCGCCCTGGCCGCCGGTCGCCGCCATCTGGACGCGGTCCCCGGCGTCGACGGCACCATCACCGTCACCGGTGACCGGGTGGTGGTGCGTACCTCGGCGGAGGCGTCGACGACCTTCCTGGTCCTGCTCGGTCAGGATCGCGTCACCGCCGAGGCCCGCGCCGAGGTGATCCTGACCGTACGCTGACCCCTCAGCCCAGCGCGGCGACCATCTTGTCGATCACCAGATCGAGGATCTCCAGCGACGTGCCGAGATTGACCCGGGCGAACTGGGGTGCGCGCTTGCTGAAGGCCCGGCCGGGGGTGAGGGCCAGACCTTGGTCGAGGCAGGCCTGGAACGGATTCGCCACCCCGGTGGCGGTGCAGTCCACCCAGGCCAGATAGGTCGACTTGTTCGGGGTGTAACTCACCGTGGGCAGCTCGGCGGCGAGCCGGGCCGCCAGGTGCTGCCGGTTCTGCTCCAGTTCCAGGTTCAGTTGGGTCAGCCACGCGTCGCCGTGGTCCCAGGCGGCCTGCTGGGCGAGGATCCCGAAGTAGCTCGGCGCGTGGGTCACCGCCGGCGACATCGTCTGCAACCGCTCGGCGGCATTGACCCCGGCCACCGCCACGGCGGCCGGCATCCCGGGCAGGTTGTACGCCTTGGACGCCGAGGTGATCGTGATCCCGTTCTCGGTCCCGGCGACATCCAGGTAGGGCACGAAGGTGGCCGACGCGTCCACCAGCGGGCCGTGGATCTCGTCGCTGATCACCAGCACATCGTGTTCATCGGCCACCGCGGCGACGGCAGCCAACTCCTCCCGGGTATGCACGGTGCCGTGCGGGTTGTGCGGGTTGCACAGCAGGTACGCCGCCGGCTTGCTGCCGGACTTCCCGGCAAAGGTGTCGGCGAGGGTGGCGAGGTCGATCCGGCCCTCGGGGGTCAGGTCGTTCTCGATGATCTCGTACTGGCCGAGCTTCAGGAAGCTGAAGAACGCGGCATAGACCGGCGGATTGATCACCACGCCGCTGCCCGGCCGGACGAAGTGGTCCAGGGTGTGCACGATGCCGTGCATCACGCTGGGCAGCCCGACCGCCTGCGTGGCGGCGTCGAAGTCCCACTGCCACCGGCGCTTGGCATAGGTCTGCAGGGTCTCGGCGTACCAGTCACCCTCGGAGTAGCCGGTGTCACCCAACGACATCGCACGGGTGATCACCTCGGTCACCCGCTGCGGCGGACGGCAGTCCATCTCCGCGACCCAGGCCGGCAATACCTCGGCCGGGTAGTGGGTCCACTTCTGGCTGCCGCGCTGACGAAGTTCGGCCAAGGGGATGTTGAAGATGACATTGTCCACCTGCCCACCATAATGGGCCGGGTCGCCGAACGGGGCGCGGCAAACCGATCGGCGGGGGCCTCTGGTGCCACACCCACCGGGCTCCCTAGAATCCGTGCATGGCAAGGTATTTCGAGGTCCATCCCGACAATCCGCAGCCCCGCAGCATCGCCCAGGTGGTGCAGATCCTCCAGGACGGGGGCGTGATCGCCTATCCGACCGATTCCGGATACGCGCTCGGGTGCAAGCTGGGCAACAACGAGGGGCTGGAGCGAATCCGGCGGATCCGGCAGTTGGGGGACAAGCATCACTTCGCCCTGGTGTGCAAGGACTTCGCCCAACTCGGCCACTACGTCCAAATGGACAATCACGTCTTCCGGACGGTGAAGCAGTACACCCCCGGGCACTACACGTTCATTCTCCCGGCGACCCGCGAGGTTCCCAAGGCGATGGCGCACCCGAAGAAGAAGACCGTCGGCGTACGCATCCCGCAGCACACGACCGCGCTGGCCCTGCTCGAGGAATTGGGTGAGCCGCTGCTGTCCACCTCGCTGATCCTGCCCGGGGAGGAGCATCAGATGACCGAGGGGTGGCGGATCAACGAGGAACTCGGTACGCAGTTGGATGCGGTCCTCGATGACGGCGAGGAACTGGAGGACTCCACCACCGTGATCGACTGGACCGAGGGCGAACCCGAGGTGCTCCGGGTCGGCTCCGGCGATCCGGCCCCGTTCGAGGCCTGAGCGGGCTCAGCCTTCGGCGAGTTGCTCGGCCGCGTATCCACCAATTGGAGTACGCGGGAGAAGTTGGGTTGCGCGGGCTGGGTTCGGGGATGCGGGCCCTGCAGGGGCAGCAAGCCGGATCCGGACCCGCGAGCAGCCAGGAGCACCCGCGAGCAGCCAGGAACACCCGCGATGGTAGTGGCCCACGAGCACCCGCGAACCGGGGGAGGACCCGCGCACTGCCACCGGGGCCCGCGTACCGCCGCCGGGACCCGCGTACCGCCACCGGCGCCCGCGTAGGTGCGAGCAGAACCGCTGACTGCGGCCGGTCGGCCGGGTGTGCGACCAGGTGGCGGGCGCACCGCCCCGGCGGCCCGTGGTCGGGTCGCCGGGGCTGCGGGCTTACCGGTCGATCAGCAGTGGTAGGTGTCGGTGGGGGCGGTGTTGTACACGTCGTACCCCTCCGGCGGGCGCAGGCCGAAGGCCCCGGCCAGATCCAGGATCTTCCGGGCCCGCGCCAACCGCGGCAGATCCGAGCCGTTGCGGATCTCCCCGCCCTCGACCTCGAACTCGGCCAGGAAGTCCAGCGCCCACGACATGTCCTCCACCGAAGGGGAGAGGATCTCATTGACCGTCGCGGTCTGCTCCGGCATCAGGCAGATCTTGCCGGTCATCCCGAACTGGCTGGTCACCCCGGCCGCGTCGGCCAGTTTGACCCCCAGGGCGCCGACCGCCGGGCCGTCGATCGGACCGGGCAGTCCGGCACTGCGGGCGGCAATGGTGAACTGCGAGCGGGTGTACGCCAGCGCCATCGGATCATCGGCGAAACCGGTGTCGCGGCGGAAATCACCCAGGCCGAACGCCAGCCGGAACGTCGCGCGGGATTCGGCGATGTGCTTCAGGTTCTGCACCCCGCGAGCGGTTTCGACCAGGGCGACGATCTTCTGGTGCGGGGCAAGCAGGGCATTGGTCTTCATCACATGCTCGGGAGAATCCACCATGGCGAGCATGACGCCCTGCAGGTTCGGGAATCGGGACAGCTGCTTGAGGTCCTGCTCCCACCATTCGGTGCCGAACCCGTTCACCCGGACCCACGCCTCGGCCCCGGTGGTCAGGAAGTCCACCGCGTGATCGCGGGCAGTGGCCTTGTGCTTGGGCGCGACGGCGTCCTCGATGTCGATGATGACTACGTCGGCAGCGCTGTCCATGGCACCGGTGAACCGGTCGGTCTGCATGGCGTTGACAAGCAGCCAGGAACGAGCGAGCTCCGGGCCGATCTTGATGTCTGAGCGAATCTGCTCCGCAGTGGTCATGACGAATCTTCCTGTGGTTGCGGGCAGCCGATGCTGCCTGAACTGGTGTGGTGAACCCTACTGTCGATGATCAAAGAACTGGTGAGCAACAGTGTGGGGTTCAGCAAGGGGAGCCGGTGCGGCCGCGGATACGGGCCGCCGTCCGGCGGGACTTCGGGTCCGGCACGGTGTTCTGCCGGCAGGCCCGGGTCACGGCGATGGCCGCGTCTTCTCGGGCGAGTCCTCCGAAAGGATAGAGCACCGGGCCGGGAAAGTGCCAGAGGTTCTCGGCGGGTTGTTCGAAGACTCCTCAGGACACCCGATTCCTCAGGAGGCCTGCCGCAGCAGTTGGCCGACGATGTCGAGGAACACCCAGACGTCGCCGGCGGAGTAGGTCGACGGTTCGCCCGAGCCGCCGAGCATCGGATACGGGGTCGGGATATAGACCGCCTGCTCGGGGATCGGGCCGACCCGGGCGATGACCTCCTGCACGAACGCCATGGTCGGGAAGGCAAACAGGTGGAAGTCGAAGGTGTCCAGCACGGTTTCCCGGAACTCGGTCAGGTCCCTGGCGTCGTAGCCCTTGCTGCCGCCGCCCCGCATCGGGTAGACGACCAGGAACTTCCCGGCATCCGGGTTCTGCAGGAAGAAATCACCGAAGCGGCTGTACCCGACCACCCACGGGAAAGCGGCATGGGTCCGGGGCCAGTTGGGCAGCGCCTCAGCGGTACGCTGCGGCTCGTCCAGGAAGGTGTAGAGCCGGAAGTCGGCGATCGTATCCAGGGGCAGCCGGAAGCCGGCCGGCAGGTTGTCCGAAGCCATGCCGGCCACCGTACGCGGGTCCGGGTCCGCAGCGTTCAGCGAATCCGGATCGACCAGGGCAGTTCCAGGACGCCGTGCGGCACCGCGACCCCGAGCCGGCGCGCGGCCAGGGCAAGCAGCGACTCCGGATCGCTCAGGCTGATCGGGCCGTCGAACACCCCGGTGTTGAGATCGGGATGCGACTGCGAGGACTCCGCCGGGATCACCTGGCCCAGCCAGGGCAGCGTCGGAACGGCGCGGACCGGGGTCCGGTCCGGATCCACCTCGGCGGCCTCGGCCGCGAGCCGGACCGCGTGGGCCATCCCCCCGAGATCGTCGACCAGCCCACGCTCCCGCGCGTCGGCTCCGGTCCAGACCCGGCCGCGGGCCAGCGGTTCGAGGACCTCCAACTGGAGGCCGCGGTCGGCGGCGGCCTTGGCGGTGAAGTCGGCGTACACCTGATCGAGCCAGGCGTTGAGCGCCTGCCACTGCTCCTCGGTGAACCCGGTCAGGCCGGCGAGCATGTCGGCGCGTTCCCCGGCATTCACCGATTCGCGGACCAGACCCAGCTTCCGGGTCAGGCCGTCGGTGACGAACTTGCCGGCCACCACACCGATCGAACCGGTGAGGGTGAGCGGATTGGCGATGACCTTGTCCGCCCCCATTGCGGCGAAGTAGCCACCGGAGGCGGCGACCGATCCCATCGAGGCGATCACCGGCTTGATCCGGCCCAGTTGCTGCACCTCGCGCCGGATCGCGTCGGAGGCCACATAGGACCCGCCGGGGGAGTCCACACGCAGCACGACCGCCTTGATCCGGTCGTCATCGGCGGCCGCCCTCAGGTGGGCGGTGATGGTGTCCGAGCCGGCCGTGGTGCCGCCCAGACCGGCGCTGCTGAAGCCGGTGACGATGCCACCCTTGATGCTGACCACGCCGATCGCGGCCTGCTTGAGCTGCATCAGCTGACCGACCATGCCGGCGCCCTTGTCGTAGCGGTGGGCGTAGCGCAGTTGGATCGGGTCCTCGGCCTTGGGGTCGGGGCTTGCGGTCGGGTCTGTCCCGGTCCCGGAGGTGTCGTCCCCGGGGGTGTCACCGAAGCGGGCCCGGAGGCTGGCGTACACCTCGTCGCGGTAACCGATCCGATCGATCAGGCCGGCCTCGCGGGCCCGCTCGGCGGTCAGCGGCGACTCCGCGACCAGGCCGCGTACGGTCTCGGCGTCGATCTTGCGGGCCTCGGCGATCCGGGCGATGGTGTCCTCGAGGATCGAGTCGGCGATGCGCTGCATCATCTCCCGGTTGGCCGCACTCACCTCGTGCGCGGTGAACTGCTCCCCGGCGGACTTGTACTCCTGGCGCTGGGCGAACTCCGGGGTCACCCCGAGCTTGTCCAGGCCGCCGCGCAGCAGGGTGATCTCCAGATGGACGCCGTTGATCCCCAGGCTGCCCGAGGGCTGCATCCAGATCTCGTCGGCGTAGCTGGCCAATCGGTAGCCCAGCAGCGCATTGGTCAACTCGCCGAAGGACTCGGTCCAGGCGATCACCGGCTTGCGGTCGCCGAAGCGGCGCAACTCGATCCCGAGTTCGTCGATCTGGGCGGTGTCCAGCGGGCAGTTGCCGACGTGGACGACCAGGCCGCTGACCCGGTCGTCGTCGACGCCGGCCCGCAGGGCGTCCCGGACGGCCTTCATGGCCGGTGCCGAGCGGGCCTTCCAGGCGGCTACGGGATGGTCGGGAGCGGCGGAGAGCAGACCGTGATTCAGGTCGATCTCGAGCACGATCGGTCGCTGGGCTCTGGGGTCGAAGCGGGCCTTGAGTTTGGCGATGGGATCGAATGCGGCGAGGGGATCCATGGACCCAGCCTAGACGGGCGGCTAAGTCGCCCCGCGTACTCCCTGCGATCTCCCCATGCGGCAGTACGCCGGTAGCACGTTCCGTGGGACAGAAGGAAAACAAATGATCCCATTCGGTGGACACGATTAGAACTCTTGACTATGGATCCATTATGGTTCCCTATGAGGTGCCGGACCGGCACTGCCCATCACGCTTCAAGCTGAGGAATGCATGACCACCACGGATGAGACGATTGCTGCGAAGACCGCCACTGCGGTCAAGAAGCCTGCCTCCCGCGGCCAGTGGGCCGTGGATGGTCGCGCCCCGCTGAACGGCAATGAGGAGTTCAAGCAGGCCGACGACGGGCTGAACGTCCGCCAGCGGATCATCGATACCTACAGCAAGCAGGGAATCGATTCGATCCCGTCGGACGATCTGCATGGCCGGATGCGCTGGTGGGGGCTCTACACCCAGCGCAAGCAGGGCATCGACGCCCAGCAGACCTCGAAGCTGGCCGCGGACGCGCTGTCGGACAAGTACTTCATGATGCGGATCCGGATCGACGGCCGGATCCTGACCACCGAACAGGTCCGCGCGATCGCCGGCATCTCCCGCGACTTCGCCCGTGGCACCGCCGACATCACCGACCGGCAGAACATTCAGCTGCACTGGGTCGAGATCGAGAACGTGCCCGAAATCTGGCGCCGGCTCGATGAAGTCGGGCTGGACTCGGTCGAGGCCTGTGGCGATACCCCGCGCGGCTTCCTCGGCAGCCCGGTCGCCGGCGTGGCGGCCAACGAAATCATCGACACCGCCCCGGTGGCCGATGAGATCAAGCGACGCTTCCTGGGCAACCCCAAGTACTCCAACCTGCCGCGCAAGTTCAAGACCGCGATCACCGGTCACCCCAGCCTCGATGTCGTGCACGAGATCAACGACATCTCCCTGGTCGGCGTCCGCCACCCCGACCTGGGCCCCGGCTACGACCTGTGGGTCGGCGGGGGACTGTCCACCACCCCGCGGCTGGCCGAGCGGATCGGCGTCTTCGTCTCCGAGGCCGACGCCGCCGACGTCTGGGAAGGCGTCATCTCGATCTTCCGCGATTACGGCTTCCGCAAGCAGCGCACCAAGGCCCGGCTCAAGTTCCTGCTCGCCGAATGGGGGGTCGACAAGTTCCGTCAGGTCCTGGAGGACGAGTACCTCGGCCGCAAGCTGCCCGACGGTCCCGCCGCGACCCCGGACCCGAGCGCCGGCCCGTACGACCACGTCGGCATCCATGACCAGAAGGACGGCCGCAAGTACGTCGGGTTCGCGCCGACTGTCGGCCGGGTCAGCGGCGATGTGCTGTTCCAGGTGGCCGAACACGCCGAGGCGGCCGGCTCCAAGCGGGTGGCGCTGACGCCGCATCAGAAGATCCTGGTGCTGGACGTGGACGAGGCCGCGGTCGACTCGTTGGTCCGGGAACTGGGGGAGCTCGGCCTGCAGGCCAATCCCAGCCCGTTCCGTCGCGCCACGATGGCCTGCACCGGCATCGAGTACTGCAAGTTGGCCTTCGTGGAGACCAAGGGGCTGGCCGCGCGTACGGTCGATGAACTCGAGCAGCGCCTGGACGGGGTCGCGATCGAGCCGCCGATCTCGCTGAACATCAACGGCTGCCCCAACTCCTGCGCCCGGATCCAGGTGGCCGACATCGGCCTGAAGGGTCAGCTCGTGGGCGGCGAGTTCGGCTTCCAGGTGCACCTGGGCGGCGGTTTGGCCTCCCGGGACCGCGCGGAGGCCGGCCTGGGCCGGACCGTGCGTGGCCTCAAGGTGACCGCGGACGACCTGCCCGAGTACGTGGAGCGGGTCACCCGCACTTTCCTGGATCAGCGCAGCAACAACGCCGCCGGCAACCCGGAGACCTTCTCCGAGTGGGTCGCGCGGGCCGAGGAGGACGATCTCAAGTGAGTACCCCACTGGTCAGTCACGGTCCCGGGCGGACGCGTACCCCCGAGGAACTGGAACAACTGGCGGCCGAGGCCTCCGAACGCTTCGCCGACGCCACCGCCGAGGAGGTGCTGGCCTGGGCCGGCGAGACCTTCGGCAAGTCGCTGGCGGTCGCCTGCTCGATGGCCGGCGACACCGTCCTGCCGCATCTGGTCTCCCAGACCGTGCCCGATGTCGACGTGCTCTTCCTGGAGACCGGCTACCACTTCATCGAGACCATCGGGACCCGCGACGAGGTCGCCGAGACGATGCCGGTCAACGTGATCAACGTGCTGCCGCAACTCACCGTTGCCGAGCAGGATGCGGAGTACGGCGCGAAGCTGCACGACCGCAACCCGACCCAGTGCTGCGCGATGCGCAAGGTCGAGCCGCTGAACCGGGAGCTGGCCGGCTACGAGGCGTGGGTCACCGGCGTACGCCGCGAGGACAACGCGCTGCGCGCCAACGCCCAGCTCGTCGAGTGGGACAAGACCCACCAGATGGTCAAGATCAACCCGATCGCGCCGTGGAGCTTCGACGACCTGCTCGAGTACGCCACCGACCACCAGGTGCCGATCAACCCGCTGCTGGCCGACGGCTACCCGTCGATCGGCTGCGAGCCGTGCACCCGCCGGGTCGCCCCCGGCGAGGACCCCCGCGCGGGCCGCTGGGCCGGACTGAACAAGACCGAATGCGGGATCCACCTGTGAGTATCCAGATCCGAGGCAATCAGACTGTGAGCAATGAGACTGTGAACGACCTGAACATCGAGGCCGCCGACCTGCTCAACGACACCGTCGGTGAGTACGAGCTGAGCCAGCTCGACGCGCTGGAGAGCGAGTCCATCCACATCTTCCGCGAGGTGACCGCCGAACTCGAGCGGCCGGTGCTGCTGTTCTCCGGCGGCAAGGACTCGGTGGTGATGCTGCACCTGGCCCGCAAGGCCTTCTGGCCGGCCCCGGTGCCGTTCCCGGTGATGCACGTCGACACCGGCCACAACTTCCCCGAGGTCATCGAGTACCGCGACCGGACCGTGGAGAAGTTCGGGCTGCGCCTGGTCGTGGCGTCGGTCCAGGACTACATCGACGACGGCCGGCTCAGCGAGCGTCCCGACGGGACCCGCAATCCGCTGCAGACCATGCCGCTGCTGGACGCCATCTCCCACCACGGCTTCGATGCCGTCTACGGCGGTGGCCGCCGCGATGAGGAGAAGGCCCGCGCCAAGGAGCGCGTGGTCTCGCTGCGCGATGAGTTCGGGCAGTGGGATCCGCGCAACCAGCGCCCGGAGCTGTGGAACCTGTACAACCCGCGGCACCGGGCCGGGGAGCACGTCCGGGTGTTCCCGCTGAGCAACTGGACCGAACTCGACATCTGGCGCTACATCGCCCGCGAGGGGATCGAGCTGCCGAGCCTGTACTACTCCCACCGGCGCGAGGTCTTCGAGCGCGACGGGATGTGGCTGGCCGTGGGTCCGTACACCGACCCGAAGGATGCCGAGGTCGTGGTCAAGGAGGTCCGCTACCGCACCGTGGGCGACATGTCCTGCACCGGCGCGGTCGAGTCGATCGCCAAGGATGTCAACGACGTGGTGGCCGAGGTCGCCGCGAGCACCATTACCGAGCGCGGCGCCACCCGGGCCGACGACCGGATGACCGAGGCGGCCATGGAAGACCGCAAGAAGGAAGGGTACTTCTGATGAGCACGCTGCTGCGCCTGGCAACCGCCGGCTCGGTCGACGACGGCAAGTCGACCCTGGTCGGCCGGCTGCTGCACGACACCAAGTCGATCATGGCCGACCAACTCGAGGCCGTCGAGCGGGTCTCCGCCGACCGTGGCCTGGAGGCCGCCGACCTCGCCCTGCTCACCGACGGCCTGCGCGCCGAGCGGGAACAGGGGATCACCATCGACGTCGCCTACCGCTACTTCGCCACCCCGAACCGGTCGTTCATCCTGGCCGACTGCCCCGGGCACGTGCAGTACACCCGTAACACCGTCACCGGGTCCTCGACCGCCGACGTCATCGTGCTGCTGGTCGATGTACGCCACGGCGTACTCGAACAGACCCGGCGGCACCTGGCCGTGGCGTCGCTGCTGCGCGTGCCGCACGTGATCGTGGCGATCAACAAGATCGACCTGGTCGGCTTCGACGCGGACACGATCCGCGGGGTCCAGAAGCAGGTCAGCGAGGTGGCTGCCGGGTTCGGGCTCACCGACGTCACCACGATTCCGGTCTCCGCGCTGCGTGGGGACAACGTGGTGACCCGCTCCGAGCACACCCCGTTCTACGCCGGGCCAGCGCTGCTGGAACTGCTGGAGCAGATCCCGAACGCCGACTCCCCGACCCAGGAACAGTTCCGCTTCCCGGTGCAGTACGTGCTGCGCCCGCAGGCGGCGGCGGTCGATCCGGCGCTGCAGGAGTACCGCGGCTACGCCGGCCAGATCGCCTCCGGCGTGGTCCGGGTGGGGGACCGGGTCAGCGTGGAACCGTCGGGCCGCCCGACCACCATCGCCGGCATCGACACCGCCGACGGTCCGCTGGAGGTGGCCTTCGCGCCGCAATCGGTCAGCCTGCGGTTGACCGACGACATCGACCTGGCCCGCGGGGACATGATCGTCGCGGCGGATTCGGCCCCCGAGCCGACCCGGGAGATCGACGCCTTCGTCTGCTGGCTGGCCGAGCGGCCGCTCAAGCCGGGTGCCCGCGTCCTGCTCAAGCACACCTCGCACACCGTGCAGGCCGTGGTGACCGAGATCGGCAACCGGCTGGATCTGGACACCCTCGGCGGCACCCCGGCCACCGAACTCGCGCTGAACGATATCGGCCGGGTCCGGATCAAGGTCGCCTCCCCGATCGTCGCCGAGGCGTACGCCACCTCGCGCCGGCTGGGAGCCTTCCTGCTGATCGATGCGCAGTCCGCCGCCACCCTGGCGGCCGGCATGGTCGCCTCGACCACCGTCGAGGAACCCGAACCGGTCAACTGGGTGATCTGATGTTCCCGCTCACCCTGGACCTGGCCGGCCGACGCGTCCTCGCGGTCGGGGGCGGCAGCGTCGCCACCCGCCGCGTCCGTGGCTTCCTCGAGGCCGGCGCGGACGTGTGGGTGGTCGCGCCGCAGGTGAGCGACGAACTGGCCGAACTGGCCGCGGCCGGGGAGATCACCTGGTCGCGGCGCGAGTTCCGCGACACCGATCCCGACGGTGCCTGGCTGGTGCACACCGCGACCGGGGTCATCGACGATGCGGTGGCCCGGGCGTGCGAGGACCGCCGGATCTGGTGCATCCAGGCCGCCCGGGCCGCGCACGGCACCGCCGCGGTGCCCGCCCGCACCCAGGTGGAGCTGCCCGACGGACGGGTCAGCATCGCCGTCCAGTCCGGCGATCCGCGGCGCTCGGTGCGGGTACGCAACGCGCTGGCCGACTTTCTCGCCGAGCAGCCGCCGTCGCTGCGTCGGGTCCGGCCCGGCCGGGGCTGGGTCCGGCGGATCGAGGTCGATCCGCGTGCCGGCGAGCTCGTCGGGGCCGATCGGGCGCTGCTGGCCGCTGCCGACGTGGTGATCCTCGATCCCGGCGTACCCGCCGCCCTGGTCACCGACCTTGCCGCGGAAGTGGTCGACCTGGCCGGATTGCCCCCGGCCTGGGCGGCCCCGAGCCGGATCGCCGAGGTCGCTGCCGAACAGGCGGCCGGCGGGGCGGCAGTGGTCCAGCTGAGCCCGCTCGCGACGACCCGGCACCCCGCCCACCCTGCGGTGGCCGAGCGCGCAGTCGCTGCCGGGCCCACCGGTTCCTCCTGCTAAAGATTTCCCACTTCTAAGGTCTCCATCGAATGAGAAAACTTGTCCTGCTGGGGCTGGTCGGGCTCGGTGCCCAACTGGTCGACGGCGCGCTCGGGATGGGCTACGGCGTCACCTCCAGCACCATGCTGCTGATCGTCGGGCTGTCCCCGGCGCTGGCGTCCGCGTCGGTCCATCTGGCCGAGGTCGGCACGAACCTGGCTTCCGGGGTGTCCCATTGGAAACTCGGGAACACCGACTGGAAACTCGTCGCCCGGCTCGGCGTCCCCGGCGCGATCGGTGCCTTCCTGGGCGCGACCGTGCTGTCCAACATCTCCACCGAAGCCGGCCAGCCGGTGATGGCCGCCATCCTCGGGGCGCTGGGGATCTACATCCTGTTCCGGTTCGCGTTCCGGGCGCCGGCGAGCGCCCACGCGACCACCTCCCCGCACACCCCGCGCTTCCTCATCCCGCTGGGGCTGATCGGCGGCTTCGTTGATGCCACCGGCGGTGGCGGCTGGGGGCCGGTGTCGACCACGACGCTGCTGTCGCGGGGCAAGACCGCCCCGCGGACGGTGATCGGCTCGGTGGACACCTCGGAGTTCCTGGTCTCGCTGGCGGCCAGCGTGGGCTTCCTGGTCGGCCTCGGGACGGCCGGGATCGACCTGGGCATCGTCGCCGCCCTGCTGATCGGGGGCCTGATCGCCGCACCCATCGCGGCCTGGCTGGTCAGCCGGCTCCCGGCGCGGATCATGGGGACCGCGGTCGGTGGGCTGATCGTGCTGACCAACCTGCGGACCCTGTTCCAGGCCTTCGACATCACCGGGGTCGCGGTGTGGATCGGTTACGGTTTGGTACTCGCCCTGTGGGTCGGTTTGATCACCGTGGCGATCAGGAAGTACTTTGCGGAGAAGTTGTCAGCAAAGGAGACTCCGGTCACCGTCTGATCGCACCTCCGGCCGAGGGCGTCGCTGACCCGTCCACTACAGACCAGGAGGCTCCGGATGAATGCCGTCGAGCAGCGACGCACCCGACGGTTTCTTCCGGAACTCCAGGCCCTGCGAGCCATCGCGGTCGGCCTCGTGGTTGCCTTCCACGTCGCGCCCACCGGGTTGTTCCGCGGTGGGTTCGTCGGGGTCGACGCGTTCTTCGTGATTTCCGGCTATCTGATCACCGATCACCTGTTGCGCGAGGTGGACCGCAGCGGGACCATCCGGCTGTCGTCGTTCTATGCCCGCCGGGCCCGGCGGCTGCTGCCGGCCAGCATGCTGGTGCTGGTCGTCCTGCTGATCGGTTCGATCCTGGTCCTGCCGCAGCGCTACCTGCTGGGCACCATCCGTGAGGTGATCGCCTCCACGTTCTACGTGCAGAACCTGTGGCTGGCCTCGCAGGCGGTCACGTATTCCGCCTCCAACGACCTGGCCTCCCCGGCGCAGCACTACTGGTCGCTGTCGACGGAGGAGCAGTTCTACTTCGTCTGGCCGGCGCTGATCCTGCTGGGCCTGTACCTGGCCCGACGCTATTTCCGCGGCCATACCGTGCGCACGATCGGCTGGGTGCTCGTCGCGCTGACCACCGCCTCCCTGATCCACTCGATCGCGCTGACCAACTCCGACCAGGCGATGGCGTACTTCCTCACCACCACGCGCGCCTGGGAGTTCGGTGCCGGTGCCCTGGTCAGTCTGCTGCTGCGACGCTGGACCCCGCTGCGCGGACTCCCGGTGTTCCTGCGCTGGCTCGGTGTGGTGCTGCTGTTCGGGACGGCGGTGCTGATCAGCCAGGCCACTCCGTTCCCCGGCTGGATCGCCGCGATCCCGGTGGTCGGCACCGCGATGATCATCGTGGCCGGCGACACCGGCCGGCGCGACCCGCTGACCCGGGTGTTCGGCCTGCGACCGGTGCAGTGGTTGGGCAACGTCTCCTACGCGGTCTACCTGTGGCACTGGCCGCTGCTGGTGCTCATGCCGTACGCCGTCGGCCACACCCTGTCCTGGTGGGAGAAGGGACTGGTACTGGTCGCCACCGGGGTCCTGGCGCACCTGACCCGGTTCTATGTGGAGATCCCGGCGCAACGCAACCAGTGGTGGGGCAAGCGGACGCGGCGCACCCTGGTGGTGGTGTTCGCCGCCATGGCCCTGATCGCGGGCACCGCCTTCGGCGCCGGCCGGGTCGCCGAGAGCGGCCAGCAGAGCGCGACCGCGGCCCTGGAGGCCCGGCTGGACAACGAACCCTGTATCGGGGCGAAGGCTCCGCTCAATGACCAGTGTGCCGACCCGTTCGGCCAGCCGGCGATGTCCACGGTCAGCGAGGCCGAAGCCCCCTGGGGCGACCCCTGCAGCCACGGGGGCTGCGATCCCAATCTGGTCCGGCTCAAGGTGGCGCTGGTCGGCGACTCCCATGCCGAGTCGCTGTACCCGGCGTTGAAGGTGATCGCCCAGAATCGCGGTTGGGAGGTCCGCGGCCACTTCCAGGGCGGCTGCCCGGCGACGTACGCCACCACTCCCTCCTTCAAGCACGGGCCGCGCGACACCAACCGGCAGTGCACCGATTGGGCCCATCGGGTCACCGAGGAACTGCGGCGCGACCAGGTCGACATGATCATCACCACTGCCTCCGTGCTCACCGACTGGTACTCCACCGGGTCGGCCATCGCCGGCTTCCAGGCGGTCTGGCGGGACTGGGAGCAGATCGCCCCGGTGACGGTGATCCGGGACTACCCGGGCACCGGCGGCCAGCACATGCCCTCCTGCCTGGCCAGCAGCCAGAATCAACTCGACTGTGCCGTCCCGCGCGCCGAAGCGCTGCTGCCGCGCGACCTGCAGTACGAGGCCGCGGCCACCTTCGGCAGCGACCGGGTGCACCGGCTCGAACTCACCGAGGCCTTCTGCGACGACCGGCTGTGCTACCCGGTGATCGGGGGGCTCCCGGTCTACTACGACGAGGACCACATCACCAAGAGTTTCTCGCGCACCCTGGCCCCGCTGCTGGAAGCCAAGCTCCCGATGCCCTAGGCTGCGGGAATCTACGTCGTGGGTAGGGCCGCCGCAGCATGCGGCTGGTGATCGACCGGCAGGTCCCCGCGATCACCGGCCAGCGCCGGTGCCGCCGCCTGCCGTCTCACCCCTCGGAGTTCTCCCGGATGACCGATTCGCCCAACACCCATCAGATCCGCCGCAGCCTGGCCCGCGTACGCCGGGGTGCCAGCCTCGACCGGACCGAGGCCGCCGCCCTGCTCGACGCCCGCGGGGACGACCTGACCGAACTCTGCGCCGCCGCGGCCCGGGTCCGTGACGCCGGCCTGGTCACCGTCGGACGCGAGGGGATGATCACCTACTCCCCGAAGGTCTTCATCCCGCTCACCCGGCTGTGCCGCGACACCTGTCACTACTGCACCTTCGCCACCGACCCGGCCGACCTGCGCCGGCAGGGCCACGGGATGTTCCTCGAACCCGACGAGGTCGTCGACATCGCCCGCCGCGGCGCCGAACTCGGTTGTCTGGAGGCCCTGTTCACCCTCGGGGATCGGCCCGAGGCGCGGTGGCCGCAGGCGCGGCAGTGGCTCGACGAGCACGGCTACGACTCGACCCTGGACTACCTGCGGGCGATGGCGATCCGGGTGCTGGAGGAGACCGGCCTGCTGCCGCACCTGAACCCCGGCGTGCTCAGCTGGGAGGAACTGGCCCGGCTCAAGCCGGTCGCGCCGTCGCTGGGGATGATGCTGGAGACCACCAGCACCCGGCTGCACACCGAGCGGGGGCAGGTGCACTACGGCTCCCCGGACAAGGACCCGGCGGTCCGGCTGCGGACGCTGACCGATGCGGGGCGACTGAACGTGCCGTTCACCACGGGCCTGCTGGTCGGCATCGGGGAGACCAACGAGGAGCGGATCGACACGATTCTGGCCCTGCGGGACCAGATCCGCGACTACGGCGCGATCCAGGAAGTGATCGTGCAGAACTTCCGGGCCAAGCCGGACACCGCGCTGCGGCACGCCGACGACCTCCCGCTGGCGGACTACCTGGCCACCATCGCGGTGACCCGGATCCTGCTCGGGCCGCGGGCCCGGGTCCAGGCCCCGCCGAACCTGGTCGACCTCGAGGAGTGCCGCCTGCTGATCGAGGCGGGGATCGACGATTTCGGCGGGGTCTCCCCGCTGACTCCCGATCATGTGAACCCCGAGCGGCCCTGGCCCAGCCTGGAGGCCCTGCGCCGGGTATGCACCGAGGCCGGCTTCACCCTCACCGCACGCCTCACCGTCCATCCCGAGTACGTTCGGGCCGGCGAACCGTGGCTGGATCCCCGGGTCCAGCCGCACGTGAATGCGCTGGCGGCCGGCAGTGGGCTCGCGCGCCCCGGCGTACGCCCGCAGGGGCTGGCCTGGCAGGAACCCGAGAGCGGGCAGACCCTCGGCCGCGCGGACCTGCACGTCAGCATCGATGTGACCGGGCGCAGCAGCGACCGGCGCGGGGATTTCGATTCCGTCTACGGCGACTGGGAACAGTTGCGCAAGCAGGTCCGCGAGGCCAGTGCTCCGGTCCGGCTCGGCGGGGACGTGAAGGCGGCCCTGGCGCAGGCCGAGGCCGATCCGCAGCAACTCACCGACGATCAGGCACTGACCCTGATGACCGCCGAGGGGGAGGCGCTGGCCCAGGTGACCCACCTGGCCGACCAGATGCGGTTCGACCGCGTCGGCGATGACGTCACCTACATCGTCAATCGCAACATCAACTTCAACAACATCTGTTACACCGGCTGCCGCTTCTGCGCCTTCGCCCAGCGGCGTACCGATGAGGACGCGTATTCGCTGTCCTACGACGAGGTCGCCGAGCGGGCCGCGGAGGCCTGGGACCTGGGCGCCACCGAGGTCTGCATGCAGGGCGGGATCGATCCGATGATGCCGGTCGACGGCTACACCGAGATCGTCCGGGCGGTCCGGGAGCGGGTGCCCGGGATGCACATCCATGCGTACTCGCCGATGGAGGTCGTCAACGGGGCGACCCGGGCCGGGTTGTCGATCCGGGAATGGCTGACCGCCGTCCGCGAGGCCGGCCTGAACAGCATCCCGGGCACCGCTGCGGAGATCCTGGACGACGAGGTGCGCTGGGTGCTGACCAAGGGCAAGCTGCCGACCCAGAAATGGATCGAGGTGGTCACCACCGCGCACGAGCTGGGTATCCCGTCCACCTCGACGATGATGTACGGCCACGTCGACCGGCCCGACCACTGGGTGGCGCACCTGAAGCTGCTCGGGCGGATCCAGACCGAGACCGGTGGCTTCACCGAGTTCGTGCCGCTGCCGTTCGTGCACACCTCCGCGCCGATCTATCTGGCCGGGGTGGCCCGGCCGGGCCCGACCCTGCGGGACAACATCGCGGTGCACGCGATGGCGCGGATCCTGCTGTTCGGGCTGGTCGACAACATCCAGACCAGCTGGGTGAAGCTCGGCATCGAGGGGACCCGGACCATGCTGCGCAGCGGCGCGAACGACCTGGGCGGCACCCTGATGGAGGAGACCATCTCCCGGATGGCCGGCTCCCAGCACGGTTCGGCCAAGTCCATTGCCGAGATCAGTGAGATCGCCGACGGGATCGGCCGACCGGTACGCCAGCGCACCACCCTGTACGCCCCGGTCGGCTGAGGTCCGGGCGGTCGAGGCTCAGCCGGCCCGAGATCGGGCGGCTGGGCCTCAGGACCGGCGGGGGCGCAGGATCCCGTTGAGCGGGGGAGCGGGCTGCGCCGGGGCCATTCCCGGTTCGGGCACGCCGAACCGGGGCCAGGCCACGGCGTCGCGATACCGTCCGCTGGCCGGCGGGTCGGCCGGTTCGGCGCCGATCTCGGCCTGCCAGGCAGCCCGGTAGTCGGCGATCTCGGCGTGGGTCCGGCCCAGGAAGGTCCACCACATGATGACCCGGTCGGGCAACGGTCGCCCGCCGAGCAGGATGGCCCGAACCGGTTCGGGGCCGGCCTCCATGCGCAGTTCCGGCGTCCCCAGCGGGAGTATCGCCAATCGGTTGGCCGGGACCGGGGTCCCGTTGACCGTGACCGGGCGATCGACCAGGACGCCGTGCGCGAAGTCGGGGGCCAGCTCCCGGGCCAGCCGGCCCCGCACCGGCAGCATGATCTCCGCCCCGACCACCGGGCTGTAGGTCAGGACCGGGGCGCCGCGGCCGAGCCAGGTCCCGATGAACAGGCGGACGGTGGCATCGTCGACGCCGATCGGATCGGGGCGATAGCGGGTCAGCGCGGGGGCGATGTGCCGGGCATGTTCGGGCAGCGCCAGCCACAGGTGGACCCCGTGCAGGATCGGCGCCGTCGGGTCCGCGGTCTGGGCGTGGGACACCCCACGACCGGCGATCAGCCGGGCCACCTCGCCGGGGGTGATCCGGATCCGATTCCCGATCGAGTCGACATGCTCGATCGCGCCGGAGAACAGCCAGGTGACCGTACTGCAGCCGGTATGGGGGTGCCGCGGCGAGGCGATAGGGGCACCGCCGCGGGTGTCGGTCGGACCGAAATGGTTCACCAGGCACCAGGGGCCGATCATGCCGACGCGACTGTTGGGCAGCAGCCGACCGGCGGGCATCCCGCCCATCCCGGGGGCAGGGGAGGGATCGACGACTACCAGGCGTCGGGTGGACGGCATCGTGGGTGGACCTCCTCCGGGCTCGGGCACGGTCGATCGGCAAACGGGAGATTTTGACACTAGTGCACCCGACCGGGTCGGCCCGGTTGCGCGTCCCGGCGTTTCCGGTACCCGCAACTCGGGTCGAACCCGCGTAGGTATTGTCTCAGGCACTGCCGCCGCCGCGGCGGCGGCTCCGGTCAGCGGCGTCCCGCCCGGCGTCGGAACAGCCACGCACCCCAGCCGACCGACGCGACCAGGATGAGCAGGCACCACCCGATGGCCCACCAGGCAGCGGCACCGATGGGGGTACCCATGAGGTTCCCCCGGATCGTCTCGATGATCGGGGTCACCGGCTGATTCCGCGAGACCCACTGCAGCCAGTGGGGCATGGTCGACACCGGTACGAAGGCACTGGAGAGGTACGGCAGGAACAGGAGGATGAAGCCGTACGCGGTCGCCGCCTCCGGGCTGCCGGAAGCCAGCCCGATTGCCGCGAAAAGGTAGGTGATCGCCAGGATCCACAGCGCGATCATCCCGACCGCACCGAGCCAACCCACCGGGCCGGCCGACGGTCGGAAGCCGAGAACCAGGGCCACGGCAATCACCAGGCCGGTGGCCACCAGGTTGCGCAACAGACTGGCGACCACGTGACCGGTGAGGACGGCGCCGGCACGTACCGGCATGGTCCGGATCCGGTCGATGATCCCGGTCGACATGTCCTGGGCAACGTACACCGCGGTGGAGGAGGCACCGAACCCGGCGCAGGTGAGGATGATGCCGGGAACGACATAGTCGACGTAGCCGCCACCGGGGGCGATCGCTCCACCGAACACGAAGGTGAACACCAGCATCAGCAGGACCGGGAGCATGATCGCCATGAGCAGCGATTCCCCATCGCGCAGTGAGTGACGCAGGCTGCGCCGGGCAAACACGCTCTCGGCGACCATGCCGCCGACTCTTGGTCGGATGGCAGGAGACAGTGGCGTCGCAGGCAGGGTGGTCATCGGGTCTCCTTGGTGGTGAGGGCGAAAAACACGTCGTCGAGCGTGGGTCGGCGCAGCGACACCACGCCCTCGGCCCCGGACTCGTCGAGCAGGTCGAGGGCACGGCGCAGGTCGGACACCGACCCGTCGGTGGGCAGTTCACGCAGCAGCGAACCGTGCCGGTCGTGCAGTTCGACGGTGTCACCGCCGACCTGGGTCTTCAGCTGGGTGGCGGTGCCGCTGGCGACAACGTGTCCGTCGTTCAGCACCGCGATGCGATCGGCGAGCTGATCGGCCTCCTCCAGGTACTGCGTGGTGAGGAAGACGGTGGTGCCGGCGTCGGCGAGGGAGCGAATCACGTCCCACAGATCGCGACGGCTGCGGGTGTCGAGGCCGGTCGTCGGCTCGTCGAGGAAGAGCACCTCCGGGGTGACCACGAAGCTCATCGCCAGGTCGAGCCGGCGCCGCATCCCGCCGGAGTAGGTCGCCACTCGCTTGGCACCGGCCCGGCCCAGATCGAACCGCTCCAGCAGGGCCGCGGATCGGATCCGCGCGGTGCGCGCGGACAGGCCGGACAGCCGGCCCAGCAGGACCAGGTTCTCGGTACCGGTCAGGACCTCATCGACGGCCGCCGACTGTCCGGTGAGACTGATCCGGCGTTTGACCTGCTCGGCATCGGCGACGGTGTCGAAGCCGGCAACCCGGGCGCTGCCGGCATCGGGGCGCAGGAGTGTGCTCAGGATGTTGATGGTGGTGGTCTTGCCGGCGCCGTTGGGACCCAGCAGGGCCAGGATCTCCCCGCGCCGCACGGTGAGATCCAGCCCGGCCAGGATCGTCTGCTGCCCGAAGGACTTGCGCAGGTCGCGGACTTCGATGGCCGGGCTCGGGAGTTCCGCTGCGCGCGGTGGCGACCCTCGGGTCGGGGTCGGGGCCGAACGTCGGGTCGGGTTCGCGGTCATGGGTGCCTCCGGGGTGTCGCCGACCTCTGGACGAGGTCGAGTACTGTGTATGGCATCCACTGTATATGACCATCACATACTGTGTATAGGGTAAACAAGCCTTAGAATGTGGCCCATGGCTGAATCTGTCGAACCGGAGCTTCCGCGCGGGCTCGCCCTCGCCTGGGGGATTGCCGTCAACCCGCAGCGCGGGCCCAAGCGCGAGATGAGTGTCGAGCGCATCGTGGAGGCTGCGGTGGAACTGGCCGACGCCGAAGGGCTGCAGGCGGTGTCGATGGCCGCCGTTGCGGCGCGGTTGGGATTCACGCCCATGTCGTTGTATCGCTACATCTCGGCCAAGGACGACCTGCTGTTGTTGATGCAGGAGGAGGCGACCGGGCTGCCGTCGGATCCGGATCCGGCGTGGGGCTGGCGGGAGCGGCTGGAGGCGCTGTATGCGGAGATGGTCCAGCGCTATCTGGCCCACCCCTGGGTGCTGGACATTCCGATCAACGGTTCGCCGGCGACGCCCAACACTGCGGCCTGGCTGGATGCGGGCCTGGCTGCGCTCGCCGACACTTCGCTCACCCATGAGGAGCGGGTGGCCGTGATGCTCCTGGTCACCGGTCAGGCGCGCTGGACCGGGATCGTGCTGGCTTCCTATGCGCGGATCGAGCGGGAGCGGCGTCCGGGTGCGGTCCCCATCGGTGCCGAGGAGGATGCCCGCTTCCGGCTCCTGATCACCGCCGATGCCTATCCGCACCTGCGAGCCGCGATCGATGCCGGGGTATTCGCCACCGACAACGATCCGTTCGGATTCAACCTGGCCCGCAGTCTCGACGGAGTGAGCGCGTACCTGGCGACCGAGCAGCCCGAGCGGCCGGATCCGGCGCCCTGGATCACGCCGGAGGATGCTGACATCGCTGATGACAAGCGCTATCGCGAGGCGCAGAAGGCGGTACGCGATGCGGAGAAGGCGCTGCGGGACGCGCGCAAACTCGCCCGGCAGGCCGCCCGACAGGCGCGGGAGCGCCGGTCGGGCGGGTGAGCGGGCCCGGGCACCCAGTCGTGGCCCGGTCCTGCTGCCGGGGGCGCAGCCGGCTGTGCTAGACAGGGGGCCATGGCTACTACTGCATTCAAGGGCACCACCGTCAATACCGTCGGTGACCTTCCCGCCGTCGGCGCGCAGGCGCCGGCCGTCTCCCTGACCGCCGCCGACCTCTCCGAGATCACCTCCGAGCAGCTGTCCGGCAAGCGGGTCGTCCTCAACATCTTCCCCAGCATCGATACCGCCGTCTGCGCCACCAGCGTACGCAAGTTCAACGAGCTCGCCGCGAGCCTGGCCAACACCACCGTCGTCTGCGCCTCGATGGACCTGCCGTTCGCCCTGAACCGCTTCTGTGGCGCCGAGGGCATCGAGAACGTCCAGGTCGGCTCGGCGTTCCGGGACGATTTCGGCACCGCCTACGGCGTCCAGATGATCGACGGCCCGATGCGCGGCCTGCTCGCCCGCTCGGTGGTCGTGCTCGACACCGACGGCAAGGTCCTGCACACGCAGCTGGTCCCCGAGATCACCACCGAGCCCGACTACGACGCCGCGGTGGCCGCACTCAGCTGAGCCTTGCCTGACCCCTTTCTTGGGGGCTTGTGCTCATAAGCAGAAAGTATTACAAATCACTCACGATTCCCTTGAACTTCGGTGCGTTCGTTGATTGGCTGGAAGTAACCGGAAAACCGGCGCTCCACACGCAACGACGCACCGAAGGAGGAGAGTCCAGTGGTCACACATACCCCGATGGGTGCCTACAAGGCTTTCGCGGGCCGCCCGTGGGCTGTCGCCGAGGCCTGCGGGGCCGAACATTTCGTGGGTGGCTTTGCCAGCTTCGATGAGGCACAGCGCGCGTTCTGCGCGATCCGCTTCACCGAATTGCCCAATCGCTCCGGACATCGCCGCTGGCGCGGCAGTGCCCCCAGCGACGGGATGATCGTCCAGCTCGAGGCCGATCTCGACGAATCCCAAGACGAACAGCTGCAGTACGCCTGGCTCAGCTGATCCGTCCCCCCAGCAAAGGCGAAGGGCCCCGAGGAATCTCCTCGGGGCCCTGACCTTGTCCGCCGGACCGGGTCCGGGCACGCAGCCCGGCACCCGGTCGGGCCGGCTCACTCGTTGCCGTTGCGCGCGGCCCGGGCCGCTGCCTTGGCGGCGATCTTCTCGGCCTTGGCGGCCTGCTTCTCCGCGGCGATGCGACCCTTGCGCTCGCGCTTGGCCTCCTGCCGCTTCGACGGACCGGTGAACCCGTCCAGGACCAGCGAAGCGCCGATGCCGAACAGGAACACGTCCTTGGCCATCCCGGTGCCCTCCTGGGTCGGCCGGATCCCGTCGACGGTCATCCCGGGGGTCTTGCGGTAGGCATTGAGCAGCCCGGCGCTGAAGGCGGTGACCGGCAGGCCGGCCACCCAGCCCGGCACGAAGGGGAGCAGCAGCAGCGCGCCCATGGCGATCTCGCCGTAGGCCAGCAGCTTGCCGAACTGGTCGCGGTCGATCTGCTTGATCTGCGGCACGCCCTGGGCGCCGAGTTCCTGCAGGTAGGCCACGGTCTCTTCGGACAGGTCCAGCTTGTTGACCCCGGAGTTGATCAGGAATGCGCCTGCGGCCACTCGGGCGGGAATCTGGCGGAGCTTCATGAAGGAACCCTTTTCTGTATCGACTGCGCCTCACTGTACTGGGTGGTCCGCACGGCCGGACCGGGACCGGTGATCGGGCCGGCTGCGGCTCAGCTGGCCCGCAGCGAGGTCTGCTGGGCGTACCCGGTCTGCAGGTCGGTGATCCGCACCCGGATGATGCCGTGCTCGTCGACCACGTATTCCTCCTCGACCAGCGGGCCCTCGGTGTCGGTGCGGTACACCGCGGTGGCCCCCAGGGTGATCGGGTCGGCGTGCTGCAGCGCGTCGGTGAAGGGGAAGAACACCTCCGCGAACGGCACCAGATCGCCCGACGGCGTACCGCTGGCGTCCAGGCCGGTGTATTCGACGAAGCGGAACACCCCGAGGTTGTGCGCGGCGCGATAGCTGCGCCGGATATGGATCTCCTCGGTGGGGGAGATCCGGTCGTCGCTGGCCAGCAGCGGATCGAACTCGAATTTCGTCCCCGCCCCGGCCTCCCGGAAGACCCCGAAGCCGCGGGACAACTGGTCGGTCAGCGAATAGCCCGCCCCCGGATCGGCCGCGATCGCCAGACCGATGGCGGTCGAGGCCGCTGGGTAGGGCGAGCGGTGCACCCGCCGGCCGAACGTTTCCCGCAGCACCCGGGGCACCAGCGGCAGCGAACTTGCCCCACCCACCAGATAGATCCCGGCGATGTCGGCGCTGAGCCCCTCGGTCGAATCGGCGGGGGCCTCCAGCCCGCGGACCAGCGGCGCCATCGCCTTCACCGTCTGGTCCACCAGGCCCGCGCTGGCGTGGTAGAAGTCGCCGACCGGGATGATCACCGGCGTCCCCGCCACCTCGATCGTCATCCGCTTGGACTGCGGCAGCAGTTGCTCCTTGGCGGTGCGGCAGTCCTCCAGCAGCAGGTCCCGCTCGCGTACGCCCAGCCCGGCGAGGTCGATCCCCGCCGCCTCGGCGGCCAACTCGGCGAGGATCTCGTCGAAATCATCACCCCCGAGCCGGTTCACCCCGATCGAGCCGAGCACCTCGTGGGACAATCCGTCGGCGGTCACCAGCGAGGCGTCGAAGGTGCCCCCGCCCAGGTCGTAGACCACGATGCGGGTACGCCGGGAGTTCAGCGTCCGGGACTGGCGATGGGTGTACTCGAAGCCGGCCGCCGAGGGCTCGTTGATCATCGCCGAAACCTCGAACCCGGCCCGGCGGAAGGCGTCCAGGGTCAGGAACCGCTGGGCACTGTGGGCGTGCGCCGGCACCGCGGTGACCGTACGCCCCACCCCCTCGGTGGCCAGGGCCTCGGCAATGTTGGAGGTGGTGAACAGGGCCCGACGCAGAGCGCTGAGAAACCCGGTGAGCAGGTCGCCCAGGGCGATCGCCTGGCCTGCCAGTTCCAGCTCGGTCGCCGCGGTGACATCGGAACGGCCGAGCACCCGCTTGAACGAACGCAGCAGGGGAGCGCCGGCGTCGGCGGCGGCCAGGGCCTCGAAGCCGTACGCCCAGCCCGACTCGGTCACCGCGGCCACCGACGGAAAGAACTCGCTGCTGTCGCCGTGCTGGTCGACGAAGCTGACCACGGGATAGTTGCCTCGATCCGCGTGCGCCACGATGGTTCGGGTCGTGCCGAAATCGATCCCCAGATGCATGCCCCGAGGGTACCAATCGACCCCCCGGGCACTGCGGGCCGACGCACCCGGAACGACCCGATCGGTCCGGGGCTCAGAGCCCCCGAACCCTCATCTGATCGAACAGTTGGCTGCGCATGGCTCCTCCTTGGGTTCGCGTCCTGAGGGTTCAGCGCAAGTGCCGTACACACCTGCCGGAGAAGAAGAAATCCGATGATGCCGCAGCATCATCGGATCCGCTTCTGCCATGGAAACCGCGAGCTCTCGACAAACGACCAACCGACTGGTAGTTTTTTGGGTGATGGCCGGCGCCTGCTGGTGGGTCTTATCCATCTCCGGGCGTGTGGCAAGTGCGCAGTGTCCGTCAACGCAGGGGAGTCCTGGTGAGCAACATTGATCCTGTCCATGCGGCCGAGTACGCCGCGGCCGCGAAGAAGCGGTACTTCACCGTGAACCGCGGCCCGGAGATCTTCGAGTCGATGGATCTCGCCCCGTCGCCGAAGGGGCGTGAGGTGCTCGAGGCGATGATCGACTTCATGGACGAGTTCGTCTACCCGGCCGAACCGGTCTACGCGCAGCAGTTGGCCGCGAACGCGAGGGACCGGCCGCACGACCTGCCGCAGATCGTCGAGGACCTGAAGGTCGAGGCCCGCAAGCGGGGCCTGTGGAACCTGTTCCTGCCGGACGTGTCGGGGTTGAGCAACTTGGACTACGCCTACGTGGCCGAGGTGACGGGCCGGTCGCCCTACCTGGCGCCGGATGCGATCAACTCGAACGCGCCGTCGTCGGGGAACATGGAGATCCTGCACCTGTTCGGCACCGAGGAGCAGAAGTGGCAGTGGCTGGAGCCGTTGCTGGACGGCACGATGCGGTCGGGGTTTGCAATGACCGAACCGGCCGTCGCGTCGTCGGATGCGCGTCAGATTGCGACGTCGATCGTGCGCGACGGTGATGAATACGTGATCAACGGTCGCAAGTGGTGGACGTCCGGGGCCGGTGATCCACGTTGCAAGATCCTGGTGTTGATGGGGCGGATCGCCCCGGACGCCGCGCCGCACCAGCAGCAGTCGTTCATCCTGGTGCCGGTGGACACTCCGGGTGTGACGGTGCATCGGTCGTTGCCGCTGTTCGGGTACTACGACCAGCAGGGGCATGGCGAGATCAGTTTCGAGGACGTGCGGGTGCCGGTGAGCAACCTGATCGGCGAGGAGGGGTCCGGGTTCGCGTTGGCCCAGGCCCGGCTCGGTCCGGGGCGGATCCACCACGCGATGCGGTGTGTGGGGATGGCCGAGCGGGGTCTGGACATGATGGTGCGCCGCTCGATGGAGCGGGAGCCGTTCGGCAAACCGCTGTCGGAACAGGGTGTCGTGCGCGACTGGATCGCCGAGGCGCGGATGGACATCGAGATGACGCGGCTGTTGGTGACCAAGGCCGCATGGATGATCGACCGGGTCGGCGCCAGGCGTGCGGCCACCGAGATCGCCGCGATCAAGGTCGTCGCGCCGCGCACCGCGCGCAGGGTCTTGGACAGGGCGATTCAGGCCCATGGCGGGTTGGGGGTGACCGAGGACGTCCCGTTGGCGCGGATGTGGGCCTCGGCGCGGATCCTGGGGATCGCGGACGGGCCGGACGAGGTGCACCTGCGCAGTGTGGCCCGGGTCGAACTGAAGAAGTACCGCTGATGATCAACCCAGCGAAGGAGCACCGCATGGCGGGCGAGGAGCAGGCCACGGAGGAGCTTCCTTCAGGGCAGTGCCCGGTGGTGCAGTTCGATCACCACGAGCACATGACGCGAGAGCAGAGCCAGCGCGAATGGGCTGAACGGCGTGAGCAGTGCCCGGTGGCATGGAGCGAAAGCCACGGCGGTTTCTGGGTAGCCTCGCAGTACGACGCGATCGCCGAAGGGTTCCGCAACTGGGAGTCCTTTTCGTCCAGCCGGACGGCCCGGGCCAGCGGGCCCGGAGGGGACCCGGGGCTGAACTCGCTGTGGATCGCGGAGAATCCCATGCCGACCGTCCTGGTGCCCGAGGAACTCGACCCGCCGGCGTGGGAGCCCTACCGACGGGTCCTGGCCGAGCCGCTGTCGCCGCGCGCGATCAAGCGCGACTTCACCGACAGCGTCCGGGCGCACATCACCCGGCTGATCGACGCCTTCATCGAGAAGGGGGAGTGCGACCTGATCCACGATCTGACCAGCCCCTTGCCTGCAGGTGTCTCCCTGGACTGGCTGGGCTTCCCCGAAGAGGACCATCGACGGTTCAGCGAGGCCTTCCACGGCATCAGCGCCTATGTAACCGGCTCGCCCGAGTTCCAGGACATCATGGTCGACGTCACCTGGATGGTCGGTCGGATCGAGGAGGAGGTCCGCGCCCGGCGGGAGAACCCGACCGACGACGCGATGAGCCAACTGGTGAACTTCGAGATCGACGGTGAGGTCATTCCACAGGATATGGCCCTCGGCCTGGTGACCTTGGCGGTGGGCGGCGGCGTCGACACCACCTCGTCGGCGTCGAGTTCGATGCTGATGCACCTGCACTTCCACCCCGAGGATCGAGCTGCGCTCACCGAGCGCCCCGAGTTGATCGACAGCTTCATCGAGGAAGTGCTGCGGATGTATCCGCCCGCTCGCACGCATGCGCGGACCGTGGTCCGCGAGACCGAGTTGGGTGGCGTGACCATGCAGCCCGGTGATCGCCTGCTGCTCAGCGAGGTGTCGGCCAACTTCGACGAAGAAGCATTCCCCGATGCCGATTGGTTTGTGATCGATCGCTTCCCGAACCGGCACCTGACCTTCGGCATGGGCATCCACCGCTGTCCCGGCTCACACCTCGCGCGGCTCCAGATGAAGGAACTCCTGCTCCAGGTCCTCGAGCGGATGCCCGACTTCCGGCTCAAGGAGGAGGGGCTGATCGAGTACCACAGCTGGTCGTCGTCGAGCGGCTATATCGACATGCCGGCCGTATTCACGCCCGGCCCCCGGGTCGGCACGACCCCCAGCTGACAACCCCGTTCACCTGCCGATGGAAGGCAACCCATGAAGGCAATCGTTGATGGTTCACTGTGCGCCGGGCACGCCCGCTGCGTATTCGAGGCGCCCGAGGTCTACGAATTGGACGACCTGGGATACAACTCGACCACTATTGATCCGGTGCCCCCGGGACTGGAGGACAAGGCACGCCGCGGTGCCGACGCCTGCCCTGAGCGCGCGATCTCGATCCAGGAGTGACCGCCGTGGCCCCAGCACTGATCTCGCACCCGAGAGGAGCACCGAACCGTGTGTGAGACCGCCGACACAGGTACGGCCGTGAACGGCGTCGTGCGAGTGCAGACCCGAGGCTCAATCAGCGTGATCGAGGTTGATTCGCCACCGGTCAACGCACTGTCGAGGGACGTCCGAGCCGGAGTCAGTTCCGCCGTGGTCGCGGCCAACGAAGATCCCGACGTGGTGGCCCTCGTCATCACCTGCGCGGGACGAACGTGGATGGCGGGGGCCGACATCAAGGAGTTCGGTGGCCCGCCGCTGGAGCCGACCTTCACTCGGATGATCGGCGTTCTCGATGGTTCGGTGAAACCGATCGTTGCGGCCGTCCACGGCACTGCCCTCGGTGGCGGGTTGGAGCTCGCCCTCGCCTGTCACCATCGGGTGGCTGCCACGGGTACGGTTCTCGGAAGCCCCGAGATCAAGCTCGGCCTGCTCCCCGGCGCCGGTGGCACCCAGCGGCTCCCACGCCTGATCGGGCCGGTGGCAGCCCTGGACCTGATCCTCACCGCTCGAAACGTCGCCGCCGACGAGGCCTTGGCACTGGGGCTCGTGGACGCCGTGGTTCCGTCCGACGAGTTGCGTCGGGCCGCCATCGCGACGGCGCTGGAGGTGGCTGCGTCCGGGCAGCCGGTGCGGCGGGTGCGTGACCTGAGCGAGCGCATCGCGCCGGATGCTGTCCCGGCCGACCTGTTCACCGAAGCCCGCATGAACCTCTCGCGTTCCACACCGGACCTGCTGGCGCCGCAGTACTGCATCCGGTGCGTGGAGGCCGCAGTCACCATGCCGTTCGATGACGGCGTTGCCCTGGAGCGGGAACTGTTCTACGAACTCGTGGACACCTCCCAGTCGCGAGCCCTGCGCCACGTCTTCGCTGCCGAGCGACGGGTCAAGCGTCCCCCCGGGGAGTCGGCTTCGGCCCGCGACGTACAAGCGGTGGGGGTGGTGGGTGCCGGGACGATGGGCTCCGGTATCGCGATGGCGCTCGCCGATGCCGGCTACCGGGTACATCTCGTCGACTCGGATCGTGGTGCGTTGGAACGCAGCGACACCTCCGCGGCGGCCCGGTACCAGCGCATGGTCGGTCGGGGCGAACTGTCCGAGGCGGCCGCCCGGGCTCGCCGGGACAGTATCGGGCGCAGCGAAGAGTTGGTGTCCTTGCGGGCATGTGACGTCGTCATCGAAGCCGTTGTTGAACGGTCGGACGTCAAGAAGGCGCTGCTGCGCCAGGTGGACGAGGTGCTCGGGGCGGACGCCATTATTGCCAGCAACACCTCGACCCTCGACCTGGATGATCTCGCCTCCGTGATCGGTGACCCGTCGCGGGTGATCGGGTTGCACTTCTTCTCGCCCGCCCACATCATGACCTTGGTCGAGGTCGTTCGAGGTCGCCACACATCTCCGGACGCGTTGGCCACCGCCCTCGATATGTGTCGGCGGATGAACAAGACCGGCGTGGTCGTCGGGGTTTGCCCCGGGTTCGTCGGGAACCGGATGTTGTTGCGGCGCACGGCCGCCGCCGATGCCCTGCTGTTGCAGGGGGCGATGCCGTGGGAGATCGACGCCGCCCTCGTGTCGTTCGGCTTCAAGATGGGTCCGTACCAGATGTCAGATCTGATCGGTCTCGATGTGCTCTGGAACCGAGAGACCACCTCGAGTGCCACGATCCGCGAAGTCCTGTGTGAACAAGGCCGTTTCGGTCAGAAAGCCGGGGCCGGGTTCTACGACTATGCGGAGAGTCGTCGCGGCGCCCCGTCCGAGCAGGTCGCCGACATCGTGCGCGGCTTCGCTCGACGTTCGGGTCAGACACAACGCGCGTTCGGCCCCGACGAAATCGTCGATCGCCTGATGGCGGCCCTGGTCAACGAAGGCGCGAAACTGCTCGACGAGGGAATCGCCACCCGTGGGTCGGACATCGATGTCGTCTGGGTGCACGGATATGGGTTCCCGCGACACAGGGGCGGACCGATGTTCTTCGCCGACGAGCGGGGTCTCGACCGGATGCTGGCTTCCGTCGAGGAGTTGGGGATTCCCGAACAGGAGCCCGCCCCGCTCCTGACCAGGCTGGTCTCGGAGGGCGGTCGCTTGGCCACCTACGAGCCCGGGGTTCCTTCCTCGGGGTAGCACTCGCCGAGCACGCCTCCCAAGCCCTTCGTGGCGAGGGAGGCGTGCTTCGGTTTCCAGCCATATCGACAGGCGTCGCCGGGCGACGCGCCGTTCGAGGGTGCCCGGTCGGCCCCGTCCGAGCGCGACGTTGAAGGCCCCGAGCGACCGGTTGTTCCTAAAGATCGTGCCCGATCGGGCGATTGTCCCGAAAACCCTTGACTTGGTGCCGTCGGGAAACCTAGATTCAACCCTAAACCAACCAACCGGTTGTCTGGTACAGGGCCCGCCGTCCATTGGAGCTTCGGGACTGAGATTCTCAGAAGGGAAGAGTCACCATGATTCGGAAACGCAAGGTCGTCGGGGCGGTGGCAGCCGTGACGCTGGCGATGGTGTTGGCGGCGTGCGGTTCGTCGACCGGTGGCACCAAGCGGCCGGCCGGCCCCGCGTCTCAGGGCCCCACGCCGACGGGGGACCCCGTCAAGATCGGATTGCAGTACTCCGAGGTCCCCGGCTTCCAGCAGTTCGCAGCGTCCAAGCAGGTCGCCGACGCCTGGACCCAGTGGGTCAACAACGAAATGGGTGGCGTCAATGGTCACCCCGTGGAGATCATCGCGATCAACGATCAGTTGAACGGCGATACCTCGGTGGCCTCGGCGAGGCAGCTGGTGGAGCAGGACCACGTCGCCGCCGTGATCAGCCAGACCCCGTTGTCGTACTCGGTGAACGCCAGCTACTTCGCCTCGCAGAAGATGCCCCTGATCGGTGGCATCGCCTCCGACATCGACGTCACCAAGGCCGGGTCGAACGTGTACCCGATGGAGGGTACGACCCCGTACGCGCAGGCCGCGCCAGTGCTGGCCATCAGTCAGTCGGGCGGCCGCAGCTACGCAGTCGCCGCCTGCGCGGAGGTGCCCAGTTGTACGACGTCGGCCGATATCATGGCCAAGTTCGCTCCGGCCGGGGTCACGTCCCGCAGCACCGTCAGGGTTGGCACGGCCGATGCCAGCTACACCGGTCCCTGCCTCGGGTTGGTCCAGGGTGCTCCGGACGCCATCGTGCTGGTGCTCGGTGGTGCCGTGTCGCAGAAACTGGTGCCTGAGTGCCAGCTGCAGGGATTCACGGGCAGCTACGTGGTGCAGGCGAACTCTGCCGACAAGGCGAACATTGATGCCCTCACCGGCGCGGGCGCCTCGGTTATCGGTACCCAGAGCAACTTCCCCTGGTGGGCCGACGCCGAGCCGGCTCAGCGGTTCCGCGACGTTATCGATCGCTACGCGCCCGACACTCCCATGGGCTCCACCGCCACCGGAACCTGGAGCACTCTGGAATTGTTCCGCAAGGCGATGAAGGCCCACGGCCCCGGTGCGGACAAGGCGGTGGACGCGGCTGCCGTCCGTGACGCCTATGCCCAGATCAAGGACGAAACCCTGGACGGCCTGCTCCCGCAGCCGCTGACCTTCGGTGCGAACACCCCCAGCGACGTCACCTGTGTGTGGCCGTTCACCGTTGAGAACCGAAAGCCCAAGACGCTCGCACCCCACGGCGACAGCGGAAACGGCCAGACCGGAGATCTGGCGTCCTCCTGCCTGCACGCCAACTGATCTAGCGCTGAACCACCGTCGTGCTGGGACGGCACGCACGACGGTGGACCAACGGTCGAGCCGGACGATGGGTTCGCTCGGCCCGACCGTCACCGCTGTACAACGCTCAGGAGCCTCACGAACATGACACAACTGTTGCCCTTCATCGTCGCAGGGCTGGCGACCGGCTCGATCTACGGCCTCGCCGCGACCGGACTCGTCCTCACGTACAAAACGTCGGGCATCTTCAACTTCGGGTACGGCGCGCTGGCAACTATCGGCGCCTACGTGTTCTACGCACTCTTCGTCGACCTCGGCCTCGACTGGCCGGTGGCGATGGCCATCGCGGTCCTCGTCGTCGGGCCGCTGATGGGCCTGGTGATGGAGTTCATCTCCCGGTCCCTGGCCCCGCAACGGACGGCCTGGAAGGTGGTCGGCACCGTCGGCCTGATCCTGCTGGTGCAGGGCGCGGGCACGCTGCTCTACGGTGCCGACACCCTGATCGTGCCCCAGTTCCTGCCCGGCACACTCACCATCGTCCAGATCCTCGGCGTCAAGGTTCGACTGAGCCAGATCCTCGTCGCAGCGGCCGCCTTGGTGATCGTCGTCATCCTGTACGTGGTCTTCCGGTTCACCCGCTTCGGCGTGCGGTTGCGCGCCGTGGTGCAGAACCCGGAGCTGACCGATCTGCAGGGGGTCAACCCGGTCATGATCCGCCGGGCGGCCTGGATCATCGGATGTTCCTTCGCGTCGCTGTCGGGGATCCTGCTGCTGCCGATCGTCGGTCTCGACCCGCTGTTGCTCACATTCTTGATCGTTCAGTCATTCGCGGCTGCCGCCATCGGGCGGTTCTCCAGCATCCCGGTCACCTTCGTCGGCGCTCTGGCGATCGGCCTGGCCGAATCGATCCTGCTGCGCTACGAGGTGGCCCTGCCGGACCTGGCCGGGGTCTCCCGGGCCCTGCCCTTCGTGATCTTGATCCTGATCATGCTGGTGACACCCCGCAGCAAGCTCGTCCCGGCGACGGTCTCGGAGAATCGGCCGGCGCTGCAGTGGCACGGACCCACGAAGATGCGCATCGCCGCCTACATCCTGGTGGTCGGCGCGCTGGCCACGGTTCCGCTGTGGGCTTCGTCGCGGATGTTGGTGCCGTACTGGGCCAGTGCCTTGACCACCACGCTCATCATGCTCTCGCTCGGGCTGCTGGTCCGCACCGCCGGCATCGTCTCCTTGTGTACGGCGGCCTTCGCGGCGATCGGAGCCGTGGCGTTCTCGCAGTTCGCCGTCGAGGCCGGCATGCCATGGCTTCTCGCGGTGCTCCTGGCCGGCGTGGTCGCGGTGCCGATCGGGGCCTTGGTTGCGATCCCGGCCATTCGGCTCTCCGGACTGTTCGTTGCCTTGGCAACCCTCGGATTCGGCCTGCTGGTCGAACGATTCTTGTACAAGCAGGACTTCATGTTCGGGCCGCTGGCCGCCGGTCGGGCCATGCCCCGACCGGGATTCGCCTTGTCCGACCAGGCCTTCTACTACCTGTTGCTCGGATTCGTGGTGGTGGCGCTGGTCGTGTTCGCCGCGATCCAGCGCGGGCGGCTGGGACGCATGCTGCTGGGCATGAGTGAAGCACCGCGGGCGGTCACCACGCTCGGTCTCAGCCCCCGGATGACCCGGGTGCTGGTGTTCTGCATCGCGGCCTCGGTCGCCGCGATCGCCGGCGCGCTCAACGGCGCAATGTTCGGCCGCGCGCAAGCGACCAGCACGTTCTATTCCAGCTTCAACTCCCTGGTGCTCATCGTGGTGTTGTCGCTGGTGCCGTTCCGGGCACCGTGGTTCGCGATCCTGGCCGGCGTCACCGTCATCGTCCCCGGGTTGGTCACGGGGGAGAGTACCCCCTACGTGATGAACATCCTGTTCGGTGTCTTCGCCATCATGACCGCCATGGCGGGTGGTCCGCCCACGATGCCGATGCGTCTGCGGCGGTTCTTCGAGGCCCGCTTCGGTGACAAGAAGAAGACCGGTGCCGGGCCCTCGGAGGAACCTGCGTCCGCCCAGGCCGTGGTGACCCACCGCACGCATCAGGGGGCAGGCCTCGAGGTAAGCGGGTTGGAGGTTCGCTTCGGCGGATTGGTGGCGGTCCGTGACATCGACCTGCACGCACCGCTGGGGCAGGTCACCGGGCTGATCGGTCCCAACGGCGCCGGCAAGACGACCACCTTCAACGCATGCAGTGGCCTGAACAAGCCGGTGAAGGGAACGGTGTCGCTCAACGGCGAGTCGCTCACAGGACACAGCCCGCACCAGCGGGCTCGGGCCGGTCTCGGGCGCACCTTCCAGATCATGGAACTGTGCGAATCCCTCACCGTCGCCGAGAACGTGGCGTTGGGCCGCGAGGCGAGCCAGGCCGGCTCGGGTATCATCACTCAGTTCTTCGCCTCGCCGCATGAGCGAGCGCTGCGGAGTGCGGCAACGACCGAGGCGATGCGGCTGTGTGGCATCGAGCACCTTGCCCACCGGCAGGCCGGATCCCTGTCGACCGGTGAACGTCGTCTCGTCGAACTGGCTAGGGCCCTGGCCGGACCCTTCGACGTGCTGTTGCTGGATGAGCCGTCGAGCGGTTTGGACAGTTCGGAGACGCAGGAGTTTGCCGCCATCCTCCGCCATGTGGTCAAGGAGCGGGGCGTCGGCATCCTGCTCGTCGAACATGATGTCGCTCTGGTGCTCGACCTGTGCGCATACATCTACGTCATGGACTCCGGACAGATGCTGTTCCACGGCACCCCGGCCGACGTCCGTGACAGCCGCGAGGTCCAGGAGGCCTACCTGGGCGAACAGCGTCCCTCCGCGGAGTCCAGCCAGGACCACCTACACCAGACGACCCAAGGAGTCGAATCATGAGCAGCACTGGCACCGGTGGGAACACCGACGCGCCTCCGGTCCTCGAGGTCCGCGGCGTCAGCGCCGGATACGACGGGCTGACGGTGCTGCGTGACGTCTCCCTGGCGGTCCGTCCGGGTGAGCTCGTTGCCCTGGTGGGCCCGAACGGGGCCGGTAAGTCGACGCTGCTCAAGGTGGTCTCGGGAGTCCTGCGACCATCCAGCGGTCAGGTGCTGATCGACGGCCAGGACATGACGCGGATGGCGCCCTTCCGGCGCCGCCGGGCCGGCGTGTGCCACATCCCGGAGGGTCGGGCGGTCTACAAGGGCCTGACGGTCCAGGAGAACCTGCAGATGCAGGCGCCGCGCGGGCAGCACCGTCAGCTCATGGCGGACGCGATGGACGCATTCCCCAAGCTGGCCGACCGACGCAAGCAGATCGCCGGGACGATGAGCGGCGGCGAGCAGCAGATGCTCGCGATGTCGAACGCGCTCGTCTCCGGAAACCGGGTGATCCTGGTCGATGAGCCCTCGCTGGGCCTTGCTCCGATCATCGTTGAGTCGATCTTCGAGTTCCTCGAGAACGACCTGGCGGCCAACCACAACGTGGCCATGATCATCGTGGACCAGTTCGTCCACCGGTTGCTCGAAATCGCCGACCTGGCGCACGTGATGCGGCGCGGCCGGCTGTCCTGGAGCGGGTCGGCCGCCGAGCTCAGCGACGGTAACGTCTTCGAGAAGTACGCCGACGACCCGACTTCTGCCGAGGGGCCCGAGACCGACGGGGTGGCTGCCGGATAGGGGAGTGCGCCCGGCACACCGTTGGTCTCGCGTGTCGATCGGGTCCGGCCGCAGCCGCGAACCCATTGACCAGGACTGCAGTGCCGGATAGACTACCAACCAATCGGTTGGCGGTTAAATGTCGCGAGGACGCTGGTCTGTGCAGCAGGCGCCCGGATTGTAGTCAAAAGCACTCAACTCCGATTCACACGCTGCAACTCTCTTGACGTGGTCACACGCCCTTCGTGTGCCCGTCCGTGTGAAAGGACCACCATGACCACCACGACCCAGATCACCGCACGGCCCCTCAACGGCGCGATCGGTGCGGAACTCTCCGGCATCGACCTGACCCGTCCGATCGACCCCGACACCGCCGACCAGATCCGCGCCGCCCTGGCGCAGCACTCGGTGGTGTTCATCCGGGAGCAGGGGCTGGACCCCGAAGTCCACCTCAACCTCGGGCGTGCCCTGGGTGAGATCAAGCCGCCGGTCGCCACCCTGCGCAACCTGGCGGACCGGGGCTACCCCGAGATCGGTGTCCTCGGCTCCATCGACACCGCTGTTGCGAAGGCCTCCTCCAACTGGCACATCGACGTCAGCTGGTCACCGACCCCGCTGAAGTACTCAATCCTGCACATGCAGGTGTGCCCGCCGGTCGGCGGTGACACCACCTGGTCAAGCGGCTACGCGGCCTACGACGCGCTCTCGGTGCCCATGCAGGAGTTCCTGGCCGGGATGACGGCTCACCACACCACCTTGGACCCGGAGCAGCCGGACCGGAAGACCGACCACCCGCTGGTGATCCAACACCCCACTACCGGGCGGCGCGCGTTGTTCCTCAACTCCGAGTACATCCGCCGCATCAACGAGCTCACCGAGGGTGAGAGCGCCGCGGTGCTGGGGGAGCTGAACTCGCACGCCGGATGTCCGGAAAACTGTGTGCGGTGGACGTGGACCCCCGGTGACATCGGCATCTGGGACAACCAGTTCGTCCAGCACTACGCGATCACCGACTACGGCAGCCAGCGACGCGAGATCCACCGGATCGAAATCCAGGGCGAGGCGCCCATTCCGGTGCGCAAGGGTGCCTGACACCTGCCGCGGGTCGACGATCGGAAGTCCGGCGTGGGGGAGCGGGTCCTCGGCGGCGCCGAACCGTGCGCGACGCCGGTACCTGATGGTTCCGAGCATCCGTAGCCACCCCGGAGTCATCATGATTTCGACTACCTCGACCGTCGATCAGTGCTTCCCTGGGGCAACGGGTGAGTCGGGCGCGTGACATCGCGGGTTCGCTGTTCAGGTCGGAAGGAACCCCGTTCCTTCCGGCCTGACTGCGATACTCACCACCGCGGTCACCGTTACGCTCGGGTACCACCCGACCGACACCCTCGGCTCCATCGGTGCCGAGGTGGCGGCTGCGGTTACGCAGGGCCTGGACGTCGAGCACACCGCGGTGGCGATCGGCGTCGCCGCCTCGCTGGTCACCAGGGCCGGCGAGGACGCCTCGACGGGTCGATGTCCGCACCGATCAGCGCTACGACGAGCTGTACCGCCGGAACCGGTGGCCCGCGGCGAGGGTCGAGGTGGACACGGACGTCGCGCCCGTGTCGCGCGAGTTTCTTGATCGACCGGGCGCGCCCGCTTCGCCGGCCCGGCCTGCCAGATGGACGCGAAGTGCATCGCCTGCCTGGCGTCGTATCTAAGCCCGCACCGAGTGCTGACGCCGTTGCGGGACATTGCCGGGATGGAGGCGCTGGTCCCGGTTTTGGACGGGCTGGGGGTCCGCAGAGTGCCTTGCCGAGAAGTCGGACAAAAGTACTGGTAAACCAGACGATTGGTTGGTAGCGTGCGCCGGAGAGGTACTCGCTGACTATGAGGAGGCTGACCCGGTGGTGACCACTGTTCTGCGACCGACCCTTCGGTTCGACGACGCCGACGAAGACGTTCGGGCCCGGCTGCGCCGTTTCATCGACGACCACGACCCGGGCCGGCCCTCGGCGGACTTCCCGGAACGGGTGGCCCAACTGCGTCAATGGCAGGCGGCCCTGTGTGCCGCCGGTTTCATCGGCATGTCCTGGCCTGAATCCGACGGCGGTCAAGGGCGCGGCCTGAGCGCCGAGGCGGTGCTCTGCGAGGAACTCGGTCGAACCACCATGCCGGAACTCATCAACCGGATCGCGCTCTACACGGTGGCTCCGATGATCCAGCAGTGGGGCACCCCCGAGCAGCGCTCCCGGCTGTTGCCCGGCATGCTCGACGCCTCGGAGATCTGGTGCCAGGGCTTCTCCGAGCCGAGTGCCGGGTCGGATCTGGCCGGGATCCGGACCCGGGCCCGCCGTGACGGCGATGACTGGGTCATCAACGGCCAGAAGGTCTGGACCAGCCGCGCGCTCTGGTCGAAGTGGTGTGCGCTGCTGGTGCGCACTGACGGCGAACCCGGTTCGCACAAGGGCCTGACCTTGGTGGCCCTGGACATGGGCACCCCCGGGGTCACCGTACGTCCCCTGTATCAGATGTTGCATGAGGCGCACTTCAGCGAGGTCTTCTTCGACGACGTGCGGGTGCCGCATGCGAACGTCATCGGTGAGCCCGGGCAGGGCTGGCGGGTTGCGATGTCCACCATGGGATTCGAGCGGGGCCTGTTCGTCCTTGAGCGGCAGATCGGTCTGCGGCGCCGGCTGGCGGTGCTGGCCGAGCAGGTCGGTGAGCGCCCCGACGCGCATGTGAAGCTGGGTGAGCTCGCGGCGATGCTGGAAGTCCTGCGGGCCCACACCTACCGAACCCTCGCCGAACAGGATCTCGGGATCCTCGAGCCGGGGTCGACTTCGGTCGACAAGCTGCTGCTGACCGAGTGCTATCAGGCCGTCTGCGGGGAGGCCTTCGATCTCAATTCCCAGCCCGATCGGCTGTTCATGGACGAGATCGCCCACGACCTGATCGAGGCGCGTTCGGTCAGCATCTACTCGGGCAGCACCGAGATCCAGCGCAACGTGATCGGATCCCAGATCCTCGGACTGCCCAGGAGGGCCAAGTGAGTGAGAACCAGGAAGTGGTCGAGCTGTTCGCCGACATCTGCCGCGACACCTTCGACATGCCGCGCCTGTTGGAGTTGGCCGAGCGTGATGACGTACCTACCGCGGGCCAGGTGAAGGTGTTCGTGGACGCGGGCGTGCTGGGCCTGGCGGTGCCGGAGGACCTAGGTGGTGTCGGCCTCGGGGTCAATGAGCTCACCGAGATCGCGATGCACGCCGGTGAGAACCTGCTGCCCTGGCACCTCTTCGCCGCCATCTTCGGCGGGGTGCCGGCGATTGCCGCCGCGGGTGATGACGTCGACGACGTCATCGGTGGGGATGTATCGGTCGCGCTGGCCGTCCGTGTCGGCGACCGGCCGTCGAAACCCGAGCTGCTCACCTGGCGGACGTCGACGGAGCCGGGTCGCGTCGTCGTCATCGACGGACCCGAGACGGTGGACGCGGCCGCTGGTGTGGAGCCGCTGCCGGGTGACACGCTCCGAGTCGGACTCGAACCGGGGCAGGGGATGCTGACCATCGGTGCACCTGCCGTCCCCTCGACGTCTGCCGCGGTTCCCGAGGCGGCCGCCCGGCGCATCGTCCGGATCTGGCGCCTGGCGCTGTGCGCCCAGGCCTGGGGCTGCGCGAACGCCCTCTTGGAGCGGTCGGTCGCCTACGCCAAGGAACGCGAGCAGTTCGGAGCCCCGATCGCGACCTTCCAGGCGGTCGCCCACACCTTGGCCGATATGCACGTCGGTGTGGCGGCCGGACTCTCCGCCCTGGGGCGGGTGAGTCGGTTGATCGACGACGGTGACGCTGCGGTGGACCGCGAACTGGCGTCCCTGGAGAGCTGGCTGCTGACGCGTTCACGGCGGGTCTGTGAGCAGGCCGTCCAAGTGCACGGCGGAACAGGATTCACGTGGGAACAGGATTCACGTGGGAACTGGGCCTGCACCTGTTCTACCGCCGCGTCCTGGTGATCCAGCAGCTGGCCGGCGGCCCCTACGCGATGGCCCTGCGTGCCTTCGCGCAGCGTCATGGGGAGGGTGTCTCGGCATGAAGTTCGACATGGTCCATTCCCCCGACGGGATTGTTGCCGACGTCGACGCGACCGTCGACGCCCTTGTCGAGCGCCTTGGGCTGCCGCGCCCCAAGCACTCGTGGATGCAGCACTCGGACAGCCACGGCTACGCCGCGATGTTCGCCCGCGTGCACCCGTCCCGTGCGTTGTCGCCCAGTCGTCTCGAGGTGATCTCCGACTATCCGCAGACCCGGTTCGGGCCCACCGACATCAGTGCCAACATCGCCCTGGTCGACAGGCTGCAGGGGGAGCGCCCCGTCAAGACGCACGCCACCGTGCTCACCACCTCCGACATGGATGGGCTGATCGCGCACCTGCGGGAGCGAGGTGTCCGCCATCGGGTCGACCCGCCGTCGGCCGAGCTGGGGCACCCGCGGCTGTGGATCGGGTTCGGGACGGATCCGGCCGAGCCGTACGAGCCCGCCGACGACGCGGGGCTGATGATGGAGTTCATCCCCACCCAGAGCCTGATGCTGCCGGACCCGTGGCCGGCGGCTGAGCCGATCGCGGAGGTGGTCGAGGGGTCGGCCGCGATGGTGCGGATGGCGGCCCGTAGCTACATCGTCCGGGACGTGGCGGCCACGGTTGCGACGCTGGCCGACCGGGTCGGGTGGGCGGCCGGCGCCATCACGGGCGAACCTGGGTCGCGCTCGGCGACCATGGAGCTGGCGAACCCCAGGTCGGCGAAGTTCGAACTCATCGAACCGGCGGCCGATCTCGATGCGACGCAGCTGTTCGACGCTCACGGCGAGGGCACCTTCGCGACCCGGATCACCGTCGGTGACCTCGAGGCGAAGAAGCGGGACCTCGCCGACCGAGGCACCCCCTTCCGGGAGCTCACCTGGGTGGACGGCAGGATACTGCTGCGCGTGGGCCCCGAGGTCGTCCCCGGATTCTGGGTGGACTTCGCCGACGAGCGCACTGAGCCGTGAGGTCCGCCCGAGTTCGTTGACGTGACGGTGACCAGAACGTAGACTGCTAACCGACCGACCGACTGGTTGGTTACTGAGGAGATGAAATGGCTGTTGATACCGTGCTCGGCCCGGTGGATGTCCAAGCCCTGGGGGTGACGCTGTCGCACGAGCACGTTCGTGTGAAGGGCGAGCCCGAGTCCGTCCAGTTCCCACATCTCTTCGACGACGAGCTGGCCCGCAGCACGGTCATCGAGAGGCTGGAGGTGGTGGCGGCGGCCGGCGTTCGTACGATCTGTGACCCGACGGTGCTCGGCCGCGGTCGTGATGTGCGCTTCGTCCGCTCCGTGGCCGAGGCAACCGGGCTCAACATCCTGGTTGCCACCGGCATCTACACCCTGGACGTGCTGCCGCGCTTCTTCGCGGGACGACCTGACGCGGTCATGGTCGACGCCATGGTGCGCGACGTCGAGGTCGGGATCCAGGGCACCGATATCAAGGCCGCATTTCTGAAGGTCGCGACCGAGGCCGGCGGCCTCACCCCCGACGTCGAGAGGGCGCTGCGTGCCACGGCGCGGGCACACCTGGCCACCGGCGTCCCGATCATGACGCACTCCTCGCCCACCAACCGGATCGGCCTGCTCCAGCAGGACGTTCTCGCGAGTGAGGGCGTCGACCTGTCCCGGGTGATCATCGGTCATTGCGGCGACACCCAGGACGTCGACTACCTGCGCAGCGTGGCCGACCGAGGGTCGTTCCTCGGCATGGACCGGTTCACCCTCGAAAGCATCCTGGCCAACGAGCCGCGCCTCGACACCGTGGTCCGGATGGCCGAAGCCGGTTACGCGGATCGCATGATGCTGTCGCAGGACGCATCCTGCGACATCGACGTCATCACACCGATCCGTCCGATGACGTATGTGCTGGACGAGGTGTTGCCCGAGCTCGAGCGGCGCGGCGTCTCCCAGCAGGAACGTGACCTGATGATGATCCACAACGTCAAACGCTGGCTGGATCCCTCGGTCGCGGCCGTGAACCCCGGCGATACCACCCACCTGTCCGATTCCCCGCGCGCAGTCTGACGACCGCGCGTCCCACCTGCCCGCACCCGAACACGCTCCCCGGAGCGGAGAGAGGAGCCGATGATGGCCCCCGACACCACCCAGTCCCCGTTGCGACTCGATGGGCGTCTTCCCTTGCACGGCGTGAAGGTCGTCGCCGCCGAGTTGCTGGTTGCCATGCCGTTCGGCACCCAGTTGTTCGCCGACTTCGGCGCCGACGTGATCGACATCGAGCACGTGAGCTTCCGTGACGACCCCGACACTCGCTGGCGCCTGCGCAGCGGGCGGCACAAGCGGCGCATCGCCATCAATCTCCGTGATCCGCGGGGCCAGGAGATTGCTCGTTCGTTGGCCGCGTCGGCCGACGTGTTCGCCGAGAACTACCGACCGGGCGTCATCGAGAAGTACGGACTGGGGTACACAGCGCTTTCGGCGCTCAACCCGAAACTCGTTTATGCGTCGATGAGCGGCTTCGGGCACCAGGACTTCCTGCCCAGCCCGGTGTGGAACCTGGCCTCCTACGGGCCGATCGCCGAGTCGATGAGTGGCGTCGCGAACGCGCAGGGTGACGAGCCCGGCAAGGCCGGTATCGCTCTCGGTGACATCATCTCGACCCTGTTCTGCATGATCGGCATCATGGTCGCCCTCCGCGACCGCGACCAACACGGCAAGGGGCAGTACGTCGACATCTCGATGGCCGACGCCCTGCTGACGCTGAGCGAGCGACGGGTGCTGATCAATAATCTTGCCGAGATCGCCGACGAGTCGGCTGCTGCACGTTCCGCCGAACTGAACAACGCCGGTTTCGGCACGCTGACCTTCCAGGCCGGCGACGGTGCCTTCACCCTCGTCATCCTCGATTCGGCGGCCAACGACGAGTCGCACTGGGGCCGTTTCTGCAACACGGTCGGTCACCCGGAATGGATCACCGACTCCCGCATCATGACCACGGCCACCCGCCGGGCCGCCCTGGAGGAGATCGTGACGCCGGCGGTGGCGGAGTGGGCAGCCAGCATGACCAAGTCCGAGGCCGCCGGAGTCCTGCGCAACGCCGGTCTGGCCGCCGCCCCGATCCTGACCCCCGTGGAGACCATGCATGAGCCGCACTACGTTGCCCGGCGCATGTTCACCGAGGTGGAGGAGGAGCGCGGTGCGCGCCTCAAGGTCGTTGGCAACCCGATCAAGATGTCGGGGTTCGAGGAGCTAGGCGTGCACACGGTGCCACGCATCGCCACCCCCGGTGAGCAGACCCGCGAGATCCTGATCGAGTCGCTGGGCATGTCTGACTCCGATGTCGACAACCTGATCGACAAGGGTGTGGTCGCCGAGACTCATGCCCCGGTCGCCTCCCGCTGACCACCAGTACTCACGACGAGGAGACAGCGCCATGCAGTTGGCCGATTCATCGATCGATCGCCCCGTGCCGGTACCGGACGAGGTCTCGGAAGGATTCTGGGAGGCGGTGAAGGAACACGGCGACCTGCGGATCCAGCAGTGCGACCAGTGCGCCGCCTATTACCATCCGCCGGTGCCGCAGTGCTTCACTTGCCTGACCAGCGGCCTGGCCTTCGTGCCAGTCTCCGGACGGGGCGAAGTGGCCGGCTGGACGGTGATGTACGAGAAACTGGTGGCCGGTTTCGAGGGGCAGGTGCCCTACATCGGCGTGCTGGTGGCACTGGACGAGGACCCGGAGGTCCAGCTCGCGGCGAATCTCATCGACGCCGATCCCACGGCGGTCCACGTGGGGATGAAAGTGACCGCCGTCTTCGAAACCATCCGCGACGGCTGGGTGCTGCCGCAGTTCACGCCGTCCGAATCCTGACCGATCCGACCAACCGCATGTCGGGAGTCGGCCCCCCGCAGTACGCCCGGCCGGGTCCCACCCCCTCGAAGGAGATCCTCAGTGAACACCATCCGTGGCAAGACGGCGATCGTCGGTGCTGCCTTCTCGACCGTATCTCGTCGTGGCGACGTGCCGCTCGGCGTCCTGGCCATGGACGCGGTTCGGGGCGCAGCCGCCGACGCGGGCATTCCGGTCAGCGACCTCGACGGCCTGTCGGTGTACCCCAACCCCTCGCGCATCGGTGCCGGGGCCACGGACGGGGTCGACTACGTCAGCGCCCACTACATGCAGCGGGCGTTGCGGATGAAGGAGCCCCGCTACACCGTGCAGGTTGACCCCGGCTCGTTCGTCGGTTCAGTCATCGAGGCGTCGCAGGCAGTGGCTGCGGGTGCGTGTGACTACGCTGTCGCGTGGCGGGCCATGCACAATCCCAAGGGTCGGTTCGGGGCCTACACCTCCCGCGAGGCAGGCGGGCCCGACCAGTACCTCGGTCCGTACGGGCTGATGAATCAGGTCGCGATCAACGGGCTGGTGTACTCCCGGTACTTGGAGAAGTACGGTGCCACGCGCGAGGACATGGCCCATTTCGCCGTGAACAACCGCCTCAACGCATCCCGCAACCCAGAGGCGGTCTGGTTCGGCAAGCCGATCACCCATGAGCAGTACGTGAACGACCCGATGGTGGCCTACCCATTCTCCCGGCTCGACTGCGACATGTCGGTCGACGGGGCCGGTGCAGTGATCGTCACCTCGGCCGAGCGGGCCAAGGACCTGCGGTCCACCCCCGCGTACCTGTTGGGTTACGCGTCACTCGGCAATGAGCGTGGATACCACGTGACACCCACGCTGGAGGACATCGAGCGCGGGGGGCGTCACATGGGGCGGGTCCTGTGGGAGTCCGCCGGGGTCGGGCCGAAGGACATCGACCAGGCCAACGTGTACGACGGGTTCAGCATGCTGGTCTACACCTGGCTCGAGGCCCTGGGCTACTGCGGTCCGGGCGAGGCACACGAGTTCGTCCGGGACGGGCGCATCGCGGTGGACGGCGAGTTGCCGCTCAATACCAGCGGTGGCAGCCTGGGCATGGGCCGGCTGCACGGTACCGCCCAGCTGATCGAAGCGGTTCGGCAGATCCAGGGTGTGTGCGGCGAGAACCAGGTCGCGGATGTCAACCTGACCCAGGCCTGTTCCGGCGCACCCTTCTGGGGCTGCGGCAGCGTCGTCCTCGGGCGTGATCCCCAGTGAGCATCGTGGACGCCGCGCTGGCCGGTCGGGTCGCGATCGTCACCGGGGCCGGAGCCGGAAACGGGGCGGCGATCGCAGAGCGCCTCGCCGCAGCGGGTGCCGCGGTCGTGTGCGCAGACCTGAACGGTGAGGCCGCGACCAGCACCGCGGATCGGATCCGGGAATCCGGGGGCCGGGCGAGCGCGGTCACCATGGACCACACCAGCCTCGAGGACTGCCGGCGTACTGCCGACCAGGCGCTCGCGGTGTTCGGTGCCATCGACGTGCTGGTCAACAACGCCGGTATCGCACGCGTGGGTGTGGCTCACGAGGTCCGCGCCGAGTCGATGCGCAAACAGCTGGATGTCAACGTGCTCGGACCGATGCTGATGTCGCAGGCGGTCCTGCCGACGATGATGGCCGCCCGCCGCGGATCAATCGTGATGATCGCCTCGCTGGCCGCACTGTACGCAAAGCCGGGCCAGATGCCGTACGTGGTGAGCAAGCACGCGCTGCTCGGCCTGACCCGCTCGATCGCGGTGGACTACGGCCGGCACGGGGTGCGCTGCAATGCGGTCTGCCCGGCGTTCATCCGCACTGAGATGACCGAGAAGTACCTGGACCATCTGGAGAAGACGTCCGACTCGACCCGGGAGGAGGTCGTCGCCGACCTGACCCGGGACATCCCGCTGGGCAGGTTGGGAGTGCCGGCCGATGTCGCCGAGGTCGTGTTGCACCTGGCGAGTGATGCGTCCGCCTGGACGACCGGGGAGTACTACCGGCTCGACGGCGGCGAGTGGGCCGGCCGCTGACCCCGCCACGTTGCGGAGAAAGGAACATGATGATGCCGAGGAAGTCAATCGGCCTCCGCCCTGCAGTTGCAGTGGCCCTGGTGTCGGCGGCTGTGCTTGCTGCGGGCTGTGTCGCTCAGCAACCGGACCAAGGTGGCCAGGATGCGCTCATCAAGGTGTCGGTTGCGACAGCAGGCTCCAGCTTCCCCCGGTTCCCGGTGGAACTGGGCCAGCAGTTGGGGATCTTCAAGGACGAGGGCATCGATCTGGAGATCGTCACAGCGGACCCGACAGCCGCGATGGCAGCGCAGATGGCCGGTTCGATCGACATGTCGCTGCAGGCCACGCCCAACCTCATCGTTGCCCGCGAGAACGGTCAGCACTTCGTGTTCTTCTGCGGCAGCACGCCGGTCTTCACCCAGCGGTTGACGACGATGGACGCGTCGATGCCGGCGGAGGGTAACGGCGACGATTGGCAGGACGTCCTGCGATCCCTGAAGGGTAAGACGATCTCGGTCGCGGCAGTCGGTGATTCCATCGACCTGATGCTGCGCGACGGGCTGCGGGGCCTCGGCATCGATCCCGAGAAGGACCTCACCATCATCGGTATCAAGCCCGACGCGGCTCGGACTGCGCTGACGCAGGGCCAGGTGGACGCCGCATTCGTGCCGCCTTACGTCGACGTCCAGATCGTCGCCGACGGCGGCTTCAGCGTGCTGAAGACCGAGTCGATTCCGTCCTTCGCAGGCTACAGTTCCGCGTTCACGGCGACCAAGGAATGGGTTGAAGCCAACCCGGACGTGGCCAGGCGCTTCTGCGCCGGGTTGGATCGCTCGATCGATGCCATCGATGATCCCGAGCACCAGGAGGTTGTCGACAACCTCCTCACCAGCACCTACGGCGTGCCGGAGAATCGGGCAGCCGTCGATTCCGCGAGGGCGACCCAGGCATCGATCGTCTCCACCGAGATCCATCGCGACGCCATCGAGTCGATGATCGAGAAATCGAAGGCGTGGGGTCAGGGTGGCCGCGCCATAACCTATGAGGAGTTGGTCGCACCACCGGCTCGTTAGTGTTCCGGAGGCGCCCCACATGGAGCGAGGCGGTCGAGGCATCTTGTGCTTCGACCGCCCTCGTGGGCGTTGGGGCCGTGTCGGTCAGTCGACGTCGGACGCGGTCTCCTCGGTCTCGGCGATGGCCTTGAGGATCCAGCTGACGACCGTCCTAGGCTGTTCGAGGAAGGGCATGTGGCCGGCGTTGACGATCGGCACGACCACGCCGCCGAGCTGCGCGGCGAGCTCGACGTGGGACTGCAGCGGCACGGCCTTGTCGTGCTCACCCCACAGGACGTAGGTCGGGACCGTCAACGCCTTGCCGGAATGCGGCTTGTACCGCTGCAGGGCGCTGAGGTGGCGGTGCACGGTCTGGGAGCCGCGGGCCTCCCAGTCTTTGATCGCGGTTGCTACGACGTCGGCGGGGGCTTCGGGAGCCAGGGATACCCGAGCGAGCTTGGGGAAGAGGTCGGACGGTGCGCGACCGATCCAGTCGAGGAAGTCCTGACCGACATCGATACCGAACCCGGCGGCGGCCAGGACGAGGGCGTCCACGGGAACCTGTTGGGCGATCTCCAGCGCCACCATGGCGCCCAGGGACGCGCCGACGAGGGTCAGCGGACGGGGAAGCGCGGCGACGGCGGGCACGAGTTCGGACGCCATCGCCGCGACGTCGTCGAGTTCGGGCAAGGGTAGGACGGTGGCCTGCAGCATTTCGGCCGCAGTCGTCCAGTTCAGGCCCGCGCTACCCCCGCCGGGTATGATGACGCACGAACCGGTCTGGCCGTTGGCTTCGGTTTCGGTGGACAGGGAGGACATGGTCGCTCTCCTTCGGATCAGGCGCTCGGCGCGCTCGTCGGGTGGTGGGCTGCAGCGGGCCACACGGGTGTCCGCCGCTCGGAAAAGGCCCGGATTCCTTCAGCGGCGTCCGGATCGGTGAGGCAGAAGCGCAGCGCGTACTCGCGCTCCAGCCGCGCTGCCTCGGGAATCGGGGCCGCACCACAGACGTCGATCATCGTCTTGACCGTGGCCAGCGCCCGGGCGCTCTTGGCCGCGATCGGCGCGGCCACGGCCAGACCTGACGCGAGGAGTTCGCCGTCGTCGAAGACGTCGTTGACCAGGCCCCATTCGTGGGCCTCCTCGGCCGACAGGACCCGCGAGCTGAATACGAGCTCCTTTGTGCGGGCCGGGCCGATGAGGCGCGGGAGACGGGTCATGGCGCCGGCGCCACCCACCTGGGCGTAGTTGAGGTGGGCGTCCCCGATCGAGGCCGACCGGGCCGCGACGGCCAGGTCGCAGGCGAGCACGAGTTCGAGACCGCCGGCCACGCACACCCCGTTGATGAGCGCGATCACCGGCTTGGGCAGCGCCCGGATGCGATCGCAGAGCGCGATGTAGCGGTCGACGAAGGCGGGGAAGGCGATCGCGTCGCCCTGGATCGACAAGAAGTCCTTGAGGTCGCCGCCCACGCAGAAGGCGCGTCCGGCACCGGTCACCATCACGACCTTGATGGTGTCGTCGGCGGCCGCGGCGTCCAATGCTTCCGCCATGGCGGCCACCAGGCCGTCGTTCATGGCGTTCAACGCCCCGGGTCGGTTCAACGTCAGCACGGCGATCTCGCCCTGGTCGCCGTGGCGGGTCACACCGACCAAGGCGTCCGTGGCGACCTCCGACCGTTGCTCGGACAAGGTTCCCATGACACTCCCTCCCAACCAGTTGATTGGTTGGTAGGTCGAGCATAGGACTCCTGCCCGGCAGTGGCAAGACGTCGTTCAGGTGTGTGCACCCGTCCCTCGGTTGCGAATCGCGGCGATGTCTTGACGACAGCGCGCGGCGGGCCTACCGTTGTAAAAACCAATCGATTGGTTGGGTTTCGGCGTGCCGACCGGCGCGGACGGTGTGACAACAGGAAGCGAGGGTGGTAGTGGCGAACAATCCACATCTGAACGCATGCGCGATCGTGGGCATCGGTGCCACGGAGTTCTCCCGCAACTCCGGGCGTTCCGAACTCACGCTCGCCACCGAAGCGGCGGTGGCCGCTGCGGCGGATGCGGGTGTCGCGGTCTCTGACATCGACGGCATGGTCCGCTGCGACATGGACTTCGTGCAGCACAACGCGCTCGCTGACGCGCTGGGCCTGCCGAACCTGTCGTTCTGGTCCGATGTCGGCGTCGGCGGTGGCGCACCCGCGGCGATGGTCGGACAGGCGGTGGCCGCGATCATGTCAGGTCAGGCGTCCACGGTGCTGGTCTACCGCGCCCTCAACGGCCGAACCGGCGCGCGGTACGGTCAGGGTGACGGTCAGGGTGCCGAGGGTGGCGGCGGCGGGTCCTACCTTGAGTACTTCTCTCCATACGGTCTCAACACCCCCGGTCAGATGTGGTCGATGCTGGCCCGGCGGCACATGGTCGAGTTCGGGACCACCTCCGAGCATCTGGCGCACATTGCGATGACCTGTCGCGAGAACGCCAACGCGAACCCGCTGGCGCAGATGCACGGTCGGCCGATGACCATGGACGACTACCTTGCCAGCCCGATGCTCACCGATCCGTTGCGGCTGTTCGACTACTGCATTGAGACCGACGGTGCCGTGGCCCTGATCGTCACCTCGCTCGAACGTGCACGAGACCTGCCCCAGCCCCCGGCGGTGATCCGCGCGGTCGCCCAGGGGGTGCAGGCGGGCATGCAGCCCGGAATCGCCTTCCCGTCGATGATGCGCGCATCGCTGACCACCATGCCGTCGGCGCCGACCGCGGCCCGGCTCTACGCGCGGGCCGGCATGACTCCGGCCGACATCGACGTCGCGCAGTTCTACGACTGCTTCACGATGACCGCACTGATCCAGTTGGAGGACTACGGGTTCTGTGCGAAGGGCGAAGGTGGACCGTTCGCTGCCAGTGGCGCCATTCGTCGCGGCGGCAGCATCCCGATCAACACCGCCGGTGGCCACCTCTCCGAGGGCTACCTGCACGGGGTGAACCACATCCTCGAGGGTGTCCGGCAGATTCGGGGCACGTCGACAAGTCAGGTCGAGGGTGCCGAGGTGTCGCTGGTGACCTCGGGCCTGCCGATCGCGACGAGCGCCATGATCCTTACCAAGGGAGTCCTGTGATGACCGACCTGTTCGTCCCCACCACCACCGACCACGACACCGGTGGTTTCTGGGAGGCCGCCCGCCGGCACCAGATCGCGGTGCTGTACTGCGCATCCTGTGACGCCGTGCTGCACATGCCCAAGCAGTACTGCCGCCGGTGCGGCAGCTTCGACACCGCGTGGCGTGACGTCCGCCCCCAGGGTTCGGTCTATTCGTGGATCGTCGTCGAGCGGCAGATCCATCCTGCCTATCCCGCGCCCTACACCATCGCGCTGATCGAGTTGGACGATGCCCGCGAGGCTCGCCTGATCGGCCACCTACCCGGTCGAGTCGACCTGCAGGCAGGTCAGGCGATGATCGCCGGCTTCGAAGACCACGAGACCTACACCCTTCCGGTCTGGCGTCTCGCTTCCGTGTGACGGGTGCCCCGCCCTCGCCCGCTCGGTCCCGCCGCTCGTGTTCGGGACACCCCATCATCCGAAAGGTCATCCCATGCCGACCCCAGTCGCACCCCCACACGCTGCGGGGATATCCGAGCCGAAATCCCCCCAACCGGTCGCGCACGAGTCCGATCCGTTCCGGCTGGACGGGAAGGTCGCACTGATCACCGGCGCCAGCCGCGGCATCGGGCGCAGCATCGCCCTCGAGTTCGCCCGGGCGGGCTGTGCCGGGCTGGTCCTGTCGGCCCGCGGCGAGGACCTGCTGAACGAGGCGGTCACCGAGGCGCAGCAGCACACCCCGGAGGCCGTCGGGATCACCGGGGACATGACCGACGAGAACTCGGTTGCCACGATGGTCGAGGCCGCCCTGCGCCGATTCGGGCGGATCGACCTGCTGGTGAACAACGTCGGGGGCGCGAGCTTCCGCTCACCGCTGAAGGACATCCGCCCGTCGGGGTGGGAACGGATGATCCGACTCAACCTGACCAGCACGTTTCTGGTGTCCCGGACGGTGCTGTCGGCCGAAGGGGCCTCGCAGGCTCCGGAATCGATCCTGAACATCGGGTCGACATCGGCCCTGGGCTCCTTCGAAGGCCTCAGCTACTACACCGCGTCCAAGCACGGCCTGGTCGGTCTGACCAGGACGCTGGCGCGCGAGTTGGCCCCGACCGGCACGCGCGTGAACTTGTTGTGCCCCCACCTCGTTGAGACCGACCTGAGCGCGTCCTACCGAAAGGGGATGGACGAGGGCGTGTCCCTGGTCGACGACATCCCGCTGGGGCGCTGGGGAGAACTGGAGGAGATCGCCCGGGTGGCCCGGTTCCTGTCCAGCCCTGCGGCGTCCTACATGACCGGAGCCGTGGTACCCGTCGACGGTGGGTGGACGGCATGACCGCCGGGGCCCCGCCGTGGCGGCTCGACGGCCGGGTCGCGCTCGTGACCGGGGGGTCGGCCGGCATCGGGCTGGCCACGGCGCGCGCGTTGGCGGGGGCCGGCGCGCGAGTGGTGATCACCGCTCGCAACGAGGAGCGCCTGCGTGCCGCGGCCGAGGGTATCGACGGTGGGGTGGCCTGGATCGTGGCCCACGCCGGTCGCCCCGAGGACGCGGCCCGCGCGATCGAGTTCACCACCGAACGGTTCGGGAGCCTCGACATCCTCGTCAACAATGTCGCGACCAATCCCTACTTCGGGCCCACGTTGGGCATCACCGACGAGCAGGCGATGAAGACCATGAGCGTCAACCAACTGGCCGCCCTGCGGTGGACGCAGCTCGCCTGGGATGCCGGCCTGAAGGAGTCGCCGCACGGCAGCGTCGTCAACGTCGCCTCGGTGGGAGCCTTCTTCACCCGACGCAACATCGGCATCTACAACATGACCAAGGCCGGCATCGTCCACCTCACCGCCCAGCTCGCCGACGAACTCGGCCCGCGGGTGCGGGTCAATGCGGTGGCACCCGGCCTGATCAAGACCGAGCTCGCCCGAGCTCTGTGGGAGAAGCGGGAGGCGGCCGTGGTCGCGATGACGCCCCTGGGGCGCCTGGGCGAGGTCACCGACGTCGCGAACGCCGTCCTCTTCCTGGCCTCGGACATGTCGTCGTGGATCACCGGTCACACGATGGTCATCGACGGTGGCGTGCTCGCCGCCGATCCGACCGTGGACCACGGGAAGCCGGTCTCGTGATGAGCGACCCGACCTGGACCACCCCGGCACCGGTCACCTTGGAGATCCGCAGCATGGAGGTGAACGGCGCCGGCGATCAGGCCGACGTGGACGGGCTGCTGGCTGCGGAGCGGCAGCGCTGTGACGCGTTCAACGCGCGGGACCGGGAACGGCTCGCGACGGTGCTGGCTCCCGGCTTGTCGTACCTGCACGCAAACGGCGTCCACGACGACTTCGCCGGCTACCTGGAGCGCAGCCTCACCGGGCCGTCCCGGTACCTGCGACGCGGACCGCTCGACATCGTGGTCATCGACTCGCTGGCCTGGATGCGCGGAGATTACATCGTCTCGGTTTCGCCGTGGGAAGGCCACCCGAGCCGAACCGTGCACGCCAACGCCCTGCAGATCTGGATTCGACGCGCGGGACAATGGCGGCTCCGGGAGCACCAAGGCACCCGGGTCGTCGATTCCTGAGTACGAAAGCCCCGTGCGGCCCGGCCGCCGACCCCGAAAGGCAGTCATGGTTCATCCCCGTGTGTCCCTGCACCAGGTCTCGACGATGTCGATGACCTTCGCCGACGAGTTGGCCTTGTGGGACGAATTGTCGATCACCCAGGTCGGGCTCATCGAGGACAAGCTGGTGCAGGCAGGCTGGCAGGACGCGACAACCTCCGTCCGAGAGCGCCGGTTGACCGTGAGCAGCATGATCTCGGCAGCCCGGTTGCACCTTCGCGACCCGGAGTCCTTCGCTCGGACGCGCAGCGAGCTCACGATGTCGATCGACCGCGCGGTGCTGGTGGGGGCAGGGATCGTCCAGTTCGCGACCGGTGCCGCGGGGGGTGCGACGTGGGAGCAATTGTTCGATGCGTTCGCCGAGATCGTGACCCCTGTGGTCGCCTACGCCGAGGACCGGGACGTCCGGCTGAGCATCGAACCGACGTCGAACCTGCGCGCGGACGTCGGGTTCGTCCACACGCTGGCCGACGCGCGGTACGTGGCCGAACAGGTGGGGCTCGGGGTGATCTACGACGTGGCCAATACGTGGGCCGAACGCGCCCTGACCGCCAGCCTGGCGTCCCTGGGCGATCGGGCCGCCCTGACGCAGGTCGGCGACTACGTCATCGGCAGCTACTGTGTCCCCGACCGCGTGGTCCCCGGCGAGGGGGACATCCCGATCACCGAACTGGTGTGCCACCTCGAGACCTCGGGTTTCCGCGGCCCCTACGAGCTGGAGCTGCTCGGTCCGCGGATCGATGCCGAGGGTGGTGGCAGTGCTGCCCGGCGCGGGGTCGCTGCGCTGTCGACCATCGTCGCCGCTGGGATCGAGAAGGCGTCCGGTTCGACCGGTCATTGACCACGTAAGTGGTCACTGCTAGTGTTACCAGCCAACCGGTTGGTTGTTTGGAGGAGATGATGTCCGCACGTCCCGTCAATGACTCGGTCGAGTACGAGACCTCGACCGATGGGGCCCGCGCCACCATATGGCTGAATCGCCCCGAGTCGCGCAACGCATACCACATGGACATGTTGCGGGGCATCGAGCGCGCAATCCAGCGGGCCGACAACGACCCGGACGTCCGGGTGATCATCTTTCGCGGCCGGGGTGACTCCTTCTGTGTCGGGGGCGACCCGGACATGCTGGGTGACCACGGCGACTGGCAGACCCTCTCGGCCACCAGTTCCCGGTTCTTCCATGCCCTGGAGGGCACCCGGAAGGTGACCGTGGCGGCCGTGCACGGTTGGGTGGTCGGCGGTGGCTTCGAGTTCATGCTCGCCTGCGACTTCGCGGTGGCCGCCGACGATGCCCGGATCGGCGACTTCCACATCCGCAACGGCCTGTACCCCGGGGGCGGCAGCACCTACCGGCTGGCCCGCCTGATCGGGGTGCGCCGAGCCAAGGAGCACATCCTGAGCGGGCAACTGTGGAGCGGTGTCGAAGCGACGGAGGCCGGCGTGGTGAATGCGCACTGCCCACCCGTCGAACTCGGGCCGACCGTCGTCGAGTACTGCGCCAAGTTCGTCGACAAGAGCCCAACCATGCTGATGTTCGGGAAGCTGGCGGTCAACCGCGGGCTCACCTCCGACCTCGACTCGATGATCCTGCTGGACCAGATCGTCAGCCGCGTTGCCGGTGAAGGACGCGACGCGCGCGAGGGCCTCGAGGCGCGACAAGCGCGTCGCAGCCCCAAGTGGGAACCGCTGCCGCCCAGCGTCAGCCTGATACAAGAACAGGGAGAAGAATGACCAGAAGAGCAGTCGTCACCGGCGCGGCCGGCGGCGTGGGACGCGAGGTCGCGAAGTTGCTGGCGGCGCGCGGACTCGACGTGGCCGTGTGCGGCCGGACCAGGGAGAGCGCCGAGGCGGCCGCCGAGGGTCTGCCCGGGGCCCGGGCCTACGCCGCCGACCTGCGTGACGCGTCAGCGATCTCCGCCATGGTGGAGCGGGTCAAGGCGGACGGTAACGTCGACGTGCTGGTGCACGCGGCGGGGATCCCCTCCTACCAGCCGTTCCTCGAGAGCACCCCGGAGAAATGGGACGAACTGTGGGCCGTCGACCTTCGCGCGGTGCTGCAGATCTCCCATGCCCTGGTGCCCGGCATGGTCGACAACGGCTGGGGGCGAGTGGTGATCGTCACCTCCGACGCCGGCCGGGCCGGCTCGCGCAACGAGTCGGCCTATGGTGCCGTGAAAGGCGGCGCGATGGGCTTCATGCGCTCTTTCGCCAAGGAGGTGGCGCGCGCCGGGGTGACCGTCAATGCGGTGAGCCCGAGCCCGATCGAAACCGTGCTGCTCGACGAGTGGCGCCAGCACCACCCGGACCAGGTTGAGAAGCTGCGCAAACGGATCCCCGCGGGCCGCTTCGCGACCGTCGAGGACGTCGCGCACACCATCGACTTCCTGTGCACCGACGAGGCCGGCTACGTGAGCGGCCAGACCATCAGCGTCAACGGTGCCCTGCATGCCTACTGACCAATCACGCACCGAGGGAGTTCCCGTGACCATGATTTCCCGTTCCGGCACCATGTCAGCCCATCCGCTCCTGCCCCAGGCCCTCCAGGACGACTACCGCGCCCGCGGCCTGCGGGAGGACACGACCCTGGCCGAAGTGGTCAAGCACTGGGCCGAGACCACCCCGGAACGGGTTGCGGTGCACGTCGCGAGCGGCACGCCCATCACCTACGCGGACCTGTGGGCCAAGGCCCGCCGTCTCGCCGGGCATCTGGTGGATCGCGGGGTCGCCCCGGGGGAGTTCGTCCTCGCGGTCCAGGACAACTCCTGGCAGGGCATCGTGCTGGCCGTGGCGGCATCCATCGCCGGAGTGGCGGTGGCTCCGCTGTCGAGCCGGGTATCGCCGGATCTCGTGCTGACCATTGCCGACCGGGTCCATGCTCGCGTCGTCATCGTCCAGAGCCGCCTGCTGGCGCAGGAAGCCTGGACGGGACCGGCGCAGCAGTTGCGCGACCGCGTGGGTGCCGATTCGTTCATCATCCAAGGTGGAGACGGCGGCGGCGGCGGCGAGGACCCGACCCTGGAAGCGTTGAGTGATACCGGTGCCGGCATCGACCAGCGAGCCTGGGACCCAGGCCGTCCTTGCCTGGTCCTGTCCACCGGCGGGACCACCGGCGTTCCCAAGAGCGTGATGCACAACGAGCAGACGCTGATCTACTCGGCCCGGCACTTTGCCAAGGCGACCGGGTATTCCGCCGATGATGTGCACGTGGCGTTCGGTCCGTACGGGCACGCGAGTGGGTCGCTGTTCGAGGTGTACATGCCCCTGCTGTACGGCGCATCGGTCATCCCGACCCGATGGAAGGTGCAGGCGGTCGCCGAACTGATCCAGGAGTTCGGTGGGACGTTCTGCATCACCGTCGGCACCCACCTGTTCGACCTGGTCCGGCTCCCCGCCGGCGCCGAGGCGCAACTGGCCTCGATGCGGCTGATGACCTCCCACGCCGGGGACGACAGCCTGTATCGCGAGACCGAGGAGCGGTACGGCATCCCCGTCCTGCGCGTGTACGGCCTGTCGGAGTGCATGGGGCACGCCATTTCGCGGATCGACGACCCCGAGGCGATCCGGCACACGAAGGACGGCGTGCCGTTCGACGGCATCGACTTCCGCATCGTGGACGGCGACGGGAACGTGCTGCCGGCCGGGCAGGTGGGGGAATACGAGTGCCGTGGCCCGTCGTCCTTCCTTGGCTACCTCGGGCAGCCCGAGGTCACCGCCGCGGCGCTGACCCGCGACGGCTACTACAAGACCGGCGACCTGCTCGTGTACAGCGCCGCCGACGGGAACATCCGTTGGTCGGGTCGGATGAAGGAGATCATCCGCCGCGGCGGGATTCAGATCGACCCCATCGAGATGGCGACCACCCTGACCGAGATGCCCGGCGCCGAGGAGGTGGCGGTGGTCAGCGCTCCGGATCAACGCCTGGGTGAGCTTGCGGTGGTGGTTATGGTCAGCTCGCAGCGGCCGACGATCGAGGAGGTGCGCAGCTACCTGTCCGAGCGGGGACAGCCGAAGGAGACCCTGCCCGACCGGGTGCTGTTCATGGACGCACTGCCGCGCACCGAGTTCGGCAAGCACCACCGCAACGCGTTGAAGGCCTGGGTGGCCCAGCAGGGCTGACCACCCCAGCAACATCGACCACGTGGGGGCTGGGGACAGCCCGCGTGGCATCCCGGAAGCTCGTCTCGCTGCTGCCCGAGGACATCTCGGCATTCCGGGTCAACGGTGGCGGGTATGCGGGCCAGGCGCAGCCGGCTCGATGTCAACGCCGACGCGCATGGGTTCTGCAACGCCATGCGGGAGTCATAGGACGCCGTGGTGACCTGCTGGAGTCGAACCTGACCTTCGACGACGTCGTTCAGGTAGTCGAGTGACGCTCGGGGAGACGGTCAGGGTCGCCTTGCCGTTGCAGAACCAATCGAATGGTTGTGAAAGGGAAAGGCAGGAACTTGATGACTGGATTCGTACTCATCCACGGTGGCGGTAGTGGCCCGTGGTGCTGGGACGGTGTTCGGCGACAGCTCGAGAACCACGGTCACACGGTTGCGGTGCCCGACCTCGGGGTTGATCCGACAGCGACGCTGCTCGACTATCGCGACCGCGTCCTGAATGAAATGGAGCCGATCGACACCAACGATGACGTGGTCGTGGTCGGGTGGTCAGGCGTCGGATCCGCGGCAGCCGTGCTGGTCGGGGCCGAACGGCCAACGCGGGCTGTCGTGAACCTGGCCGGAACCGTTCCCTTCCTCGACCGGTCACTGAACGCGGCCTTCGAGGAGCAGATCGACAGGGAACTGCTGATGAGCCTGGCTTCAGACACCGAGGAAGGCGGCGTCGCCTTTGGTCCCGCGGCGCGGCACGTCCTTTTCGCCGATGTCCCCGACGACGTCTACGCGGTGCAGGTCGAGAGCGCGCGGACACAGCCGACCGGGAGTTTCGCCGAAGCTTTTCCCCTGACCGTGTGGCCGCCCATCCGGTTCGTGTCGGTGTTGGGGCGGCGTGATCCGGCCATTCGGTTCGACGCGGTTGCGCGTCGCACCGAGAAGGTGGGCGGTGAGGTGATCGGTCTCGACGAGGGCCACGCGCCGCACCTGTCGAATCCGGCGGGAGTGGCGCGCGTCCTGATGGCGTTGTAGGTCTCGACCGCCACCGGAACCGGATCGGCCGGCCGTCATCGCGACGGCCGGCCGTGTCAGTCAGGGGTCAGGCTTCATTGAGCCAGCGGGTCGCTCGCGCGATGAGGCCTTGCGCATTGGCATGCAGGCGGTCACCGACGGCGACAGCTGCCTGCCCGGTCAGGGCGCGGGCGTGTGTGCCGTCCAGGATGACGGCGAGCTTGTAGCACGCGAGGACTTTGTACCAGAGCACGTCGTCGACGGCGCGCCCACTCGATTCCGCGTACCGGGCAACCAGTTCCTCCTCGGCCGGCGGATCGACCCAGGGCTTGGTGCCCACCGTGCCCGGCCGGCCCCGGTCCTGGATCGACCAGGTAGCCAGGAGCCACCCGAGGTCGACCAGCGGATCGCCGACAGTGGACAGCTCCCAGTCGATCACGGCCGCCACTCGGGGCTCGGTGGGGGAGCAGATGACGTTCGCGAGATGGAAGTCTCCGTGCATCAGGCCGGGACTGGCCGTTGTGGGCAGGTGGGCGCCGATCCAGGCCGCCACGGCGGCGACATCGCCCAGCTCCGCAGGGTCGTATCCCGGTGAGCTGCGGTAGGAGTCCAGTTGACCGGCCCAGCGGTCGACCTGGCGACTGAGGAAGCCCTCGGGTCGTCCGAACGAGCCGAGCCCGACGGCCTCGACGTCGACGCTTCCGATCGATGCGGCCGCGTCCACCATGGACAGCGCAAAAGCGTGGGCCCACCCCGGCTGCAGGTAGGCCGGCGGGAGTTCGCTGGCGGGGGTCGTGCCGTCGACGGCGGCCATGACGATGAAGGGCACACCGAAAGGTTCGTGTTCGGTGCAGGACGCGACCCAGGCCGGGTGCGGGACATTTGTGGCCGCCAGGGCCCGCAGGACCCGGTCCTCGCGTCCGATGGCCTTGACGCCGTACGACGACGCCGCGGGCGGCGCCCGGAAAATCAGTCGGCGTCCGCCGCGGTGGAAGGAAACGATGGTGTTCTGGGTTCCGCCGCCGAGGAGTTCGGGGGACGACACCCCGGACCCCGGGACGCCGGCCTCATCAAGCCATAGCGACAGCCAGGAAAGATCGGGGAGCGACATGGAGAGAAGGCTATCACACAAACCAATCGACTGGTTGGGCAAAATGTTCTATGCTGCGGTTTCGTGGCCGGACGTCGTGACCTGCGACGGCCAAGCCGAGCCCAGGAGGAAATGTGGGTACACCTGTAATCGAAGGCTGGTTCACGCAGGATCCGGAGCCGGGACTCATCGGGTCCTCGTGTGACGCCTGCGGCACCGTGTTCTTCCCGTCCGGATTGAGCTTCTGTCGAAACCCCCAATGCGAAGGCACGTCGTTCGCTCCCGTCACGTTGTCGCGCAGAGGTCGGGTCTGGTCCTACACCGATGCGCAGTACCAGCCGCCGGCGCCGTACGTGCCGGCCCGGGATCCGTACGAGCCCTTCGCGATCGCGGCCGTCGAACTGGCCGAGGGGCTGGTGGTGCTCGGGCAGGTCGCCGAAGGCTACGGCGTGGTCGACCTGGCCGTGGGCGCCGAGGTCGAACTGGTCATCGAGACCTTGTACGTGGACGACTCCGGCGACCGAACCATCTGGCGCTGGAGGCCGGTGTCCTCCAGCACTGCGACGAACGGAGACAACCAGTGAACCCCAACGACATCGCCGTCCTCGGTGTGGGCATGCACCCGTGGGGCAAGTGGGGCAGGAACTTCGCCGAGTACGGTCTGCACGCCGCGCGCGCCGCCCTCGCGGACGCGGGAGTCGCCTGGAGCCAGATCGACTTCGTCGTGGGCGGTGAGACCGTTCGCAACGGTTATGCCGGTTACGTCGCGGGCTCCACCTTCGCCCAGGCCTTGGGGTGGAACGGCGCCCGGGTCGCGACCGCCTACGCAGCGTGCGCCACCGGTGCCCAGGCGCTCGAGGTTGCGCGCACCCGGATCCTGGCAGGGCTGAGCGAGGTGGCTCTGGTGGTAGGAGCCGACACCACGCCCAAGGGATTCCTCGCGCCGAATGCGGGCGAGCGCTGGGATGATCCGGACTGGCTCCGGTTCCGGTTGTTCGGGGCCACCAACCCTGCCTACTTCGCCTTCTACGCACGCCGGCGGATGGACCTTTATGGCGCCACTGTGGAGGACTTCGCCCGGGTCAAGGTGAAGAACGCCGCCCACGGGCTCACAAACCCGAACGCCCGCTACCGCTCCAGTGTGACGATCGAGGACGTGCTGGCCAGTCCGGTGGTCTGCGACCCCTTGCACCTGCTGGACATCTGTGCCACCTCGGACGGCGCGGCTGCCGTCGTTGTGGCCTCCGCGGAGTTCGCGAAGCGGATGGGTGCCGATCATCCGGTTCGGGTCAGCGGGTTGTCGACGGTCACGCCGACCTTCCCCAACACCGTCCTGGACATGCCGAACATCGCCACCGACGCCGCCAATGCCGTGTCGGCACCCGAGCTCACGTTCAAGGCGTCCATCGGCCGAGCAGCCTACGAGGAGGCGGGCGTCGACCCCGCCGATGTCTCCGTCGCCGAGGTGTACGACCTCTCGACGGCGCTGGAGCTGGACTGGATGGAGGATCTACGGTTGTGCGGGCCCGGTGAGGCGGAGCAACTCCTGCGCGACGGTGAGACCACGATCGGCGGACGCATCCCGATCAACCCGTCCGGCGGTCTCGCCTGCTTCGGTGAAGCGGTACCGGCGCAGGCCTTGGCGCAGGTCTGCGAACTGACCTGGCAGCTTCGAGGTCAGGCCGAAGGCCGGCAGGTGGAAGGGGCAAGGGTGGGAATCACCGCGAACCAGGGCCTGTTCGGGCATGGCTCCTCGGTCATCCTGACTCGATGAGACGGCGTGGCCCCGGTCCGCCGAGGCGGGCCGGGGCCACGTGGGTGCCGGTGGCCGGTGTCGCCGAATGCTGCGCGAGTCAGCCGCGCAGGTAGACGGCGGTGATGCGTTCGGCAATGTCATCCGGGGACAGCGTGCCCTTGCGGTACCAGCGGTGGACCCAGTTCAGCGAACCCAGCAGGGTCATGGTGGTGACGTCCGGGTCCAGAGTGTCTGGCAGGGCTCCCTCCGCCTGCGCACCCTCCACCAAACGCCGCACGGTGTCGCGGTAGCGGTGCTCGGTTTGGCGCACCTCATCGCGGCGCGGTTTGCTCAAGAAGTCGGCGTTGTTGAGCCAGACGGTCACCCAGTCCTGCCGGTCGGAGACGAAGCGGACGTAGGCGCCGATGACCCTGGCCAACCGGTCGGCAGCGGGGGCCTCCTCCTCGGCGATCTTCCAGATGCGTTCCTGCGCTTCGGCGAAGTTGATCTGGATGATCTCGTACAGCAGGTCGTCCTTGCTGCGGATGTAGTGGAACAGGCTGCCCTTCAGGATGCCGAAGGCGTCGGCAATGTCCTGCAGAGAGGCAGCTTGGTAGCCCTTCTTGGCGAACAGTTTCACCGAGAGCCTGATCAGTTCCTGTCGTCGGCGCTGCCCGTGCTGCCCGGCGGTGTCGCTCGTGACCACCGGGGCCGATCGCATGCTGCCTGCAGCCATGGTCGTGCCTGCCTTCGCTTGTGTCCTACGTGTGATTTGGTGGCCGGACGCACAAAGGGAAACCCCTGCGACACCCAACCAATCAGTCGGTTGAAGCATTGTAACGCAAGGGGTGTGCACCAGGGAATTCAACGCGTCGGCGTGTCCGGTGATCAAAGTAGACAACCAACCGACTGGTAGTATAGCCGCTCGTCATCTCGGCTTCTCCGGATGGCGTTCTGTCGAACTCCCGGAAAGGGGATTCTGTGTACGAGACGGTGGCACCCGACCTCATGACGAAATTGAGCGACAATGAGAAAGTCACGACGGGTACGTCGCGGGTGAAGCGCGGGATGGCGGACATGTTGAAGGGCGGGGTCATCATGGACGTGGTGACCGCCGAGCAGGCGAAGATCGCCGAGGACGCAGGCGCGGTCGCGGTGATGGCGTTGGAGCGGGTTCCGGCCGACATCCGTGCCCAGGGCGGGGTGTCGCGGATGAGTGATCCGGACATGATCGCCAGCATCATCGAGTCGGTGTCGATCCCGGTGATGGCCAAGGCGCGCATCGGGCACTTCGTCGAGGCGCAGGTGCTGGAAAGCCTCGGGGTGGACTACATCGACGAGTCGGAGGTGTTGACCCCGGCCGATTACGCCAACCACATCGACAAGTGGGCGTATACCGTACCGTTCGTGTGCGGGGCGACGAACCTGGGTGAGGCGCTGCGGCGGATCACCGAGGGGGCGGCGATGATCCGGTCCAAGGGTGAGGCCGGTACCGGGGATGTGTCGAACGCGACGACGCACATGCGGTCGATTCGTGGAGAAATCCACCGGTTGACATCGATGGCACCCGATGAGTTGTACGTGGCGGCGAAGGAGTTGCAGGCGCCGTACGACCTGGTCGCGGAGGTCGCGGCGACGGGGAAGTTGCCGGTGGTGTTGTTCACCGCGGGTGGGATCGCGACGCCGGCCGATGCGGCGATGATGATGCAGTTGGGTGCCGAGGGGGTGTTCGTGGGGTCGGGGATCTTCAAGTCCGGTGATCCGGCCAAGCGCGCCGCGGCGATCGTAGCGGCGACCACGTTCCATGACGATCCGAAGGTGATCGCGGAGGCCTCGCGCGGGTTGGGTGAGGCCATGGTCGGCATCAACGTCGACGAGATCCCCCAGCCGCACCGGCTGGCCGAACGCGGCTGGTAGCAGTGAACCCTCCCGTGTTGAGAGTCCGTCAGCTGACGCCGTCCGTCGCGGTGCTCGGTGAGGCGCCGCTGTGGGATCCGGTGACCGAGCGGGCCTATTGGCTCGATCCGATGTCCGGACATCTGTTTCGTACCGATTTGAGTGGAGAGCGACTGAGCGTCTGGCGACCTCCCGCACCCCTCATCGGGATCGCTCGGCGGGCCTCCGGGGGCCTGGTCTGTGCGTCGTTCCGGGGCCTGCACGTGTTCGATCCCGAGAGCGGGGGCTTCGACACGCTCCACGAACTGCCGGACGACACCGACACGCTGTTCAATGACGTCACGGTCGATTCCCGGGGGCGGCTGATCGTCGGGACGTCCGTGCCCGGGTTGTTCAATCCGGCCACGCAGGCCCTGCGAGGGTGCGTTGCCCCGCAGGGATGTGTGTTTCAGCTGGACGAGCAGCGTGCTCTGCATCGGATGTGGCAGGGGCTGGGGATCGCCAACGGCCAAGCGATCAGCGCGGACGACCACACGATCTACTACAACGACAGTTGGGCCGACGTGGTGTATGCGCTGGCTTATGACTCCGACGCCCACGACATCACCGGGTCCCGCGAGTTCGTCTCGTTTCGCGATGACAAGGGCGGGAGCGGGTTGGCCACTCCGGATGGCGCCACCTTGGACGCGGACGGCTTCCTCTGGGTGATGGCGACCTACGACGGTGAGTTGCGCCGCTACGCGCCCGACGGCTCGCTGGATCGTCGTGTCCCACTGCCGGTGCGCAACGCGACGAGCATGGCCTTCGCCGGGCCGAACCTCGAGTCCTTGGTGGTCACCACCATGGCCGATCCCGAGATCCCGGTGCCGTACCGTCCCGACGGCCCCCTCGGTGGATGCCTGCTCGCAATCGACGGCCTCGGTGTCTCCGGCACTGCCCAGCCGGCCTATGCCGGCTGACTTCAACCAAGAGGAACGACACATCGCGCGGGTGCGCTGACGATGGCCTCGGTTGATCGTTGACGCAGCTCTCTGGCGAGCTTGGGATTTCCGCCAATCAGCCGACCGATTGGTTGACACCCACGACGACGTGGTCCGTCCGCTCGACTGATTTCCGAACCCCAGTGGCCTTCGCGTCCGATTCGTTCGGGCACGAGGCTCCTTTGCTGCCAAATACCGATTGGCGGTTCCCAACCGGTCGACTGGTGGTGTGTGGGTCGGTCTGAGCCGCCTGGAGAGCGGTCTCGGTGGGTGCGGGGCAGGGGTTGACGGCGGCCGCCCGGCAACTTAGGATCGTCCGCAAGCCAGCCAATCGGTTGGTTGGAAATCGGATTCAAGGGTGATTGCCGATGATGGCGAAATGGCTGGGAGGCGGTCGTTCTCGCCGCCGTGGAAAGAAAGTGGGCGCGGCACTGGCGGCCGGGGTCGTCGCGTTGGCCGTCCTCGCCGGCTGTGGCACGGCCTCGGAATCCGGGAAAGACGGCGGGCGGACGCACATCAGCCTCGGATCCGCCGCCCCCGGCATCGCGGCCCAGTTACCCGTTGTCTACGGCCAGGAGCACGGGGTCTTCGTGGACCACGGTCTCGACCTCGAGGTGGTCAGCGTCGGGGACTCGGCCGCGGCCGTCTCGGCGGTTCTGTCGGGCTCGGTGGATGTCATGTACGGCGGACTGACCACCGTCGCGTCCGCCAAGGAGGCGGGGCACGACCTGGTGATGTTCTGCGGCAACCTGCCCACCTCCACGACCTACCTGGTTGCCAAGTCAGGAGGGGAGAGCGCGAAGCCGTTCCGGGGCTTCGCGACCTGGCAAGAGGCGATCCGGAGCCTGAAGGGCAAGAGCGTGGGCGTGCCGGGGCTCGGTTCCGGCCCTCACCTCAGCTTCGAGGCTGCCGCGTCCCTGGCAGGTCTGGCCGAGGGAGACATCACCTTCATCCCGGTCAGTCAGGACGCGGCGGTCGCCTCGCTCAATCAGGGTCAAGTGGATCTGACCGTCATCAACGCGTTCTCCATGCAGAACGAGCGAGCCAAGGGAACCATCGACCTCGTCTCCGTCCTGGCCGACGATGTACCGCCCTTTGACGTCAACGGAGGCGGCTACGCGGCCAAGATCAGCTGGCTGGAGCACAACCCGGACACGGCCAAGGCCTTCTGCGATGCCATGCAGGGGACGTACGACGCGGTGAAGGACCCGGCCAACGCCGACCAGATCAAGAAGATGCTCTTCGATGAGTACGGCTTGGTCAACGACCCCGCGGCCGTTGAGTCGGCGCTGCACTACCTCACCTTGTTCTCGACCGAGATCACCCCCGATCCGGTGAACAACTCGCTCACCGCCCTCTACGACGCGAAGGTGCTCACCTCAAAGCTCACCTACGACGACGTCGTCCACCGGCTCGGCTGACCGCCGAAGCGTCCCGTGAACCGCCCTCGGTCGTTTGATGGGGGCCACACCAAGTTCGAAAGAGTTGTCATGTCCCTCATCACCTCGTCTCGCAGCTCCACCGATTCCCGACAACCCGTCGATGCCCGCAGTGCCGGTCGCGGACGCGGACACATCGAAGTCCGCGGGGTCACCCGATCCTTTGCGACCGGAAAGGGCAAGTCGCGCGCCGATCGTCTGGCCCTCGACACCGTCGACCTGACGATTCCCCAGGGGCAGTTCGTCGCCCTGGTCGGGGCCAGTGGCTGCGGCAAAACCACCCTGCTGAACATGATCGCGGGCCTGCTCCCGCCCTCGACGGGCACGATCACGTTGGGGGAAAGTCACGCCCAGTGCCCGAACTTCGACGTGGGCTACATGTTTGCCCGGCATGCGCTCCTGCCTTGGCGCAAGGTGGTGCGCAACGTCGAACTGGGGATGGAGGTGCGTCCCGGGTGGAGCCGTGGCGGCCGGCGCAGGCGAGCCCAGGAGATGTTGGATCTCGTCGGTCTGTCGTCGTACTACCATGCGTTGCCCGGAGAGTTGTCCCAGGGCATGCGGCAGCGTGCGGCGATCGCGCGAACCCTGGCCCCCGATCCCAACGTGCTGTTGATGGATGAACCGTTCGCAGCGCTGGACGCGCGGACGAAGCTGGTCCTGCAGCGGGAGTTCCTGTCGATCTGGGAGCGGGACGGCTTCTCCGACGGTGATACCCGCAAGACGGTGGTGTTCGTGACCCACGACCTGTCCGAGGCGATCCTGCTCGCCGACCGGGTCATCGTGATGCTGCCGAGCCCGGGCCGGATCGCGGGCGACCACGTGATCCCCCTGCCGCGGCCGCGCGCGGACGACCTGGGCGACATCCTGTTCACCGACCAGTTCCGAGAGCTCCACCACTCCTTCTTCCACGAGTTGGAAGGGGCCATGGGCTCCGGGGCCCTGACCAAGGACAAGGAAGAAGAGGTCGCCTGATGAGCGCGCAAACCGCAACCCCCGTGCCCGTCGCGCCGGTCCTCACCAAAGGTGAGAAGTTCCGGAAGCGCTGGCGCGTCTTCTCGACGAACCGCTGGGTCATCCTCGTTTGCCGCGTGCTGTTGATCGCGGTGTTGCTCGGGGCCTGGGAACTGTTCGCGAACCGCGGATGGGTCGACCCGATGTTCACCAGCAAGCCGTCGGAGATCGGCGTGGCGCTGGGTAAGTACTACCACTCCGGACAGATGGTCAAATCGCTGTTGGCGACCATGACGGCCATGCTGATCGCCTTCGTCATCGGCACCGTGACCGGGGCGCTGGCCGGCTACCTGCTCGGCCTGTCGCCGTTCCTGGACAAAGTCTTCGGCATCCTGATCGCCCCGCTCAACAGCATCCCGCGTATCGCCCTTGCCCCGTTGTTCATCATCTGGTTCGGTCTCACCATGACGGCGAAGGTTGCACTGGCGGTGTCCATCGTCTTCTTCGTCCTGCTGGTCAGCTGCCGCGCGGCGGTGAAGAACATCGATGCCGATATCGCGACGATGGCGAGGGTGACCGGTCTTCGCGGTGCGTCCTATCTCTTCAAGGTGCTGCTCCCCACCAGCGTGCCGGCGCTGTTCGCCGGCATCCGGTTGGCGCTCACCTACGCGCTGCTCGGCGTGGTGGCCAGCGAAATGATCGCCTCCCGGGTCGGCATGGGTCAGGACATTGTCCGGTTCGGCAACACCTTCCGACCCGACGGACTCTTCGCGGTGTTGTTCGTGCTGACGATCCTGGCCACCGGCCTCTACCTGATCGCCGAGTTCGTCGAGAAGCACCTGCTGCGCTGGCAGCGGATCGAGGCGCACGAACAGTGAGTTCCTTCGGCATCCAGGTGGTGGGTGGTGACCTGCGCACCATGCTCGGGGAGAGCCCGGTCTGGAGCAGTGAGGAGCAGTGCCTCTACCTGATCGACGCAACCCGTTCGTGCATCCACCGCCTGGACGTCGACACCACGGTGTCCGAACGGTGGGACCTGCCGTCGGCGCCCGGGTGCGTCGCGCTGGGTGGTGACGGCACTCTGATCGCGGCGTGTGAGGACGGGGTGTACCGACTGACGACCGCCACTGGGGCGATCGAGCGGGTGGTGGGCGTGCCCTACGACCCGTCGTCCGACCTGAAGTTCAACGACGGTCGCACCGATCCGGCCGGGCGGTTGTGGGTGGGCTCCTACTCCACCTCCTTCACCACCGATCCGGTGACCGGGCGCGGACTCGGCACCATGTACCGCTACGACCACGGCGTGGCCACCGCGGTCATCGACGGGCTCGTCACCGCCAACGGCACCGCCTTCTCCGCCGACCGCACCCGGATGTTTCGGGCCGAGACCTTGCGCCGGGAGATCTACGTCAGCGACTACGACGACACGACCGGCACACTCGGTCCGGAGTCCCTGTTCGCGACCGTTCCCGACACCCTGGGCAAGCCGGACGGCGCTGCGGTGGACACCCAGGGCGGGTACTGGCTGGCGTTGATCACCGGGCCCGAGAACGGCACCGTGGTCCGCTTCGACCGTGACGGCGTGCTCGACATGGTGATCGATTTGCCGATCCGGATGCCCACCATGGTGGCCTTCGGCGGCCCGAACCTGGGCCGGCTGTATATCACCTCGCTGGGCGACCCCCAGTACATCGGAACTCCCGACCCGCTGGACGGCGCGGTGTTCGCGGTGGACGTGCCGTTCCAGGGCATCGCCGAGCCGATATGCCGGTTCTGACCGGCGCAGCGCCCGACCGCCCTGCTGCCAAACAGGCGACCCAACTCTCCATCGTGTCTCACTTCAGGCAAGGTCTCTCGATGCGACGCCCACGCGGACGGCAGTGGGGCGAGGTTCACTGTGACGTGGGGGCTTCGGTCCTGGGCCTGGCTTCGACTCGGCGCCGACTCAACTGTTGCGGAGGGCGACCAGCGCTGCCGCGGAGAGAACGAGGACGAAAGAGGAAAGTCATGGAATTGCTCGATCAGGACGCAGTGCGCCGAGGGCGCCGCAACATCCTCGACGGGTTGGCGCTGGCCGAGGGACCGACCGTCCTGCCGGACGGCTCGCTCGCCTTCGTCGAGATCAAGAGCGGTCGGCTGCGGCGGTGGAGCGAAACGGCAGGGCTGGGCGAGATCGCAGACCTCGGCGGTGGACCGAACGGTGCCGCGCTGGGCCTGGACGGGTTGCTGTACGTCGTCAACAACGGTGGCTTCGACTGGGCGGCCATGGAAGGACGTCCTGACGGCGATCCGGACACCCGCGAGCCCTCGTGGGCGCCGACGGACTACCGGGGCGGGTGGATCGATCGGGTCAACCCCGACACCGGCGAGGTGGAGCGACTCCACGGTCCGGAATCACAGCCGTGGCTTCGGGGGCTGAACGACATCGTGTCCGACCGGCGGGGCGGGTTCTGGGCGACCGACTTCGGTAAGCGGCGCCCCTACGAGATCGACACCGGTGGCCTGGTGCACATCAAGGGGGACGGTGGCGAGGTCGAATTCGAACCGGGTTGGGCACTGACGCCGAACGGTGTCGGCGTGGCTCCGGACGGACAGACCGTCTATGTGTCGGAGACGATGACCGGCCGGGTTGTGGCTTTCGGGGTGGATGCGTCGGGCCGTGCCGAGCGTGCGCGCCGCATCATCGCGGCGACTCCCTACCGCCTCGACTCGATGGCGGTCGAGGCATCGGGGGTGATTGTCGTGGCGGTGCTCGACGGCGGTCTGCTGCTGGTGTCCCCGGACGGCCGGTTGGTCGAATACCTGGCGGTGGGCGACTCGTGCACGAACGTGTGCTTCGGTGGGGCCGATCTGCAGACCCTCTATGTCACCACGCACACCAGCCTCTTCTCGTTGCCCTGGCCTCGCCCGGGACTTCCGCAGCCGGGCAACGCCGGTCGCTGAGGTAGTGACGAATGCTGAAGGGGGCGCGCGCCAACCGGCGCGCACCCCCTTCTGTCATGCTGGGTGGCCTGACCATGTGCGTCGGGCCGTCCACAAACACCCGGTGGGGCCGGGCGCCGGTGTCAGTGACCGTGGCAGGCCGGCGGATGCCAGCGCTTCACCTCGTGATCGGCCTCGATCGGTTTCGGGCTGGGGAAGGAGACCAGCTCGATCGTGCTGCCCCACGGTGTGCGCATGTACCAGGTCGCGTTGCCCGCGCCCTCCTCGGGGCCCTTCATCAGGTTGGGGCCGGTCATCAGCTCACCGCCGGCCGCTTCGACGCGCTCGCCGATGGCGTCGATGTCGTCGACGTAGATGCCGATGTGCTGGAAGCCGAGACCGTCCGGCCGGATCGGTGAGGTCTGGTCTTCGACCGAGTACTCGAAGAGTTCGAGGGTCGCGCTCTCGCCCAATCGAAGCATCCGGATGCCCCGGATCCGAGCGGTCGGATGTACGCCCAGACGGGTCGACAGGTCGACCTTGGCGAACCGGTCGTCCGCGCCCTCGGGCTGTTTGGGTAAGGGGTCGTAGAGCACCGAGGCGTCCAGCGCCGTGGCGAAGAACTCGGTCGCGGTCTCGATGTCGGGCACGGTGATGCCGATGTGGTCGATGCCTCGAACGACGGGCTTCGGAGTGGACATGTTCGCAATCCTTCCCAGGCTGAGGAGCGATTTCGGCCGCACCGAGCAATTCAGCCAATCGACTGGTTGGTATAGGGTGAACCGTAGCATTGTCCCACGCGCAGTCAAGAGGTGCCGACGCGGCCGGTGTCGCAGTGCGTCAGCAGGTTGCCGACCGTTGGGCGAGTGTGCCGGATAACCCTTGACGCCCATGCCCAGGCTGAGTATGTTACCAACCAACCGATTGGCAGTTTTACAGTGTTGGACTGCTCGACGTTGTTCATGGTGGAGCGATGAGAGGCGGAGTTGATGAGTGTGGGGGGCCAAGGGAGGCTTCAGGGCAAGGTTGCCCTGATCACCGGGTCGACGCGAGGGATCGGGCGTACGATCGGTCTGCGGTTCGCGCAACAAGGTGCTTCGGTCGTGATCACCGGTGAGGATTCCAAGGATGCCGACAGCGCCCTGGCGGCCATCGCCGACAGTGGCGGCAAGGCGATCTTCGTCGAGGCCGACCTGACCACGGAGCAGGATGTCGTTCGGCTGGTGGAGTCGACGATCGCCGAGTACGGACAGCTGACCACGCTGGTCAACAACGCGTCGGTGAATCCGATGGCGATCGGTGACAAGACGGTTGCCGACGTGGAGAACGAAAGCCTCGAGCAGGCGGTCGCCCTCAACTACTTCGGGCTGGTGTGGATGTGCAAGTACTCCTTGCCACACCTGCTGGCGGCGGAGCGGGCGTCCATCACGAACATCTCGTCGGTGGTCACCTACCTCGGTGGCCCGAACTTCACCGCCTACTGCCTGAGCAAGGGTGCGGTCGAGCCCCTCACCAGGTCGCTGTACTCCAAGTACGTCGAGACCGGCCTGCGCGTCAATGCCATCAACTGCGGCATGATCGCCACCGAGCGGCTCACCAAAATCCTTGAGGACAAGGACCACGTGGCACGCACCCAGGTGGGTGACCGGGTTTCCCGGCTGCCCTATCCGGGGACGCCGGACGACGTGGCCTGGGCCAGTGTCTACCTCGCCAGTGACGAGGCCATGTATGTCACCAACGCAACCCTGTCGGTCAACGGTGGGGTGACGACATGAGCTCAGCCTGGAACAACCCCCTGAGGGGCAAGCGCGCGGTGGTCACCGGGGCGGGCAACGGCATCGGTCGAGCGGTGGCAACCGCGCTGGCCGAGGCCGGCGCCGCGGTGGCGCTGTGGGATCGTGACGGGGATGCCTTGGCGTCGACGGCCGCGGCGATCGGGGACGGCGCGTCGACGCACCAACTCGACGTCACCGATGAAGCCGCCCTGAACGCCGCCTTCGCGGACGTCCTGGCGCTGGGTGATGTCGACATCCTGGTCAACGCTGCCGGGTTCCTGAACCCGAACGACACCGTCCTGGGCGTCGACACCGCGGTGTGGGACGCGATGTACGCGATCCACCTGCGCACTCCGGCGATTCTCACCGGACTGTTCGGCAGTCATCGCATCGAACGTGGTGGCGGCGGAAAGATCGTCAACATCTCGTCCAGCTCGGCCTATCGTGCCGCCGGGGTAAAACCGGCGTACGGCTCATTGAAGGCCGGTGTCGTGCAGTTCACCAAGATCGCGGCGGCCGAGCTGGGCAAGCACGACATCAACGTCAACGCCGTGGTCCCCGGGCTGACCGCGACCGATCGGGTCGTGAGCAGCGGCCTCGGCAACCAGGCGATGACCGAAGGTCCGCTGGCCAACTTCTTCGGCCGGATCTCGACGCCGGAGGATGTCGCTTTCGTGGTGGTCTTCCTGTGCCTCCCGGGCAGTCGCCAGATCACCGCCCAGGCAATCCACACCAGCGCTGGGTCGGTCATCTGACCGGCCGCGCGGCCCCACCACAACCCCTCCGTCAACGCCCGACAGGGCAACCGGACGGATCACCGTTTAGAGGAGCACCCGTGTCAAATCAACGCAAGATCGACTTCGCCGATTGCTACTACGATCAAGAGGAGATCAAAGCCGTCGTCGACGTGCTGGAGAGCGGCTTCGCGAACTCGCAGAACATGCGCCTGGGCCAGAACGTCCTGCAGTTCGAGCGGGAGTGTGCCGCGAGGTTCGGCAAGGCACACGGCCTGATGGTGAACTCCGGGTCGTCGGCCATCGACCTGGCCCTGGACCTGCTCGACTTCGAGGACGGTTCGGAGATCATCACTCCCGCGCTGACCTTCTCCACCGACATCTCCGCGCTCATCCACGCGCGTCTGGTGCCCTCGTTCGTCGACGTCGAACCCAACACCTACAACGTGGACGTCGACAGGCTGGCCGAAGCGATCACCCCCGCCACCAAGGCCATCATGGTCCCCAACCTGGTGGGCAGCATGCCGGACTGGGACCGCATCCAGGCGCTGGCCTCCGAGCACGGCGTCCTCACCATCGAGGACTCCTGCGATGCTTTCGCGCCGGTCCTGCGGGGCCGGCCCACCTCCGAGCGCGCCGACATCACCGTGACCAGCTTCGCCCTCGCCCACCACATCACCTGCGCCGGTGCCGGCGGCATGATCCTGACCGATGACGAGCGACTGTGGAAGCTCGGCCTGAAGCTGCGCCGCTGGGGCTGGCGCAGCGAGGAATTCCTCTGGGATGGCAGTGGCCGCACCCGCTCCTTCCGGGGTGATCTGGACGGAGTCGTCTACAACGACGACATGATCTACGACGAGATCGGCTGGAACTTCGAGCCCGCCGAGATCGGTGCCGCCTTCGGCCGCGTGCAGTTGACCCGCGTCGAGGAGTTCAACAAGATCCGCCGGGAGAACTACGCCCGCTATGTCGAGCGGTTCGCCGATTTCGACAAATACTTCGTCCCGCCGGTGGTGCTCGACGGTGCGGACGCCATCTGGATGGGCTTCGCGGTCGAGATCGTGCCCGGCTCTCCCTTCATCCGGGCCGACATTCAGGAGCACATGGACCGCCGGAACATCGTGGCGCGCACGATCTGGTCGGGCAACATGACCCGCCAGCCGATGATGCGCGGCCAGGAGTACAAGGCCCCCGAAGGAGGCCTGCCGAACTGCGACGCGGTGCTGGAGCGCCACGTGATGTTCCCGCTGCACCACAACATGGGGATCGCCGAGGTCGACCGCATCTGCGACGACATCAAGGACTTTCTTTCGACCGTGGGCTGACGTTCCACCCAACCGACCCGACCCCGCGGTAGCGGCGCGGGCATACCCCGGCTCGAGCCGTCCGGCCGCGAGCACAAGCATGATGGAAGGCGTAGTGAAGTGGTCAACTTTGAAATCCTGACCCCCGCGAAGACGACGATGGGGACCTCACCTTGGTGGGACGACGCGGAGCAGCGGCTGTACTGGTCGGATGCCCTGGGCGGCCTCATCTACCGAACCACCCCGGACGGCCGTGAACTGAACCTATGGAAGCCCGCCGACACCGCGGGCGTGTCGTCGATGGTGCTGCGCCAGCAGGGTGGGGCCATCATGGCGAGTCTGTCGGAGTCGACCAAGCGGACCGGGATCCGGTTGTTCGACTTCGAGACCAACGAGGTGACGACGATCGACGAACTGGAGGCCGGGTCGCCACTGCTGTTCAACGACTCGACCACCGATTCGAAGGGTCGGCTGATCACCGGGCACTCCACCCGCCCGTTCTGGGAGGGCGCCTCGCGGTCGCTGCGCGGCCAGGTCCATCCGCCGGCGAAGCTGTACCGGATCGACGCCGACCAGAAGCTCCAGCTGATCGACGAGGGCTACGGCATCACCAACGGCCCCGGTGTCAGCCCGGACGGCAAGCGCCTCTACGTCAGCGACAGCTGGGCCAACGTCGTGTACGCCTACGATCTGGATCCCGAAACCGGGAGCGTGTCGAACCGCAGTGAGTTCGCCTCCTTCGTGGCGCGGGAGGATCGTGGCACGAACGGTCTGGGTGACCCCGACGGCATCATCGTCGACAGCGAGGGTGGTGTCTGGATCACCATCTGCCGCGCCGGAGAACTGCGCCGTTACTCCCCGGAAGGTCAGCTGGAGCGCACGGTCGCGCTGCCGATCCTCTCGGTCACCAACGCCACCTTCGGCGGGCCGAACATGGACATCATGTTCGTCACCAGCCTGATGGAGGCCGGCATCCAGGGTGTCGCAGCTCCCGGCGACGGTCAGGTCGGTGGCTGCCTGCTCGCCGTCCACGGTCTCGGCGTGAGCGGTGTGCCGAAGGTGCGCTACCAGGGCTGAACCAAGGCCTGTGCGGCGGCGTCCGGACGATGCGCCGCCGAACAGCACCATCGGGCCCGTGACCGGCCCGGCTCGAACGCACAGAAGGAACGCACACGATGGAGCGAATCAACGACATCGTCGAGATCAATCAGATGCTCGCCCTCTACGGCCATGCCATCGACCGTGGCCTGTGGGGCCGCCTGGACGAGGTCTACGCCGAGGACGGCGAATACCACTCGGCCACATCCGGGGCGCACGTGGGTCGGGCGGCCGTGGTGGCCTACCTCAAGCAGGCAGTGATGCCGATGCACCACGGAACCAACATCTTCATCGAGTTCGATGAGCGCCCGCACCACGCCACCGGGATGGTCAAGTTCCTGTGCGTGCACGCCAACGCGAGTGTGACCACGGGCGACTACGCGGACGAGTACGTGCGGACTGCCGACGGATGGCGGATCCTGCGCCGCACCAGCCGCATCCTGACCGACGGACTGGCTCCCAGTTCCTGATCGTCGGCCTTGCTGGCCGCTGGCACCGGAGGCATTGACGGTCCGTCGACCGAGCCATATTATCAACCAAACGACTGGTAGTTTACAAATGGAGGTCACCATGGCAAGACTGGACGGCAAAGTCGTCTTCATCACCGGCGCCGCGCGCGGCCAGGGCCGATCGCACGCGGTCGAAATGGCCAAGGAGGGCGCGTCCATCATCGCCATCGACATCTGCGAGCAGATCCCGACGGTGTTCTACCCGATGTCCACCAAGGACGATCTCGACGAGACCGTCCGCCAGGTCGAGGCAGCCGGTGGCAGGATCGTCGCCCGAGTGGCCGACGTCCGTGACCGGGAGTCGCTCAAGGCCGCCCTGGCCGACGGCGTGGCCGAGTTCGGGCGCGTCGACGCGCTGATCGCGAACGCCGGCATCATGCCGCTGATCAACGAAGGTGCGGACGACCGCGCCTGGTTCGACGGCATCGACGTCCTGCTGACCGGTGTCTGGCACTCGATCGAAGCAACCCTTCCCTACCTGCTCGAACAGGGACAGGGCGGATCCATCGTGATCACCGGCTCGACCTCGGGCAACAGCGGTGCGGGCATCAACCGACTGCCCGGCATGGTGTCCTACTCGGCGTGCAAGGCCGGGGTCGTCGGACTGATGCGCATCTACGCCTCGAAGCTGACTCAGGACATGATCCGGGTGAACGTCGTGCACCCCACCGGAGTCAACACCCCGATGGTCGTCAACAACGAGCACAAGTCCTACACCGAGCAGTTCCCCGAGATCGCCAACGACCCGATGATCAAGAATCCGATGCCGGTCGATCTGGTGGAGCCGATCGACGTGACCAACGCGATGATCTACCTCGTCTCCGACGAAGCGCGTTACGTCACCGGCAGCCAGCTGGCCGTGGACGCCGGCTTCTTCAACCGCTAGCCAGGAGGCGTGGCAGATGCTGACCGACCGTGAAATGTTGTTCATCGACGGCGAATGGGTGCCGGCCGGAGCTGACGAGACAACGTCGATCGTCAACCCGGCGACCGAGGAGACCGTCGCCCGGGTTGCCCAGGCCAGTCCTGATGATGTCAATCGTGCGGTCAGGTCGGCTGCCAACGCGTTCCGCAACGGGCCTTGGCGGCGCGGAACCGTCGCCGAGCGTGCCCGCATTCTGGCGAACGCGTTGAACCGGCTGGCCACCCGCAGCGACGAGCTGGCCGGCCTCATCACCACGCAGATGGGGCTGCCGGCGAGCAACGCCGCCGGACAGGTGTCCTCGTCGATCGAAATGGGCCGCTACTTCCTCGACGTGGCGACCGACCTGCCAACGACCGAGATCCGCCAGACCTCAAGCGGCCCGGCAGCGGTGTTGCGCGAGCCGGTCGGGGTCGTCGCTGCCATCGCCCCGTGGAACGGCCCGTTCGCGGTGGCGATCCAGAAGATCATCCCGGCCCTGGTGACCGGATGCTCGGTGGTGTACAAGCCGGCCCTCGAGACGCCGCTCGACGCCTACCTCGTCGTCGAGGAGCTGACTGAGGCCGGGGTGCCGGCCGGGGTGCTCAACCTGATCACCAGCGGCCCGGGGATCGGACGGGCTCTGGTGGCCCATCCGGATGTGCAGAAGATCAGCTTCACCGGGTCGACGTCGACCGGCCGAGAGATCGGACGAGTGGCCGGTGGCGCCTTCAAAAGGGTGCAGTTGGAGCTGGGCGGTAAGTCGGCTGCCGTGCTCGCCGAGGACGTCGACGTGGAACTGGCAATGAGCGGTATCCGGATGGGGTCGTTCATGAACTCTGGTCAGGTGTGCGCCTCCTACAGCCGCATCCTGGTGCCCCGCGGGCGTGCCGACGAGTTGACGCAGGCCTTGGTGGCTGCTGCAGAGTCGTTGGTGGTGGGTGACCCGGCCGACACCTCGACCACGATGGGACCGGTGGCCTCGCGCAAGCAGTATGAGACGGTCTCAGGGTACGTGGACGCAGGTCGATCCGAGGGTGCGGTGGTGGCCACCGGGGGTGGTCGACCCTCGGGGTTGTCGCGCGGGTTCTTCGTCTCGCCCACCGTCTTCGCCGGCGCCACGAACGAGATGCGGATCAGCCAGGAGGAGATCTTCGGCCCGGTGATCTCGGTGATCTCCTACGACTCGTTGGACGAGGCGATCGCCATCGCCAACGATTCGGTCTACGGCCTGCACGGTGCGGTGTTCACCCAGGACCCCACCGTTGCCGCACGGGTGGCGCGAGAGGTCCACACCGGAACGTTCAGCATCAACAGTTTCACCTACAACCACGAAGCGCCCTTCGGTGGCGTGAAGGACTCCGGCGTCGGCCGCGACACCGGCCCCGAAGCGGTCGAGTCGTTCTACGAGTTGAAGACCGTGAACCTCACCCCCGAGATGGTGCCCGTCTTCGAGGCAGCTGCGCGACCGATCGACTCTTGAGAGTGCAGCGCGTTCACTCGAACACGCACCGAATCCACTCATCGGAACTGAGGAATAGACCCACATGCCTGAAGCAGTAATCGTTGCCGCGGCTCGTACACCGATCGGTCGAGCGAAGAAGGGGTCGCTCAAGGATTTTCGGCCCGATGACTTGGCCGCATTCATCACGCAGGCGGCCCTGGACAAAGTCCCCGGCCTGGATCCGGCCGATGCGGACGACTTCATCCTCGGTTGTGGCTTGCCCGGTGGGGAGGCCGGTAACAACATGGCGCGCGTGGTCACGACCCTGATGGGGTATGAGATGCCGGGCACGACGGTCACGCGCTACTGCGCGTCTTCGCTGCAGTCGAGCCGGATGGCGTTCCACGCAATCAAAGCCGGCGAAGGGGACGTGTTCATCTCTGGCGGGGTGGAAATGGTGTCACGGTTCCAGTTCGGGACCTCCGACCACATCCCCAACACGCGCAACCCACGCTTCGACGAGGCGGTGGCCCGCTCGGCCGCAGCTGCGAAAGGGGACGGGGTGACCACCGCTGACTGGCGCGATCCTCGCTCCGACGGAGTGATGCCGGACGTCTACATTGCGATGGGGCAGACGGCCGAGAACGTCGCCAGGATGCGCGGCGTCACCCGCGAGGACGCTGACCTGTTCGGGGTGCGCTCTCAGAACCTCGCTGAGAAGGCGATCGCCGACGGATTCTGGGCCCGCGAGATAACACCCGTCACCACCCCCGACGGTACCGTGGTCACCGCCGACGACGGCCCGCGTGCCGGCGTCACCTATGACGGAGTCAAAGACCTCGACCCGGTCTTCCGCCCCGATGGGGTGGTCACCGCAGCCAACTGCTGCCCGCTGAACGACGGTGCGGCGGCCGTCGTGATCATGTCGGACCACAAGGCGGCTCAGCTCGGGTTGACGCCCCTGGCCCGGGTCGTGTCCACCGGGGTCTCCGGGCTCTCTCCGGAGATCATGGGGCTGGGGCCGGTCGAGGCAACCCGCAATGCGCTGCGCTATGCCGGAATGACGATCGACGACATCGACCTGGTCGAGATCAACGAAGCATTCGCCGCGCAGGTGCTGCCGTCGGCGTCCGACCTGAACATCGACATCGACAAGCTCAACGTCAACGGTGGAGCGATCGCCGTCGGACACCCGTTCGGAATGACGGGCGCTCGCCTGCAGAACACGATGCTCAACTCACTGGACTGGCACGACAAGACCACGGGACTGATCACCATGTGCGTGGGCGGCGGCCAAGGTATGGCGATGATCCTGGAGCGGATGTCCTGACGCACGGGGCACCCGGACCCGGCTTCGTGGTGGTCCAGCCCAGCGAGGGACGCCCGCTCGGTCCGGTCGGCCGAGCCCGATTGGCCGAGAATGACAACCGGGTCAGTATCCCGCCGGTGACCGCTGGGTGAATTGATGGCAAAAGCGCCTGCCCGTAATGTGCAGGGCAGGTGTTCGCGGGTTAGGCTGATGCCGTCTCCCGAACCGCCACCGGCGTCGGGGCGGGGGACCTCCTGAAGCTTCGGTCATGCACGATGCGTGAACCGGCGGATCATCGGGTCAGCCCCGCCCTGCGGGTCACTCGGCCAAGGTTCACTCGGTCAAGAGGGTCCGGTCGCTCACCTCGCCACCGGTCGCCCGGCGGAACTGATCGAGCAACTGATCGGCGGTCATCGCCTGCTTGGCGGCAGCGTCGACCTCCAGCACGATGTTGCCCTCGTGCATCACCAGCAGCCGGTTGCCCAGGTCGAGGGCCTGCTGCATGTTGTGAGTGACCATCAGTGTGGTCAGCCGATGCCGTTCCACCGCCTCGGCGGTGAGCCGCGAGATCAGCGCCGAGCGGGTCGGGTCCAACGCTGCGGTGTGTTCGTCCAGCAGCAGTACGCGCGGCTCGACGAAGGTGGCCATCAACAGGCTCAGCGCCTGCCGCTGCCCACCCGACAACATCCCGACCTTGGCCCCGAGCCGATTCTCCAGACCGAGTTCCAGGGTGGTGAGTTCGGTCCGGAAGAACTCCCGCTTGGCACGGGTGATGCCTCGACCCAATCCGTGCGAGCGGCCGCGCTGGTACGCGATGGCCAGGTTCTCCTCGATCGTCAGGTGCGGGGCGGTACCGGCCATCGGGTCCTGGAACACCCGGGAGACCATGGCGGCCCGACGGTGCTCGGCCATCGCGGTCACGTCGTGATCATCGATCGCCACGGTGCCCTTCTCCGGGGTGTAGCGGCCGGCGACCACGTTGAGCAGCGTCGACTTGCCCGCCCCGTTGGAGCCGATCACGGTGGCGAAGTCGCCACTGGCCAGGCGTACCGAGACCCCGTCCAGGGCCCGTCGCTCGTTCACCGTGTGCGGGAAGAAGACCTTGCTGATGTCAGTGAGCTCCAGCACGGGACAGCCTTCCCTCTTCCTCGGCGCGCAGCGCGGCCTGGGCCTGTTCCTCGCGCTTCTCCCGGCGGCGCGACCGCATCCGACGGATCGGGGTCCAGCGCGGCAGCAGCAGCGCCAGGATCACCAGCACCGCCGAGATCAGCTTCATGTCGTTGGCCTCGAACTTGAAGTTGATCACCGGGATCTCCAGCGACAGGGCGGCCTGCAGGACGGCCCGGTAGACGACCGAACCGACCACCACGGCGGTGGCCGCGATCACCACCGAGCGCCGGCCCAGCAGGGCCTGGCCCAGGATGACCGAGGCCAGTCCGGCCACGATCAGGCCGATGCCCATGCCGATGTCGGCGAACCCCTGGTACTGCGCCATGGTCGCACCGCACACGGCGACCAGCCCGTTCGACAGGGCCAGACCGATCACCTTCATCCGGTTGGTCGCCACGCCCTGGCTGCGGGCCATCGGTTCGTTGTCACCGGTGGCGCGCAGGGCCAGGCCGAAGTTGGTGCCCAGCAGCCACACGATGAGGGCGGTGAACAGCGCGGCCACGACCGCCAGCACCAGGACCGAGGCCCACGTGCCGAGCAGGCCCAGATTCCGCATCGGGTCGAAGATCGTCACCTCCCGGAGCATGGGCAGGTTGGCCTTGCCCATGATCCGCAGGTTGATCGAATACAGCGCGATCTGGGTCAGAATGCCGGCCAGCAGCGGATTGATCTTGCCGACCGTGTGCAGCAGGCCGGTGATCGTTCCGGCCGCCAGACCGGCGACCAGCGCCAGCAGGGTCGCGACCCACGGATTCACTCCGTGCACGATCAGGATGCCCGCGACCGCCCCGCCGGTGGTGAACGAACCATCGACGGTCAGGTCGGGGAAGTCGAGGATCCGGAAGGTGAGATACACCCCCAGCGCCATGACCCCGAAGATGAGTCCGAGCTCCAGGGCGCTGACCGTGTTGGCCTCGAAGGTGATGAAACCTTCGAAGCCCGGCAACCAACTGAGCATCGGGTTACTTGTTCACAGTCTTGCCGGCGGACTTGGTGACGTCCTCGGGGATGGTCACGCCCATCCGCTGCGCGGCGGCGGTATTGATCGTCAGGGTCGCCTCGCCGGTCTCCACCGGGGTGTCGGCCGGCTTCTGGCCACGCAGGATCTTGGCGACCAGGTGGCCGGTCTGCTTGCCCATCGCGTGGTAGTCCACGGCCCAGGCGCCGACCGCGCCGCGCTCGACAGAATCGGGGTCGGCCGAGATCAGCGGGATCTTCTTCTGTTCGGCGACCTGGACCATCGACTCGAACGCCGAGACCACGGTGTTGTCGGTCGGAACGAAGAAGGCGTCGACGTTCAACGACTGGGCGGCCTGCTGGACCTCCGAGGAGTTGGTGATCGTCGCGGTCTCGATGGTGAGGCCCTGCTTGGCGGCCTCCGTCTTGGCCAGGTCCACCTGGATCTCGGAGTTCGCCTCGGCCGAGGAGTAGACGATGCCGACCTTCTTGGCCGTCGGCTTGACCTGCTTGATCAGGCCGAGCTGCTTGTCGATCGGGTTGATGTCGGACAGGCCGGTGACGTTCTTGCCGGGCTTCTCCCAGGAGTCCACCAGCTGGGCCTTGACCGGGTCGGTGACGCCGGTGAAGATGATCGGCCGGTTCGGCGGCATCGCCTGAACCATGGCCTGGGCGGTCGGCGTCGCGATCGCGACCACGGCGTCCATCTGCTGGGCCTTCCACGCATTCGCGGTGGCCGAGAGGGTGGACTGGTCGCCCTGGGCATTGGCGGTCTCGATCTTGAGGTTCTGCCCCTCGACGAAGCCGTCCTCGGCGAGCGCCGCCACGGTCTCGGTCCGCAGCGCGTCCAACGACGGGTGCGACACGATCTGGGCGATGCCGATCGAATACTGCTTCTTGTCGGCGCCGGCCTGGCCGGACTGCCCGGACTGGCCGGAACAGGCGCCCAGCATCAGCACGGTGGTAGCGGCTGCGGCTACTTTGAGGAGAGTCTTCATCCGAAATCCTTGGCTCGGGGCCGCGGGGCGGCGTACGTGCCCGCGGCCGAACGCGCCGCAGTGCACGGCGAAGACTACTAAACAGTCACCTGCCGGGCGGCCCATTTCGCGAACCGCCCGGGGGTGGCCTCATTCCTGGTCGAGCGTACGCAGGTAGTCCTCGATCTCGGCGCCGAGCTCCTCGGCATCGGGAAGGTCCTCCGGTGAGGGCAGCGCGGCCTGGTTCATCCAGGCGTCGAACTGCTCCTCCAGACCGTGCAGCTTCGCCATGGCGTCCTCGTCGGCCTCGAACTGAACCCCGAGCTGCGCCCGGACGATGCCCGACGCGACGGCCAGTTCGCGGGTGGGGACCTTCAGGCCGCTGGCTTCGCCGAGCTCGGTGAGCAGGGCGAGGGCCGCCTGGGGGTACTCACCCTCGGCGACATAGTGCGGGATGTGGGCCGACAGCCCGGTGATCGCGCGGCCCGCCTCGTGCAGGCGTACGGCCAACAGGGCGGTGAAGGAGGCACTGAACCGGAAGACACCGGGGATCGGCTGCCGCTTGGTCAGGGCCTGCGGATCGCCGGCGTAGTAGGCGACGTACGGGTTACGGGTGTGCGGCGTGGGGGAGGGTACCGAGCTGAGCAGGTAGGTGTGGGTGATATCGAACTTGTCGATCAAGTACTCCACCGAGGCGGCCATCCGCTCCCACTGCAGCGAGGGCTCGGGACCGGACAGCAGCAGGAAGGAGCGGCCGTCGGAGTCCTCGACCCGGTGCAGCCGAATCTCGGGGCGCTGGTAATTCTGGAAGTGATCGTGGTCGAAGTCGATCATCGGCCGCTGGGCGCGGTAGTCCAGCAACTGATCGGTGTCGAAGTGACCGAGCAGGTGGCTCGGCAGGGTGTCGATCAGATGGGTGTTGATGATCCGCTGGGCCGCACCGGCGTCCGAAAAAGAGCCGAGGGTCACCACGAGCGTGTCGGCGCGAACGGTCCGCTGGTCGACATGATCTTCGAACGCGAAGAGCTGAACCGGGTCAAGCATGGAATCTCCTCCAGAACCAAACGGGCGCACCATCCGGCGCCCCAATCCGTTGAGGAAACGTCTGCCGTGGGCGGGGTATTCCCGCCCGGAATCCGTGGCTCGGGACAGCCGACGGAGAAGGATTACGAAGCAAAGACCGGAGTCGGATGGTGTCGATCCGGTAACACTTATAGTCTCGCCCCATGGAGCAGTCATCGGGCCAAGCGCCGCAGAAGCCGTCGGATCGGCGCAGCGTGCGCTGGTTCCTGACCGCACGGAACTTCCTGTGGCGCCATCTCCCCCTGCGGCTGCACCGCTGGATCCCCGAGACGTTCATCGGCTTCTGCATGCTGAACCTGTTCACCTTCAGCGTCGACCTGGGCCTGCTGACCCTGTTCTACCGGGTGATCGGCCTGCCGAACCCGGTGGCGATCACCATCAGCTACGGCACGGCCTTCACCTTGGCCTTCCTGCTCAACCGCTGGTTCAACTTCCGCTCGCACGCGCCGATGGGACGCTCGGGTGCCCGCTACGTCCTGGTGGTGGCGGTCAACTATCTGGCCTTCATCCTGGGCGTCGGCAGTGGCCTGGTGGCGCTCGGGGTGAACTATCTGGTGGCCCGGGTGCTGGCCGGCCTGTGCGAGGCGCTGTGGATGTACTGCATGATGCGCTGGTTCGTGTTCCGCGAGCCGGCGCGCTCGGACAAGGGTGAGCGCGACAGCGGTGGCGCGGCCCGGCTGGTGCTGGCCGAGAAGCACTGAATCCGGGACGCACTGAGTCCGGGACGCACTGAGTCCGGCGGACCCGGGCGTACGCAGATGCCCCGGCCGGGATTCCGGCCGGGGCATCGTGCGTCAGCGAGGTCGGGGTCGGGACCTCAGCGACGGGGCGTGCGGCTGCTCAGAGCGCGCCGTCCTGCCACGGGCCGGTGATGGCGAAGGTGATGCCCGGGGTCTGGATGTTCACGAACAGCCACTCGTCCTTGCGTCCGCCGAAGGTGGCGCCGCACCACTCGTACCCGCGGTAGTCGCGGGCGCTGACGTTCTTGCCGGCGGTGCCCTGGCGCAGGTCCACGTTGTTCTTGGCGAAGTCGAAGATCCGGCCGTCGGTGGTCAGCCCACGCAGGTACTGCTCGCCGCCGCCGTCCTCGCACAGCACCAGGCCGCCCCGGGGGGAAACGGTGACGTTGTCCGGGGCGTCCAGGGTCGCCGCGTTGGGCGAGGCATACAGCACGACCATGGTCTCCTTCTTCGGGTCGTACTCGAAGACCTGGCCGAGACGGGCCGGGCCGCCGTTGGTGGACACGAAGTACGCCCGGTCGTTGCCCCACCAGGCACCCTCGCCACGGCTGATCAGGGCCGCACCCTTGTTCCGGCCCTGCACCGCGGTGCTGGTCTCGGTGGCGCCGGGATCGGGGTTGTCGATGTCGATCCAGGAGACCTTGTACTGGGTCCCGGTGACGTCGTCGCGGGTGGCATGGGCGTCGCCGGCGTCGACCTTCATCGCCTGCAGCTTGCCGCCGGCAGCGGGGTTGCCCTGCTCGGTCGGGAGGTAGCGGTAGATCAGCGAGCTGCCGGTGTCCTCGGTCTGGTAGATGATGCCGGTCTTCGGGTCGACGCAGACGGCCTCGTGGCTGAAGCGGCCCATCGCCCTGATCGGCTCGGCGGTGGCGTGGGAGCCGTCGCCGGGCACCTCGAAGACGTAGCCGTGCCGGTAGCTGCCCTGGATCAGGGTGGTTTCCTCACAGGACAGCCAGGTGCCCCACGGGGTCGGGCCGCCGGCGCAGTTGCGGATCGTGCCGCCCAGGCTGGAGGTGGCGTCGAGCCACTTGCCGTTGACCGAGTCGAAGGTCAGGGTGGTGGTGCCACCGCCGGCCTGCGGGTCGTAGTTCGGGCTGGTGAAGGCAGCGCCGGCGCCGCGCTCGTGGTTGCGGACCATCGTGACCAGGTCGTCGTTGCCGCGCCCGTTGTTGTTGGCGGGCTTGCCGTTCTTCTTGGCCGACTCGGCGCGGAAGGTGGCCATGCCGTCGTGGCTGCTGGGGGTCACCACACCGTCGGCCATCAGGTCGCCGGTCCAGCCGTAGCTGATGTACTCGAAGCCCTTGGGCAGCAGGAGCAGTTCCAGGCCGGTGGTCCGGTCCTTGACCGGGGCGAGATCGCCGTAGGAGAAGCGGTTCCCGGAGCTCTGGCCGGGGGCGGCATGGGCGGTGTTGGCGGCCAGGGCGGCGAACGGGCTCAGGGCCACACCGGCAGCGACGCCGGCGCCGGCCAGCAGGCCGCGGCGGCCGAAGGGGGTGGTCGTGATTTCGGACATGTGTCTGCGTCCCTTTCGGGGTAGGAAGTGCGGACTGCCTCGAGCCCATCGACCGAAGGTGAACCTGAGGTGACCACGAAGGCACAGGCGACACACAGAAATGAGAATCCTGAACGGATTCCTCTGTATTGCCGAGTTTTCCTTATGAAGCACTCATCCCTACCCGGGAGTAGACGCAGAACGGCCGACCAGCCAAGGGCTGGTCGGCCGGTGCCGGGTTGGGCTCAGTCGGCGAGCGCCTGCTCGATCGGTGCCTTCAGCTCCTGCGGGGTCACCGTCGGCAGGTAGCGCTCGATGACCTGGCCATCCTTGCCGACCAGGAACTTGGTGAAGTTCCATTCCAGCCAGTCGCCGTTCTCGCCCCGCGGCTGCTTGGCCAGATGCGCCGCGAACCGCTCCGGGGCCTCGCCGACCCCCTCGGCGCGCTGACTGCGCAGCCAGGCGAAGACCGGGTGGGCGTCATCGCCGTTGACATCGACCTTCGCGAACATCGGGAAGCTCACGCCGTAGTTCTGCTGGCAGAAGGCGCCGATCTCCTCGGCCGTGCCCGGTTCCTGGGCGCCGAACTGGTTGCACGGGAACCCCAGCACCACCAGGCCGCGGTCGGCGTAGGTGTCGTAGAGCTCCTGGAGGCCTTCGTAGTGCGGGGTCAGGCCGCAGGCGCTGGCGGTGTTGACGACCAGGGCGACCTTGCCCTTGTAGTCGCCGAGGGACTGCTCGGAGCCGTCGAGGCGGGTGGCGGAGAAATCGTGCAGGGAGGTCATGGGGTCCTTCTTCGCTGGGGTGTCGGCAGAGTCGTGCCGAGCCTAGCCGGGCGGCCAAGACGGCTCAGCCGGTCGTCCGCGGAGCGGGTCACCCGATCGTCGGTCAGCTTCGTCCCGATCCGGGTCACAGCCGGGTGATCGTGGCTCCGGTCGGCCGGCCGTCGGCGTACGGGATGACCGCGTGGAACATCCGCGGGTCGTCGTCGAACAGCAGCGGCAGGAAGTAGCGGTCGCCCTCCCACATGTCCAGGTTCATCAGGTCGGCCCGGGGCACCCAGACCAGATCGCCCTCCTCGTTGCGCGCGGGTGGCTCCCCGGTGAACGCGGTCACCAGGAACACGAAGCCGAACACGTGCCCGTCGGGTCCGGAGAAGCCGGGCCAGTTGAGCGTGCCGCGCAGAGTCATCGCGGTCGGGACGATGTCGGCCTCCTCGGCCAGCTCGCGGATCATCCCGGCCGCGGCGTCCTCATCGGCCTCCAGCTTGCCGCCGAGCCCGTTCCACTTGCCGTACTGCTCGTCGTACCCGCGGGCGATGCGATGGCACATCAGCACCGTGTCATCGCGCACGACGTAGCCGAGGGTGGTCAGGATGGGGGAGTACGCCATGACAGCAACCTACTGGCCCCGCCGCGGCGCCGGGATTCAGGCGGCGAAGGTGTCGACCAGCCAACTGACCACCGGGCGTACGTCCCGCCAGCCCTCCTGGACCTGGCGGCGGACGTTCGTCGGATCGGTCAGATCTCCCTCGACCGGGCGGGTCAGCGTCAGGGACTTGTGCCGCAGCAGGGCGATCCGGGGGTGATCCTGGGCGTAGCCGCGCGGGGCCGTCTTCAGGGTCTCGCCACCGAGCAGCCAGTCCTCCGCACCGAGTTCGGCAACCAGCCGCTCCAGCTTCTCCCCACGGACCCGGTCATCGATCGCGGCCCGCAGCGCGGCCAACTCCTTGCCCTGGGTGTGGTAAACGCCGCCACCGATCCGAACGCCCTCGGCGGAGGCCTCCAGGTAGTAACCGGTCGCCGGGGCTCGTCCGATATAGGCGCCCTGCGAGGTCTTGTACGGGGACTTGTCCGCGGAGAACCGGATATCGCGGTTGGGCCGGAACACCTTGGCCTCACCGAATTCGTCGGCCAGTTCGCCCAGCAGCAGTTCCAGCGGTCCGCGCACCTGAGTGTCGTAGTCGGCCTTGTGCGCGGCCCAGTACGCCTTGGAGTTGTCCGCCGCCAGGCCCCGGTAGAAGGCGGCCAGATCCGGCCCGAATCCGGTGAAGGCGAACGGGTTGGCTGCCTGCGGATGGCGGGCTCTGCTCATCGGACTCTCCTCAGGTCGGGCTCGGACGGACTCGAGCGTGTCCTCGGCGTGGCCGCGCGCGGCCAACCGGTGGGGGCGGACATGCGGCCCAGTCTAGGCACCGGCAGGATGGGCCCATGAGCAATGGAGACACCACGAACGCGGGCGCCGACGGCGACCTGTCACCCAGTGGGTTCTGGGAGGCCCGCTATGCCGAGAGCGATCGGATCTGGTCCGGGCGGGTGAATCCGGTCCTGGCCGACCTCGCCGACGAACTGACGCCGGGGACCGCGCTGGATCTGGGCTGCGGGGAAGGTGGGGACGCGGTCTGGTTGGCCCAGCGGGGCTGGCAGGTCACCGGGATCGATCTGTCCGGGACCGCGGTCGCCCGCGGTCTGGCGGCGGCGACGCGGCTGGGTATCGACCCCCGACAGATTCGGCTGCACAGCGCTGACCTGAGCACCTGGACGACCGAGGAGCGCTTCGACCTGGTCACCATGTTCTTCCTGCAGTCCCCGGTGGAGTTTCCCCGGGAGGAGGTGCTGCACCGCGCGGGGACGTTCGTCGCGCCGGGCGGGCACCTGCTGATCGTGGCGCACGCCGCCGCCCCGCCGTGGATGGGCGCCGAGCACAGCAACCACATGGACTTCCCGACCCCCGAGGGAGATGTCGCGGCCGTCGGCGGTGACGGCTGGGACCGCCTGATCGTGGAGGTACGCCCCCGCGAGGCCGTCGGTCCGCAGGGGCAATCGGGGGAACTGCTGGACAGCGTGGTGTTCCTGCGCCGGCACTGAGGTGACCGACGGGCGGCTCAGTCCGGCAGCAATGGGGCGAGCAGGTCGCCGTGGGTGGCGATCCGCTCGAGCACCTCATCGAACTCGAGCTGGCGCAGGTCGGCATCGATCTCGTCCCAGGACCGGGGTGCGGCCACGGTCGGGTGCTGCCGGCCGCGCAGCGAGTAGGGGGCCACGGTGGTCTTGTTCTGGTTGTTCTGCGACCAGTCGAGGAACACCTTGCCGCCCCGCAGATCCTTGCGCATGGCGGAGACGACCAGGTCCGGATGTTGCTGCTCGAGCAGTTGCGCCAGTTGCCGGGCGATGTCGGAGGTCTGCTCGGTGGTGAGCCCGCCGTCCATCCCGGCGTACACGTGAATGCCCTTCGACCCGCTGGTGACCGGCACCGAGACCAGGTCCATCCCGTCCAGCACCTCCTTGATCAGCAGCGCCACCCGGACACATTCGGGCAGGCCGGCCCCCTCACCGGGGTCGAGGTCGAGGACCAGCCGATCCGGGGGGAGCTGATCGGCGTGCCGGTCGGCGTCGACGGTCTCGGCGAAGCGCCACTGCGGGGTGTGCAGTTCCAGGGCCGCGAGCTGGGCCAGCCAGACCAGGGTGGCGGTGTTGTTCGCCAGCGGGTACAGGTTGGTGCCCTCGCGGTGGACGATCTCGCGCAGCTCGACGAACGCCGGCGCGTGCTTGGCCTCCACGTTCTTGTGGAAGAAGACCTGCCCGGGGTGTTCCGGCGTCCCGACCCCGTGCACCCACCGTTTCCGGGTCACCGGCCGGTTGCGCGCATGCGGGATCAGCACCGGCGCGACCGCCTGGTAGTAGGCGATCACGTCCCCCTTGGTGAGCCCGGTCGCGGGATACATCACCTTGTCCAGGTTGGTCACCTCGACCCGGAAACCGTCGACCTCGACCGCGGTGCGCTGATTGGCCATGGCCCCCAGTCTGGCCCAGGCGGTAGCGTCGCACCATGGCACCCAACCCCGAAGCCCTTCGCGACGTTCTGCGCAAGCACAAGATCGGCGTCCTGGCGACCATCCGCAAGGACGGGCGACCCCAGCTGTCGACGGTCATGTACCACTACGACCCCGAAACGAATCTGATCCGGGTCTCGGTCACCGATAATCGGGCCAAGACCCGCAACGTCATCCGCGATCCGCGTGCGGTGATGCATGTGCGCGGCGCCAGCGACTGGGAGTACGCCGTCGCCGACGGCGCGGTGACCCTGTCGCCGGTGACCGAGGTGCCCGGGGACGCCGGCAGCGACGAACTGGTCGACCTGTACCGCACCATCGCCGGCAAGGATCACCCGGACTGGGACGAGTACCGCCGAGCAATGGCCGACGAACATCGGCGAGTGCTGAAGCTGAGCGTCGACCACCTCTACGGGATGGCCAAGTAGCCCTCAGGGTCGAACTCGGGGAGACCTCCGAGGTCGCGGGCCCGCCGGGCGCCTAGCCTTGAGACATGAGCAACCAGCGCAGCTATACCGAGAAGATCGAGACGACCGGCGGCCAGATCGTGCACAAGCTCAAGGAGCTGTTCCGCGATGCCAGTGCCAAGCGAGTCGTGATCCGCAACGCCAAGGGCAACCAGATCATGGCCTTTCCGCTGACCTTCGGTGTCGCCGGCGGGGTTGCCACCCTGCTGTGGGCCACCCCGGTCGCGATCATCGCCGCCGTCGGGGGCGTCCTGGCCAAGCTGACCCTCGAGGTCGAGCGGACCGACGACACTCCCTCCGACACCGGCTTCCACGCCTGACCACCACCGCGACGAACCTGCTGTGCCGTGTCCCGGCCCCGACGAGCGAAAGCGCTCGCCGGGGCCGGTGACGTGCTCGCAAGTGCGGGCTGAGCCGGTTCAGCTGTCCGGCTTCGGCGCCGCCAGATCGTCGGGATCGTCATCGGGGGCATCGGGATCCTGCGCGAGCCGGCGCCGGCGCCGGGCCCCGAGCACCGTGGACAGGACCACGACCCCGATCATCCCGACCCCGCAGCCGATGATCGTCTCCACCAGCCGGTCGATCATCGTCTGGGTCGTCAACGGGTGCCCGATCGTGCTGCCGAGCAGGGCCAGCGGGGTCACGAACGTCTGGGCGAAGAAGTAGTTCCGGTTGACCACCAGTTCGGTCATGAACTGACACAGGCCGATCACCAGCACGATCACCCACAGCGGCGGGTGCCACAGCATGATCAGGGCCAGCACGCAGAGCCCGCTGAACGTCCCGAGAATCCGGTGTACGCCGCGGGCGATGCCGTGCCGGGTGGTGTGACCGGCCAACGGAACCACCGCCGCGACCAGGGCCCAGTAGGTGTGCCCGATGTGCAGCACCGAGGACAGCAGCGTCGACACCGCCCCGCTGACCAACACCGCCAGGACATGCATCAGCACCGAGACCGCCACGTCGCTGCGCTCCCCGGGGGACAGCGGCCGGGGTGCGGTCACCGTCCAGGGCGTACGCCGCGACGGACTGAGTCGACCCAACTGGCCCAGCACCAGGGCCAGCCCGATCGTGGCCGAGGCCACGAACATCCCGTCGCCCAGGGGCGCGGTGGCCGGACTCGACGCGATCGCGGCGAAGGCGAAGATGTGGAACAGCGACCCGCCGGGCCGGATCCGGGTGTACCCCGCCCAGGCGGTGGCCACACCACTGACGATCGCGGTCAGTCCGGTCACCGTCCACAGCCAGGTCGGCGAACTGTGATCGATCAGGTAGCGCGAGGAGAGATAGCCCGCCAGCATGGTCACCCAGAACGTCCCACCGACCTTCAGCTGGGTGAGCAGCCGGTCGACGTGGCCGGGCACCCGGCCGTAGACATTGGTGAACGCGGCGAACACCGCGAACACCGCGAGATCCAGCCGGTTGGCCAGGATCAGTCCGAACAGCGGCAGGAAGATCCCCAGCGCACAACGCACCGACACCCACAGATCCGTCTTCGCCGGCCCCAGGGTGATCAGGTTCTTCAGGTGGAGAGGATTCTCACTCGGGGTGACCATGGTTCTCCTGTCGCGGGTACCGACCCAACCTATCCCGGTCGGCAGGTGCCAGACTTGGCCCATCGCCGACTCGAGGAGAGCTGATGGCCGAGGCAGAACCGACTCCGACCCTGGAGGATTTCCCGCACCGCACGTTCGACAAGCTGCGGTACGGCGATACCGACCGGCAGGGCCATGTGAACAACGCGGTCTTCGCGACGTTCCTGGAGACCGGGCGGGTGGAGATGCTGTTCGCGCGCGAGCAGGGCGTACCCGGGGATGACATGGAGTTCGTGCTCGCCTCGGTCAGCCTGTCCTATCTGGCGGAGGTGACCTATCCCGGCGAGGTCTGGATCGGAACCCGGATCAACCGGATCGGCAACTCCTCGATCGGCCTGGTCCAGGGCCTCTTCCAGAACGGCACCCTGGTCGGCACCGCCGAGACCACGGTGGTCCAGGTGAGCAATCAGACCCACCGCTCGGCACCGTTCACCGAACCGGCTCTGGCCTACCTGCGCACGCTGCAGTGAGCCGCCGACTGTCGGCCCGGTTGGCTAGGCTGGAGGTCAGTCCGCAGGAGAACACATGGTCAGCTTCGAATACACCTATGCCGAGGCGGTGCCGGAGTTGTCGGTGCCGTGGCAGGCCGCGTCCTTCCCCGATCCGCGGCCGGTGCTCATCAACGAGCCGCTGGCGGCCGAGCTGGGCCTCGACCCGGAGTGGTTGCGCAGCCCGGAGGGGGTGGCGATGCTGGTCGGCACGGTGCCGGCGGGGTCGCCGACCTGGGCCCAGGCGTACGCGGGGCACCAGTTCGGCACCTTCGTGCCGCAACTGGGCGACGGGCGGGCCCTGCTGCTCGGCGAACTCCGCGACACCGCCGGGCGCCGCCGCGACCTGCACCTGAAGGGGTCGGGGCGTACGCCCTTCGCCCGCGGCGGGGACGGGTACGCCGTGCTCGGCCCGATGCTGCGGGAGTACGTGGTGGGGGAATCGATGCACGCGCTCGGCATCCCGACCACCCGGGCGCTGGCCGTGGTCACCACCGGCGCCGGTGTGCACCGGGACTATCTGCAACCGGGCGCGGTGCTGTGCCGGGTCGCCGCGAGCCACCTGCGGGTGGGGACCTTCCAGTACGCCGCCCAGCTCGGCACCGAGAAGGTCCGCGCCCTGACCGACTACGCGCTGCGGCGGCACTACCCCGAGCGCGCCGACGACCTCGAACCGGCCCGGGCCCTGCTCACCGAGGTCTCCCGCGCCCAGGCGGACCTGGTCGCGCAGTGGATGCTGATCGGCTTCATCCACGGCGTGATGAACACCGACAACATGACGATCTCGGGCGAGTCGATCGACTTCGGGCCCTGCGCCTATCTGGACGGCTACCACCCCGCGACGGTGTTCAGCTCGATCGATCGGCAGGGCCGCTACGCGTACGGGAACCAGCCGGCCATCGCGCAGTGGAACCTCGCCCGGTTCGCCGAGACGCTGCTGCCGCTGCTCGACCCCGACAGCAACCGTGCGGTGGAGATTGCCACCGAGGTGCTCACCGGCTTCGCCGCCGACTACCACCGAGCCTTCGATACCGGCCTGGCGCGCAAGCTCGGGCTGGGCGAGCCGGACGCCGAACTGCAGCCGGAACTGCTGGAACTGCTGACCCGCGACTCCGTCGACTGGACCGGGTTCTTCCGTGCCCTGGCCGCCGGCACCGCGGCCGAGGCGTTCGCGGATCCGGCGCCCTTCGAGGCCTGGGCCGCCCGCTGGGCGGCCCAGGGCCCCGACGTGACCGCGATGGATACGGTCAATCCGATGTACATCCCGCGCAACCACGTCCTGCAACTGGCCCTGCTGGCCGCCGAGGAGGGCGACCTCGGCGAACTGCAGCGCCTGCTCGGGGCGGTCACCGATCCCTGCACCGCCCGCCCCGGGCTGGAGGATCTGGCGCGCGGGACCGACGCGTCCTTCGTCACCTACTGCGGCACCTGAGTGGCATGGCCCAGACCGTGCTCGATGACGCCGTCCAGGTGGCCGCCCAGGCGTACGCGTCGGCGGCCTGGGCCCTCACCGATGTCCGTCATCACGAAGGATGCTACGGGTGGGGTCTGCGGCGCCGCCGGGTCCCATTTCCCCGGGAACCGCGGCGCAGTCAGGAACTCGAGGAGACCCGGCAGCAGTTCGGGGGCGCGCTCGAGGCGGCCTTCCCGCAGCGGACCATTTCGCTGAGTTGTTCGTTCACCCCGGACGGCGAATGGGCCGTGCTGGTCGCGGTCGGGCGGCGCATCGACGTCCAGGTCGGCTGGACCAGGATCCTGCGCGCGACGCCCGATCCCGCCGCGGACGGGACCGATGAGCTGGACCTGTTCCAGTGGCCGACCATCGATCTGCGGCGGATCCGGGGCCGGTTCACCTCGGTGCATGGCCAGGAGGTGACCGGGCTGACCGACGCCGGGCCCCGGGGCGTACGCGAACTGCACATCACCAACGCCGAGATCGACTGCGCGGAACTGGCTGATGCGTCCGCGCTGGCGGTGTTGGACGCCGACCGGGCCCGGCTGCGACATCCCGAGGTGCTGCTCGGGCTGCCCGCGTTGCGGGAGCTGATTCTGCCGACCGGAACCTGGCTGGAATTGGCCGACGTGGCCCGGGCCCTGGGAGCCCGGTTGACCCGGGCGGCCGGGCGTGCCGCGCGCAGTGTCGACGATCAGGTGGCGGCGATGGCCCTGCTGGACGGGCCCGGCGGTCGCTTGCGCGATCACGCCACGCTGCTGCGGGGAACGGTGTTCCCCGGCTGACCCGGGCCCGGGACGCCCGGGGTGTCACATGGTGTGCTGGCCGTCGATGGCCTCCCGAATGATGTCGGCATGGCCGGCGTGCTGACTGATCTCGGCAAGGACATGCAGCGCCACCCGGCGTACCGACCAGGCCGCGCCCGGCTCGAACCACGGGGCCGCGGGCAGCGGATGGGTGGCGTCGAGATCCGCGCCGCGCAGGAACTCGGCGGAGGCCGCCCCGACCTCCCGGACCCGGCCGATCAGATGCGCCAGGGTGTCCTGCGGCCCGAGCACGAACCGGGTGTCCTCCCACTCGACATTGGCCCCGGCCCGCCCGGCGCCGCCGAAGGCCTCCTGCCCCCGATCGGCGAAGGCGAACCACTGTTCCTCGGTGTCGGCGACATGCTTGAGCAGGCTCGCGATGGTCAGGACGCTGACGGTGCTCGTGGTCCGGGCCTGCTCGTCGGTGAGATCGCCGGCGGTGAACAGCAGGAAGTTGCGGTGGCGATCCAGTGCCTCGATCAGGTCGGTGCTTTCGAGCGTGGTCATGTCGTCCTCCAGGGGAGCCGGGGCTGATGCTGAGTTCAGCGTAGGCGGCTGGCCGGACAGATTCTGTCCTCATGGCTGGGGACCGAATGGCCGGGGACCGACATCCGGTTCGCCGCCGCGCGCGGGTCAGGGGCAGCCTCTACAGTTGGCCCATGCCGAAGCCCGAAGCCAAGTTCTGCCGCAACTGCGGCACCCCGATGCAGCGCCGCGTACCGCCGCTGGAGGACCGAACCCGCGCGGTGTGCCCGAACTGTGGCTTCATCGATTACGTGAATCCGATCAACGTGGTCGGCACGATCCCGGTCTGGCAGGGCGACCAGGTGCTGTTGTGTCGCCGGGCGATCGAGCCGCGGCACGGTTACTGGACGTTGCCGGCCGGCTTCCTCGAGGCGGGGGAGAGCAGTTCGGACGGTGCGATCCGGGAGACCACCGAGGAGGCCGGCGCACACATTGATCTGGGGGCGCTGTATTCGGTGCTGGATGTGGTCCACGTCGAGCAGGTGCATCTGTTCTGGTTGGCCACGCTGCGCGACATCGAGCTCGATCCCGGGGTGGAGACCCTGGAGTGCCAGTTGTTCCACGCCGATGGGATTCCGTGGGACGAACTCGCCTTCCGCACCGTGCGCACCACCCTCGAGTTCTGGGTGGCCGACCGGGCCGCGGGGATCTTTCCCCTGCACTACGGGGTGATCGATCCGCCGCCGACCCTGCCGGAGTGAGTCGACCCTGCCGGAATGCGGGGGCGTCAGCCGCCGATGTTGACGTGCCAGCGGATGCCGTACTTGTCCTGCAGTTGCCCGTACTCCGCGCCCCACTGCTGCTTCGCCAGCGGGACCAGAACCTGGCCGCCCTCGCCGAGTGCGGTGAAGTAGTCGGCGAGCTTGGCGTCGTCGCCGGAGATGCTCACCTGAATGTTGTTGCCGACCTGCAGCGAGTCGCCCATGCCCTCGATGAAGTCGGAGGCAAACAGGGAGTAGCCGTCGGGGGTCTCCAGCGAGGCGTGCATCACGCCGTCGGCGTCCATGCCGGAGTCGCGGAAGGACATGATCTGGGCGGTGCCACCGAGCACCGAGGCGTAGAACTGCATCGCTTCGGCGCAGTTGCCGTTGAACGTCAGGTATGGGTTGAGTTTGCTGGCCATGGATCCTCCTGGGTGGGAACGATGCTTCGATCCTTGCGCGCGGGGGTGCGGCTGGCAAGGGCTCGATCGGCCGGATTCGACGCCGTCCGATAGCTGATTAGGATGTCCTTACCAAGGCTCGGTGATCGGGCCCTTTCAACGCAAGGAGTACGCGTGGCGAACAAGCGGACGGCTCGCTCGGCCCAGGTGATCGCGACCCGGTGGGTGACTCCGGATCTGCTCCGGGTGACCTTCGGTGGAGCCGATGTGGGGTCGCTGGAACCGGAGTTCACCGACAGCTACATCAAACTGCTGTTCCCGCCGGCCGGGGCGCCGTACGCCTGGCCGTTCGACCCCGAGCAGATCCGGGAACAGTTCGATCGGGCGCTGTGGCCGGTGACCCGGACCTACACGATCCGCTCGCTGGACCGCGCTGCCCAGACGATGGAGGTCGACTTCGTCGTGCACGGGGACACCGGCCTGGCCGGGGCCTGGGCGAAGAACGCCCGGGCCGGTGACTCGATCGGCTTCCTGGGGCCCGGCGGTGCCTGGTCGCCGGATCCGGCCGCGGACCTGCACGTGCTGGTCGGCGACGAGGCGGCGATGCCGGCGATCGGTGCGGCCCTGGACGCGCTGGGGGACCGGCCGGCCAAGGTCTTCGTGGAGGTCTCCGGTCCGGACGCCGAGGGCGGTCTGCCCGCGGGGGCGGACATCACCTGGGTGCATCGCGACGGGCTGCCCGGACATGCCCTGGTCGAGGCGGTGCGGGCGGCCGGGGTGCCCGACGGCGATGTGCGCTGGTTCGTGCACGGGGTCGCCGAGATGATCAAGGATCTGCGCCGATTCCTGTTCGTGGATCACGGGGTCGCCAAGGACCACGTGCACATCTCCGGGTACTGGCGGATCGGGATGACCGAGAACGATTGGCAGGCCAGCAAACGGGACTTCGTCGCCGAGATGGAAGCCACCGAGGCGGTCGCGCAGCAAGGTCGGTGAGGTTACTCACCCGGGCGCCCTTCGCCTGCCGGCCGAGAGCAGCCCGATTGGGCTGAGGGCACGGCCCAGCTCGGTTCAGCGGTGTCTCTCCGGTCGAGATTGGGCGTACTGCTGCTGCTCGGCCTGATCGGTACGCTGCTCGCCCTGCTGGTGGGTCCGCGGCCGCTGCTGCTCGGCCTTCACCGGGCACCTGTTGGCCGACGCGGTGAACCGCGGTGAAGTGAGCCTCGACGGGCGCCTCGACAGCTACCTTCCCGAACTGGCCGGTACCGAGGCCGGTGGCGTGACGCTGCTGGAACTGGCCACGCACACGTCCGGATTGCCCGAGCTCGCGAAGCCGATCGACGCCGCCCTGCTCGCCCAGAGCCTCAGTGGGCAGGCCCTGGGCATCTACACCGAAGCAGAGTCCGCCGCGGTGATCGAACAGACCCGCCGGGTGTCGTTGACCGGACGGGGGGAGTGGGCGTACTCCAACCTGGGCATGTCGCTGCTCGGGTTTGCCCTCGCGCGCGCGGCGAACGCCCCGGACTGGACGACTCTGGTCACCCAGCGGCTGCTGCTGCCGCTGGGATGACCGACACCTTCGTCGCCCCGGCCGGGCAGCCGCACCCCGACCTGGCGCAGCCCCACAGAGCCGGGGGCCGCGCCGTCGAGCCGTGGACCGGCGGTGGGTACGCCCCGGCCGGGCTCGGGGTCACCACGACCGCCGACGACCTCACCACGTACGCCCGGGCGCTGCTGGCCGGGACCGCCCCCGGGATGGCGGCCCTCGAGCCGCGGGTGCCGACCCCGGCGATACCGGACTCCCAGATGGGCCTGGCGTGGGTGCTCACCGGTCCGCCGGGGGACCAAGTCGCCTGGCACGACGGCGGGACCGGCGGCACGCGGACCCTGCTCGCTCTCGACCCCAGGAACCAGCAAGCGGTGATCGTGCTGAGCAACTCCAACAGCAGTGTCACCAGGGCGGGCCTGGCCCTGCTCGGGTACCCCGGCGAGGGGGCGCCGGTGTGGGTGCAGCGGATCGAGTCCGGGGCGCACTCGCTGGTGGGGGTGCTCGCGGTACTCGTCCTGCTGGTGGGTGCGTTTCGCGGGCGGAACCGGCTCGGGCTGCTGGCGCGGCTCAGTTTTGCCCTGGCCGGGGTGGGGCTGTTGTGGCTCGCCGCGCCCTGGGACTGGATCCGAGGGAGCGTCCGCCTGACCGGATCCTCCCCTCACCGACCCGGCCACGGTGGCGGGCGTGCCACCGCCGGGGCGACAATGGAGCAGCAGATCCCTGAGGAGGCAGCCATGGCAACCCTGGTGCAGCTCGACTTCCCGTCCCGCGGTCCCTGGGGAGAGGAGATGGCCGCCGCCTACGCCGACCTCGCGCAGGACATCGCTGCTCAGCCCGGGCTGCGGTGGAAAATCTGGACCGAGAATGCCGAGCAGGGGATGGCGGGCGGGATCTACCTGTTCGAGGATGCCGCGAGCGCCCACGCCTACGCGGACATGCACACCCGACGACTCCAGGGCTTCGGCGTGAGTGGCATCCGGGCGCTGTTCTTCGACGTGAACGAGTCCCTGACCGCCACCACCCGAGGGCCGTTGGGCTGAGCCGGCTCGCCGCGGTCCGACGTGGCCCAGGCGCCGAGAAATGGGGCTGATTACGAAACTGGCGTCGTCTCCCTGTCAGTTGGCCGATCAAACCCCCGCGTCGAGTGCCATGCTGAGGACATGGTTGAAGATGCGAGTGGACAGTTCGTGCAGGGCCATCCCGAATGGCGGGTCGAGGACGGGAAACTGGTGGCCGTGTACGCCACCGGCAACTTCCGGGCCGGGGCCGAGTTCGTGTCGCGGATGGCGCAGTTGGCCGATGATCTCAATCACCACCCCGACGTGGAGCTGACCTATCCACGGGTGACGGTGCGCACCATCAGTCACGATGTGGGGCACCTGACCGCACGGGATGAGGAGCTCGCGGCCGGGATCTCCCAACTCGCCGAAGCGATGGGGATCCCGCTGCAGAGGGCCGGCTGAACCGGGTCCGGCACCCACCACGGGTACCCCCGACTCGGCCCCAGGGGCTGCCCACTAAGCTGTGGGCAGACCAGTCGAGGAGGCAGCAGGATGAGCCAGTACCCACCACCGCCACCGGGCGGAACGCCGCCTCCGCCGCCCGGCGGGCCGGGCCCGCAGGGCTACCCCGGTCAGGGATACCCGGGATCGGTTCCGCGGGAGGACCCCGGAAAGACGATGGGCCTGGTCGGCCTGATCCTGGCCATCGTGATTCCGCTGGTCGGCCTGATCGTCAGCATCATCGCGCGCGGCAAATCGAAGGCCGCGGGCTTCAAGAACACCCTGGCCACCGTGGGCATCATCATCGGAGCCGTGTTTCTGCTCGGCCAGATCATCGGCGGCATCGTCATGGGAGTGAGCCTCGGCGGCATTGCGGCCAAGTGCGCCGAACTCGGTCCCGGCACCCACGTCGTCGGTGGCGTCACCTACACCTGCAACTGATTTCCAGCGCCCACCATCCGCCGTCCCCCGGGGCCGGCGGATGGTGGCGTTTCGGGCGTGGTGCCGGTTCCCGGCCCAGGTCCGACGGGCCGACTCAGGCGAACTCGCCGGTGAACTCCGCCACCGTGATCACCCGGGCGAACAGTCCCTGGGAGGCCAGCGACGCTTCATGGGCGGCGGTGTCACCCGCGGAGGTCGCATCCGAGAGCACGACAGTGCGGTAGCCGAGGTCCGAGGCCTGGCGTACTGCCGCCTCGACCGACGCGTTGGTCGCGACCCCACAGACCACGACGTCCTCGATTCCCCGCTGCTGCAGCAGCTCATTCAGTTCGGACCCGGTGAAGGGGCCTGGCCGCTGATGGGTCACCACCGCATCCTGCTTGTCGCGGGTCAACTCCGGCACCAACTCCGCCCCCGGGGTGCCGTCCACCAGAGCCTCGGCCTGCTGCGCCATTGCCAGCAACGGGATGCTCGGGATCAGATCGCCGTACCCGGGCCGGAACGCGATCCGCAGCGCAATCACCGAGCCGCCGCGATCGCGCAGCGCGGTCGCGGCCCGATTGACCTGCTCGGCAACGTGGCGCGCGGCGTACTCGGGGTGGAACAGCACCCCGAACGGTGACCCGTCCGCGACGATGTCGTGCTGCAGATGAACGATCAGCAGGGCGGTCTTGCCGGCATCCAGGCTCATGGCGCCAGTATGCCCCGCCCACGTGCAGGGGTTGGGGCGGGGCGTACCGTGTGGCCTCGTCCCCACAATCAGGAGTCCTCATGCACTATCACGAACCCTCCGATTTCAAGTTCGTCGTCGAGCAGCGCCACGCCTACCCCGCCGGGGTGCAGGGCTACCGCGATCTCAGCGCCGCGGTCTTCGACCCCGCCGATGAGGTGATGTCGGTCAAGGACAAGCAGGTCATGTCGATCGCCGTCGCCGCGACCACCCAGTGCCCCTACTGCATGGACGCGCACGTGAAGGCCGCCAAGAAGGAGGGCGCGAGCCAGGAAGAGGTGGCCCGGGCGATCGCGGTCGCGGCGGGCATCCGCGCCGGCGGTGCGATCACCCACGGCTGGCTGGCGATGAAGCTGTACGAGCTGGGCGATGAGAACACCGAATACACCAGCCCCACCGACGTCAAGTACGCCCGGGCCCTGCGCCAGAACGCCGGCGGTGCCGTCGAGGCCTTCAACGCCTTCGACAAGGCCGTGTTCACCGGTGACGACGTGATGTCGGCCAAGACCCGCCAGCTCATTGCTGTCGCTGTTGCCGCGACCACCCAGTGCCCCTACTGCATGGACGCCCATGTGAAGGGTGCCAAGAAGGAGGGCGCCAGCCAGGGCGAGGTGGCCCGCGCCGTCGCCGTCGCCGCGGCCCTGCGCGCCGGCGCCGCGCACACCCACGGCAACCTGGCGATGAAGCTGTACGACCAGGACTGACCGGGGGCCGTGCCCGCGGGAGAGTGGACGACCTAGACTCTGGCCATCGGACCGTGCAAAGGAGCACTCATGGCCATCCAGAATCCGTTCTACTCTCCCGAGGCGCAGGGTCCCTACGAGATGATCTCGATCGGCCGCTTCGAGCTGGAGGAGGGCGGCGTCCTCGCCGACCTCCACCTGGCGGTTGCCACCTACGGGGAACTGAACGCCGAGAAATCGAATGCGATCCTGATCCCGACCTGGTTCTCCGGCACGCACGCCACCTGGTGGCAGATGTACCTCGGCGAGGGTCGGGCGCTGGATCCGGCCAAGTATTTCATCGTGGTGGTGAACCAGATCGGCAACGGCCTGTCCACCTCCCCGCACAACACCGATGACCCGTCGATCGCGATGTCGAAGTTTCCGAACGTCCGGATCGGTGACGATGTCCGGGCCCAGGAGATCCTGCTGCGCGAGCACTTCGGCATCGAGCGGCTGGCCCTGGTGGTCGGGGGCTCGATGGGGGCCCAGCAGACCTGGGAATGGGCGGTCCGGTTCCCCGACAAGGTGCTGCGGGCCGCGCCGATCGCGGGGACGGCCCAGAACACTCCGCACGACTTCCTGTTCACCCGGACGCTGCTCGATGCGATCACCAGCGACCCGGGTTTCAACGGCGGGGAGTACGCCGCGAACACCGACGTCCGCGACGGGCTGGCCCGGCACGCCGACATCTGGGCGGTGATGGGCCTGACCACCGAGTTCTGGAAGACCGAGTTCTGGCGCGGCATACCGCCGTTGGTCGAGGGACAGGGCTGGGACAACTTCGAAGAATTCCAGGAGCGGTTCCTGCAGGTCGTCTTCGGCGCGATGGACCCCAACTCGCTGCTGGTCCAGGGCTGGAAGTGGCAGCGCGGCGATGTCGCCCGCAACGCCGGCGGCGATCTGGCGGCAGCGCTGGGGCGGGTCACGGCGAAAATGTTCGTGATGCCGATCGACTCGGACATGTTCTTTCCGCCGCGGGACTGTCAGGAGCAGCAGGAGCTGACGCCCGGGTCGGAGTTCCGTCCGGTGCATTCGATCGCTGGTCACCTGGGTCTGTTCGGTTTCGAGCAGAGTTACCTCGACGAGGTCGACGGGCATCTGCGGGAGCTGCTGGCCACGTCGGTGTGAGCCGCTATTCCGGGTGGTTGTAGGGGCCCATCCGGTAGGGCGTGTCGACGCCGGCATAGGACAGATGGGTCATCAGCCCCTCGGAGGCATGCGGCAGATTGTGGCAGTGGTCCATCCACACCCCGGGGTTGTCGGCCACGAAGGCGACCTCGTAGTGCTCCCCGTTCAGCACGTCGAGTGAGTCGACCCACCACGGCGACCCGGTGGACGGTACGCCGTTGCGGGACAGCACCAGCAGGCGATGGCCGTGCAGGTGCATCGGGTGCACGTCGCCGCTGGTGTTGTCGATCCGCATCCGGACGATGTCCCCCTCGGCGACGACGTACATCGGCACGTGGCGGCCCATCTTCCCGTTGATGGTCCACCAGATGCCCGGGACCCCGTTGAGGAAGCCGACGAACCGGCCGATCGCGTAGTCGAAGCGACGGGTGGGGTGGTCCACATCGAACGGCGCCGGGGCGGGGCTGCCGTAGCTCAGCGGGTCGAGGTAGCTCGTGGGCGCGTTGGCCACCGGCTGGGGCGGGCCGCCCTGTCCCGGCGGCGCGAGCAGCAGCGCCACCCCCGGCGCCCTGATCCGTACGCCGCCCGCGGGAATCCGGACCAGCAGGTCGACCCGTCCGGCCGCACTCAGCGCAATCTTGCGATCGCTGACCTCGGCCGGCCCGACCAGGTCGGTGCCGTCGATGGCGACGAGTTGATAAGGGCCACCGGTGACCCAGACGACGGTCGACACACTGTCGGTGTTCGCAACCCGGACGCGGACCACCTCGCCGACGGCAGCAGCCCGGAAAACCTCGCCGGCGACCCCGTTGAGGGTACGCGTCGTACCCGGGTAGGTGTGCAGCATCGCGACCTCATCGCGGATCGGCCCGTCGGCCGGTTCGATGATGAGCGCTCCGAACAGGCCACCGGACACCTGTTCGTGGGAGACCTGGTGCGAGTGGTACCAGAAGGACCCGGCCCGGTTGGCGACGAAACGGTAGGTGAAGCTTCCGCCGGGCGGGACGGCGTCCTGGGTCACCCCGGCGACCCCGTCCATGGCCGCCGGCACCTCGACTCCGTGCCAGTGCAGCACGGTGCCGGTGGGGATGTTCTCGTTGTGCAGCACGACCTCGATCAGTTGCCCCTGCCGGGCCCGGATCTCCGGGCCGGGGGTCTGACCGTTCAGCGAGTAGCGGTTCCCGGTCGTCCCGTCGGCCAGGGTGACCGGTCCGAACCGGGCCACCAGGTCGACGTGCACATCGGCGGGTCGGTTCGGGTCGGCGATGAAGTCGGTGACGCTTCGCCCGCCGTCGGCAGGAGCATCGTGCTGGCCTGCCTGGTGCGTCATGCCCAGCGGGGGACCGCCGCCGTAGTCGGGGATGCCCATGTCGTGGACGCCGTAGGCGTCCGGGAGCCGGCTGTCCCACCAGAGCCAGCCGGCCAGCAGCGCGAGCACGATCGGCGCGATCACGGCGGCTTTCCGCAGGACGCGGACGGCGGGCCGGGGGCCGGGGGAGGTCGGGCTCGGTGCGGGGCCGGAATCAGGAGGTACGGGCACTTTTCTGCTCTGTCCGGGGAGAGTAATTCGCGGGGGTTACGACCGTTACCGTTGCGTGTCGATAAGGTGGGGTTCGTCGCAGCGGGGATTGGCTGGAAAACTCCGGTCGCCGACGCTGCAATAGTCTCGGAAAGCCTGCGTCGAAATCAGCGGCGTTCCCGAGAGAAACGGCTGATTTTCGTTGGAAACGATGGGAAAGTGACTCGGAAAGGGCCGGGTACGATCGGGGGGTGGATCGTACCCGGCCCTCTCAGCCGGGCCCCGCGCTCAGACGTGGGCAGCGGTGCGCTGCGGCGCCTGGGCGGTGGCCTGGGTGCCGGGCTTGCTGGCCCACCGGGCGGTGATGACCGCGGTCGTCGCGATCAGGATGGCGTTGATGCCGTGCAGCAGTGCGAACACGGTAATTACGTGACCGAGCAGGCCGAAGGTCACCTGCAGCACGACCAGGCCGAGCAGGATGAACGCGCGAGGCGCGGCGCCCCGGATCCGCGAGATCAGCGACACGATGGTCAGCACGAGGACCACGAGCGGGATCACGTACATCCCGTTCATGCCGTGGATGATCAGCCCGGTGTACTCCACGACCGGCAGGGGAGTGGGGGAGTTGAAGTCGACCACGCCGCCGGCGGCGAGGTACTGCTCCAGGCCGGCCGAGCCCCAGGCGTGCATGGAGGCCTGGACGGCGACGAGGGCCACAACGATGATGGCGAGAGTTTTGATTGCGGTGCGCATGTTGGCTCCAGATTGCTGAAATTACGTGGCGATGGGGGGCCATCCTTGGAAGTACGGGGCATGCCGAATTACCGGCTGCATCTCTATTGAATGCCCTGCTCCGGAGTAAGGTCAACCAAACTTTTGACCGCTTTTTGAGGGTCACTTTCTCTCGCCGCCGACAGCGGAAGGGTGCCCGGAAAGTCCGTCTCCGGGCACCCTCGCATTCTGCGGTTCAGTCGTGGTCAGTTGTGCCGGATGAAATCGGTCACGAGTCGATTGAATTCATCGGCGTGCTCCAACTGGGCCCAGTGGCCGCATCGGTTGAACAGCACTGCGCGCGCGTCGGGGATGTTGGTCGCCAGGAAGAGGGTGGTCTCGAAGGAGACGACCCGGTCGTCGCGACCGTGCATGAGCAGGGCCGGGGCCTGGATGCCGGAGATCTTGGCCTTGTCGGCGCCGATCCAGATCGGAATCGGGGCCTTGGGGCCGGCGGCAATCACATTGTCCAGGTGACGCTGGTTCCGCAGCGCCGCCGCGGAGCGCTGTTCGGTGAGCTCCGGGCTGGCGAAGCGTTCCTTGTCATGAACCATGATCTCGACCAGACGCTTCATTCCTTCGGGCGAAGCGTCGTGGTAGGCCGCGTACATCTTCTGCAGCCCCTCGGTCAGACCGCCCGGACCGAACATGACCGGTCCCATGTGCAGCGGCGGTCCCATCGTGATCAGGTGCGAGACCCGGTCCGGATGCTCCACCGCCAGCCGGATGGAGGTGTGGCCCCCCATCGAGTTGCCGACGAAGGCTGCCTTGTCGATGTTCAGCGCATCGAGCAACTGCAGCGCGACATCGACATGGTCAAGGGTGTTGAAGTCCACCGGATCGGACTGACCCCAACCCGGCATATCCGGGGCGATCACCCGGAAGTGCTGGGCGAGAGCCTCGATGTTGGGCGCGTAGTTGCTCCAGCCGGTTGCGCCGGGGCCTCCGCCGTGCAGGAGCACGACGGGGTGGCCCTCGCCGACCTCGTTGTAGTGGATCTGCCAGTCGCGCGTACGGATGTCGCGGGCGATTTCGGATTCTTGCAGCGCCATCAGTGCGCTCCTTTCATGGTTCCCGCGTGCAGGCTTTCCGCAACGCGGGTGGGGGACTCGTGGCCCCAGCTGTCTCGCATGTCGAAGTGACCGATCTGCCAGGCGGCCGGGTCGTCGATGAGCAGTCCGCCCCAGCCGAATTCGACCGCGAAGCCGGAGGGGCTGGAGACGTAGAAGCTGAACATGCGGTCATTGGTGTGCATCCCGAGCGTCATCTCGATCGGCTGATGGGCCGCCAGACACCGGTCCCAGGCCCGGCCGACATCGCGGATGTCGCTCACCTCGACCATGAAGTGGTGGATGCTGCGCGGCACCGGAACGTCGCCGAGTGCGACGGTGTGGTGTCGCGGGTTGCAGTGCAGGAAGATCAGGTCGGCGTACACGCCGGGGGCGATCTTCTCCACGATCGTGTCGCTGATCTGCATGCCGAGCAGGTCCACGTAGAACTCGAGGTAGGTCTCCCGGGTCACTCCGGGTGTGGTCAGTACTTCGTGACCGGCGCCACCGGCCCCGGTTACGAACCCGCCGAGCAGCGCCCGCGACTCGAACGCAGTGTCCGCGTCCGCGAAGCCGGTGATCAACTCCACCCGGTTGCCCATCGGGTCGGTGGTGGACACCAGCCGCTCGACCCGGCGGGCGCGGATCAGGTCCGCATCGGCCACGGTCACCTCCCGACCCGCTGATTGCAGGCGGGCGACGATCAGGTCGAGTTCGGCGTCGCTGTCGACCTCGAAGCCGGTGGCGACCAGGTCGTCGGCCGGCCCCTGTTCGATGAGCCACCGGTACGCCTTCTGATCGGTGCGCAGGCTGAACCCGTTGGGGGTCTTGTGCCCGAACTGCATTCCCAGCAGCGTGACCCCGAAGTGCTCCCAGTCCATCAGGTCGCTGACCTGGTAGACGACGTAGGCCAATTCCTTGATTCCGGTCACCGTTTGTCCTTTCGTGCGACCTTTGCCGTACGCCGACGAGTCTGGGCCCGGGGGCCTCCGCCCGAAACCGGTGTGGTCATTCAATGACCAGGGGTCGCGCCGCGCGCGTTCATTCAATGACTGGATCAGCCGAGGCGGAGGCGAGTGGTCGGCTCCCAGCCGAGCAGGCGGGAGATGTTGAGGCCACTGGTCACCAGCGCCGGCAGAATCGCGTGCTCCTTGATCGAGCCGCTGCGCACGACCACCGACCGTGCCGCGACGACCCGACCGTCCCCGTTGACGATGCGGGTGGCGTACGACGTGGCGCCGGGGGTGAGTTCGTCATGGACGACCGCGGTGCCACTGGAGCGACTCCGGCTCAGTTCGGCGCGGAGCTGGTCCGGGTCGGTGATGGTCTCCATCGTGTAGGCGCGCAGAGGCTGCCCCAGGATCCGATCCAGCAACTCCGCCGACGCGTGGGCCAGCAGCACTTTCCCGGCACCGGAGGAATGCAGGGGGAGTCGACCACCCACCCGGGAGACCAGGCCGACCGCGGTCGGTCGGAGAACCGCTCGATCACCACGGCACTGTCACCCTCCAGGACGGCCAGTTGCACATGCTGCCGCAGGGCGGAGTAGAGGTCCTCGATGAAGGGCGCCGCGATCCGGCGCAGCGGCTCGGTCGAGGGGGCGAGCGTACCCAGCCGCCACAGGCGAAGGCCGATTGTGTACGTGCCTGCCGTCGTCCGGTCCAGCGCGCCGGCCGTGAGCAGCTCAGCGACGTAGCGGCGTACGGTGGCCCGCGGAATCCCGGGGGCCTCGACCAGGTCGGACATGGACAGTTCACTGTGTCCGGGCCGGAACGCGAACAACACATCGAGCAGCCGGGCGCTGACGCTGCGTCCGGGTTCGCTGGTACGGGGCATCGGACCTCCTGTTGATGTGGCGACATCTTCCGTCTGCGATGACGCCGGCCGGTCCCGGAGTGGTCATTCAATGAACATGTCGCTTGTGACACGTCTGACTCGTTCTGAAACTGATCCTATTCCGGTCCGGGTGAACCGTTCCCTGCCGACCGGTCGGACTCAACGATGAGAGAGATCTATGTCTACCCACATGCAGGCGGCACACACCGCTCCGGACCTGCCCCGCAAGGCGGTGGCAGGGACACTGATCGGCGCTTGCAGCGCCGTGTTCGTGGCCCAGGCCAGTAGCTCAATTCCCTCCACCCTGAATGGTCTGTTCGTGGCCCAACTCGGGGCAACCGGGAGCCACCTCACCTGGATCACGGCGGCGTTCATGATCGCGGTGGTGGTCTTCGAGTTCACCTTCGGGGTGCTGGGTGACCTCTTCGGACGCAAGAAGCTGGTTGTCGCCGGGGCGGGCGTGTTGCTGCTCGGCCTCATCGTGTGCGCCACCGCACCGGTACCGATCATGATCGTGGTCGGCAGCGCCCTGAACGGCCTGGGTGCCGGTGCCATGCTCCCGGGATCGCTGTCGCTGGCCGCAGCAGTGACCCATACCCCGGCCAGCCGGGCCCGGGCCGTGGCAACCTGGGCGGGATTCCTGTCCGCGGGTGGCGGCGCGGCTCCCTTGTTGGGTGGGTTGTTCGGCACCTACGGCAGTTGGCGCGGGGCGTACTGGGTCCTGGTCGCGTTGACCGCCCTGTCGATCCTGCTGACCCTCTTTCTGGCCACCGAGTCCTCGGCTCCGGAAGGCCGGAAGATGGACGTCCCCGGCCAGGTGACCTTTGCGGTCGGGCTCATTCTCGTGCTGGTGGCCACGGTCCAGGGGCCGGAGGTCGGCTGGGGCACCCCGTGGATCTGGGTGCTGTTCGTGATCGGTGCGGTGTTCCTGGTCGCTTTCGTGTTCATCGAGTCGCGGGTGGAGTCGCCGATTCTGCATCTCGACCTGTTCCGCAATCGTGCCTTTGCGGTGAGTTCGATCGTGGCCATCTTCGGCATGTTTGCCTTCCTGGGCGGTGGGTACGCCATCAGCATGTGGATGGGCCCGATTCAGCATCAGGATGCCTTGCGGATCGCCGCGGTGTTCATCGTGCTGCAGCTGCCGACCTTCCTGCTCATTCCTGTCATGAGCCGGGTGACCACGCGGGTGCGTCCGGTCTGGCTGCTCAGCGGCGGGTTCGTGCTGATGTCGGCCGGCTACTTCCTGCTGACCGGCCTGAACATCCATGATCCCGCCCTGGTCGCCTTCCTGGTGCCCGCGCTGCTGATCGGGGCCGGCTTCGGTCTGGCGCTGAACTCGGTGACGGCCGTGGCGCTGAATTCGGTGCCGCGGCACCTGGCCGGGATGGCGAGCGCCACCATCAACATGATCCGTGACCTGGGCTTCTGCCTCGGGCCGGTCGTGGTGGGGGCGGTGGCACTCAGCACCGCCGGAAACACGCTCATGGCCCTGCTCGCCGGTTCCGGACTCCCGGCCGGGGAGATCGTCGCCGCCACCGAGGCAGCCGGTCATGGCGGAGCGATCGCGGTCAACTCGTTGCCACCCGGTACGCCGGGGGCGGGAGCCCACGGGCTGGCACTCGAAGCACTTAATGCCGGCTTCACCCAGGGCTTCGTCGTGGCCGGCGTGGCGACCGCGATCGCGGCGGTCATCACGCTGATCGGGATGGGGCGGGCGAAGGCTGCCACGATGGGCGAACCGGCTACGAGCGATCCGCAACACGCTGCCCCGGATGCTGTTCCGGCGCTCTATCAGCGCTGAACGGGACACCCGGCCGCCATCCAGGTATACGGTTCGTCGTGAACATCAACGAAATATCGCAACGAAGCGAGGCGGATCATGGTGGAATTCTGGCGGCTGGGCGGGTACCCGGCACCCCTGACCGAGTTGGGCAGCATTGCTGCCCGGCTGGAGTCGCTGGGCTGGGACGGGCTGGCGCTGGGGGAGGGGCAGGGCGGGTCGCCGGATCAGTATGTGTGTCTGACGCTGGCCGCGCAGGCGACGCGTACCCTCAAGATCGGCAGCGGCGCCTCGGTCCCGACCCGGCATCCGCAGATCACCGCCAATGCGATGGCCACGGTCAACGCGGTCGCCGGTGGACGGGTGGTCTACAGCCTGGGCCGCGGCGACGGCGCGATGCACCAGCTGGGGCAGGATCCGATGCGGCTGCGGGAGTTCGAGCAGTACGTTTCCCGCCTGCAGGGATACCTGCGCCGGGAGACGGTGGACCTGGCCGGGTTCCCCAGCACGATCAGTTCCCTGTTCGAGCGCGACGCGGCGCTGGATCTGCCCAAGCCGATCGTGGAGATCAGTGCGACCGGGCCGAAGGTGGTCGACCTGGCGGCGCGGCTGGGTGACGGGGTCACCTTCTCCGTCGGCGCGGACGTGGCGCGGCTGCGCGGGTTGATCGACCAGGTACGCACCACCCGGGCCGCGGCCGGGCTGGCCGAGGACGGATTCCGGTTCAGTTGCTACCTGCAGGTCGCGGTCGGCACCGGGGAGACGCTGACCCGGGCCCGGGAGTACATCCGCGGGGCGGTGATGACCCAGTCGCGGTTCTCCGCCCTGCACGGCACCCCCTTGCCGGGGATCTCCGCCGACGACGCCGCCGTGGTCGGCCGGGCGGTGACCGAGCTCGGGCAGGCGTACCGCACGCACGGGCAGCGCTGGGGCGGCGGCGGAACCTTCTATCCGAAGGGCGTCATCGACGATGATTTCGTCGATCGCTTTGCCGTGGTCGGCTCACCCGAGCAGTGCGCCGAGAAGCTGCAGCCGATCATCGATCTCGGCTTCGATCGGCTGGTGCTGATCACCAAGGGAATGGGCCAGGACCCGCAGGAGGAGAACGCCGCCCGATTCGCCCAGGAGGTGATTCCGCTGCTGCGTACGGCCTGAGCGGTACGCGGCCGGCTCACCACTCGAAGACGACCACGTACCAGCCGTCGCCGAGTGCGGAACGGATACGCCCGTCCAGGGCAGTCGGATCGGCCGCCGCGCGGGCCTCGAGGTCCGCCCGCGCGGTGTCGTCGAGCTTGACGGCGACCACCTGGTTCAGGAAGCCGGTGCCGAAATCGAATCCGGTCGTCCCGGCGACGGGCGTACACTCCTGCACCTTCAGCAGCCCGGCCCGGCCGGGGCACTCGCCGGACGCCAGGGCGGACTCCAGATCGTTTCGCACCACGGGCCAGTGAGCCGCCGCCGGCAGGGGAGTGGCGGCGAGAGCCAGACCGCCGAGGAGGACGGCGATCGAGCCGACCAGCGCCCACGACATCCGCCGGCGCCGGATCACCCGGACCAGCCAGATCATCAGCACCACGGCACTCGTCGCGACCATGATGGACCCCATCACCTGCCCGAAGAGCAGGGGACCGGTCGGGACACTCGACGCCCACACCGCCACCAGGACCGTCGCCACCACCAGGGCCACACCCCACTCGAGGAGCGTGTTGCGGCGCAGCGATAGCCGGCCGAGGCGCGCGTGTCGAGCGGGCCGGTCGGCCGGCGGCTGCAGGTCGGGGATCACCCGCTCATGCCAGGGCTCGCTGGGGGCCCGGGGGAGTACCCGGGTCAGTCCTCCAGGGTGAAGCCGATCTTGATCGTGACCTGCCAATGGGCGACCTTGCCGTCCGCGACGTGCCCGCGGGTCTCCAGCACCTGGAACCACTGAATATCGCGGACCGTCTCCGACGCCTTGGTGATCGCGTTGCGGATCGCCGCATCGGTCCCGTCGGGGGAGGAACCGGTCAGTTCGAGGATCTTGTAGACGTGGTTGTCGGACATGGTGGCTCTCCTTCGAGTCGTGTAGCTTCCGACCCTAGCCGCCCGGCGTACGCCCGCTGCGCCCGGGTGGGTCAGCGACGGAGTGAGGTGATGATTCCAGGGAGACGCTGATCGATCCAGGTAGCCACGGACGGGATCGGCGCCAGAGCTGGAGAATCGGGGTCCCATACGGTCTCGAATGCCTTGATGGTTTGGTCCGCCACGTCCCCAAGAGCCGCATGCGGGGCGTTGAGCCTAGTGGCGAGGCGATCGAAATCGGACAGGGAGACGCGCTCGAATTTGCGGTTCCCCCGGAGCTTCAGGCCCATGTCCTCGGACGGGTACGGCGCGTAGGGGCCGGTCGAGACCAGATCGTAGGCAGGGCTCAGCCGTGGAATTCGACCGTCGGCGTAGAGCAGTGACCAGTTCTTCAGATGGGCATCACCGTTCCCGATGAGCACATTGAATGTAAGACGCTTGGTGAATTCGACTAGGTCGGCCAAGTGCTGACCCCGGTACGCCAGCGCGGCCACGGTGTCGAACGCACCCTCGTACTTTTGGTCGGCAAAGAATCCGCGCACCTGGGCGAAGTCCTCGATGTGGATTCTGGAACCGGCCGGACCTCGGTCGAAACGTTCGATTGCGAAGGCGACGTGCTCGTCATTGGGCCAGGCGATCTCCGGAAGGGGCGGGAGTTCGGAGCGGTCGACCAACCGAATCTGCGGAACGTCGATCCCGACGCGGGAGGCCAAGCGCATCATGGCAAACTCGTTGATGGGCACGTGCGGGTGAGCGCCATCGGGCGATTTGACGATCCAGTCCCCCAACTCGTCCACCGCTGGAACTGTGAGGCGATCGGCACGCTGCAGCATCGAAAACTTCATGCCGATCCCGGCCAGGGAAAATCGCCAGGCAGCAGGCTGTCGCGAGGCGTCCGGCGCCTGTGCCGCAGAGGAATGCCCAGGTTCGCGCCAGACTCGATCGTCAGCCTCGCTGACAGTGACCGCGCCCGGAAGATCGTGGCCGATGCGGAGCAGGAGTTCCATTTCCCGTGCGGTGGAAACTCCGCGGTCGTCGGCGATCCACTCGCGCAATCGGCCCTCGGGCAACAGGTTGCTGAACCAGGCCGGGAGGCGCAGGCTGGCGCGGGGCGATTCGGACGGATTGTTCTCGAACCAGAGGCCGAGAACGAGCCGGGCTGGATCGTCCCAATAGCCCGGTTCGAATTCGAACCGGGTGGCATCCCCGCGCCGGTACAGCGTGCCCACCCGGACCCCGCTCAGAAAGACAGCGTGCTGCCTCCGGTCGGTTGGCGCAATCACGATGCCTCGGTCGCCTCGTCATCGAGATCGAACAGAGAAAGTGGTGGTGTGGACTCGAATCCCCAGGCCGTCCGCTGGGCGATGAAATCTTCGATGTGGGCATCGAAGCGAGCCGCCCGCTTCGGAAGGATCTCGGCGAGGTCCCCGGCCTGCAATGCCGGCAGTTCGTCGAACTCGAACAGATGGGAGCGCAGGGCCCGATCGTCCGGTACCGAGAGCGACTTCGTGGCGAGTGCCTGCACTGCCTCCGCGCCGCCGAGATTCAAAGACATGATCCGAGCAGCCAAATGCATTGATGGAGGGCGAGGGGAGAGCTTCGGCAACACTGGGGAGGCAGTGGGTGAGTCCTCCAGCGCAGTAGCCAACGCGGCGCCGTCGATCGGAATCCCGTTCGACGGTTCAATCGGTTGGAGCGCCCAATAGGCACATAGGTGGATCTTCGACACGGCACTCGGAGCCTTGAAATCTTCGGCTCCGGGTGGCGTCTTTCCATCTGCGGACGACACTGCTGTTAGTAGGTGCTGGACCGTGGCGTCTTCGTCACCGACCTCGATCTGACCTGCCAGCATGCGTCCGGTTTGCTGGGTATTGCTGATGGTGTTGGTGGCGAAGGCGACGGCAGCCCGCCAGAACCATCGAGAGAGCAACTCGCGATTTCGTGGTGAGGGACGGGGGTGGAAGGCCATGAAACGCACCAGGACCAGCAGCAGACTCCGGTATGGGAGGAAAGTCGTGTGCGGGACGCCAGCGGTGTCGGTCAGAAAGCTCACCGCCCGGATCAGGGCCTCCTCTGCACCCCGGTACGCCTGGGTCTGGTCCTCATCCGGGAAGTTCGAGATCTGTTGCCGCTCCGAGCCGAACTCTCCGTGCGGGTCTCGTGCAAAGTCGGGATGTCGGCGCACCAGAATGGCCTGGTGGACGACGTCGTCGGAGACCCGGCCGAAGGTGGTGGCTGCGGCGACCCGGTCGGCGACCACCGCCGTGGAATCGGTGTCGGCAGAGTTGTTGCCGAGACTTCGGTTGATGGCATCGAAGATCTCCGCGCCGCGTAAGCGCTTGCCCGAGGAATTCATCCGGTCGAAAATCTCGCGGAGCGTCGTCATGTCCGCGTCTCGAGCGACCACCGATGCAGGGATTCGGATATCGCGAAGGAACTGGTTCACCTCGGCGATCCGGGCTACCTGATCGGTGGCGCCCTTGTCGCTGACCCAGCCCATAGCTCGCGGCATGTCGAACAGGTCAGGCAGGGGGATCGCCAGTTCGCCGCGTGCCTCGTGGGGCCGCTTGATGCGATTGTCCTCCAGCGAGTACATCAGTCGGAACCGATCCTCGAGATCGAAGGCTTCCGGGCTCACCGCATTGACCAGGCTGGTGATGCGCTGTTGTCCGTCGATCACCCAATAGGCATCAGAACTCTCGGGTGCCTCGATCGAGAGGGCGCCGAGTTGCACCGAACCCGATGGAGCCTCGGCTTGCCACAGCAACAGGCTGCCGATTGGGAACCCTCTGAGTAGCGAGTCGAAGAGGTCAAGGACGTCACTTGAGGCCCAGCGGAAGGAGCGTTGGAACTCCGGCACGCGGATTCGGCCTCTCAGCGCCAGATTTCTCAGTTCGTCGATCCCGAACTGCTCGGGCTTTGCCCACGAAATGAGATTGTCCACCACTGCCTCTCCGTCGTTGGGGCCAGTCTGTCACGCGAAGGTGCTCCGGGGTTCGGCGGTGTTCAGCGCCGGGTGGCGCGAACGCTAGAGCAAGGGGGCCAGCGGTCGCAGGATCGTTTCCACCGCGCGCTTGTACCAGGGCCGGGTCTCCCATTCCTCGAGGGTCAGTTCCCGGGAGTTGGTGAGGTCGGTGGCGAAGACCTTGGTCATGTGTTCGGCCAACTGCTCGTCGTAGAGCTCCATGTTGACCTCGTAGTTCCCGGTGAGGGAGAGGCGGTCGATGTTGGTGGTCCCGATCGTCGACCACCGGCCGTCCACGGTCATCGTCTTGGCGTGGATCATCGCGTGCCGGAACAGGTGGATGCGTACGCCCCCGGCGAGCAGCCGATGGATCCCGGCGCGGGCGGCCCAGTCGGCCAGGATGTGATTGGAGTACTCCGGGATCAGCACATGCACCGCGACCCCGCGCTCGGCGGCACGCAACAGGGCGGAGACCACGGTGTGATCGGGCAGGAAGTACGCCTGGGAGATCCGGATGGACTCGGTGGCACGCTCGATGGCATCGATATAGGTGCCCCGGACCGGGAACAGCATGATGTCGGGTTCGTTCTGGATCGCCCGCATCCGGGGTTCCCAACTCTTCGCGCCGCGGTCGGGCAGGATCGGGTGGCGGCGCTTACGGTGCTTGTTCCAGAAATCGGTGAAGGCATTGGACAGTTCCCAGACACCGGGTCCCTCGACCCGCAGGTGGGTGTCGCGCCAGGTGTCGGCGTACCGCTGCCCGATGTTGTACCCACCGACGTAGCCCACCTCCTCATCGACCACCAGGATCTTGCGGTGGTCGCGCGCCCAGGTGCGCAGCGACAGGGGATTGCCGGGCTGCAGCAGCGGGAAGGCGAGGACGTGGATGTCGGGATCGAAGCGCTTGAAAGCGGGCGGCACGACCAGATTGGCGAACTTGTCATAGATGGCGAGCACCTGAACGCCACGCTTGGCCGCGGCGGTGAGCTCGCGCTTGAAGTCCTCGCCGGCCTGGTCACTCTTCCAGATGAACGACTCGAACCAGATCGAGTGCTTGGCGGCGCGGATGTCCTCGAGCATGCGTTGGTAGAGCGTGTCGCCGTCGGTGAACACGGTGAGCTCGTTCCCGCTGGCCGCGGCGATGTCATAGGACGGCAATCGCGGGAAGTCGCCGGAGGGGGGCTGGCGATGGACCCGCATCCGGTCCACCGCGGTGACCCCGGCAGCCACGGCCACCTGAGCGCCGGCCACCCAGAGCGCACCCCGGCCCACGGTTCGCAGGATCTCATCGCGCGTCTTCGCATTCCACGGCATGCCACGCAGTCTAGAGGCGAGTTCGCCGCGGTCGGTGGCACTGCTCATGTCGGTGGGCCGCGGATTGTTCCGCCCAGTGGATCATTTCGCTTCGGTTCCGCGGCGGTCGGCATCGTAGGCTGACCGGGTCTCCGGTCGGGGGACCGGACAGGAGGCCACATGGACACGCAATCGCGTGTGCGGAATTATCTGGTGCGGTACGGCTTCTTCGTGGTCGGGATCTTCCTGATGTCGCTGGGGGTGGCCCTCACCGTACGCGCCGGGATCGGCACGACCCCGATCTCGTCGTTGCCGGTGGTGTTCTCGACCGCGTTCCCGCTCAGCCTCGGCACCACGACGGTGATCATCAATGTCCTGCTGATCATCCTGCAGATCCTGCTGCTGCGCCGGGACTATCCGCGGTTCCAGCTGTGGCAGTTGCCGGCGGGGTTCCTGTTCGGCGGCCTGTGCGACCTGTCGATCTGGCTGACCCGGGGGATCGAGGTGCACGCGTACTGGGCCCAACTGTTGGTGTCGGTGGCCGGTACGCTCGTCCTCGCGGTCGGGGTCTGGATGCAGGTCACCCCGAAGGTGCTCAACCTTCCCGGTGAAGGTGCGGTGATCGCGCTGTGCCATGTCACCGGGGCGGAGTTCGGGAAGGTCAAGGTGATCTTCGACTGGACGTTGGTGGCGCTGGCCGCCATCTCGTCGCTGCTGCTGATGGGTCGCCTGGAGGGCGTACGGGAAGGCACCGTGATCAGCGCGTTCCTGGTGGGGATCCTGGTCCGGTTCTTCTCCCGGCGCTTCACGTTCCTGGCGCGTTGGACCCAGCCGATCAAACAGGTCGAAACCCCCTGAAATTGGGGGCACCTGCTCCGATGATGGCCCCGGAGGGCGACCGTAGACTGATCGGGGATGAGGCGTCACTCGTCCCACGGGGTCGGGGGACCACATGGCTCAGATTCAGAAGCAGGCCCGCGTAGAGGTCGTCGTACCGGCCTCACCCGAAGAAGTGTGGGCAGTGATCTCGGATGTCACGCGCATCGACGAGTGGAGCGGTGAGTGTCGTTCCGGGCAATGGCTCGACGGGGCCGAGCGGGCGGCGGTGGGGACTCGCTTCAAGGGGGCAAACCGCGCCGGTCAGCTGCGCTGGAGTCGCACCTGTGAGTTCGTCGAAGTGGATCGGCCGCGGCTGCTGGCCTGGCGGACCCTGCCCACGGTGCTGCTGCCGGACAGTACGCGCTGGCAGATCGAGTTGGCGGAGGCGCCCGGAGGGACGCGGATCACGCAGTCGTACGACGTGCTGCGATTGCCCCCGGTGTGGGATCGGGTGTACGCCGTGACCACGCCGTCGCACCGAGATCGGGCCCTGGCGCTGATCGAGGATCTGCGCCGGCTGGGTGAAGCAGCGCGTTCGGCGAAGCCGACGTCGGCACCCAGCTGAGGGCCGCGACGTCCGCACCGGCTCCGCCCCTCTGGTCAGCGGCAGTCCGGTCATCCAGCGTCTGCCTGGGCGAGGCAGCTTCGGGGCGCCCAGAAGCTGGGTAACCCACAGTGACGCTGGATGACGGCGACGCCGCTGGGATCCAGGACAGGGAGTGCGGGGAGGGGCCCTATCCACTCTAAATGACATAATGTTGCTTATCGGACAAGAACCATCGGGAGTTGCATCTAGTGCAAGAACTCCCGCGTGGTGACGATTTCCCAGTTCCTGCAGGTCAGCGGGCAAATAGCGCTGGAGGCGACGCCCCGCTGTCGACGCGCTGCTGGCGTATCGCAGCAGGTCAGCGTAGGTTACTTGCATCTAATGCATGTTTCCGCTGTTGTGAGGTGGCGATGGATCAGTCGGTTCCGGGTTTCGTGCCGGGGTTCCTCAGCGACGACGCCGTTGGACTGTTCCGCGCCGACGAGCGCGTCTTCGAGGCCATGCTGGATCGCTGGAGCGCGCAGATGTTGGCTCGGGGCCTGCAAGTCGACACGATCAAGGCCAGGTGCGGCGTCGTCCGGCGATTCCAGGCGTACTCGGGCAAGTTCCCGTGGACCTGGCAGCCCGTCGACATCGACGACTACATGGGCGAGCGCCGGTCGGGTGAGAAGCCGATCAGTCTGACCACACTCCGTTCAGACAGCAATGCGGTGGCGATGTTCTGCTCGTTCCTGACGAACCCGGCGTACGGCTGGGCTGAGTTCTGCGACCGCACGTTCGGCGACGTTCCGGCGCAGATCTGCTTCGACTGGAACGCTCCGAAACACACCACGGACGATGCGGTTCCGCCGGCCCGCCGCTCTTTCACGCGCAGCGAGTTGGAGAAGCTCTTCAACTTCCTCGACGACGAGGTCGACGCATCTCGCGCGGCAGGTAGCAAGCGCTGGGTGACACTCTTCCGCGACTCGATCGCCTTCAAGCTCTGCTACGCCTACGGTCTGCGCCGACGCGAACTGGCGATGCTCGACCTGCACGACTTCGGCCCCAACCCGCATGTCCCCGACTACGGCATGTTCGGCGCCCTAACGGTTCGCTGGGCCAAAGGCACCGCCGGTTCAGGTCCGCGCCGCCGCACTGTCCTGACGGTTCCCAAGTTCGACTGGTCAGTCGGGATGATGCAGATGTGGACGTCCCCTGGCGGCCGGGATCGCCTCGCGACTGCCGATCGATCCTCTGCGCTGTGGCCCAGCGAGCGCGGCGATCGAGTGACGGTAGGTGGACTTGGCGACGCCTTTACCGCGGCGCGAGACGCAGCAGGTCTTCCGGCGGAACTCGGCCTTCACTGTCTGCGGCACTCCTACGTCACGCACCTGATCGAAGCTGGCTACGACCCGGCCTTCGTTCAGACCCAGGTTGGCCATTCGTACGCATCGACCACCAGCCTGTACACATCGGTGTCGGCCGACTTCAAGCAGAAGACCGTTCAGAAGATGATCGCCCGCCGGATCGGCAAGCGAGAGGAGAACGGCGATGAGTAAGCACACTCCCCTGGACACTGCCAGCCGTGAAATCACCCACAAGCAAGTAGGCCACGTCTGGCCGTCGACGACGCAGAGGTACGTCGGGCTTCCCCGTGAGTCCGACGGTGATCGAGCGGAGGACACTGATGGCTGAGCAGCGACGCATTGGCTTCCGCTGGAACCTGCGCACCGTCATGGCGCAGCGGAACCTTTGGAAGACCACCGAACTGATGCCGCTCTTGAAGTCGCGAGGCATCAACCTGTCCGAGAGCCAGGTCTATCGGCTCGTGACCGGCACGCCCGAACGGATTCCTGCCCGTACGTTCGCGGCCCTGTGCGACATCTTGGACTGCGAGCCCAACGATCTCTTCGAGATCGTCGTGGAACTACGCGCCGCGGCGACGGCCAATGCGCCCAAGCGCAGCGAAGACCTGGGAGTGAAGTCCGGAGACCCGATCGCCTACCGCGTCCGGCTCGTCGCCGACGACGAAGACGAGTAGCCGTGGCTCGACCCCGCAAGGCCGAGGATCCGGCGCGTTGGCCCGAGCCCTGCGGCCGCTGCGGGCAGCACCACGAGACCGTGGCGCGCTGGCCTGACGGAGGCGTCTGCACCTACTGCTACCAGCAGGCTAAGCGCACTCGAGGTCGATGCGCCTGCGGCCACGAGGGCGTCCTTCCCGGCATCGTCGACGAGCAGCCTGCCTGTCGGCAATGCTCGGGCGTCAGGCTCAACATCGACTGTCGCAGCTGCGGCGCGGAGGCCGAGCTCTACGACGGCGGGCGCTGTTGGGGTTGCGTCCTCGGCGTCACCGTCGATCGTCTCCTGACCAACCCGACAACCGGTGTGATGGCCGACGAGCTCCTTTCGATGGCGACGGCGCTCAAGGCGATGAAGCGCTCGAACAGCGGCCTGACATGGATCCGGCAGAAGCACGTCACCGAGTTCCTCCAGAACCTGGCGATCGCGCCGCTCATCACCCACGAGGCGTTCGACGCGTTGCCGAAGTCGCACACACGCGACTTCGTCCGAGGGCTCCTCGTCGAGCACGGCGCGCTCCCCCGACGCGACATCTACCGTGCCCGCTACGAGGAGTGGGCAAAGGAGGCGCTCGAACGCGTCAGAGACCCAGAGAACCGCGACGTGCTTCGGCGCTACATCCGGTGGCACCACCTGCGCCGGATGAACCAGATGGACAACGTGTCGCAGGGCACGTTCCTACGGAGCAAGCAAACGGTCACGGTCGCGATCGAACTCGTCAACTGGCTCACCGACCACGGCATCGAACTGGGTGAACTCGAACAGGAGCACCTCGACGCCTGGATCAACGACGGAACCACAACCCGACTCCTCAGCGACCGCTTCCTCGCATGGGCCATCAAGGCGCGACTCGTCCACCCCGAGCTGAAGGTCCGGCGTCACCGCCGCGGCACCAGTCCCCGGATGAGCGCCCTGGATCAAGACCATGCGGTCCAACGCGTCGTCCACACGAAAGAGATCACACGCCGGGATCGTGCTGCAGCCATCCTCGTCCTCGTCTTCGGCCAGCAGATCGAAGACGTCGTCACGTTGACCTGGGACGACGTGAAGGTAAGCGACGAGATCGTCACCGTCCGCGTCGGCAAGATCGACATCGCGCTCCCCGATCCACTCGACCAGCCCTGGCGCGAACTCGCTGCTAACCCGGGCAACGACTTGACAGCGTCTCACCCCAACAGCAACTGGGTGTTCCGTGGCTACTCCCCCGGCCGCCACGTCGACCCCGGCCACTTACGGAACCGACTCAAGGGCGTCTTCAGCACCCGGGCGGCACGACTCGGCACCCTGCACGAGCTTACGAAGCTCGCACCCGTCGCGATCATCGCCGAAGCCCTCGGCTACTCCCCCGCCACCATCGAGCGCCACGCCATCGACTCGGCAACGGCATACGCCGCCTACATTGCGGCAGTTCGCGACGACACGGGCACCCGCTAGATGTACTCGGCCAGACGGCTCCTGGCCCGCCACCACGGTTCCCAAGGCCAGTCAGGCCGGGCGAGCCAGGTCTTACCGGCTCTTCATAAAGGGAGTGGATCAGGGGCTGAGCCGCCGGCGTCGAGGAAGCAGCGGGCGATGTCGTGGGTGAGGTTTGCGGAATCCTCGAGCGGTGCCGCGGCGACCGCGGCAAAGGGACTCGAACTCATCGGACTGTCTGATCCTTCAACTCGCCCCGCAGGCGGACTGTTATGAACCGGTGGACTCACCCAACCCTGACACGCAGAGGCGATTGAAGCGCCCTGAGATTGTTGGAGGCTCCTGACCTTGGAAACGAGGATGGAGTTATGCCGAAGGAACTGGCGTCGGGGAAGCCGACGACGCGTCGCTACTCGAGCGAGGAGAAGGCCGCCGCGGTGCGGATGGTGAGGGCGCTGCGCGCCGAGCTGGGCTTCACGCAAGGGACCGTGCAGCGGGTCGCGACGCAGCTCGGATACGGGGTCGAGTCCGTGCGGATGTGGGTCAAGCAGGCCGACATCGACGACGGCGTCACGCCCGGTATCAGCACTGCGGAGGCGCAGCGGGTGCGAGAGCTTGAGCAGGAGAACCGGGAGCTTCGACGGG
>NZ_AUHH01000009.1 GCF_000423085.1 Granulicoccus phenolivorans DSM 17626 = NBRC 107789 = JCM 15570 | reverse complement strand
GCTCGCAGGTCCGGATCCGGCCCGCGGCCCCTGCAGCACCCGCGCCACCGAACTCAACCCGCGCCACCGAACTCAACCCGCGCGATCGCCGGCAGTGGCGCCATGAGCGCCCCGACCTGATACCCGCCGCCAATGACAGGGAGCCGGCACCAGTTTGCACAACAGCCCCATTTCGGCCCCGCGTCGGCAACGATGCCGAATGCGACGGATCAGGTCCGGTCAGGTGACCGCGCTCAGCCGGCCAGCGGGGAAACCTCCACGCCATAGGTGAGCGCCTGCGCACAGTGCAGGATCCAGCCCCGCACCCCGTTCACGTCGCCGGTCGCGTAGCCCTGCAGTGCCCGGGCGTACCCGCGTCCGGCCGCCCGGTGTCCGGCCTCGGGGACCAGGATCGCCCGCGGGTCGATCCCCCCGGCGATCAGCACCGCATGCTCGACGGCCCGCGCGATGATCCCGTCCCCGGCCCCGAACGGTTCGATCGTGGCCACCTCGGCGTGCGCGATCGCAGCCACCACCACCGGCGACGCCTGGGTCGATCCGCTCAGCAGCTGGTTCAGTCCCGAGATCCGGGCGGCGGCCTCCGGGCGTACCCGACCCAACTCCGGATCGGGCACCCAGCCCTGCCCGAGCAGGGCATGCATCCGGGCCAGCGCCTGTCCCGGCGCGGTCCGGATCAACCCGGCCAGGTCGAACAACTCGGTGGACAGCCGGATCGCCGCGGCCTGCCAGCCGCCCTCGGGCGCCGGCGCGGCAAGATCGTCCTCGATGGCGGCGCTGGCCCGGGCCCCGGCCAGCAGGGCCTTGGCGGAGATCTCGGCCGGGATCACCTTGCGCCCCCGGTCGCGCTGGATCACATCGGCGGCATCGCGGGCGGCGGTCACCGCCGAGGGCACGCCCTCCAGAGTGGCCAACGCGGAAAGTGGGTCATTCACACCTAGAGTGTGCCGCATGAGTTTCCACCAGCCCGCCGCCTCGGTATATCCGGTACGCGCGGTCGACTGGCTGGTGGAGGAGCCGGACCGGGTCTGCGATGTCGGATCCGGCTCCGGTCAACTGGCGGCCATGCTGGCCGGACGTGGCCACCTGGTGCACACCGTCGATGCCGATCCCGCCCGGGCCCCGCGCCTGGCCGCCCGGCTCGGTCACGACACGCATGTGATCGCCCGCGCCGAGGCGCTGCCGTTCGCCAGTGGCACCTTCGGGGCCGTCACGGTGCAGCACGCCCTCCGCGGTTTCGCCCCCGGGCTGGCTCTGGCCGAGTTCTCCCGGGTGCTGCGACCCGGTGGCCGGATCGGGGTCATCTTCCACAGCCGCGACGACTCGGTGCCGTGGGTGAAACGGCTCGCCGAGCGGTTGCAGCGCGCCGATCCGACCGCGATGCGCGGCGACTACGGACAGGACGCCTGGCCACTGCTGGCCGAATCTCCCTACTTCACCGACGCCGAGGAACGGATCTTCCGGGACTGGAAGCCGATCACCCGCGCCGGACTGCAGCACCTGGTCGCCCACCGGCCGGCCGTCGGCGCCCTGCGCAACGCCGAGCGGAGCGAGCTGTTGGCCGATATCGGCGACGTGTACGACTCGGTGTCCCGCGGCGGGCAGCCGTTGCTGTTGCCCTTCCAGGCGGTCTGCTGGCGCGCGGTCGCCGACCACCGCGAGCTGGACTTCCCGGTCCCCGACTCCGACGGCCTGCGCATCCACGTCTGACCGGCCGCGCCCGGGGCTACTATCGGCAGATGACCGACCCGGAAGCGACCACCCCCGCCCGCCACGACGCCAAGGACTGGACGGTGGTGATCAGCGACGGCTGTGCCGAGTGCGGCTTCGACGCAGATTTCGAGCGCGCCGGGACCGGTGCCTTCCTGCGGGCGTCCATCGAGCGGTTGGCCGGTGCCCTGCGCCGCGACGACCTGCGCCCCGATGACCTGCGCCGGCGGCCCGCTCTCGGCATCTGGTCGCCGCTGGAGTACGCCGGGCACATCCTCGGGGTGGCCGAGGTGTTCACCGCCCGGGTCGAGCGGATGCTGACCGAGGACGACCCCGTCTTCGCCGACTGGGACGGGGAGGCAGCCGCGGTCGCCGACAACTACAACGGCCAGGATCCGGCCGAGGTGGCCCGGCGCTTCGCCGCGGTGGCCGCCCGGGCAGCCGACCGCTACGACACCGTGGCGCCCGATCAGTGGGACCGACCCGCACGGCGCAGCGACGGGATGGTCTTCACCCTGGCGACGTTCACCGCCTACTTCCGGCACGAGATCGAGCACCACCTGCACGACCTCGGCGCCTGAGCAGGCCCGTTCAGTTCAGGCCGTGCTCGCGATCGGACTCGTACCGATCGGCCCAGGCCATCAGGTTGTCCCCGTTCAGCGCCGCCGCCAGCAGGTCCGGGAACGCGTCCGGCGTACAGGCGAAGGAGGGGACGCCGAGTTCGACCAGCTGGGCCGCCAGTTCCCGGTCGTACGCCGGGGCGCCGGAGTCACTCAGCGCGAGCAGTGTCACCGCCTGGACGCCGGCGGCGCGCAGTTCGGCCATCCGGGCCAGCAACTGCTCGGCCACCCCGCCCTCGTACAGGTCGGAGATGAGCACGAACACCGTGTCGCGGGGGCTGGTGATCAGCCCCTGGCAGTACGCGACCGCGGCATTGATGTCGGTCCCGCCACCCAACTGCGTACTGAACAACACCTCGATCGGGTCGACCAGTTGCTCGGTCAGGTCCGCCACCTGGGTGTCGAAGACCACCATTGAGGTCCGCGCGGCCCGGATCGAGGCGAGCACCGCCCCGAAGATCGCGGAGTAGACCACCGAATCGGCCATCGACCCGGACTGGTCGACGGCGAGCACGAAATGTTTGCGGACCGCGGGGACGCGCCGGCCGTAGCCGATCAGGCGCTGCGGGACCACGGTCCGGTACTCGGGCAGGTAGTTCTTCAGATTGGCCGCGATCGTCCGGTTCCAGTCGATATCGCCGGGCCGTGGCCGGGTGACCCGGGCCGCCCGGTGCAGGGCCCCGCGGACCGCGGCCCGGGTCTGCTCCCCGATCCGCTTCTCCACCTGGGCGACGACCTTGCCGACCACCATCCGCGCGGTCTGCCGACTGGTCTCCGACAGGGTCGAGGACAGGCCGATCAGGGCGCTGACCAGCGCAACGTCGGGCTCGATGGTGTCGGCGACCTCGGGTTCCAGCAGCAACTGGGTCAGATTGTGTCGCTTGATGGCATCGGTCTGCAGCACATTGACTACCGTCGAGGGGAAGTAGGTCCGGATGTCCCCGAGCCAACGGCTCAGCCGCGGCGCCGAACTGCCCAGGCCGCCGCGGCCCTTGGTGGCCCGGGCATCGCTGTCGTAGAGATCGCCGAGCGCCCGGTTCATCGTCGCGTCGGCCGGGTTCAGGCTCACCCCGGTCCCGTCGGCGTCGTCGGAGGCCGAGCCGAGCAGCAGCTTCCACCGGCGCAGCCGCTCCGCAGTCGCATCGGACGCGGCGGGATCGGACGCAGGCTGATCGGAGGCAGGGTGATCGCTCATGGGTTCTCCTCACCGGTACCGGCGGTCTGCAGCAGGCGTACGGTCGCCAGCGCGGCCGCGGCCAGGTCGAAATCGAGGTGCTCGGCGAGCGTCGGTGCCGCCGGGGCGCCGATGCTGCGTACCCGGTCGATGATGTTGTTGCGTTCGGCTCGCTCGAAGGCCCCGAAGGTACGCCGCAGCAGGGCGACGATGTCGAGGAAGTCCTCCTCGGCCAGGCCGGCGACCCACCGGTCCAGCACCGGCAGCAGTTCCTGGTGGTGGATCAACAGCAGGGCCCCACCGGAGAGGAACCCTTCGATCCAGTGCGCCTTCGCCAGCGGACTCGGCCCGTGGGACAGCGCTCGGGAGAGCCGGTCCGCCGCGTCCTGGACGTCGATCCGGCCACTGTCCAACAGGATCCGAGTCAACCGGCCGCTGAGCAGCCCGTGCACATCGGCGCGCTCGGACAGGGCCAGGAGTTGATCGCTCCACTCCTGTTCGGCACCGTCGGCGGGCAGCAGCGCGAGCACCGCCTGAACCCCGTCGATGCTCTGCTTCGCCGCGGCGGCGGCCTCGTCGCCCAGGCCGCCGACCGCCGCCGGCAGGCCCGCGCACACCCGCAGCAGCAGGGCCCGGGCCACCGCACCCAGGGCGGTGGTATCGGTGCCGCGGACGTCGCCGTAGCGCTGGGCGCGCACCAGCGGCGGGATCGCGTCCATCAGCTGGTAGACGTCGCTCTGGTGGGCGGCCAGCTCATCGAGGGTACGCAGCAGCGGATCCAGCGCGTCGGGCAGGTCGGCGGTCAGCGCCTCCTCGATCCGGCCGGTCACCGCGGCCAGGGAGTCCGCGCTCCGGACCAGTTTCGCGGTGGCGGCATCGGCCACGGTCGCGCCCCACACCGAGGCGGTGATCACGTCGACGCTGAAGGCGGGGTCCCAGGCGAGCACCCAGCCCTCCTTGAAGGTGCCCAGGCCGCCGGTCTCCTCCGGGTTGCCCCAGGCGATCCCGAGGATGCGCAGCCGGCGCAGCAGTTGCGACTTGCCCCGGTCGTTCTCCTTGCGCAGGTCGAGTTGGATCGAGCGCGGCGTCGGGTCCTGCTTGAGCCGCAGCCGTTTGATCGTGGCCCGCAGATCGGCCTCCAGCGGGACGGCGGTCGCGGTTTCGGGGACCGTTCCCAGGGCCTCGCCGCGGACCAGGTCGGTGGTGACCAGACCGAGGACCTCCGCCGATCCGTCGCACATCACCGATCGGGTCGCCTCGGTGACCTCGTCCAGCCCGGGCAGCGGGCGTCCGCGCAGCGTGGCGAGGGTATTGGTGAGCCGGACGGCCTCGATCACGTGCGCGGAGGAGATCGGCAGATCGTGCGCGCGCAGGGTTCCCGCGACCCGGATCAGCCAGCGTTCGATCACCCGGTCGCCGGCGCCGAACAGGTGGGCGTACCACCCCGGTGACTCGATCCCGGCGCCGTACCCGGACTGCAGCCGCAGCCGGCCGTGGGTCCACGGCACCCAGGTGGTCGCGATCTTGCGCTTGGGCAGGCCCTTGAGCAGGGCGTTGTCCGCGCCGACCTTCGGGAGTTTGCCGGTGAGGGCCGGTGCGTGCCAGGCGCCGCAGATCACCGCGATCCGGGCCGCGTCGGTCTTCAGGGCGGTCCGCAGCACCTTCCGCATGTATGCCTCCCGGCGGGCCTCCTCCGCCTCGGCGTACGCATCCCGCTCCCGGATCCCGGCGGCGCGCAGTTCGGCCATCGCCTCGGTGATCGCCTCGAAGGGATCCCCGTCGGTGCGGGATTCGATCACGTCGTCCCACCAGCGTTCGGGGTCGTCGTACCCGGCGGCCCGGGCCAGCACCGCGATCGGGTCGGTCCGGATCGGGGCGCCGGGTTCGGGGGCGCCGGGTTCGGGGGTGTCGGCCGCCGGCGTGGTCGGCGCCGGCTCGGCCCCCGCTTCAGCGTCACCCGCTTCCGCGTCGCCCGATTCCGCGTCGTCGTCCCCGTCGCCGGATTCCTCGCCCCCGGACTCCCCGTCCTCGCCGAGGAAGGCCGCCAACAGCTCCTGTTTGCGCTCGGCCTGCAGGGCCAGGGTGTGCGTGGCCGGCAGATCCATGAATCGCACCGGGACCGCGGCCTCGACCGCCCAGCGCAGGGCCTGCCACTCCGGGGAGAACTCCGCGAAGGGCCAGAACGCCGAGAGCCGGGGCTGGTCGGCGGCATACGCCAGCAGCGCGACCGGCGGGCGCAGGTCGGGGTCGGCGACCAGCGGCACCAGGGCGTCGGCCTCCGGCGGTCCCTCGATCAGGACCAGTTCGGGCCGATATTCGGCCAGGGCGGCGCGGACCGCACGCGCCGAGCCCGGACCGTGGTGCCGGATGCCGAGGACGCGCACCCGCGCCACCTCCGCTGCGCCGGGCGGAGCGGCGTCCCCGGGCAGGGTGGGGTTCGGCTCGCTCACCCGGAGACCTCGCGGGAGGCGCGATAGAAGTCCTTCCAGTCCGGCCGCTGCCGCACCACGGCCTCCAGATATTCCTTCCAGACCACCTGATCGGCGACCGGGTCCTTGACCACCGAGCCGACGATGCCGGCGGCGACATCGGCGGCGCGCAGGGTGCCGTCCCCGAAGTGGGTGGCCAGCGCGATCCCGTTGGTGATCACCGAGATCGCCTCGGCGGTGGACAGCGTGCCCGAGGGTGACTTCAGCGAGGTCCGCCCGTCGGTGGTCACCCCGCTGCGCAGTTCCCGGAAGATGGTGACCACCCGCCGGATCTCATCGGCGGCCCGGTCGGCCGGGGGCAGTTCCAGCGAGCGGCCCAGGTCGGCCACCCGTCCGGCGACGATGCGGACCTCGTCCTCGTAGCTGTCGGGCAGCGGGAGCACCACCGTGTTGAACCGGCGGCGCAACGCCGAGGACAGTTCGTTCACGCCGCGGTCCCGGTCGTTCGCGGTCGCGATCAGGTTGAACCCGCGCTCGGCCTGTACCTCGGTGTTCAGTTCCGGGATCGGGAGAGTCTTCTCCGACAGGACCGTGATCAGCGCGTCCTGGACATCGGAGGGGATCCGGGTGAGCTCCTCCAGCCGAGCGATCCGACCCTCGGCCATCGCGGTCATGATCGGGGAGGCCACCAGGGCCGCCGTCGACGGCCCCTCGGCCAGCAGCCGGGCGTAGTTCCAGCCGTAGCGCACCGCCTCCTCCGGGGTACCCGCGGTGCCCTGCACCAGCAGCGTGGAATCACCGGAAATCGCGGCGGCCAGATGTTCGGAGACCCACGACTTCGCGGTGCCCGGCACGCCCAGCAGCAGCAGCGCCCGATCGGTCGCCAGGGTCGCCACCGCGACCTCGATCAGGCGTCGGTTGCCGACATATTTGGTGCTCACCTCGAACCCGTCGGGCAGCGTACCGCCGACCAGATAGGTGACCACCGCCCACGGGGACAGCTTCCAGTTCGTGGGTCGGGGCCGGTCGTCGACGGTGGCCAGTCGGGCCAGTTCGGTGGCGTACGCCTGCTCGGCGTGCGGGCGCAGCAACTGATCGGTACCGGACGAGGTGGCGGTCATGGCAACTCCTTGAGCAGGGCAACACGTAATTCCAGGGTGGTGGCGGTGTCCAACAGGACCGCGGCCGAGTGGGTGTCCACCGCGGCGATCCGGCGCAGCGCGGCGGCATAGGTGGCTGCTTCGCCGATCGGGAAGCGGGTCTGCCCGGTGTGGGCGAGCTGGGTCACCAGCGGGCTGTGCCGCCCGTTGGGGGCGCGGACCAGCTGATCCAGAAAGCGCAGCATGCCGACGGCGAACTCGTCGTCCCACTGCTTCGGGATCATCGACAGCACCGACGTCGGACGGGAGCCGGCCAGCCGGATGTCCCAGCGCCGCAGCAGGACCGCACTCGGGACCAGGTCGGCCAGGCCCTCGGTCGGGGCCTCGGCCTCCAGCAGTGCGGCGGCCACGGTGGCATCGCGGTAGCGCAGGGCGGCCCTGGCCAGCGGGGCCCGCTGCGGCCCGGTGCCGGTCATCGCGGCCCCCCAGTCGGCGCGGACCAGATCGGTGGCGGTGTAGCCGAGCGCGGGCCAGGCGGCCGGCGGGATCCAGCCCAGGAGTCGGCGTACCTGTTGGCCGGCCGGATCCGAGCCGCGGGCCGGTTTCAGCCCGTCGCGGGCCAGCCGCTGCCGGTCCTCCTCGGTGTCGGCGGTGATTTCGGTGATCGTCACGGAGCCCGGCTGTCGCCGCAGGAAGCTGGTGGGGGTGTAGGTGATCGCGACCCGGGCCCGGGCCAGTAGCCGTCCAACGAAGGCCGAGTCCGGCAGCCCGGCGAGCAGCTCGCGCGCGACGTCGGCCACCGTCGTGGAGCCGCCGTCCAGGACGGACTCGAGAAAGGCCTCGTCGGCGGGGCCGAGCCCGGTCGCGAGCGCCCCGAGCAGTCGGGCCCGCTCCTCGGTTCCGTGCGTGTCGAAGTCGGCCTGCAGCAGGTCCCGGGCCGCGCCCGGATCCCGGCTGCGCAGCGCGGTGAGGTACGCCACCCGTTGGCTCGGCGTGCCGTACTCCCACACCGCGGGATCGGCCGCCTGCTCCGGCGGCGTTACCGGCACCCAGGCGGGGTTCAGCGCGACCAGGTGATGTCCGGCCTCCCCTAGCACCGGGGCCAGGTGTTCGCGCAGCGTTCGGTCGAAGATGGCGCGATCGAGCAGGGCGGGCAGCAGGGCCGGGGGCAGCCGATAGCCACGCTCCCCCAGCCGGGACAGCGCCTCCACCAGCAACTCGTTCACGATCCCGGCCCGCTGCCGGAAGAGTTGCCGGAACGCCCCCAGGTAGCGCGGCGAGGGCAGCGACCGGGTCTCGGCGGCAACCGGCGGCGGATCCGGTAGCTCATTGGCCGGCAGGGTGTGCCCGGTGGCTCGTCGGGCCACCGTGTACGCCGCCGCGGCCGCCAGCAGCGCCGGCCCGGGATCGGCACCGGTAGGGGCACTGCCGAACTCGGCCGGCAGCCGGTCCAGCGCCACCGGCCGATTGCCCGGGCCGACGGTCGCTGCCGCGGTCAGGTCCGCGAAGGTGGTCACCCGGTCGGGGTTCATCACGGCGCCGCCTCCTCGGTGTCCTCGGCCGGGATTGCTGTGACGCCCAGCGGACGCAGCCCGTCGGGGCTCCACTCCCCCGAGACGCCGGCCTCCCGGCCGAGGGTATGGGCGTACAGACTCCACAGTTCGGCGTCCTCGCCGAGCAGTTCGATCCCGGCGCCGCTGTGATCGCGCAGCACCCAGGCGTCCTCGGCCCGCAGGATCCGGCCGCGGACGGCAACCGGCCACAGGTCCAGCCACGGATCCTGCGCCAGGGCCGCGGCATACCCCGCTCGGGCGCCGGCCAGATCGGTCAGGACCGGCGGCAGCGGCGGCACCCGGGGCGCCTCGTCGTAGCTCTGCCCGATCAGCGCCCGCAGGGCCGGCCGCGCAGGATAGAAGTGCAGGTCGGCCACGAACACCAGCCCGGGATACAGCGTGGTGTCGAAGGAATTGCCGGGGCTGAAGATCAGCACCAGCGCGTACCGGCCGGTGTGCTGACCGCGGATCCAGACCCGACGGGTGTTGATCCGATCCCCGGCCAGATCGTGCAGCCCGAAGACCACCCAGTGGTCGCGTACGCCGGGGGTGGCCAGCACCGATTCCTTGTCGACGGTCAGCCCGACCCGGGCGTCCAGGGTGGCGCGCAGTTCCGCGGAGAGCCGGTCGCGGCCCCGCCAGGCGCCGGCGAGCAGGTGCAGCAGGGAGAGTTCCTCCAGCAGGCGCTCCTCGCGCTGCGGGCCGGGCAGGATCTGCTGGGGCAGGTCGCGCAGCCGGTTCGCCACCGCGGGCGCCTGGGCGTCGACCATCCGGGCGGCCACCAGTTCGAGCCGGCGATCGGTCAGCGTGGCCAGGCCCGCGGTGATCTGGTCGCCCAGCCAGCGTTCGAGTTCGAGCATTCCGTCCCCGATGCGCTCCAGTCGCTGCCGGGTCCGCCGGGCTGCCGCCGCCATCTGGGCCTCGGTCCGCTCGGCCGGCGCGGCGGCCGCCGGCTCGGCGGACGTGCGGCGCCGGGCGTGCTCGGCGGCGAACCCGGTCACCTCACCGGTTTCGGAGATCTGTCCCTGGGCCCACAGGACCAGCAGCCCGATCGCATGCTTGCAGGGGACCTTCCGCGACGGGCAGGAACACCGGTAGTCCGGCTTCCGGGTGTCGATCATCACCTGGTACGGCGTACGCCCGGACCCCCGGCACTCTCCCCAGACCAGCGCGTCGGAACTGCCCAGGTTGCTCCACGGCCCCGGCGTGGCCAGCTTCCGCCCGTCCACCTGCACCTGGGAATCGGGGGCCGCGGCCAGCACGCGATCGACGCTCCATCGCTCGGCCACGGTCAGTGTTCAGCGCTCCCCATGCCGGCCACCCTACAAGCGCCCGGGTTCCGGCCAGCGCCTGCGACGGGGGGATCCCTTGGGCACTTCTCCCGCACCGCTGGGACCCGGCCGATAAAGTGACGCCCACCAGGCAGCTGACACGAAGGAGTGACCATGGCTGACGACTCGACGACATTCCCGCCCCCCGCGGAGCTTGCCGCCAATGCGAACTTCACCAAGGACATGTACGACCGCGCCCAGGCCGATCCGCTGGCGTTCTGGACCGAGCAGGCGAACCGGCTCAGTTGGGCCACCGCGCCGACCCAGACGCTGGATGAGTCCAATCCGCCCTTCTACAAGTGGTACGCCGACGGCACCCTGAACGCGGCGTACAACTGCCTGGATCGCCATGTCGAGGCCGGCAACGGGGACCGGGTCGCCTTCTACTGGGAGGGCGACCCCGGCGACACCCGGACGATCACCTATGCCCAGCTGACCGAGGAGGTCTGCAAGGCGGCGAATGCGCTGACCGAACTGGGCGTGAAGTCCGGCGACCGGGTGGCGCTCTACCTGCCGATGATCCCCGAAGCGGTGGTGGCGATGCTGGCCTGCGCCCGGCTCGGGGCGATGCATGTGGTCGTGTTCGCCGGCTTCTCCGCCGATGCGCTCGCGGCCCGGATCAACGACTGTGACTGCCAGGTGGTCATCACCGCCGACGGTCAGTACCGCCGTGGCAAGCCCGCCCCGCTGAAGGCCGCGGTCGACAAGGCCCTGGAGCACACCCCCGGCGTCCGCAGCACGATCGTGGTGCAGCGCACCGGCGAGGACGTCGCGATGGCCGAGGGCCGCGACGTGTGGTGGCACGACGTGGTCGGCCGCCAGTCCGGCGAGCACAAGTACGAGGTCTTCCCCGCCGAGCACCCGCTGTACGTCATGTACACCTCCGGGTCCACCGGCAAGCCCAAGGGCATCCTGCACACCACCGGTGGCTACCTGGTCGGCACGTCGTTCACCCACTGGGCCAGCTTCGACCTCAAGGCCGAGACCGACGTGTTCTGGACCGCCGCGGACATCGGCTGGGTGACCGGGCACTCGTACCTGGTCTATGCGCCGCTGGTCAACGGGGCCACCTCGGTGATGTACGAGGGCACCCCGGATTCGCCGCATCAGGGTCGCTGGTGGGAGCTGATCGACAAGTACAAGGTGAGCATCCTGTACTGCGCGCCGACCGCGATCCGTACCTTCATGAAGTGGGGCGAACAGGTTCCGGCCAAGTACGACCTCTCCTCGCTGCGGGTGCTCGGATCGGTCGGTGAGCCGATCAACCCCGAGGCGTACCTGTGGTACCGGCACAACATCGGCCACGACAACTGCCCGGTGGTCGACACCTGGTGGCAAACCGAGACCGGCATGCACATGATCGCGCCGCTGCCCGGCATCGAGAACGGCAAGCCCGGCGCCGCGATGCGGCCGATCCCGGGTACCTCGATCAAGGTCGTCAACGACGAGGGCCACGAGCTCACCGACGATTCCACCGGCTACCTGATCATCGACAAGCCGTGGCCGGCGATGCTGCGTACGCTGTGGGGCGACGATCAGCGCTACGTCGATACCTACTGGTCGCGGTTCCCGGGCAAGTACTTTGCCGGCGACGGCGCCAAGGTGGACGCCGACGGGGACATCTGGCTGCTCGGGCGCGTCGACGACGTGATGAACGTGTCGGGTCACCGGCTGTCGACCACCGAGATCGAATCGGCGCTGGTCGGGCACCCGTGGGTGGCCGAGTCGGCGGTCGTGGGTGCCGCCGATGAGACCACCGGCCAGGCCATCGTGGCGTTCGTGATCCTGCGCGGCGGGGCCGCCGACGGGATCGACGCCGACGAGGTGATCCAGACCCTGCGTACCCATGTCGCCCAGGAGATCTCCCCGATCGCCCGGCCGCGGCAGCTGATGGTGGTCCCCGAACTCCCGAAGACCCGTTCGGGCAAGATCATGCGGCGGTTGCTGCGCGACCTGGCCGAGAACCGGGAACTGGGTGACGTCACCACGCTGACCGACGCCACCGTGGTCACCCTGATCCAGGACAACATGCGCAAGTGACCCCGGCGTCACCCGGGCGCGGACGGACGAGGCCGGTCACCACCTGTGGTGACCGGCCTCGCGGTGTCCCGGGGCTGCGCGCGTCGGAAGTGCCTGTCCTGTCTCTTCCCGCGACGGAATCCGGCGGCCAGTTGCTTCCTGCGATGGAATCCCGCGCCCGAACGCTTCCCGCGACGGGAAACTTCACGAAGCACCCGTTCTGGTCATCCCGCACGTGGTGCAGCAGGTGCAGGAACTCAATGTCATCGCTGGATGGGCCCAAGAGTCGCGGGTAGCCCCCGGCCACCGGGTAAGGGTCACTCGCCGCGGCAGGAGCCGTCGTCCGAGCCGCGTACCGCCGCAGCGCCACAGGTCACCGAGGGCAGCCACGCACGCGGCGCCGCTCACTCAGCGTCGCCCCACACGACTCAGCGATGCTCACCTTCTCCCGCACCCGCAGCACCACCCGCGAGTTGACGCGGCCCGCCGCTGAATGGCGCGAAGCATCGCGGGACGGGCACCCGGCACGGAAGCTGTCGCAGGAAGCGCTGCGGACCCCCAACCGCCACCCTCATCCGACACCCCGGAACACTCGGCGACATTTCGCAAAAAGGGTCTCCCGGCCCTGCCCGGACCGGCTAGCATGACCCTCGCAGCGCTGCAGTGGCGCGATGGTGTGCCGGGAAGCCTGGTCGGCGAAGAATGTTGCCTGCCCTGAGGGAGTCCCGAATGAACGACACGTCCGACCCGCGCACCCCGGAGGAAACCCCCGGTCCGGACCAGCACCCCGGCGCCCCCAACCCCGCCGGCCAGCCTCCCGCAGCCGCGCCGCAAAGCGGTCCGCGGACCTCCCGGGCCAGGGTTGTCGAGGTCTTCCGGCTGGATCCGGAGACCCGCTACCTGCTGCCGGACATTCTGCGCCAGGAAACCGTCGGCGGCCTGATCATGCTCGCCGCGACGGTGGTGGCGCTGCTGTGGGCCAATCTCGGCGGCAGTTCGTACGAGGCGGTGCGTACCTTCCAGATCGGCCCGCTGGACATCCAGCACTGGGCCGCCGACGGGCTGTTGGCGGTCTTCTTCTTCGTCTCCGGCCTGGAGCTCAAACGCGAGTTCGTGTCGGGGTCCCTGTCCCGGCCGGCGGAGGCGCTGGTCCCGATCATCTCCGCGGTGTGCGGGATGATCGTCCCGGCGATCATCTACGTGAGCATCAACAGCGCCCTGCCCGGCGGCAACACCCACGGCTGGGCCATTCCGATGGCCACCGACATCGCCTTCGCGGTCGCGATCCTGGCCGCGGTGGGCTCCGGACTCCCGGCCAGCCTCCGCGCGTTCCTGCTGACCCTGGCGATCGTCGACGACCTGGGGGCGATCGTGGTGATTGCGGTGGTGTTCACCACTGACCTCAACTTCGTCTGGCTCGGCCTCGCCGCCGCCGGTGCGCTGATCTGGTGGGGGTTGCAGCGTCGCCGGATCGAGGGCTGGTGGTGGTACGTCCCGCTGTTCATCCTCACCTGGTGGGCCCTGCACCAGTCCGGCGTCCATGCCACGATCGCCGGCGTGGCGCTGGGTCTGCTGTCCCGCTCCGACAAGGCGGATCCGGCCGATCCGGTGGACCGGTGGGAGCACTTCATGCGACCGATCTCGGCCGGGTTCGTGGTCCCGGTCTTCGCGCTGACCGCCGCCGGGGTCGCGATCAATCCGGCCGCCCTGCAGCTCATCTTCACCACTCCGATCGGGCTGGGGATCGTCTGCGGCCTGGTGTTCGGCAAGCCGATCGGGATCTTCTTCGGCGCCCGGCTGACCACGCTGCTGACCAGAGCCCGACTGGCCGCCGATCTGCGCTGGAGTGAACTGTTCTCGATGAGTGTGCTCGCCGGGGTCGGCTTCACGGTGTCCCTGTTCGTCTCCGAGCTCGCGTTCGTCGGGCATCCCGAGATCATCGAGGAAGCGAAGGCAGCGGTGCTCACCGGGTCGGTGATCGCCGCCTGCCTGGCCACCGTCGGGCTGCGGCGCCGGTTGCGTACGCGCCGCCGGGAGACCCCGAACTGAGCGGATCCATAATCTGATCGTGACCATCCCCCGGGTTGCATGCGTGTCCCCGGCGCGGTTGGCTAGGCTCAGCACGGATGGGCGAAGTCCACCAGCAGACGCGCGGAGTCCACCAGCAGACGCTCAGGGCAGCAAAGAGGAGACCACGATGGCTCAGATGGCCAGTGTGAACGAGATCATCAAACTCATCACCGAGGACGTCAAGGTTCTGGTTCGTGACGAGGTCGAGCTGGCCAAGGCCGATCTGATCCCCTCGGCGAAGAAGGCCGGGATCGGCGCGGGCATGTTCGGCGCGGCCGGCTACTTCGCCATGTGCGGGCTGGCCCTGTGGGGGATGGCCGGGGGCTTCGGGTTCGGCCAGTTGTTCGGTGGCGCCAGCGGCGGCATCGCGCTGGGCTTCCTGATCATGGGCCTGGTGCTGTTCGTGATCGCCGGCCTGCTCGCCTTCCTCGGCAAGACGTCGATCTCGAAGGCCAAGGGCCCTCAGGCCGCGATCGATCAGGGCAAGGGCACCGTCGAGGACGTCAAGCTCGCCGTCACCCGCGCCAATGTGAACGCCCAGTCCCACGAGTTGGAGCTGCGGAACTTCGATCAGAACTGATCGGGCGCCCGCGATGTCCGATCATTCCCAGGACGTGGTGAAGTCTCCGGCCGGCCTGCCCTACACCCGCGAAGTGCGGCGGCTCAGTGGCTGGGGTCGGGCCGGGGGTACCACCGCCGAGGTGCTGACGACCCCGAGTGTGGAGTTGATCGCCGACGCGGTGGCCCGGGTCGCCGATCAGAACTCCGACAAGCCCGCCCACCTGCGTCGTGGCGTGATCGCGCGCGGCCTGGGCCGCTCCTACGGCGATGTCGCGCAGAACTCCGGCGGCCTGGTCATCGACATGACGGCCCTGCGCCGGATCCACCGGATCGATGCCGAGAGTGCCCTGGTCGATCTGGATGCCGGGGTCGATCTGGAGACGCTGATGAAGGCGGCGCTGCCGTTCGGGCTGTGGGTACCGGTGCTGCCGGGCACCCGGCAGGTCACCATCGGCGGGGCGATCGCCAACGACATCCACGGCAAGAACCACCACAGCGCGGGATCCTTCGGCAACCACGTCCGCGAACTGGACCTGCTGGTCGCCGACGGCCGGGTGCTGACGCTGCGGCCCGACGGCTCCCCCGATGACCCGGACGGGTCGATCTTCTGGAGCACCATCGGCGGGATGGGTCTGACCGGGATCATCCTGCGGGCCACGATCGCGATGACCCGCACCGAAACGGCGTACTTCATTGCCGACGGGGTGCAGACCGCCACCCTGGACGAGACGATCGCGGTGCACAGCGACGGCTCGGAGGCGAACTACACCTATTCCAGTGCCTGGTTCGATGCGATCTCCCCGGAGCCCAAACTGGGCCGGGCCTCGATCTCCCGCGGCCGGCTGGCGACCTTCGACGAGTTGCCGGCGAAGCTGAAGCAGAACCCGCTGGGGTTCAATGCACCGACCCTGGTCACCCTGCCGGACATCTTCCCGGAGGGGCTGGCGAACAAGTTCACCTTCTCCGCGATCGGCGAGGTCTATTACCGGATGGGCGGCAACTACACCGGCAAGGTGCAGAATTTGTCGCAGTTCTACCACATGCTCGATCTGTTCGGGGAGTGGAACCGGGCGTACGGGCGCACCGGCGGGTTCGTGCAGTATCAGACCGTCGTGCCCCGCGATGCCGTGGAGCCGTTCAAGGATGTGATCCGGGCGATCCAGGCCTCGGGACACTATTCCTTCCTGAATGTGTTCAAGCTCTTCGGCGAAGGCAATCGCGCCCCGCTCAGCTTCCCGATGGAGGGCTGGAACGTCTGCGTGGACTTCCCGATCAAGCCGGGGCTGGGCGAGTTCTGCAACGAACTCGACCGCCGGATCATGGAGTTCGGCGGCCGGGTCTACAGCGCCAAGGACTCCCGGGTCAGTGCCGCGAACTTCCACCAGATGTATCCGCGGATCGATGAATTCCTCGCGGTTCGGCGCCGGATCGATCCGCACGCGGTGTTCGCCTCGGACATGGCCCGCCGCCTCGAACTGATTTAGGAGCAGTGTGATCAACGCCGTCGGAACCCCGCAGAAGATCCTGGTCCTGGGCGGATCCTCCGAGATCGGTCTGGCCATCGCCGCCGAGTTCTGCAAGCAGCAACCGATGACCGTCCTGCTGGCGGGCCTGCCCACCGATCCGGCCCGGGCGGCGTCGATCGCCGCGTTGGAGGCGGCCGGGGCGAGCGTACGCTGGCTCGACTTCGACGCCACCGCCTTCGACACCCATCCGGCGGTGATCGACGCGGCCTGGGCGGACGGCGATGTCGACGTGGCCATCGTGGCGTTCGGGATCATGGGCGAGCAGGACAAGGTCTGGCAGGATCAGCGCAGCGCGGTGCTGGAGGCGCAGGTCAACTACACCGGGGCGGTCTCGGTCGGTGTCCTGCTCGGTCAGCGGATGAAGGACCAGGGCTTCGGGCAGATCATTGCGATGAGTTCGGCCGCCGGTGAGCGGGTGCGCCGGTCCAACTTCGTGTACGGCTCCACCAAGGCCGGGTTGGACGGTTTCTACCGCAATCTCGGGGAGGCGCTGGCCGAGTACGGCCCGCGGGTGTTGGTGATCCGGCCGGGGCAGGTGCGTACGCGCATGTCGGCCGGGGTCAAGGAGGCGCCGCTGACCGTCGACAAGGAAGAGGTCGCCCGGCTGGCGGTCGACGCGGTGGCGAAGAAGAAGTCGCTGATCTGGGCGCCACCGGCGTTCCAGTGGGTGATGGTCGCGCTCAAGCTGATTCCGCAGCCGATCTTCCGCAAGCTGCCGATCTGACCGTCGTTCCGGGTGCAGCAGAACGCTGCCGGCACCCCCGAAACCTTGGCTGACTGAGCCGGGTCGATTTCTGCTACACCGGAAACGACGGTGCCGGGTCGATCAGGTCCCGGTGCTCGGCCGCGAGTCGGGAACCGGCGGTGATCTCGGTGATCGAGCGCCGCCGCGCCCAGTCCCGAACCCCGGCCAGCAGGGCCGCCTCGATCCCCTGATCCCGGGACTCCGACGGCACGAACAGCAGTTGCACGATCAGCGCCGAGCTGTCCTCCCGGCCGGGCCACGGCAGGGCGCGGACCCGAGAGCCGTGCACGATCCCGGCATGCCGACCGGCGTACTCGGCGAACCAGATCGGGGACTGGTCACGCCGCAGCTTCCATTCGTCGGCGAATCGATCGAGGAAGCGTGGCTCGTGGGGGGCGTTCTGGTCGCGGGCTGCCTGCAGCGTCAGCGCGGCCACCAGCAGCGCGTCGGCCGGGGCGGCCAACTTGATCACCGGCTTGGTCACACGGCCTCCTGTTTGCTCCCCACCATTGTGCGCGATTCCGGCGGCCGGCGGGCGCCGCAGCCCGAACCGGCCGCACCGGTGTCGCGCCGGGCCTCAGCGGTTGCTCTCCGTCCTCGCTCGGCAGGCGGCCCGGACGGCGGTCTCGAACGTGTCCGGCTGGTCGAAATGCAGAGCATGACCGGCTCCCGGGATCGGGACCAGTTCGGCCTGCGGGAGCAGCCGCATGAGCCGGTCGGTCCCGCCGACGATGTCCGGATGGGTCAGCTCGCCGAGCAGGCAGGTGACCGGGCAGGCGATGGCCCCGATCATCTCCGGGGTGAGGTACTCACCGGTGCCGCCCTGGAGGTCGGCCATCACCGCCGGCGCCGAGTCCCGCATCGCGACCTGCACGGCCGGAGCCATGTCGTCGTAGGCGTTGCCGCCGGTGGTCCGGCTGGACGCCCAGCGGAAGAAGTGCTCGCCCGCCTCGGTGACCCGCCCGCTCCCGGCCAGCTCTTGCACGGTGCCGAACACCGCTCCGGTCGCCGGGGTCAGTGGGTTGGACATCAGGTACAGGGGCGGCTCGGCAAACACGAGCGTACGCACCAACTCCGGGTCGAATATAGCCAGATCCAGGGCGACGATGCCACCCCCGCTCCAGCCGAGGACCGCGGCCGGAGAGGCATCCAGCGCCCGCAGCAGCCCGGCCGCGTCCCGACCGTCGCGATGGAAGTCCGACGCCGGCGGACCGGCCGAGCGCCCGAACCCCCGCCGGTCGTACGCGATCACCCGGAACTCCGGAGCCAGCCGCTCGACCATGTCCTCCCAGGCGATCCCGCCTCCACCGCTCCCGTGGATCAGGAGCAGTGTCGGCCCGTCCCCGGACTCCTCGTAGTGAATGTCTGTGTCGTCGATGTGTACGGTAGGCATCGTTGCCACCCTCTTCGTGGTGATTGTGTCCTGCTGTGTGGTGAATGTGTCCTGGAATCCAGCGTAGAAATCGGGCCCTTCCCCGCGCATCGGGCGAACGCCCTATTCCGGCGGCCGGTTGGCAGATGGTGACTCGGTCAGCGTGGGCTTTCCTCGCGCGGGCGGCAGGCCGCGCGAACGGCAGCCGCGAACTTCTCCGGCTGATCGAACGGCAACGCATGGCCCGCACCCGCGATCGGGACCAGTTCCGCCTGCGGGAGCACTCCAACGATGCGGTCGGTCCCCCCGGCCAGTACCGGGTTGGTGAGATCGCCGAGCAGGCAGGTCACCGGGCATTCGACCTTCCCGATCAGCTCCGGGGTGAGGTACGCCCCGGTGCCACCCCGGCGTTCACCCAGCAGGGCCGGAGCCGAGTCCCGCAACGCCGCCTGCAGGGCCGGACCGAACCCGTCATAGGCATTCCCGCCGGAGGTCCGGCTGCTGGCCCAGCGGAAGAAGTGCTCGACCGCATCGGTGATTCGGCCCGCTACAGCCAACTGCTGCAGGGGCGGCCCGTCGCCGAATTCCTCATAGTGAATGTCCGTGTCGTTGCCACCCTCTTCGTGATGATTGGGTCCGGAAATTGAGCGTAGAAATCGGGCGCTCACCCGCGCATCGGGCGAACGCCGTATTCCGGCGGCCGATCCAACAGGTGGTGCTCCATGGCGAACAGGGCAGCACCCGGCCGGGTGGTCACCCCGATCTTGGTGTAGATGTGCGCGACGTGGTGGCCCACGGTCTTGGGTGAAATGGACAGCTGCGCGGCCACGTCCCGGTTGCGCGCTCCACGAGCGATCAGCCGAAGCACTTCGACCTCCCGGTCCGACAAGCCACCCGGATGCGCCTCCCGGCGCCGATGATCGGCCGCTCCCGCGGCGGCAAGGACCGCCGCCAGGATGGAGTCGTCCATCCGGCCCGCGGAAACCTCGGCCCGCAGCAGGTCCCGAGCCGCGCCGGCGGAGCAGGCTCCCTGGCCCGGCCGGTCCTCCCCCAGACTCACCCACGCCTCGGCCGTCGCCAGGAGCCGGGCCACCGGTGACAGCTGGGGTGCGCTGGTGCCGCGGTGATAGCCGGATCCGTCGAGTCGCTCGTGGTGGGTGCCGGCACAAGCGGCGATAGTGCCGAGCCCGGAGCAGCGGGTGAGCACCCGTTCGGACAGATAGGGGTGCAACCGGACCTGTTCATTGCTCTCGGGCCCGAGGGTTCGGGCCTTCGCCCAGTTGCCCTGCGAGACCCCCACTGCCCCGAGGTCGGCCACCAACCCGGCCCGACGCAGGGTGGTCACCTCATCCTCGGCCAGCCCGTACGCCGCCCCGGCGGCTGCCGCCAACGCGCTGAGGCGCGACGAGTGACTCCGGGTCCAGGCAGCGCGCAGATCGGCAAAGTCCCCGACCGCTGCCAGTGCCCGATCGAGGTCGTCCTCCCCCACCCGGCGTACCGGCGCCGGCTCCAGCGCCAGGATCTCGTCCCAGAGGTCGTCGGCCTCGGGAGTGTCCAGCCCGATCGCGAGGATCGCATCGACCACGGCCGGATCGTAGGCATGGCCCCGGCGCCGGGTCAGCACGTCCACCGCGCCCTGGGTTCCCCCCAGCCGTTGCCACAGCACCGCATCACGGGCCACCATGACGACTCGAACCGGAAACGGAATCGCCTCGCCCGCCTGCCGATCCGGAACGCCGTAGCCGTCCCACCGCTCGTAAGCGTGGGCCAGCGCCTCGACCACCCCCTCCCCCAGGCCGAGCCTGGTCGCCAGCCGCGCTCCCACCTCACAGTGCGCCGACAGCGAGCGGGCCCCGGCCCGGGGGTCGGCAAGCGCGCCAGCGACCAGGCGTACCCGGCGCAGCGGCGGCTGGTCCCGGCCCAGGCTGCGCACCAGCGTCCGCATCATCTCGGCGTTGCTGCCATTGGTCACCGGCGCCATCGCGGCGAAGAATCCGACGTTGTCACCGCCGGCAAGGCGGGCCACGTCCGGTCCGTCGGCGGTACAGCCGAGGAATCGCAGCAGGGCGGTGTAATGGATGTCGGAAGCAATCCCGGAGTCCACCCCCAGGTGGCCGGCCACTGCGGCCGACAATCGGCAGGTACGCAGGGCCAACTCCAGTGGCTGACCGGTCCCCAGATCGGTGGCCAGCGAGATCGCCGCCATCAGCTCGGTCAGCCGTACGCCCGAGCGTGCCCCTCGGTCAGTCCCGAGGCTGGGCACCGGTCCACCCCGGGGCTGCGTAAAGGTGATTACCGATGCTACGAATTTCGGTCATCGGGGCCTCCCGGATCAATCACATTGCTGGGTTCAATAGTTCTCCTGCTCGGCTGGATACGGCAATGGTTCATTCCGAAAGAATTGTCCGCAAAAGCGTGGACAGATGGCTCGAGTACGTCGACGCCGGCAAGCCACGACGCTTTTTGGGCTGTCCCTGTCGGCTCGATTACCCGGAACCGGGCCGCGCGGGATAGTGTGCAGAACTTAACCAATCAACATGCCCGGGATTTCCGGTGGCACATTCTCGACGGGTAGGGGTCATGAACAAGCTGAAGGGCTGCGGCTGCCTGGTTGTGGTGATCGTGATCGTCGTGCTGCTGCTGGCCAGTTGCACGGGACGCTCCGCCGAGACCAGCGCGGAACCGAGCGCCGACACCGATCGGGCCGGCGCGGCCGCCACCGCCTCCGGCGCGGCCGCCACCCCCCGGAGCACCTCGTCCCGGGGTGGGGTGTCCGCCCCCGATGCGACTACCACCGCCACCGCAACGCCGCGGACCGCCCGACCCGGTTCCGCCCTGGCGATGCTCTATCAGCTCACCATCACCGATCGTGCCTCCGGGGCCGGGTACGACTCCGCGCTGTTCAAGTGGCGCGAGGATGTCGACCGCAATGGCTGCGACACCCGCAATGATGTCTTGCGCCGAGACCTCACCCAGATCACCGTACGCTCGAACGGGTGCGTGGTCCTGACCGGAAATCTCACCTCACCCTATTCCGGAAATTCCTTCGATTTCATTCGTGGAAACGGCAATAATATCGAGATCGATCATGTCGTGTCCCTGTCGAATTCCTGGCAGACCGGGGCCCAGGGATTTTCGTCGGATCGCCGGGTGGAGTTCGGCAACGACCCGCTGAACCTGCTGGCGGTGGAGACGAGCCTGAACCAGCAGAAGGGTGACGGGGACGCCGCGACCTGGCTCCCTCCGAAGACCTCCTACCGGTGCGAGTACGTGGCGCGGCAGGTCGCGGTCAAGCACAAGTACGGCCTGTGGGTCACCCAGCCCGAGTTCGACGCGATGGAACGGTTGCTGCTCGACTGCAATCAGCCCGCGGCGTCGGCCGACCCGTGGCCGGGCGTGGGCGCCGGCGATGTGGCCCCGACCCCCAGTCCCACCGGGAATCCGCAGCCGCAGCCCGCCCCGCAACCCGACAGCAACTCCGGGACCGGATCCACCACCGGGAAGTCCGGTGCGCCGCCCAGCAAGCGGGCCCTGTCCGACTCCGACTCCACGCAGTCCGGCAGCAGGACCGGGGGCGGCTCGGGTCCGGGTACCGGGGCCGGCGGGGCGTACAAGAACTGCACCGAGGCCCGCAACCGTGGCGGTGCCCCGGTTCGGATCGGTCAGCCCGGCTACGGCCCGCACCTGGATCGCGACGGCGACGGCGTCGGCTGCGAGGCCAAGAAGTAGCCGCCGGCCCAGTTATCCACAGGCAGACTGATTTTTTGTCGGTCCCATCGGGTTGACTGGAGCCATGACCCCAGAGCACACCCCTGACCTGCGGGAAGCCGCGACCGCCATCCTGCGGGATCTCACCCGCGTGCCCGACGCCGAGTTCCGCGACGGCCAGTTCGAAGCGATCGAAGCGCTGGTGGCCCATCGGCAGCGGGCCCTGGTGGTCCAGCGGACCGGCTGGGGCAAGTCGGCGGTGTATTTCGTCGCCTGTCGGCTGCGCCGGAGCCTGCACGGCGCGGGCCCGACGCTGATCGTGTCCCCGCTGCTGTCGCTGATGCGTGATCAGACCGAGGCCGCGGCGCGGGCGGGCGTACGCACGGCGGCGATCAACTCCAGCAACCCGACCGAGTGGGACGACATCATCGCCGAGTTGCGCAGTGGGGACATCGATCTGCTGCTGGTCTCCCCCGAACGGCTGACCAACCCCGCTTTCCGGGAGCACGTCCTGCCGCATCTGGTGGCCGACCTGGGGCTGTTGGTGATCGACGAGGCGCACTGCATCTCCGACTGGGGGCACGATTTCCGCCCCGACTATCGACGCATCCGGGACCTGATCGCCGATCTGCCGGACGGGGTTCCGGTGCTGGCGACGACCGCGACGGCCAACTTCCGGGTGATCGCCGACATCGAGGAACAGCTCGGGGTGCGGCTGGACGGCACCAGCCAGCAGGTGTTCACCGTACGCGGGGCGCTGGCCCGCGATTCGCTGCGGCTGGGGGTGCTGCAGTTGCAGACCTCGCGGCAGCGGCTGGGCTGGCTGCTGGCCCACCTGAACGAGCTGCCCGGCTCCGGCATCATCTATGCGCTGACGATCTCCGCGGCCGAGGACACCGCGCGGCTGCTGGCCGAGCACGGGCACGCGGTCCGCGCCTACACCGGTCGGACCGACCCGCAGGATCGCGAACGGCTGGAGGACGATCTCAAGCAGAACCGGGTCAAGGCGCTGGTGGCCACCAGTGCCCTGGGCATGGGATTCGACAAACCCGACCTGGGTTTCGTCGTGCATCTGGGCGCCCCCTCCTCACCGGTGGCCTATTACCAGCAAGTGGGTCGGGCCGGGCGCGCCACCGCGAGCGCCGATGTGCTGCTCCTGCCGGGCACCGAGGATCGCGACATCTGGCGCTACTTCGCCACCGCGTCGATGCCGAGTCAGGCCAAGGCCGATGCCGTGCTGGCCGCGTTGCGCGACGCCCCCGGCCCGTTGAGCGTCCCGGCGCTGGAGACCCGGGTGGATCTGCGCCGCAGCCCGCTGGAGCTGCTGCTGAAGGTGCTGGCGGTCGACGATGCGGTGGAGAAGGTCAAGGGCGGCTGGGTGGCGACCGGCAAGCCCTGGGTCTACGACGCCGAGCGGTACGCCCGGATCGCCGCCGCCCGCGAGGCCGAGCAGCGGGCGATGCTGGAGTTCGAACGCACCGACGGCTGTCGGATGGAGTTCCTCACCCGCCAGCTGGACGATCCCGCGGCCGCCCCCTGCGGTCGCTGCGACAACTGCCTGCGGGCGGCCGGGCGGCCGGTCTGGTACGCCACCGACGTGCCGACCGACTGGGCCGAGACCGCCGATGAGGGTCTGCACCGGCCGGGGGTGGAGGTCGAACCGCGGACCAGCTGGCCCACCGGGATGGACCGGCTCGGGGTTGCGCTGAAGGGCCGTCTCAAGTCGACCGAGTCGGTCGGGTCGGGGCGGGCGATCTCCCGGCTGACCGACCTCGGCTACGGCCCGGCCCTGCGGGAGTTGCTGACCACCGATGCCGACGGCCGGCCCGTCGACACCGAGCTGACCCCGGCCCTGGCCCGGGCGTGTATCGAGGTGCTCTCGGCCTGGGGCTGGTCCACCCGACCGGTCGCGGTGGCCGGCATCGGGTCGCGGTCCCGCCCGGGGCTGATCCGCTCCACGGTGGAGGGATTGGCCCGGGTGGGCCGGCTGACCGATCTCGGCGACCTCGAGGTTGCCCCGGACGCCCCGGGGATCCCGGCCCGGGGCAACAGTGCCTACCGGCTCGCGGCCGTGGTCGACCGGTTCCTCGTGCCCGCCCCGATGGCCCAGCAGTTGCCGAGCCTGGCCGGGCCGGTGCTGCTGGTCGACGACCTGATCGACTCCCGCTGGACGATGACCGTGGCGGGCCGGGCACTGCGCCGGGCCGGAGCGGCCGAGGTGCTGCCGTTCGCCCTGGCCGTGGCCGGCTGAGCCGCGCGGGTCAGGGAATCGGCACGTGCACCGGGATCAGGTCCGGCGCCTGCAGCCGCGCCCGTGCGGCGGCGGCGTCGTTGTCGGTCGCCTCCGCCGCCTGCTCGGCGGCCACCTGGTCGCGCCAATTCTGCTGTTCGGCCTGCGCGGTGGCGGCATCCCAGCCGAGCAGCGGGGCGGCGATCTCGGCGATGTCGGCCAGCGCCGAGACGCCCCGGTCGCGGTGTTCCTGGTCGAGCCGGATCCGGTGCATCAGGATGTCCTCCAGGTGCAGCGCCCCCTCCATCCGGATGGCCCAGGCCACCTCGGCGCGCAGATAGGGCGGTGCGCTGGGGATCGGTTCGGCCAGACTCGGATCCTCCTCGATCAGGCGCAGCAGTTCGAATACTTCGCTGCCGTAGCGGCTCAACAGATGATCGACCAGGTCGTCGGACCAGCCGCGCTCGGTGGCCACCCGGGCGAACGCCCGGCGGGCCGCGGGGTAGCCCTCAGCGCCGACCAGCGGCGTACGGGCGGTGACCGAGGGCAGTTCCTTGCTGGTCTCCGGGCCGAGGGCGAAGTCGACGGCGTCCTGGGCCATCGCCCGATAGGTGGTCAGCTTGCCGCCCGCGATCGAGATCAGCCCGGGCGCCACCTCCAGCACGGTGTGTTCCCGGGAGACCTTCGCCGAGGAGCCCTTCGCGGCCGTCGGCTGCAGCAGCGGGCGCAGCCCGGCGTAGGTTCCGATGATGTCCGCGCGGGTCAGGTCGGAGGAGAGCACCGCGTTGGCGTGCTCCAGCACATAGTCGATGTCGGCGCTGGTCGGCACGGGGTGGCGGACCGGCTCGTCCCACGGCGTGTCGGTGGTGCCGATCACCCAGTAGCGCTGCCACGGAATGATGAACAGCACCGACTTCTCGGTGCGCAGGAACAGGCCAGTGGAGCCCTTGATCCGGTCCTTCGGGAACAGCAGGTGAATCCCCTTGGAGGCCAGCACCGACAGGCCCTGCTCGCCGGCCAGGGCCTGAGTCTCCTCGGTCCACACACCGGTGGCCAGGATCACCCGGCTGGCGCGCACACGGCGCTGTTCGCCAGAGGTCAGATCCTCGATCACCGCGCCGTCCACCCGCCCGTCGGCGCCGCGGGTCACCTCCACCAGCTGGGTCCGCGAGGCGGCGTACGCCCCGTAGCCGGAGGCGGTCCGCACCAGGTCGATCACCAGCCGGGCATCATCGACCCGGGCGTCGTAGAACCGGATCGCGCCGCGCATCCCCTCCGGGCGCACATCGGGGAACAGCCGGGCGACTCCGGCCCGGCCGTAGTGCTTCTGCCGCGGCACCGCGGCCCCGGTCTCCCGCGAGCCGACCGCCGCCAGGGCGTCATAGGCGCCGATCCCGATCGCGGAGTAGGCCCGTTCGATCACCGGCGTATGCAGCGGCCACAGGAACGGCTGGGCCGTCACCAGGTGCGGGGCGATGGTGTGCAGCAGCCGACCACGCTCCTTGAGCGCCTCGGCGACCAACGGGAAATCGAGCTGATAGAGATAGCGCAGTCCGCCGTGGACCAACCGCGAGGACCGGGCCGACGTCCCGGACGCCCAGTCCTGCATCTCGATAATTCCGGTCCGCAGTCCACGGGTCGCGGCGTCCAGCGCGATGCCGGCGCCGGTCACCCCGCCGCCGACCACCAACACGTCCAATCCGGTGGGATCACTCATCGCCTCGAGGGCCATCGCGCGGGTCTCGGAGGTCAACGCAGAGGGGTGGTGCATGGTCTCTCCTGTTCAGGTGCCGCGAGCGAGCCTAGTGGCTGCGCTCCCTCGGCTGCGCCGGGGTGCGGGGAGGGACCGGCGCCGGAATCCGGCGGCCGAAAATCGGGCCGGCGGCGGAGGTGCGAGTCAGTGCGCCGAGGGGTCCCGACTGTCCAGATCCCGGGCGCGTCCGGTCAGGAAGCGGTCCGGGATCGGCACCTCGCGGTGGTGGTCCCAGTCCCGCTGCCACCCGGCCAGGGTCAGGACGCCGTCCAGCAGTCCCGCGGTCAGCCCCCAGATGTAAAGGTGATCGATGAGGAAGGCCGGCCCCCGGAACCCCAGCGGATGGGCCGCGACCGCCCGATTGGCCGGATCGGTCAGCCGGCCGATGTCCACCCGGTGCACTGCGCCGACCTCCTGGCGGTCCACCGCCGCCAGCGGGTGGGGCGTACGCCACCAGCCGACGATGGTGGTCACGTCGAAGCCGCTGACCAGGACGTGCGCCGGGGGCAGCTGGCCCAGGACCTCGACGGTGCCCGGGTCGACGCCGACCTCCTCGGTCGCCTCGCGCAGGGCGGTGAAGGTCAGCGTGGGGTCGGTCGGGTCCTGGGAGCCGCCGGGAAACGCAATCTGCCCGGCATGTTTGCGCAGGGTCGTGGCGCGTTCGATCAGCACGATGTCGGGGTTGTCGCCGCCGACCCCCGGGTCGGCGATCAGCGCGAGGACCGCCGCCTGGCGGCCCCCCTGCCCCGGGCGATCGGCCACCAGCCGGGCGGTCGCCTCTTCGTCCTGCAGTGCCTCGGCCAGTTTCCACAGCGGCTGCGGCAGGCCGGCCGGCAGGTCACTCATAGGTTCACTCCCAGATGCGTCCGGATCAGGTCGACCAGTTGGTCGGTCGAGGTCAGCTGACCGGCATGCCGATACACGATACGCCCCTCGGCATCGACGAAGACCGTGTGCGGGGGGCCGACCACCCGCAGCGACAGGGCCGTGTCCTTGTGCGGATCGGTGACGTGCGGGTAGGTCCACCCCAGTTGGCCGGCCATTTCGACCGCCGCGTCGGGTCGCGGATCGGCGTAGTCGATTCCCAGCAGCATGACCTTGTCCCCGGCCCGCTGCTGGACCTCGGCCAGGTACGGTCCCTCGGCCCGGCAGGGTCCGCACCATTGCGCCCAGACGTTCAACACCATCGGCGTGCCGCGCAGCCCGGCCAGCCGGACCCGGGAATCGCCGCCGAGACAGTCCAGGGTCAGCTCCGGCAACCCGTCCGGCCGGGCCGCCACACTCGGATCGGAGGCCGGACAATCGGCGATGCCGGCCGCCCGGCGCTGCGCCAGCACCCCGGAGGTGTCGCTCGCCCCGACCAGATCGGTCCCGGACGGCTGCCCGGTCGGGCTCAACGCGCCCGTCTGCGGCGTACAGGCGGTGACCGCGAGCAACACCGCCGTCGCGACAACACTGCCGACCCACCGCAGCGCACCGGCCCGCGTCATCGCCGCGGCTCCCGGACAAGCTTCGCCGCCTTGACCGGATCGATCGTCCCCTCCCCGTACGCCGGGCACAGCGCAGCCACCGGGCAGGCGCCGCAGGCCGGGTTGCGGGCATGGCAGCGGCGCCGGCCGTGCCAGATCACATTGTGCGACAACTGCGTCCAGTCCTTGCGCGGAAAGAGCCGTCCGACCGCGGCCTCGATCCGGTCCGGATCCTCCTCGGTGGTCCAGCCGAAACGCCGCACCAGCCGCTTGAAGTGGGTGTCGACGGTGATCCCGGGGACACCGAAGGCGTTGCCGAGAACGACGTTGGCGGTCTTGCGGCCCACCCCGGGCAGTTCGACCAGTTGGTCCAGCTTCCGCGGCACCTGCCCGTCGTACTGCTCCACCAACTGCCGGCTCTGGCGCAGCAGGGTGTCGGTCTTGGCCCGGAAGAAGCCGACGGGGTGGATGATCTCCTCGACCTCGGCGGGGTTCGCCTCGGCCAGGGCCCGGGCATCGGGGTAGCGGGCGAACAGGACCTTGGTCACCTGATTGACCCGGACATCGGTCGACTGGGCCGAGAGCACGGTCGCCACCAGCAACTGCCACGGATTCTCGAAATCGAGTTCGGCCCGGGCGTCCGGGTAGGTCTCGCCGAGGATCCGGTTCATCCGGCGGGCGCGGCGGACCAGGGCGAGCGGCGGCTTGGCGTCCTCGGCCGGGCGGGAATCGGAACCGTCGGTCATGGGGCAAGATTACTGACCGTTGTGACGCCGAGCCGGGGTTGCCCGGGGCCGGATGTCCGCATCGATCGCCCGGAGTGGGCCGGAGCGGATACTGTGAGCAAGACCACAGGTCTAGGAGTGGAAGTGATTGATACGCACGCAGTGTTGAGGCAGGCTCCCCTGTTCCGCGAGTTGGATGAGGAAGCCTTCGCCGCGCTGTCTTCGGCGATGGGAACCATCAAGCTGAACAAGGGCGCCGCGCTGTTTCAGGAAGGCGATGCCGGGGACCAGTTGTACGTCGTCATCTCGGGGAAGATGAAGCTGAGCAAGCACGGTTCGAACGGACGGGAGAACCTGCAGGCCGTGCTCGGCCCGGGCCAGATGTTCGGTGAGTTGTCGGTGTTCGATCCGGGTCCGCGGTCCTCGACCGCCAGCGCCATCACCAAGTCCGAGGTGCGGGTCCTCGAGCACAGCGATCTGGCCACCTGGCTGGAAGGCCGGCCCGAGGTCGCCCGGGGCCTGCTGGCCCAACTGGCCGGTCGGCTGCGGCGGGCGAACGATGTGATGTCGGATCTGGTCTTCTCCGATGTGCCCGGGCGGGTCGCCAAGGCGCTGCTGGATCTGGCCGATCGATTCGGCGAACAGGCCGACGACGGGATCATCGTCCATCACGAACTCACTCAGGAGGAACTGGCCCAGCTGGTCGGCGCCTCCCGCGAAACGGTGAACAAGGCCCTGGCGGACTTCGTCGCCCGGGGCTGGATCCGCCTGGAGCCCCGGTCGGTCCTGTTGATCGAGCGTCAGCGCCTGCAGCGCCGGGCCCGCTGACCGGCGGGGTGCCCGGAGGATCCTAGGAGGACTCCGGGTGCACCCCCGCCGCGCGCAGCCGCGCGGTATCGGCCGGGTCGTACTCGGCCTCGCCCCGGCTGGCCAGATAGTCCAATTGGGCCCGCGCCGAGTGTTGCGCCGCCCAGACCAGTTTCGGGTCCAGATCGGTGTACACCTGCTCGACGACCTCGGCGGCGGTGCGGGCCCCGTTGGCCCACGCCTCCCGAATCTGGTCCAGCCGCTGCATCCGGTGGGCCCACAGGGCGTTCAGGGCCGCGCTCGGGTCCTCGATGATCTCCCCGTGGCCGGGCAGGATGCGATCGATCCCCCGTTCGGTCACGGTGGCCCGCAGCCACTCCAGGCTCTTCAGGTAATCGGTCAGGTTCCCCGACGGACTGGCAATGATCGTGGTGCCGCGGCCGAGGACGGTGTCGCCGGTGAACAGGCGGGTCCCCGACTCCGAGTCCAGCACGAAGCAGATCGAGTCGAAGGAATGGCCGGGGGTGTGATGGACCTGCAGCGTGGCGTACGCCAGGTCCAGGCTCACCCCATCGACCAGCGGGTCGCCGGTGCTCCGCTCGGGTTCGAAGGTACGCACCGGGGCCCCGTACTTCTCCCCCAGCGGGTACGCCGCCTCGATGTGGTCGATGTGATGGTGGGTGACCCAGATCTCGGCGACCCGGCCGCCGGTCCGCTCGTCGATCGCGGCCAAGTGCTGCGGATCGGTCGGCCCCGGATCGACCAGGATCGTGCCACCGATGTGCTGCCCTCCGGCGATCAGCCAGGTGTTGGTGCCGTCCAGTGTCATCGGTCCCGGGTTGTCGGCCAGGATCAGCCCCGGTTCGATCAGCTGTGCCTCACTCATCGACCGCGACCTCCGCGGTCACCTCGATCTCGACCGGCGCATTCAGCGGCAGCACGGCGACGCCGACCGCGCTGCGCGCATGCTGACCGGCCTCGCCGAAGATCTCCGCGACCAGTTCGGAGGCGCCGTTGCCGACCTGCGGCTGCCCGGTGAAGTCCGGGGCCGAGGCGACGTAGATCACCAGCTTCACGATCCGGGTGATGTTGTCGAGGCCGCCGGCCAGACTCGCCACCGCCGCCAGCGCGTTCAGCGCGGCCGTCCGGGCGGCCTCGGTGGCCTGCTCGACACTCACCTCGGCGCCGACCTTCCCGGCGTACGTCAGCGTCCCGGCGACCACCGGCAATTGCCCGGAGGTCACCACCTGGGTGCCCTGGCGTACCGCCGGCACGTACGCCGCCAGCGGGGCCGCGACCGGCGGCAGGCTCAGGCCGAGCTCGGCCAGGCGCTGTCCGGGCGTACTCATGCGGCCAGCGGGCGCTTGAAGTACGCCACCAGCGAATCGGGGTTCGGGCCGGGCACCACACTGACCAGTTCCCAGCCGTCGGCGCCCCAGTTGTCCAGGATCTGCTTGGTTGCGTGCACCAGGAGCGGCGCCGTTGCGTATTCCCACTTGGTCATGGATCAACCCTAGACCAGCGTGCCCAAGCCGAGGCTCGAGCCCGGAGCCCGGCGGGCGGGCCGATTCCCCGACTTCGCGCAGGGGGCTCCCGCGGCGCGACGTGGCGCACTAGCCTGTGTCCATGACTGAGGCGGACGGACCGGCCCATCTCCTGCACGTGGTGACGGGCAAGGGCGGCACGGGCAAGACGACGGTGGCCGCGGGCCTGGCCTGGGCCCTGGCCACCGAGGGCCGCCGCGTGTTGTTGTGCGAGGTCGAGCAGCGGCACGGGATCAGCGAGTTGCTCCAGATCGAGCCGCTGACCAAGAGCCAGGAGCGCAAACTGGATCGCACCGCGGCCGGCGGCCATGTCTTCGGCCTGTCGATCAACGCCGAGGACGCGCTGATGGAGTACCTCGAGACCTTCTATCACCTGGGCCTGGCGGGCCGGGCGATGGACCGGTTCGGCTTTGTCGACTTCGCCACCTCGATCGCCCCGGGCCTCAAGGACATCCTGCTGACCGGCAAGGTGTACGAGGCGGCCCGCCGCAAACTCAAGGGGATGCGCAACGCCTACGACGCGGTCGTCCTGGACGCCCCGCCCACCGGCCGGATCATCCCCTTCCTCAATGTCGCCGACGCGGTGTCGGACCTGGCGAAGGTGGGCCCGATCCGGCGGCAGGCGGACTCGATCACCGCGGTGTTCAAATCCCGGCACACCGTGGTGCATGTGGTGACCCTGCTGGAGGACATGCCGGTCACCGAGACCTTGGAGGCGGTGGCGGACCTGCGGAAAACCGGCTTCGCGCTCGGTTCGGTGGTCTGCAACCGGGTGACCCGGACCCCGTTCACCGACGCCGAGCTGGAGTTGGCGGTCAAGCAGGAACTGCCGCTGAACGTGCCGGGCTTCACCGACGAACAGACCGCGGGCGTCAAGTACGAGCTGGCCGGCGAGGCGAACCAGATCAAGGACGAGCGGCTGTGCCGCCAGCAGTTGGTCGACCACGAGCTGCCGCTGGTCGATATCCCCGAGATCGCTGCCGGGATCGACCACACCACCATCAACCACGTGGCCCGGGTGCTCGCGAAGGCCCTGGCGCAGGAGGTAAACCCGTGACCGACCAGACCGACTCCCCCGCCCGGTCGACCCGGCTGGACATCGACCGGCTGCTCGCCGACACCTCGATCCAGGTGATCCTGTGCTGCGGGTCCGGCGGGGTGGGCAAGACCACCACGTCGGCGGCCTTGGCCCTGCGGGCCGCCGAGCAGGGCCGCAAGGTGGTCGTCCTCACCATCGACCCGGCCCGGCGCCTGGCGCAGTCCCTGGGGGTGGAACACCTGGACAACACCCCGCAGGCGGTGACCCGGATCGAGGCGGCCAACGGTGGCTCGCTCGACGCGATGATGCTGGACATGAAGCGGACCTTCGACGACGTGGTGTCCTCCCACGCCACCCCGGAGAACGCCCAGCAGATCCTGCAGAACCAGTTCTATCAAGCGCTGTCGACCTCGTTCTCCGGAACGCAGGAGTACATGGCGATGGAACGGGTCGGCCAGCTGCGCAAGCAGGCCGAGGAGACCGGGCGCTGGGACCTGATCATCGTCGACACCCCGCCCTCGCGCTCGGCCCTGGATTTCCTCGACGCGCCGGAGCACCTGAGTTCGCTGCTCGACGGGAAGGTGCTGCGCCTGCTGCTCACCCCCACCCGCGGCCCGATGCGGCTGATGGGATTCGGGGTGAAGATGATGACCGATGTGATGAACAAGGTCCTCGGCAGCCAGTTGCTCACCGATGTGCAGACCTTCGTGACCGCCTTCGAGGCCCTGTTCGGCGGCTTCCGGGAGCGGGCCAACAAGACCCTGCAGGCCTTTTCCTCCGCGCAGACCCAGTTCGTCGTGGTCTCCGCACCGGAGCGGGATTCGCTGCGGGAGGCGAACTACTTCATCGATCGACTGCTGGACACCAAGATGCCGCTGGCCGGCACCGTGATCAACCGGGTCCACGGCAGCCGGCTGGATCTGTCGATCTCCCGGACGCAGGTGCTGATCGACGAATTGGACCCCGAGACACAGCGGGTCGAGCGGCTGACCCTGGGCCGCCACCTGAACCGGATGACGATCATCGAACGCGAGCAGCGAATGATCGCGTCCTTTGCCGACCGACTGCCGCAGGTACCGCTGCAGCAGGTGCCGGCGCTGGCCACCGATGTGACCGACCTGACGTCACTTCGGCTGGTCGGAACCCTCCTTGCCGCACAGCAGTGAGCGCCACGACGACACATCGGTGCGGACGCGCAGCAGGTGCCGGCGCTCTCGCTCGGTCATCCCGCCCCACACCCCCCATTCGATGCGGTTGTCCAGCGCTTCGGCCAGACATTCGGTGCGCACCGGGCAATCCCGACAGACCACGCGGGCTTTCTTCTGGTGGGCACCCTCGGCGAAAAGCGCGTCCTGCATCCCCTGACACTTTGCATCCAGGGTCCAGTCGTCACGAGTGAGCGACAATGCTCTCTCCTTCCCCATCAGCCACGCGAGCGGCTTGGCCACCAACCCTGCGTACCTCTCCCGGCCCGGCCAAGGGCCGCGACCGAGAGCGCACGAGGGCGACACTCCTTTTGGTCAGTTGCACCATACAACGTCTCGATCGTTGAAATCTGCCAAGGTCCACCTACCCTAGCCAGTCGTGACCGGGATCACTGATACCACGCCGCGCCCGTTTCGGCGTTTCTGAGGATCGCAACCGTCACGTAATCTGTGCCCCATGTCAAAACTTCCGAAGCCGGGTGGCAGCCTGCTCTACCGCTTCTTCATGTTCATTCTGGTGAGCGTGTTCGCGGGTGTGCTGGTTGCCGGGCTGTTCATTCCGTTCGCCGGAATGGCCGGTCAGCTCGCCGGTACCGTCGCCCGGGGTGTGGAAAGCATCCCGGCCGATCTGGAGACCCCGCCGCAATCGGAGAAGTCGACGGTCTACCTGGCCAACGGCGAAGTTCTGGCGCAGTTCTACGACGAGAACCGTACCTATGTCCCGATCGACCAGATCGCCCCGGTGATGCGGCAGGCACAGGTCGCGATCGAGGATCACCGCTTCTACGAGCACGGCGCGCTGGATGCCCGCGCCACGATGCGTGCACTGGTCCGCAACACCTCCTCCTCCGGCGGCACCCAGGGCGGTTCCTCGATCACCCAGCAGTACGTCAAGATGGTCCAGATCGAGACCGCGGCCCAGCGGGGTGACAAGGACGGCGTGGCAAAGGCCCAGGAGCAGAGCCTGTCCCGCAAGATCCAGGAGCTGCGGTACGCCGTGGCGGTGGAGAACCGGTTCGTGAAGGATCCCAACGGCGGCGGCAAGGACGCCATCCTGGAGCGGTACCTGAACCTGGCGTACTACGGCGACGGCGCCTACGGGGTCGAGTCGGCGGCCCATCACTACTTCAACACCACCGCGAAGGACCTCACCCTCGACCAGGCCGCCATGCTGGCCGGCATGGTGCAGAACCCGGTGGCCACCGACCCGGTGAACAATCCCCGGGCCGCGATCGAGCGACGCAACGTGGTGCTGAACCGGATGGCCGAGTTGAACCTGGCCCCCGCCGATCAGGTCGAGGCGGCCAAGCAGACCTCCTTCGACGATTCCAAGGTCCAGCGCAATGTGAACGGCTGTATCTCCACCCGCTATCCGTTCCTGTGCGACTACGTGAAGCGGTCGATCGAGAAGCTGCCGGCGCTGGGGGCGACCGCGTCGGAGCGGGCGAACACCCTGAAGCGGGGCGGCCTGCAGATCCAGACCCAGATCGACCCGAAGACCCAGGACGCCGCCCAGAAGGCGATCGACGACAAGCTGGATCCCAAGGATCCGGTGATCTCGACGATGGTGATGCTGCAGCCGGGCACCGGCCAGATCCTGGCGATGGCCCAGAACCGACCGGTGATGGGCAACAACGCCGCCGCCGGGGAGACCTATTACAACTACGCCGTCGGCGGCGCCCAGAGCGAGGACGACATGGGCGGCGCGGAGGGCTACCAGGCCGGGTCGACCTTCAAGGTGTTCACCGCGGCGGCCGCGCTGGAGGGCGGCATCCCGCTGGGCAAGAGCTACGACGCCTCGCAGACGGTGAACTTCCAGGGTCAGACGTTCAAGGGCTGTGCGGGCAACTTCAAGTCCCCGGACTACAAGGTGAGCAACTCCACCGGGGTCAGTGGGCAGATGGACATGCACAAGGCCGCGGCGTACTCGGTGAACACGTATTTCATCATGCTGGAGCGGGACGCGGGCATCTGCGAGACCGCCCGGATGGCGGAGAAGACCGGCGTGAAGCTCGCCTCGAAGGGTTCGCTGACCGGGGACTACTCGAACTTCCCCTCCTTCACCCTGGGCACCCCCGAGGTCACCCCGATCTCGATGGCCGAGGCGTACGCCACCTTCGCCTCCGGCGGCATCCACTGCGACCCGGTCGTGCTGGAGAAGGTGACCACCAAGGCCGGCCAGGAGATCCCGCTGCCCAGCGACACCTGCAAGCGGGTGATCGACCAGAAGTACGCCGACGCGGTCAACGACCTGCTGGTCGGGGTGATGAGCGGTACCGGCAAGCCCGCGACGATCCCGGGCGGATACCCGCAGGGCGGCAAGACCGGCACCATCGACGACAACCAGGCCGTGTGGTTCGCCGGGTCCACCCCGGAGGTGACCGGCGTGGCGATGATCGCGATCGACAAGACCCATCCGTACTGGAAGTCCCCGCAGTGGGGGCGCGGGAAGCCGACCCTGAAGGGCGTGACGCTGCCGTCCTCGAAGTACGCCATGTCCGGTTCGGGTGGCGGTGACGCCGGCCAGGACATCTACAAGCCGTCGATGACGGTGGCACTGGAGGGCAAGCCGAAGACGAAGTTCGGGGCGGTGGACAAGACCGTCCGCGAGGGAGTCCCGGTCCAGGTGCCGGATGTGTCGGGCATGACGCCGGATCAGGCCCGGGCCGCGCTGGAGGCAGCCGGTTTCAGCGTCGGGCAGACCACGCGATTCGACAAGTCGGCCCCCGGCACCTACCTCGGGATCTCCGCCTCCGGCGCGGTCCCCAAGGGAACGATGATCTTCCTGGTCTACTCCAAGGGCCCCGAGCCCAAGGCGGACCCGACCCCGGCGCCGAGCCAGTCCCAGCAGCAGCCGACCAACCCGCAGTCGTCGCAGCCGCCGGCCCAGCAGCCGCAGACCCAGCAGCCGCCGACCCAACAGCAGCCCCAGCAGCCGCCGACCCAGCAGCAGCCCCAACCGCCGCAGACCCAGCAGGCGCCGCCGGAGCAGACCCAATCGCAGCAGCCGGCCCAGCCGGTCGAGCCGAACACCGGCACCACCGGCAATGGGAATGGGAATGGCAACCCGGGTAACGGGGTCGGCAACGGCGGCACTCCCCCGGGTCAGGGCGGATGAGCGGTTCTCGGGTGCGTCGGGTTCCGTGGCCGGCGCGGGCCGCCGGCGTACTCGGGGCGATCGGGGCCGGGTGCGTGGCGTACGGGATCCTGGTCGAGGGCAAGGACTATCAGGTACGCCGCTTCGAGTTGCCGCTGCTGCCGCCGGGTGCCGAACCGGTCCGGATCCTGCACCTGTCCGACATCCACCTGATGCCCGGGCAGCGGGCGAAGCGTCGGTTCCTCGCCGGGCTGGCGCAACTGGAACCCGATCTGGTGGTCAATACCGGCGACAACTGCGCGCACCTGGAATCGTGGCCCCTGCTGATCCAGGAATTCGGGGACCTGATGCAGGTGCCGGGGGTGTACGTGTGGGGGTCGAACGACTACAAGACGCCACGGTTGAAGATCCCGACTGCGTACCTCATCGGGCCGAGCAAACCCCACCAGCAGGAGGGGAAACAGGTCGAACTGCCCTGGCGCAATCTGGGGGCCGCGTTCGGTGCGGCCGGTTGGCTGGACCTCAATCATCACCGGGCGGAGCTGGAGATCCGGGGCACCCGGTTCGCCTTCCGCGGCACCGATGATGCGCATCTGCACAAGGACGACTATTCGCTGGTGGCCGGGCCGGCCGTTCCCGGCGCGGTGAACATCGGGGTCACCCATGCCCCGTACCTGCGGTTGCTGGACGGGATGACCGCCGACGGGCTCGATCTGATCCTGGCCGGACACTGCCACGGCGGGCAGGTGTGCGTACCGGGCTATGGCGCCCTGGTGACCAACTGCGATCTGGATACCCGACGGGTGAAGGGGGTCAGTACGCATACCGCCGGCGGGCACACCGCGGCCCTGCACGTCTCGGCCGGGGTGGGGATGTCGCCGTTCGCGCCGTACCGCTTCGCCTGCAAACCCGAAGTGAGCCTGTTGACCCTGACCCCGCGGGGCTGAGTTCCGGCCTTGGGGTGCCCGACCCGGATCGGGCGCTGAACACTGACTCGCTCCGGTGGGAGCCTGCGATCGTTTGGGGCGGCCCCTTCCCGCGACGGCTAGTGTCGGTCTGCCCCTTCCCGCGACAGCTCGTGCCGGGCGGCCCCTTCCCGCGACAGCTTCTGCCGGGCTGCCCCTTCCCGCGACGGCTTGTGCCGGTCTGCCCCTTCCCGCGACAGCTTCTGCCGGGCGGCCCCTTCCCGCGACCGATTGTCCAGCTCAGCGACACAAACAACGTCGCGCATCTGCTGCAGCAGATGCGCGACGCGTTTGGGCGAGCGTGATGGTCAAATGCGGCGCGGGAAGCCAGGTGCGCACCGAACCTGTCGCTGGGTCGCGGCACGACCCCACCGGGCACTCCGAGGTGAGGCAATGAAGCACGCCGCCCGAGCGTGGCGGCTGAGTCCCGCGCCGGCCGGATCGAGCTTCACCCACACCCACCCAGCGTCACCATCGGCAACCCGGCGTCACGGCGCACCGAAGCTGCCCACCCAAAGGTGACGCTGCCTGACCGGACCGACGCTCGACCCTCCCGAACAGACCGGGCGCCCCTCCGGCGGGCACTTCGAGATGAGGCAACGAAGCACCCCGGGCACGGTGGCTGAGACGAACCGCGATTTGGCAGTTGGCTCGGGGTGCACTAACATTCATCGGGTGCCCACGGGCATCGGGGTGTGGCGCAGCTTGGTAGCGCGCTTCGTTCGGGACGAAGAGGTCGCAGGTTCAAATCCTGTCACCCCGACCATTGTCCTGAGTCGCGGCATCGTTTACACGGTGTCGCGGCTCAGGACTTTTTTGTAGGTTCAGGTGGGCTGTCAACGATGCCCCGACTCATCGGTCAACGATCATGACCATACCGCTGGTCAGACCTGTCAACGATGTCGTGACCCCAGACACTGTCACCCCGACCACGTGGAACTGGCTCCGATCCGCACATCGTGCGGGTCGGAGCCAGTTTTTTGTCCCTCCCCCAGCCGCCAAGGTCCGCTCCCGAAGAGCGGCAGAGCTTGGTTCAGGGGCGCCGGTCAGGGGTGCACATAGGCGGTCTTGGTCGTGGTGTAGAAGTCCCGAGCATGGGTCCCCTGCTCCTTCGGGCCGTACGACGAGGCCCCCCGTCCACCGAACGGGACGTGGTAGTCCACGCCCGCCGTCGGCAGATTCACCATGACCATGCCCGCGGTGGACTCACGGCGGAACTTCATCGAACTCGCCAGCGAACTGGTGTAGATACCCGAGGTGAGGCCGAACTCGGTGTCGTTGGCGACCTCGAGAGCGTGGTCGAGGTCCCGCACCCGGATCACCGACGCCACCGGACCGAACACCTCCTCCCGGTTCACCGTGTCGGTGGCCTGCGTGTCGGTGAGCAGTGCCGGGGTCAGGAAGTGCCCCCGCGTGGGGCGCTCGACCAGCTCTCCGCCATGCCGAGTGGCGCCCTCCCCGACCGCGATGTCGAGGTAGCGCAGGTCCTGGGCCAGCTGCGACTCATCCACCACCGGCCCCATCCGCGTGGCCGGGTCGAGGGCGTGCCCCACAGTAAGGTCCGCCATGGCTGCGGCCAGGCGATCCACGAAGGCATCGTGGATGCCGTTGCTGACGATCAGCCGTGACGAGGCGGTACACCGCTGCCCGGTGGAGCCGAAGGAACCGTCCATGGCTCCGGCCACCGCTGCCGAGAGGTCCGCGTCGTCCAGGATGACCAGCGGGTTCTTGCCGCCCATCTCCAACTGGACGCGGGCGCCGTGCGCCTGGGCCGACTTCAGCACGCGCTGACCGGTGGCTTCGGAGCCGGTGAAGGAGACCCCCTTGACGCGCCGATCCCCGGTCAGGGTGTCGCCGATGTCCCGCCCTCTGCCCATCACCAGATTCAGGACTCCGTGGGGCAGACCCGCGCGGTTGAGGATGTCCACCAGGTGCCACGCGGACGCCGGCACCAGATCCGCAGGTTTGAACACGACCGTGTTTCCGTTTGCCAGTGCGGGGCCGATCTTCCATGCCGGAATGGCCAGGGGAAAGTTCCACGGGGTGATGATCGAGATGATGCCGAGCGGCTCACGGCTGACGGTGACCTCGACGCCGGGGCGTACCGACGGCTGAAACTCGCCCGGATTGCGAACCGCCTCCCCCGCGTGGAACTTCAGAATCTGGGCGGCGCGCCGGGCCTCGGCGATCCCCTCGGCCCGGGTCTTGCCCTCCTCGCGGGCCAGCAGTTCACCGAGTTCCTCGGCCCGCGCCAGCATCTCCGCGGCTGCGGCGTCGATGATCTCGGCGCGGTCGCCGCACGCGCGGGCGGCCCAGCCCGGCTGGGCCGCCGCTGCGGCCGCGATCGCCTCTTCTGCCTGGGCAGTATCGGCCATGGCGAACTCACCGATGACATCGGTCAGATCCGAGGGGTTGATGTTCACGCTGACGGCGTGGCCCTCGCGCCACGTCCCGTCGATGTAGTTGAGATGCTTCATTGACGTTCCTTATCTCCGAGAATTGCGTCGAGTTGGGACAGTGGTGCGTTGGATCCCAGCCACTCCCGCACCTGGGAGTCGTCCTGACCCAGCGTCGGGGGTGGGCTGGGCGGTCGGACGGGGCTTCGGGAGTACCGGATCGGGTGCCGAACCTGGGGCGCATGCGGGCCCGGCAGGGCGACCACCGGGTCGAGCCCAAGATTCTCGGCCCGCGCGAAGCCCGACGCAATCGTCCCGACCTGACCACTGGGTACGCCGATAGCGTTCAACTCCCGTTCCCAGTCGGCGGCATCGCGTCCGGCAAGCCGGCTCTCCAGCAGTTCCACCAGGGCAGCGCGATGCTCCACCCGTGCCTTGTTGGAGCAGAACCGTGGATCGCGCGCCGCATCCGGGATCCCCAGCGCCTCGGTGAGCTTGCGGAACTGGCCGTTGTTGCCGCACGCCACCGCGAGCAGGTCACTGCGGCACCGCAGGGTCTCGTACGGCGCGATCGAGGGATGCCGGTTCCCCATCCGGGTCGGGGCGGTGCCGGTGGCGAGGTAGCTGCTGGCCTGATTGGCGAGCGACCCCAGGAGGCTGGAGAGCAGGTTGACCTCGACATGCTGGCCCAGCCCATCACGGTCGCGGGCGTACAACGCGGACAGCACCCCGATGGCGGCATCCTTGGCGGTGAGCACGTCGACCAACGCCACTCCCGCTTTGGTCGGCTCACCCTCGGGATCGCCGGTGATGCTCATCAGGCCCCCCATGGCCTGGACGACGAAGTCGTAGCCCGGCAGGTCTGCGCCGCCGGTGCTCCCGAACCCGGTCACCGAGGCGTAGACAATGCGGGGATTGGTGGCCGCCACCGCTGCGTAATCCAGGCCGAAGCGGTCGAGCACGCCGGTTCGGAAGTTCTCCACGAGGACGTCCGCCCGAGCGGCCAACTGCTGGGCCAGCGACCGGTCCGTGGGATCGGTGAGGTCCAGGGCGAGGCTCAGTTTGGAGCGGTTGGCAGCGGTGAAGTAGGCGCTGGTGTTGTGCGCCCAGGGTGGCCCCCAGTGCCGCGTCTCATCGCCGTACTCGGAGCGCTCCACCTTGACCACGGTCGCGCCCAGGTCGGCCAACCACATACTGGTCAAAGGGCCGGCCAGCACCCGGCTGAAGTCCGCGACCAGGATCCCGGACAGCGGCCCGTTCCTCGCCTCGTCACCTGTGGTGTCGATCTTCATGTCCCTACCTTCATCAAACGCGGAGTGCCCGGTACGGAGTTGCCCCGTTCGGACTACAACGAACTTTTTTGTGCATGGATCTTTATTTTACGCACATTTTTGGCTAGCGTAAGCAGGGCAAGCACACAGCCGTGAAACCAAGGAGTGCCATGAAGCTCGCGTCCTACCGCCACCAGAACCGTGATCGATTCGGAGCCGTCGACGGCGACTCCGTCGTCGACCTCACCGAAGCCAGTGGCCACGCCACCCTCGCCTCCTTTGTCGGAAGCCCGGAGTACGCCGATCGTGACGCCCTCGTCGCTCGGGGCACCCGGACGCCGCTGAGCGAGGTGACCCTGCTCCCGGTGATCCCGCAGCCGGAGAAGATCGTCTGCTCGGTCCGCAACTACATGGACCACCACCAGGAGGCACTCGCTGCCGGCCTGAAGCGTGAACTCTCCGACTTCCCGCCCATCTTCATCCGGGTCTGGCGTTCGCAGGTCGCCCACGAGGCCCCCATCGTGCGCCCGCACGTGTCCGACAGCCTCGACTGGGAAGGCGAGCTGGCCGTGATCATCGGCAAGGGCGGTCGGGACATCCCGGTGGAGAGCGCCTGGGAGCACGTCGCCGGCTACAGCTGCTACAACGATGGTTCGGTGCGCGACTTCCAGTTCCATGCCAAGCAGATCGCCGCCGGCAAGAACTTCGAATCCACCGGAGGGTTCGGCCCCTGGATGGTCACCAGCGACGAGATCGAGCCCGGCCGGCAACTCAAGATCGAGACCCGACTGAACGACGAAGTGGTCCAGTCCGGGAACACCGGCATGATGATCTTCGACATCCCGCAGCTGATCAACTACGCGTCGACGATCTTCACCCTGACCGCGGGCGACGTCATCGTCACCGGCACCCCCGCCGGGGTCGGCTTCAGCCGGAAGCCGCCGCGCTTCATGGTGCCGGGCGACACCGTCGAGGTCGAGATCGAGGGCATCGGCATCCTGCGCAACCCGGTGGTTCAGCAGGCATGAGCGCACAGACGAACACCGAAGCCGACACCGACCTGGTCCGGGTGCGCCGACGCGGCCTGACCGTCGAGACGATCTTCCACGAGTTCGGCCCGGCACCTGAGGTGCCTGTCCGCCTCGCCTGCGCGACCGCAGTGGTCGCCAACCCGTACGCCGGCCGCTACGTCGCCGACCTCTCGGACTTCATGACGGCACTGCGGCCCCTCGGAACCGCGTTGGCCGAGGAACTGGTCGAGGCCCTGGGTGGCATCGATCGGGTGGAATCCTATGGCAAGGCCGCCATCGTCGGGGTGAACGGAGAACTGGAGCACGGAGCGGTCTGGCACGAGGCCGGCGGCTGGGCCATGCGCAGTGCGCTCGGTGAGCCGAAGGCGATCGTCCCCTCGGCCAAGGCGGTCGCGGCCACCGGGTACCGGCTGATGGTGCCGCTTCATCACGTGCACGCCGCCTATGTACGCAGCCACTACTCGGTCATGGAAATGGGCGTCCAGGACGGCCCCCGCCCCGACGAAATCGTCTTCGGCCTGGTGATGTCCGACGGCGGCCGGATCCACGCCCGTCTGGGCGGTCTGGCCAAAGAGGACGTCTCGGTCCACGACGGGCAGCGCTGACGCCGCCACCATCCCTGGAGGAAACCTTATGCCGGTTCACAATGCTGTGAACGCACCAGTCCTGTCCCACTTCGGAGTTTTCTGTCGCGATCTCGACACCATGGTCGAGTTCTACCGCAGCACCTTCGATCTGGTCCTCACCGACCGCGGGGAGGGGCACACCATGCCCTTCACCCTCGCCTTCCTGAGCGCCGACCCGGCTCAGCACCACCAACTCGTCCTGGCATCCGGCCGCGGGGCGGACTCTCCCAGTACCGTGATGCAGATTTCGTTCAAGGTGCAGTCCCTTGACGCGCTGCGGAACAGCTGGCAGCGCGCGGAGACCGCCGGGGCCACCAAGCTCCGCGGCCTCAACCACGGCAACGCCCTGTCGATCTACTTCCTCGACCTGGAGGAGAACACCGTCGAGGTGTACCTCGACACCCCGTGGTACGTCGCCCAGCCGCACGGCGATCCCCTCGACCTGAGCCGACCCGACGCGGAGATCTGGGCCGAGACCGAGCGGATGTGCCGCCAGGACCCCACCTTCCTGCCGGTGGAGGAATGGCAGCGCAAGTTCCGGGAGGGCGGAGCATGACCGCCCCACAGACGTCCGACACCGACGTCATCATCGTCGGGATGGGCCCGGTGGGCATCACGCTGGCCGGGCTCCTCGCCAAGAGAAACATCCGGGTGGCGATCTTCGACAAGCTACCCGGTCTCTACCCGCTGCCTCGGGCCGCCGGGATGGATCACGAAGTCATGCGCATCGCCCAGGAACTGGGCCTGTCCGAAGAGCTCTCCCAGTACGTCGCCCCCTACCGCCCCAGCCAGTACCGCGGCGCCCGCGGCCAGGTGATCAAGCGGTTGGACTCACCGCCACCGCCCTATCGGCTGGGCTGGGATCCCATGCTGGTCTTCGATCAGCCGGCGTTCGAGGGAGTCGTCCGCGACCATGTCAGCCGGATGCCGACGGTGTCGGCGTCGGTGAACACCGATGTGGTCGCCTTCGGCCAGGACTCCGATGGCGTGTGGGCCGATCTCACGCGCAGCGGTGGCCCGGCCGAGCGCGTCCGGGGCCGCTATCTGGTCGCGTGCGACGGTGGCGGCAGCCCGGTCCGGCGCCGCTTGGGCATCTCGATGACCGATCTGGGCTTCCACGAGAACTGGCTGGTGGTGGATGCCATCGTCGAGGATGACGCCACCCTGGCGCGGCTGCCCGAGACGCAGGTCCAGTACTGCGAGCCCACGCGACCGGCGACCTTCATCAATCTCGTGGGGCGTCGACGGCGTTGGGAGATTGCCCTGGACCCGGGCGAACTTCCCGTGGGCCCGGTCGCCACCGAGGACGTCTGGGCCTGGCTCGAGCGATGGATCGCGCCGGGTGAGGCCCGGATCGAGCGGGCGGCGGCGTACATGTTCCACGGCCTGGTGGCCGACCGCTGGAGACAGGGGCGGATTCTGCTGGCCGGGGACGCGGCGCATATGACGCCGCCGTTCATGGCCCAGGGGATGGCGCAGGGAATGCGGGACGCGCAGAATCTCGCGTGGAAGCTCGAGGCGGTGCTCGACGGCTCGTCTCCCGACGACCTGCTGGACAGCTACCAGGTGGAGCGTCGTCCGCATGTCATCGAGACCACGCAGCACACCATCGCCCTGGGGCGGATGATCTGCGAACGCGACGAAGCTGCCGCCGCCGCCCGGGACGCGCAACTGGTCGGCACCGACGGGGCCGAGGTCCCGGTGACCTTCCGCTCGGTGTTCCTTCCCCCGCTCACCGAGGGGCTGATCGCCGAGACACCCGGCGCCGGGGAGATCATGCCGCAACCGTTCGTGTACGCGGACGGAGAAGTTCGCCTGCTCGACGACATCATCGGGTCGGGCTTCCTGGTGGTCGTCTCACCGGCGGTTGATTCCGCCGACCTGGCGCGGCTGAAGCAGCCGACCGAGGATCTGCGGGGACGGTTGCTCAGGATCCACCCGCCCGCAGACCACGGCGCGGTGACCGACTCGACGGCAGTTGTCGAGCGGGACGGGCTGATGACGGCCTGGCTGGAGAGCCTCGGCGCCACCATCGTCATCGCGCGACCCGACCACTACGTCTATGCGACCACGTCTTCACCAGAGGAAGCAGTGACGCTCCTGCGCCGACTGTACGCCGCACTTCGGACGCCGGCGGCCGACTGCCGTTCGGACCGGAGCCCGCACAAGAACTGACCGGCGTTGCCCTGGGGTGCCTTTGTCTCGAAGGCGCCCCCGGGCACTCATTTCAAGCAGAAAAATCCAGACAGTGCACAAAGATGTGTACCAACCGAGAGGAACGACTATGGTTCGCCGAGTCGTCACAGCCGTGGAGCCGTCCGGGCGCTCCGTCATCCACCAGGATGCGGAACTCGACATCATCAACCGCGATCACACGCCGCAATTCCAGCATTCGGTGGTGTGGACCACCGGAACCGATGCCCTTGGCGGAGAGCCGCCGAGCAACTATGTGCCCGGTCCGGGAGGCACCGTGGCCATGATGGTCACCTTCCCACCCGACAGCGTCTTCGCCGATCCGAGCTTCGACGGTGCGGCGGCGGCCGCCGAGAACCTGGCGAAGACGCCCGGACTGGCCGATCTGTTCGAACCCGACAACCCGGGGATGCACACCACGCCCACCGTGGACTACGCCGTGGTGATCAGCGGCAGCGTCGTCCTCGAAGTCGACGAGGGCGCAGCCGTGCGCCTGGAGCCCGGCGATGTGGTCGTCCAGAACGGGACCCGCCACGCCTGGCGCGTCCCCTCGGACGAACCGGCGACCATCTTCGTCATCCTGATGGGCGCGGCCGGCTGAGCCGCCGCACACACATCCCCACACCTACCTTCAGAAAGACCGTGAAATGACTGACACGATGCTGGCAGCTCGGATGCACCACGTTGCCGAAGAGATGCGCCTGGAGCAGATTCCGGTGCCGAGCCTGGGGCCGGGCGAAGTCCGCGTACGCGTCCATGCCGTCAATATCGTTCCGAACCTGGCCAATATTCTGCGCATGTGGACCACCTGGTTCCCGCAGGATCCGCTGCCGACGCTCCCGGCCATCTTCGGCCTGGACCCCGCCGGCGAAATCGAAGCGATCGGGGAAGGGGTGCTGGGCTGGAACGTCGGCGACCGGGTCTACGTCAATCCCGGCCGCTACTGCCTGGCGTGTCGGGCCTGCCGCCAGGGGGACCTGATCAACTGCTCCAGCTATGCCTTTGCCGGATATTTCGGGTTCAGCCCGACCTCCGTCGAACTGCTGGACCGCTATCCCGGAGGGCTCGCGGAGCAGATGATTGCCCCCGCGTACAGTCTCGTTCTCCTGCCCGACAACCTCGACTACTACTCCGCCGCACGCATGGGCTACCTGGGCACCATGTATTCCGCGCTGAAGAAGGTGGGGGCCGGGCCGGGCAAGACGATCCTGGTCAATGGGATCAGCGGAACCCTCGGACTGGGAGCGGTGCTGCTGGCCCCGGCGCTGGGCCTGACCACGGTGTACGGGACGGCGCGGGACAAGAAGCTCCTGAAGACCGTGGCCGATCTGGCGCCCAACGTCGTTCAGGTGCACTCGTTGCTGGATGGACCGGTCGATGAGTGGATCCATCAGCAGACCGGAGGCCGGGGAGTCGACATCTACGTCGACGCGCTCGGCCCCGGCGCGGCACCCGAGACCTTCCAGCAAGGCATGCGCGCCCTGGCGCGGGGCGGTACGTGCGTGAATATCGGGGCGCTGATGGGAGATATCCCGGTGGATCTGCACAACCTGATGGATCAGCAGAAGACGATCCTGGGATCGGCGTGGTCCACGGCCGCCGAATGCCAGGAGATGGCCGACATGGTCGCCGCGGGCGTCCTGGACCTGAGCCCGCTCGAGCATTCGGTCCGCCCCCTGACCGAGGTAAACGAGGCGATCAGCGACATCAGTTCGCGCAACGGCGGCTTCACGAACTTCATCGTGTCGCCGAGCGCACGCTGACCAACCGGAGGCGGGCTTGTCGTGGCAGTTCGATGGATCTCTGATTTGTGCATAGAATCAGCTTCATGAGCACGGTCACGCAAGCACCGCCCCTGGTAGATCAGGCAGTGGAGCGGCTGCGCCAGGATCTGCTGTCCGGGGTGCACCAGCCCGGAGGCAAGCTGAAGATTGATGCGCTCAGGGGCATGTACGGCTTCTCGAGCAGTCCTCTGCGCGAGGCGCTGAGCAGGTTGACGCAGGAAGGTCTGGTGGTCGCCGACCAGCGCAGAGGTTTTCGTGCCGCACCGCTGTCCGTCGACGATTTCGCCGACATCACCCGCCTTCGGCTGCTGCTCGATCTCGAAGCCCTGCAGGAATCCATGGAGCTCGGTGACGACGAGTGGGAGGCCCGCGCGGTCGCCGCGTTCTACCGCTTGCAGAAGATCGAGGAACGCTTCCCCAGTGGTCCGCTCGCGCTCAACGCCGAGTGGAGCGTCCAGCACAAGGAGTTCCACATGAGCCTGATTTCGGCGACGCGGTCGGTGCGGCTGATGGAACTGTGCTCGACGCTGTTCGATCAGGCCGAACGCTATCGGCGCTTCTCGGCGTCGCATCGCGCGACACCTCGGTTCAAGTCGGCCGAGCACGAGGCCATCCTGGACGCAACGATCCGGCGGGACACCGAAGCGGCGACCCTGCTGTTGTCGCGTCACATCACCCGCACCAAGGACGGCGTGGTGGAAGCGCTCTGCCGGATGGAAGCAGTCGACGCCGAGGCCTGATTGCCGGCCGAGGGCTCACTGCGCAGCCTGGAGCCGTTCGATCAGCGCCCTGATCCGACGTTCCCGGGTGGCCTCGCCGGCGGCGATGAGAATCGGATGCAAGGCGCTGTACCGGGCGCTGCGGCCGAGTGCGGCGAAGGCGGCTGCCGCGTCCGGGTGGGCCCGCAGGGCTGCCGCCAGTTCATCGGGGACTTCCGCCGTCGCCGGGCCGGCGTACGCCCGGTCCCAGCGGCCGTCGCGGCGGGCCCGTTCCACCTCTGCTGCCCCACGTTCCCGCAGCCGCCCCGCCGCGGTGAGCCGGCCGATCAGCTCGACATTGCGGCGCGACCACACCGACCGGGATCGGCGCGGGGTGAAGCGCTGCAGGAGGGTGGTCGCGTCGTACGATCGGCGCTGCCCGTCGATCCACCCGCTGCACAGCGCCTCCTCCACTGCCTCCGGATAGGTCAGCGAGGTAGGGACGGTGACGCCCTTCCGGGCGAGTCGCAACCACACGCCGTCGGAGGTCGCCTCGTGCTCGATCAGCCATTCCCGCCAGGCGTCCGGCCCGGCGAGAGTCATCGGTTCGGGTTCCTGCTGCTCGGTCATGCAACCAGTCTGCTCGGTGATCCGGACAGAATCTGTCCGCTGTCCCACCGGGTCCGGGACAGGTTGAAGCCGGCTCAAGCGCGCCGCACCTGCACACATCGCCACGACCCGGCCGGGATATCGTCGGGGGAAGCGTTGCAAAGGATGGTCATGCCTCAGTCCCAGGACCTGTGTGTCGCGCGGGTGCCGCTGTTCCAGGGGCTCTCCCCCGCCGAACAGGTTCAGGTGGCCGGATTGGCCCGGCCGGTTCAGGTGGTCCGGGACCAACAGGTATCCGGTCCCGGCACCGGGAACGCGCAGCTGATGGTGGTGCACACCGGCGCGATCAAGGTGGCCCGGATCGATGCCGAGGGCCGCGAGCAGATTCTTCGGGTGGTCCGGCCCGGCGATTTCCTGGGTGAGTCGGCCTTCCTGACCGGACGCCCGCCCGAACACTTCGCCACCAGCCTGGGGCCCGGCAGCATGTGTGTGTTCCGCCATCGGGACCTGGACCGGCTGATGCGCGAGTTTCCCTCGATCGGGTTCCGGATGCTGCGTACGGTCAGTGGCCGGCTCGCCGACACCGAACACCGGCTGGCCTCGGTGATCTCCGGCGACGTCAGCTCGCGGCTGGCCGCGTACCTGCTCTCGCTGCCGGCGATCACCGACGCGGATCGGATGGCGGTGAAGCTGCCACTGCCGAAGAAGGACATCGCGTCCCTGCTGGACACCACCCCGGAGTCCCTCAGCCGGCAGTTGCGCCGACTTCAGGACTCCGGGGTGATCATGGTGGATCAGGAGTTGATCAGGCTCCTGGATCCCGATGCGTTGACCGAGCTCGCCGCGACCGGCTGACTCCCCCGCCGGGTGCGTCGCCGCTCGCGGGGGCGGCGCAGCAGTCGCATTGCGTTCCCGATCACCACGAGCACCGACGCCTCGTGGACCAGCATGCCGATCGCCATCGTCACCCCACCGAAGAGCACCCCGGCCAGCAGGGCCGCCACGGTGACCAGCGCGACCGCGATGTTCTGCCGCATGTTGTGCACCGTACGCCGGGCCAGCGAGATCGCCTGCGGGAGCTTGCGCAGGTCGTCGGCCATCAGGGCGATATCGGCGGTCTCGATCGCGACCGCGGTTCCGGCCGCGCCCATCGCCACCCCGATATCGGCGGCCGCCAGGGCCGGGGCGTCGTTCACGCCGTCACCGACCATCGCGACCACGTGCCCCTCGGCCTGGAGTTCGCGGACCGCGTCCAGCTTGTCCTCCGGCAGCAGGCCGGCGCGGACCTCGTCCACTCCGACCGCGTCCCCGACCGCCCGGGCGACCGGTTCGATGTCGCCGGTCAGCATGACCACCCGGCGTACGCCGGCGGCATGCAGTCCTTCGACCATCTCGGCGGCATCGGCCCGGATCTGATCGGCGACCGCGACCACGCCGAGCAGCCGTCCGTCGCGGGCGACCGCCATCGGCGTCCGGCCCGCCGCGGCCAGTTCGGTGACCACGGCATCGAGGCGGTCGACCTCAGGCCCGGGGACCCCTTCGGCGGTGAGCAGGGCCCGGTTCCCGACCGCGATCCGTTGCCCGTCGACGACGGCCACGATGCCCTTGCCGGCCACCGGCTCGGTGTGCTCGGGCAGTCCGGGAACCGTCAGGCCGCGTTCGGCGGCGGCCTCCAGGATCGGGCGGGCCAGCGGGTGCTCGGAGCCGGCCTCCGCGCGGGCGGCCAGCGCCAGCACGTCGTCGGCCGACAGGTCCGGGTCGAGCGGGATCACGTCGGTGGTCCGTGGGCGGCCCTCGGTGATCGTGCCGGTCTTGTCGACGGCGACCACGTCGATCCGGGCCGCGGTCTCCAGGTACTCCCCGCCCTTGATCAGGATGCCGTCGCGGGCGCCGCGGCCGATTCCGGCGACGATCGCGACCGGGATCGAGATGACCAGCGCACCGGGGCAGCCGATCACCAGCAGCGTCAGCGCGAGCGTGACATCGCGGGTGATCAGGCCGACCACGACGGCCAGCACCATGATCGCCGGGGTGTACCAGGTGGAGAACCGTTCCATGAAGGTCTGGGTCTTCGCCTTGGCGTCCTGGGCCTCCTCGACCCGGTGAATGATCCGGGCCAGGGTGGTGTCGGCCCCGACGCCGGTGGCGCGGACCTGCAGCAGCCCGCCGGTGGCGACGGTGCCGGCGTACACGGGATCGTCGGTGGTCTTCTCCACCGGGATCGATTCCCCGGTGATGGACGCCTCGTCCACCGCCCCGGCGCCCCCGATCACGACGCCATCGACCGGTACGCGGGCCCCGTTCTTCACCAGGACCGTCTCCCCCGGGGCCACCGCACCGGCGGCGACCTCGACCTGTTCCCCGTCCCGCAGCACGATCGCGGTATCGGGGGCGACAGCGACCAGTTCGGCGAGCGCGGAGCGGGTCTTGTTGAGGGTGGCCGTTTCCAGCGCATGGCCGATTGCGAACAGGAAGGTGACCGCGGCCGCCTCCCAGTAGTTGCCGATGATGATGGCGCCGATCGCGGCGATCGAGACCAACAGGTCGATCCCGATCACCCGATTCAGCAGCGCCCGCACCGCCTTGATCAGTACCGGCGTACCGGCCACGACGGCCGCCGCGATCATCGTCAGGTCGCCCCACCCGGGCAGGTTCAGGGCCCGGGTCAGGAGGAGGGAGACGACGATCAATCCGCCGGCCAGGCCGGGCACGGTCCAGCGACCGTGCCACACAGCCTTGACCCTGTTCATGATGTCCTTCTTTCTGGTTCTTCGAATGTCTTGCGGGTTGGGTCGAATGTGCGTCAGAACGCGGACGGACGGGCGGTGTAGCCCGCCTTGGCGACCGCGGCCACCAGGTCCTCGACCGAGGCGACGGCCGGATCGTGGGTGACCTCGATCCGGGCGGAGGCGAAGTGCACCTTCACCGAGTCCACCCCGGCCAGGCGGCCGACCTGCTTCTCGATCTTGGCGACACAGGAGGGGCAGGAGAATCCCTCCGCCCGCAGGATCGTGGTGGTGAGGGTGGTCGGGGCAGTCATGGTTTCGTTCCTTTCGTGTCGCTGCACCGGATTGGTGAAGCGTTGCTATGAAGGTACGAAAATGGCGCCCGGTACGCCTTGACGCAGATCAAGCCGGAACCGGGCGGGGCTGACACGCCGCCCGACTAGGCTGACCGCAACCCACGAGCGGAGGCAACATGTCCTGGAGCACACTCGGCGTGATCAGCGCGGTCTTCAGCGTCGTCATCCTGATCGGCCTGCTGGCCGGCGGTGTGTTGGTGGGAATCCGGGCGACCGGGCGACGGCGGGTGTACGCCGTGGCGGGGATCGCTGCCCTGGTGCTGCGCATGATGATCGGATTCGTGCTGAGCCTGAGCGGCACCGGCCTCTCCCAGGACACCTACTTCACCCTGTTCACGCTTCGCTCGGTGTTCGACATGCTGCTGTTCCTCGGCGGAATCGCGTTGCTGCTGATGGCCGTGTTGACGCCGGCGGAGGCCGACCGGGCCGTACTGTCGACGCCTGCCGCCGGAGTGCAGTTCGGGGACGGCGGGCCCGCGTACTGGACCCAGGCGCCGGGTCATTCCGCGCCGGGCGGGTACCCGGCCGTACCGCAGGGGGAGCCGTACGGTCAGGCCGCTGCCCCGGCGCAGGAGTGGGGCAGCTCGCCCCAGTACTGATCCGGGCTTACGCCCTGATCCGGGCATGCGCGAGGGGGATCTCCGAACCGGAGATCCCCCTCGTTGGTCGTCGGTTACCGCTCGGGGCTCAGCGGCCGGTCCCGGCGTACACCACGGCCTCGCCCTCGGCGTCCAGGCCGAACGCGGTGTGTGCGGCGCGGACGGCGGTGTCGACATCCTCGGCGGAGACCACGACCGAGATCCGGATCTCCGAGGTCGAGATCATGTGGATGTTCACGTTGGCCTCGGCCAGGGCCGAGAAGAACTTGGCGGTGACCCCCGGGTGCGACTTCATGCCGACCCCCACCACCGAGACCTTGCCGATCTGGTCGTCGAACAGCAGTTCGCTGTAGCCGATCTTGTCCTTCAGCGCGTCCAGGGTCTCCATCGCCCGGCGGCCGTCGCCCATGGGCAGGCTGAAGGAGATGTCGGTACGCGAGGTCTCGGTGACCGACTGGTTCTGCACGATCATGTCGATGTTGATGTCCGCCTGGGCGATCGCGCTGAAGATCCGCGCGGCCATGCCCACCTTGTCAGGGACCCCGACGATGGTGATCTTCGCCTCGTTGCGATCATGGGCCACCCCGGAGATGAGTGCCTGCTCCATGCTGGATTCCTTCCGATTGGTGAGGTTGATGTCGCGGACCCAGGTGCCGGGACGGGTGGAGAACGAGGATCGGACATGGACCGGGACGTTCTCGCGACGGGCGTACTCCACACAGCGCAGGTGCAGCACCTTCGCCCCGGAGGCGGCCATCTCCATCATTTCCTCGTAGCTGATCTCGGGGACCTGACGGGCACTGGGCACGATGCGCGGGTCGGCAGTGAAGATGCCGTCCACGTCGGTGTAGATCTCGCAGTACTCCGCGCCGAGAGCGGCGGCCAGGGCCACCGCGGTGGTGTCGGAGGCGCCCCGGCCCAGCGTGGTGATGTCCTTGGTGTCCTGGGCGACGCCCTGGAAGCCGGCCACGATCACGACATGGCCCGCGGCCAGCGCGGACTCGATCCGGCCCGGGGTGATGTCAATGATGCGGGCGTCCCCGTGCTTGCCGGTGGTGATGACGCCGGCCTGCGACCCGGTGTAGGAGCGGGCCTCCGAGCCCAGATCGGACAGCGCCATCGCCAACAGCGCGGCGCTCTGCCGCTCCCCGGTGGTCAGCAGCATGTCCAACTCCCGCGGCGCCGGCAGCGGTGAGACCTGCAGTGCAAGGTCCATCAGCTCGTCGGTGGTGTCCCCCATCGCGGAGATGACGACAACGACGTCGTGGCCCTCCTGTTTGGTGGCCAGCACCCGCCTGGCGACACGCTTGATGCTCTCGGCATCGGCCACTGACGAGCCACCGAACTTCTGAACTACCCGGGTCACGTGGTCCCCTTCCGGCTGCGGAAACTTCGCCAGTCACTCTAGTCTGCCGCGCTGGCACAATGCTCGTCCGCACTGGGGCAAGACATCGCGACCGGCCGGACCGGCACGAGCCCACTCGACCGGCCGGACCGCCGCGGGCCTACGCGTCCGGGTCGTGGTGCTGGGCGATGTTGAGCACGATCCCACCCGGTGCCCGGACGAAGAATCGGCGGATCCCCCACGCTTCGGTGGTCAGCGGGTGGACGATCTCGTAACCGCGGCGCTGGGCGATCGCCCAGGCCTCCTCGACGTCATCGACCTTGATCGTGAGCAGCGGATTCTCCGGGCCCGTCGCATCCCGCCGGAGCAACTGGATGTGCTCGCCGGTGGCCGGGGCGACGACGCGTGTCACCCAGTCCAGGCCCATGTCCTCCAGTTCCAGCCCCAGGAACTCGGTGTAGAAGGCGGTGGCCTCGGCCAGGTCGGGCACCGTCAGGTCGGCAGTCACGCGGACAACTCGCATCGTTGGCTCCTGTTCTCCTCGGTCGACAGTTCAGCACCACTGCACGCAGGTTCAGCGACGGCCCAGGTGCCGCGCGAAGAACCGGGCAGCGTCCGCCCCGGCGAAGGCCGGGACACCGGTGTGGCCGCCCATGTTGGCGTACAGCGTCTTCTCCGGCGAACCGAACGCATCGAACAGCTCGAGCGCCCGTCCCCGGTCGTTTCCTTCATCGTCCCACTGCAGCAGCACGTGCAGCGGAATCCTCACCCGGCGGGCCTCGGCCAGGGTCGTCCGGGGCACGAAGCTGCCGGCGAACAGACCCGCCGCCGCGATCCGCGAATCGACCAGCGCCAGGCGTACGCCCATGGCGATCACACCACCGGACACCCCGACCCGCCCGCCGATCTCGGGGAGGCCGAGCACCGCGTCGAGGGTCCGTTGCCATTCCGGCACACCGGCCTCGACCAGTGGGAGGATCAGCCGATCGATCACCTCTTCGGTCGGCTGCTCACCCGCCGCCAGTGCCTGACGCAGCTCCGCGCGGACCGCGTCCGCTCCCGGCAACGGGGGCCGCTGGCCCGCGCCGGGCAGCTCGAGGGTGACCGTGGCGATACCGTCGGCAGCCGCGCTGCGGGCCCGGGCGGCCAGCGCGGGATACATCCGGCGCAGCCCGATCCCGCCCGGTTGGCCCAGCAGGATGAGCGGCACCGGTGCGCTCGCTGACGCCCGGGCCGGCGTCCACAGGATGCCGGGGACCGCGTCGAGGGTGAACTCGCGTTCGGTGATGCCGCCGGCGAGTGGCCGCGCAGCGCTGAGGTCCATGGCTAGTCCTTCGACGGTTCCGATTCCGGGGCCAGCCAGGGGGCCTGCCCGGTGCGATGGCTGGTGAGCAGCTGATCGGCGTACCCGGGATCGAGTTCGAAGCGCCGTGACTGGTACAGGTAGGTCGTCGACAGCGTCATCGCCGGTACGCCGAAGATCCCGACCAGCAGCGCGAGCACCGTCCCGCCGATGGTGGGCACCAGGAAGGTCGACCCGAAGCCGGTGGTGCTTTCGGCCGCAGTGAGGGTGCTGATCCAGATCAGGGCCACCAGGGCCCAGCCGATGCCGACCAGCGTGCCGCAGATCGCGGCCATCGCGAGTTGGTGCCCGAGCGTGCTCCAGACCTTGCCGCGGGTCAGCAACCAGGACTGCTTGATCGCCGCCGGCAGCGGCAACCGCTCCAGGGTCAGCACGGTCGGGACGAAGGCGAACCGGGTCCCGAAGTAGTAGTTCAGTATCAGCAGCACGGTCCACCAGGCCAGGATCAGCAGCGCCCCGCCCCCGGCGGCCCCGAATCGGATCCCCAGATCGACCAGGATCCCGATGGTGTAGAACAGCCCCGGCCACAGCAGGTGCCACAGAATGTTGCCCAGCGCGACCGGGTTGCTCGCCCGCAGCAGTTCGCTGATCCCGGGGCGGCGTCCGGTGGAGGCCTCGGCGGCCGAGACGGTCAACGGGGGCACCAGGTACGCCTGGGCGATCCCGAGCACCAGAAACGGCACCGCGAGGATCACGAAGGAGGCGATCAGCCGGCCGACGCCGAAGAAGTCCTCGTACGCCAGGGACTCGACCACCAACGCCCCCACCTGGGGCGGCACCACGATCAGGATCGGGCTGAGCGGGATCAGCGCCGCCAGGCACACCACCGCGGCCAGTCCGATGGTGCCGGGGCGGTTGCGGGTCATCGTCTTCCACGTGCCGCCGAAGATCTCCCCGATGCTCAATGGCCCCAGTGGGATGCTGCCGGGCTGTGGCGGCCGGGGCTTGACCCAGCGCGGGACGGGTACCGCCGGTCGAGGTGGTCCGGCCCATCCGGGCGGCGGGGTGGGCTGGGTGGACACCGTGCTCCCTCCTGCTGCTGAGCCTCCAGGTTACTCATCAGCAGGCCGCCTCGTCCGCCGCTCGACGGGACCGGTCACGCCTCGGCGCGCACCACCCGGATGCTCAGGCCCAGGTCGGCGTCGGTGGTCCACTCGCCGTTGGGCGTCCCCTCGACGGTCTCGGTGGCCAGCACCTCATCGGCCACCAGCGCGCCATGGGCCTGCAGCGCCTCGGCCATCTCCCCCTCCGCCGACCAGTGCAGGGTGATCCGGTCCGAGACCTCGAGCCCGGTGTTCTTCCGGGTCTCCTGGATCAGCCGGATCGCTTCCCGGGCCAGCCCGGCCCGGACCAGTTCGGGGGTCAGCTCCAGGTCCAGCGCGATCGTCTCGCCCTGGTCGTTGATCACCGACCAGCCCTCCCGCGGACGCTCGGACAGCAGGACCTCATCGGGCCCGACCTCGACCTCGCCGACCTCGGGCACCTGCACGATCGCCTTCCCGTGCTCGCGCAGCTGATCGTTCAGCGCGGCTGCATCGGCGTCGGCGATCGCCTGCGCCACCAGCGGGGTCTGCTTGCCGAACCGCTTGCCGAGTCTGCGGAAGTTGCCCTTCGCGGAGTAGTCGACCAGGTCGCCCGCCGAGGCGAAGGACTCGATCCGCTCCACGTTCAGCTCTGCGGCGATCTCCTGGCGCAGTTCATCGGTCAGCTGGGCGTACGCCGCGCTCGGCACCAGCGCCCGGGACAGCGGCTGGCGGATCTTCACCTTCGCCTCCGAGCGGGCCGAGCGACCGAGCTCCACGATGCGTTGGGTCAGTTCCATCGCGGCATCGAGGTCCTCGCTGATCAGCGATTCCTCCGCCACCGGCCAGGTCGACAGGTGCACCGACTCCACCTCGGCGGGATCGGCGGCGACGAACAGGTCCTGCCAGACGCGTTCGGTGATGAACGGGATCAGCGGCGCCATCAGCCGGGTCACGGTGTGCAGCACCTCGTGCAGGGTCCACAGAGCAGCCGGGTCGCCGGCCCAGAAGCGCCGGCGGGAGCGCCGGACATACCAGTTGGACAGGTCGTCGACGAACTTCTGCAGCAGGGTGCCGGTGCGCTGGGTGTCGAAGTCCTCCAGCGCCGCGGTCACCTCGCGTACCAGGACCTGGGTCACCGAGACCAGCCAGCGATCCAGCACCGGGCGATCGGCGACCGCGGGGGCCGAACCGGTCGGGGTCCAGTCGTTCACGCCTGCGTACAGCGCATGGAACGCGACGGTGTTCCAGTAGGTCAGCAGGACCTTGCGCACGGTCTCCTGGATCGTGGTGTCCCCGACCCGACGGGCCATCCACGGGGACCCGGAGCAGGCCATGAACCAGCGCACCGCGTCGGCGCCGTGCCGGTCCATCAGCGGCATCGGCTCCAGGATGTTGCCCAGGTGCTTGGACATCTTGCGGCCGTCCTCGGCCATGATGTGACCCAGGCACAGCACATTGCGGTAGTCGTTCTGGTCGAACACCGCGGTGTTGACCGCCATCTGGGAGTAGAACCAGCCGCGGGTCTGGTCGGTCGCCTCACAGATGAAGTCGGCCGGGAAGTGCTTCTCGAACTTCTCCTGCGAGCCCTCGGCGTACGGGTAGCCCCACTGCGCGAACGGCATCGAGCCGGAATCGAACCAGGCGTCGATCACCTCCGGGACGCGGCGGAAGGTGCCCGGCACGCCCGGCTGGGTGAAGGTGACCTCGTCGATGAACGGGCGGTGCGGGTCGAATCCGGTCAGGTCCCGCCCGGCCAGTTCACCGAGTTCGGCCAGGGATCCGACACATACGATCCGGGTCGGGTCGACGTCGTTGCGCCAGATCGGCAGCGGCGTACCCCAGTAGCGGGTGCGCGACAGCGCCCAGTCGACGTTGTTCTTCAGCCAGTCGCCGTAGCGGCCCCATTTGATGGTCTCCGGGTACCAGTTGGTCGCCTCGTTCTCCCGCAGCAGGGCGTCCTTGAACTGGGTGGTGCGGATGTACCAGGACGGCTGGGCGTAGTAGAGCAGCCGGGTGTGGCAGCGCCAGCAGTGCGGGTAGGCGTGCTCGTGCACCACGGTCTTGAAGGCCAGGCCCCGATGCCGCAGGTTCTCCAGGATGATGTCGTCGGCGTCCTTGAAGAAGACTCCCGAGACCAGGCCCAGCCCCTCGTAGAACCGCCCGTCGGGTCCGATCGGGTTGACGAACTCGATCCCGTTGCGCTTGCAGGACTGGTAGTCATCGGCACCGAAGGCCATCGCCTGGTGCACCAGGCCGGTGCCCTCGCCGGTGGTGACGTAGTCCTCGGCGACCACGAAATGGGCCGTTCCGGGCTGCTCCATCACCTCGAAGGGACGCTGGTAGGTCCAGCCGACCATCTCCGCGCCGGTGAACCGGTCCTGGACCGTCCAGCCTTCGCCGAGCAGGTGCTCGACGGCCTCTTCGGCGATGATCAGGGTGGACTCGCCGTCGGTGGCGGTCACGTAGGTCAGCTCCGGCCCGACCGCGACCAGCGCGTTCGCGATCAGCGTCCACGGGGTGGTGGTCCAGATCATCAGGTCCGCGGTGCCGGCGTACGGGCCGGAGGTGAGCGGGAAGCGGGCGTACACCGTCTCGTCGTGGACGTCCTCGTAGCCCTGGGCCAGCTCGTGGTCGGACAAGGTGGTACCGCAGCGCGGGCAGTACGGGGCGACCCGCTGCTCCTCGGTCAGCCAGCCCTTCTCGAAGATCTGCTTGAGCGCCCACCACTCCGACTCGATGTAGGACGGCTTCATCGTCCAGTACGCGTCGTCCATGTTGACCCAGTACGCCATCCGCTCGGTCAGCGCGGCGAAGGCATCCACGTGGCGGGTGACCGACTCGCGACACTTCGCGTTGAAGGCCTCCACGCCGTACGCCTCGATCTCGGGCTTGCCGTTGATCCCGAGTTCCTTCTCCACCGCGAGCTCGACCGGCAGACCGTGGCAGTCCCAGCCCGCCTTGCGGTCGACGAAGCGGCCCTGCATGGTGCGGAAGCGGGGGAACAGGTCCTTGAAGACCCGGGCCTCGATGTGGTGGGTACCGGGCATCCCGTTCGCGGTGGGCGGTCCCTCGTAGAAGGTCCACGGCTCGCCGTCGGCAGTCCGCGCCAGCGACTTCTCGAAGGTGTCCTGCTGCTCCCACAACTGCAGGATCTCCCGCTCCATGGCGGGCAGATCGATCTGGGCGGGGACGCTGCGGTAGCGATTGGCGGTCATCGGTCCTCGGGTTCAACGAAGGGTGGAGTCGAACGTCGAGGGACGAGCCGGCAGGGCCCGCGGTACCACCCTCGTTGGCCGGGAACCGGCCCACTCAAGCCTGTCGCGGCCGGGTCTAGTGAGCACCGAGCGGTGCCGTTCTTCCGGCAGCTCCGAGGTGATGGCCCCATCAATGCCGTGCGACGGCGCCATTGTAGTGCGCTGATCCGAAGACGGGTAGTCCGCTGCGGCCCGGCCGGCGTGGTCCCGGGACGGATCCGGGGGCGTACCGGCATCGGCACGCCCCCGGTGGGGTCCGGCGTACGCCGGTGGCGGTCAGCTCACAGGTGCGCGATCGGACCGACCGCACCCCGGGCCAGGTAGAGCGTGACCAGCTTGTCGCTGAGCGCATTCAGCACCCCGATCCGCAGGGCGGCGACGTCGTACTCCCCGTCGGCGAGACCGGCCCAGTCCGCCGGCTCGGCGCCGGCATTGCCCGGCGGTTGGCAGGCGATCTGCGGATCGTTCTGCGCATTGGCGGTCAGTTGCAGCACCCCGGGGGTGATGAACAGCGCGTTCAGCAGCGCGCCCACGACGGAGGACAGGTTCGTGACAGCCGTGTTGACGGTGGTGGTCACGGCCTGACTGGCCAGCAGGTCGCGGATGGTGCCACCGAGGGTCCGCAGGGTGGTCTTCAGGGTGCCGGACAGGAACGCGGTCAGCAGTCCGATGATGCCGGCACTGCCGGTCGTGCTGGGGGTGAAGTCGCCGGCGATGATCTTGGTCAGGGTGTCATCGACGGTGATCGCGGCAGTACCCAGCAGCGGGGCGCTCAGGTTCAGTACCAGCTTGACCCGGATCGTGTCGGTGGCCGTGATTCCGGTCGAGGCGCCGGTGCTGCCGGTCAGGTTGGCGGCGAGCTTGCCGAGTTCGGTCACGGTGTTGGTGATCGCGCTCGGGTTGACCACCAGGCTGGTATTCGGGGCGAGCCCGTTGAGGGCGGAGTTGGTCCCGTCCGGCCGGTACGCGCCCCCGAGCAGGGCACCGATATCGATGGTCAGCGGTTGCGCCGACCCCAGGCGGAGGTCGACGAGGTCGCTGTCGGGCAGCAGGTCGCCGGCTCCGGTGTAGTCGGTGGTGATCGACGGCTGGGCGGTGGCGTCGATGCCGAGCAGGCTGAGGGCGCTGGTCAGGTCGCTGAGGAGTGAGTTGACCACGCCGCTTTCGCCGATCACGGTGTTCAGGGTGCTTTCCAGCCCGCTGGTGACCGCACCGATCAGCGGCGAATCGAGGGCCAGGCGGAGCCAGGCCAGCAGGTAGTCCCGGGTGATGCAGACCGCACAGTCCTGTTCGTACGCCCGGCCGGCCACGGCTCCGACGTTCAGGGTGAGATCGGTGATCTCGGAGACCCCGCTGCCCAGCCCGGCCAGTCCCCCGCTGAGCGCCTCGTTGAGCAGGTTCTTCAGGTTGATGCTGGCGTATGTGGTGGACCGGGCGGTGTTGCTCAGGTCGATCGCGCCGCTGCTGTTGTCCACCGCCCCGGTCGAGCCGACGGCCCGCCCGTTCGCCAGGGCCTGGGCGAACTGGTTCAGCACACCGAGATCGGTCCGGATCAGGTTCCCCAGCGGGATACCCGCGGTGACCTGGACCGCCCCGAGGGCATCGACATCCAACGGCATCCGGTACGCCGGGCCCGACGCCGTGGTGACCTGCTGGGCACTGGTCGGGTCGGCCACCGGCGCTGCCGGCGGAATGGTCGAGACCTTCAGGCCCCGCACCTGGGCGAGGGAGGCGCCGGTCCAGCTCGGGTCGTCGAAGACCTGGCTCAGGCGCGTGCCGAGCAACGTCCCGCTGAGAAACTGGGCCGCGGCATGGATCTGGGTATAGGTGACGGCATCACACGGGCGGCCCGGGCTGGCCGCCACCGCAGGCAGGGTGCTGGAGACGATCACTGCCGGAGTGGCCCAGGCCACGCCGGCGACGACCGTACGCCGCGAGACTCCGGGCCGGGCCGGATTTCCTGTCGCGTCAGAACCGTGAACATCACTTCGTTGGTCCACCGAGATTTCCTTTGCGCAAATGTGTGGCAACCGCTGCCACGCGCACGAACCCTAGCCAGCAAATTTGCGCTTATGCCACCCGAAGGCCCTCAATTTATGCGGGTGAAAACTACTGTCCGGTTGCTAAGGCGAATCCCGGCGGCGGCCGTGCGGGCGCTCAGAGCACCCGGCGTCCGGAGAACGCCCGTCCGAGCGTGACCTCGTCGGCGTACTCGAGGTCGCCGCCCACCGGCAGCCCGGACGCCAGCCGGGTGACCCGAATGTCCTCGAAGGAGGCCAGCATCCGGCTCAGGAAGGTGGCGGTGGCCTCCCCCTCGAGATTGGGGTCGGTGGCCAGGATGACCTCGGTGACGGTGCCGTCGGCCAGCCGCTGCATCAGTTCGCGGACATGCAGGTCGCCCGGGCCGATCCCGTCGATCGGGCTGATGGCGCCGCCCAGGACGTGATAGGTGCCGCGGAACTCGTTGGTCCGCTCGATCGCGACCACGTCCTTGGACTCCTCGACCACGCAGATCATGGTCGGGTCGCGGCGTGGATCACGGCAGACCCGGCAGCGCTCCTCCTGGGAGACGTTGAAACAGACCTCGCAGTAGCGGACCTTCTCCTTGACCCGGCGCAATGTGTCGGCCAGGCGCTCCACGTCCTCGGCGTCGGCGGCGAGCAGGTGGAACGCAATCCGCTGGGCGCTCTTGGGCCCCACCCCGGGCAGCCGCCCGAGTTCGTCGATCAAATCCTGGACGGGACCCTCGTACAACACAAACCTCGTTCTCGGTCAAACGGATGTGGCCGGCCGCGCGGGGGCGGCCGGCCGGGGTGGGATCAGAGCCCGAAGCCGTCCATCCCGGGCATCCCGGAGAACTTCGCCTGGGCCAGGGCACGCATCTGGGCCTGGGCGTCGCGGACGGCGGCGATGATCAGGTCGGCCAGGGATTCGGTGTCCTCGGGATCGCAGGCCTCGGGCTTGATGGTCAGCGCGACCAGTTCGGCGTCGCCGGTGACCTCAGCGGTGACCAGGCCGCCGCCGGCGGATCCGCTGAACTTGGACTCGGCCAGTTCCTGCTGGGCCTTGGCCATCTGGGCCTGCATCTGCTGGGCCTGGGCGAGCAGGGCGTTCATGTCGAGGTTCTCGGGCATCATGAGCGTTTCTCCATGGGTCGGGGATCCGGCGGATCTGTCGGTTCGGGTAGGCAGACGGATCTGGCTGCACCCAGAGTAGGCGCTGGCTCAGACAACATCCTCCTCGATGAGTTCGGCACCGAGGTGGCGGGCCAGGAGTTCGGCGGTCGATTCGTTGTCCCCCTCGACGGTGGTGTCGTTGCGGTCGGGTTCGACCTCGGGCTCCGGGTCGGGGGTGGGCGTACGCGGTCGCGCGGCCGCCATCGGACGAATGGCGGACCTGGCCCCGGCTGAGTCCCGGTGGGGCGCCGCGGGCCTGGTCGGCGGGCCGGGATCAACGAAAGGGGGCTCATCCTCCGGGGGTGGTGGCTCCTCGTCGTAGGGCGGCGGTTCGACCTGATGGGGGGCGGCCGGGCGACGATTCGCCGGGCCGGTGCGGGTCCCGCGGACCGGGGGGTCGGTCGGCTCGGGTCCGGTTCGGTGACCGGGCTCCCGCTGTGATTGCGCCGGGACCCGCTGTGGCGGTGCGGGCGGCGCTGCTGCGGGCCCGCCCTGCTGGGGTGCGGGCTGCTGCGGTGCGGGCTGCTGCGGCGCGGGCTGCTGCGGCGCGGGCTGCGGCGGCGCGGGGCGGGACTGCTCCGGCTGCCGATCCATCGGCGCGGGTGCGTCCGGTGTGGGTGCCGGGGCAGGTTGCCGCGGGGCCGGACCCGACTGGCGGGCCTGTGGGCCCCGGCCCGACCCGCCCTGGGGTGCGGTTGTCCCTTCCACCACGGCCTCGATCCGCAGATCGACGCCCATCACCTGGATCAACGCCTCGCGCAGCACGGTCTCATTGCCGCCGCGATGGAAGCGATCCCGGGCCCCGTCGTTGCGCAGCATCAGGGTGAGCACCCCGTCGTGGACTCCGCCCACCTGGGCGTTCTGGCTGATCAGGATCCAGGCGAAGCGACGCATCCCCTTGAGGGTTTCCAGGACGTCGGGCCACAGCCGGCGTACATCGGCCAGCGTCGGCCCCGCACCGGCCGGCTGCTCGGCGGCAGCGGCGGGACCCGGTCCGGCCGCCGGTGCTGCCGGCGCGGGCTCCGGTTCGCGGACCGGGTGGGCCGGGGCGGTGGGGCGCGCCACCGGCTCAGGGGCGGTCGCCGCGGGGCGAGGTGCCGGAGCCGGTCGGCGAGCGGGCTCGGGTGCCGCCGGGGCCGGGCTCGGCACGGCCGCGCTCGGGGGCACCGGCGCGGCAAACGGTACCTGAGCAGCCGGGGCCGGAGCGGCCGGGGTCACAGCGGGCGGCGGGGCCGAGATCGGAGCGGTCAGCGCCGGTTCGGCGGCCCCGGGGGCACCGTCCATGCCGACGCGCCGCTCGAGTCGGTCCAGTCGGGCGTGGACACCCCGATCCCCCGCGTCTGCCCCGGGCAGCAGGACCCGGGCACACATGAGTTCCAGGTGCAGCCGGGGTGCAGTGGTGCCGCGCATCTCGGTGAGGCCGGTCGCCAGCACCTCGGCGGCGCGGGTCAGTTCCCCGACGCCGAGTTGGGCGGTCTGCGCCCGGTACCGCTCGGTCTGATCCTCGGCCGCGTCGATCAGGCCGGCCGCGATCGCGTCCGGCACCGCGGCGAAGATGACCAGATCCCGCAGCCGCTGCAGCAGGTCTTCGGCGAACCGCTTGGGATCCTGGCCGATCTCGATCACTCGGTCGATCGTGCTGAACACACTCGAGGCATCACCGGCGGCGAAGGCGTCCAGCATCGCGTCGAGCAGGGAATCGGGGGTGAAGCCGAGCAGTCCGGTCGCCTGGTCGTAGCTGACGCCCTGCTCGGCGGCCCCACCGAGCAACTGGTCGAGCACCGAGAGCGAATCGCGGACCGACCCGGCGCCGGCCCGGACCACCAGGGGCAGCACGCTCTGCTCGATCGCGATCCCCTCGGACCGGCAGATCTCCCCGAGGTAGCCACCGAGCACCTTCGGCGGCACCAGCCGGAACGGGTAGTGATGGGTCCGGGATCGGATCGTGCCGATCACCTTCTCCGGCTCGGTGGTGGCGAAGATGAACTTCACATGCGGCGGCGGCTCCTCCACGACCTTCAGCAGGGCGTTGAAGCCGGCCGGGGTCACCATGTGTGCCTCGTCGACGATGTAGACCTTGAAGCGGGCCTTGACCGGGGCGAAGAACGCCTTCTCCCGCAGGTCGCGGGCATCGTCCACGCCACCGTGCGAGGCGGCGTCGATCTCGATCACATCCAGCGAGCCCGGACCACCGGTGGCGAGCTCGCGACAGGACTCGCACTCCCCGCACGGCGTCGGGGTCGGGCCCTGCTCGCAGTTCAGGCAGCGGGCCAGGATCCGCGCGGAAGTGGTCTTGCCACAGCCGCGCGGACCGGAGAACAGGTAGGCGTGGTTGACCCGGTTGTTCGCCAGGGCACGCTGCAGCGGCTTGGTGACGTGCTCCTGGCCGATCACCTCTTCGAAGGTGTCCGGCCGATAGCGCCGGTACAGCGCCAGGGGTGCCTCGCGCGGCGGCTCCGTCCGGTGCGTCGCTGCGGCGGGCGGGGTCGCTACCGAGTCGGTCGGGGGCGCGGGTGCGGGCTCCGGGTCGGATTCGGCCGCGGGGTCGGGGGCGTCCTCCGGTTCGTCCGGTTCGTCCCCCAGCAGAGACGGTCCGTCTTGCTCGAACGAGGGCTCGAAGCCGTACTCGTCGAGCTGATCGTCATCTTCCTCGGGATCCACAAGCTGCACCCTAGTCGGCCGGTCCGACACTTGTGCCCGCTGCCCGGATGCGCACTGGCCCACCTGCCGGCCGACCCGACGACCGCACCGTCGTTTTCGGTGCACCAGATTTCGAAATCAGCCGTTCTGCTCCAGTCAGAAGGCAGTTCACAATTTCTGCTGCACCGAAAACGACGATCCGCACCTCAGGCGGGCCCCCACTTGACCCCGATCGACTGATCGGCATCCTCGATCGGCTGCCAGCGCCCGTACATCGGGCGGTAGCCGTGCTGTCGATAGAACTCCCGACTGGTCCCGCCCCGGGTCGACTCCACCGGCTGCCGATGGCTCGGCCCGCGGTATTCCGCGGTGACCATCCGCAGGTCGTTGTGCATGTCGTAGATTTCCTGGTCGGCCCACAACTCCACCAGCAGCAGATGGTCGGCCAGCTCGACGTTGCGGAGCCAGTCGTAAAATTCGCAGCCGGTTTCCCGGAGGGTCTCCGGAACTTCCCGTTCGAGAACCGCGTATGTCTGATCGTCGGGGGTCACCGCGTACTCGATGAGGATCCGGACCCCGCCGCTGCCGGCCGGCCAGGTGATCAGCGAGTCGACATCACGCTGCCAGATCCCGTTGACCGGGCTGAACTGTTCCGAGCGCGGATAGAACTCGTGCTCCACGCCCTCGGCCAGTAACGCCGCCACCAGCACATCGGTGCCATTGCGTTCGGCGTCCCGCCACCACGCGGAGAAGGCCACCTCCGACTCCCACTGGGTGGTCAGCACCAGGTGCGACGCGCCGGTGCAGGACTCGTACGCCTCGGCGGTCACGCAGCCCGCGGCCTCCCGGACCGGGGCCAGGGCCGCGGCCAGAGCTCGGGGATCGGGGTGGTCGGGCAGGATGTGCAGGGTCCGCAGTTGCCGCGCGATCGCCTCAGCCATGGAAGGTCACCACCCAGTCGGGCGCCTGGTACTGCGGCTCCGCCGGACGCCGACGGATGACGCCCTCGATCAGGAAGCCGAGTTCGGCGGTGTCGAAGTACGCGAACTCCGCGGCCCCGCCGCGCAACGGGGAGCCCATGCAGATCGGCGCCCCCAGCCCGGTCATCGTGTCGATGGTGGCTACCCACTCGTTCTCGTCCTTGGCCATCCAGGCGTACACGTGATGGATGCCCGGTCCGCGGCGGTCGGAGAACTCGCGGTTGTAGTGGCTGTCGCCGTAGGTGGTTTCGATGATCTCGAAGCCGAAGTTCTCGCACATGCCCTGGGAGGTGAAGTACCCGTGCTCGACGGACTTGCCGCGGTACTGCGGCGAATCCAGCCGGCCCATCTCGGCGTTCCAGGCCTTGATCGGGAACTCGGTGATCCCGAAGATCGCATGGTAGGCCTCGTTGGCCTTCATCACGTTGTTCACGATCACGCCGAAGTGGAAGACCTGGGTGAACGGCAGCGGCGAGGTGGCGTCGGCGGCATTCGGCGCGATCGGGTCGGCCGCGGCGGGGTCGGCGACCTCCAGCAGGTAGCCGCCCAGGGCGTCGCGGGTGTCCCAGAACTCCCGGCGGCCCTCCGCGGTCTCCCAGGAGTTCGACACCGCGATGCCGAGCCCGGTCAACCGGCTCGCCAGGGTGTTCGGGTTGCTCGGGTCCTTGTCGACCACGGTCAGCCAGGCGATGCCCGGCCCCTTGGTCAGCAGGTACTCGTTGAAGGGAGTCTCGCCGGAGATCGGCTCGACCAGTTCGAAGACCACCCCCTCGGCCGCACCCCAGCGGCCGATCGCCGAGCGGTAGGCACCGGTGGTCTCGCGGCCGTTCGCCGCACGGACATCGCGCAGCGCCTCGGCCGGGTACTCCGCGGTGGCCCAGTCGGTGATGCCGAGGTACTTCTCATAGGCTGCCTGCGCGGTGGCCAGATCGCGAACGACCACTCCCACCCGCTTCAGGACCACTCCGTTGTCTGCCATGCTTCCTGCCTCTCCTTGTGGCCGGGGACTCCCGCACAAAACCCTAGGCAGCCCCACCGTCGCTGTCGAGAGGTACGCGACGACGGTCTCGACTGGGGATATTCCAGGGCGGAATGGCGGGATAGGGTCGCGGCATGGATGATCGGACGATCGGCATCTTCTTGACTGTGCTCGATGCCCAGAGCATGAGCGAGGCCGCGCGCCGCACCTACTTGACCCAATCGGCGATTTCGAAACGGATTGGCGCACTGGAGGAGGAATTGGGGGCGACGTTGTTCTTCCGGACCCCGACCGGACTCACGCTGACCCCGGCGGGACGTCGCCTGGAGCCGATGGCGCGGGACCTGTGGGCACGTTCGCTCCGGGTCCGCTCAGCCTTCTCCACCGCGGAGACCGGCGATTCCGGCCTGGTGCTGGCAAGCATGCCGGGCATCAGTGAGCTCTATGTGGTGCCGTTCGTGGCCGCCACCGGTGCGCCGATCACCGAATTCATCGCGACCCCGCCGCACGAGGTGGTCGGGGAGCTGTCCGGCCGTGCCGATCTGGCCCTGAGCAGCGTCCGACCGGCCGCCGGGCGCGCAGCGCTGCACCGGGTCGGTGACATTCCGCTGCTGGTCCAGCTGCCCGCCGAGCACCCGCTGGCCGCCGACGCCCCGGCCGGACTCGAGGTCACCGAGTTGGCTGCCGAGCACATCCTGCTGCCCGCAGTGAACACCGCGGTCGCCGAGACCGTGTCGGGGTTGCTGACCGGGGTCGGGCGGGTGCCGCCCAAGGTCGGCTTCGTCAGCACCGGCCTGCTCGCCCAGGCCCACATCTCCCACGGGAGCGGGGTCACCATCGGCGTGGAAGAGTCCCATTTCGGCCTGGTCTCCCGCCCGTTGCGGTACGACGGCCAGGCGGTGGTGGTGCCCCTGTACGCCGCCTGGCTCCCGGACCACTTCCGCGCCGCGGAGCTGGAATCGCTGGCTCACACCTTTGCCGACTGGCTCACCGCGCGGCCGGCCAGGTAGGCCGCCCAGCCGCCGTACTCGGTGATCTCGGTCGCGCCGGTGAGCGCGTACGGCTCGACCAGGAAGCCGTTCACCCAGGACCCGTCGCCCAGTTCCACATGCCCGATCGCCATCGGGGTGGCCAGGGCGTCGACGAAGCCGGCGAACGCCTCCCCGCCCAGGTCCCAGACCTCGACCACGATCGCCGCGCCCGCGTCGGGGTCGCGGACCAGGCCCGGTTTGGCCGGCGTCGTGCCCAGATCCCACAACCGGTACGCCGGGGCAGTCCGGGTCACGGCCACCAGCACGGCAGCCCGGTCGCTGAGCTGGTGATGCAGCGGCTGCCCGGCCAGATGCGCACCCACCACCGCAAGCCTCATCCGGCCGCCCCCACCGATTCCCGCCCCCCGACCCCGGCGGCGACCAGCAGTTCGGCGTCGCTGTAGGCCGGACCCACGAGCTGGACCCCGAACGGGAGCCCATTCACCTCCGCGGCGGGGTAGGCCAGGGCGGCCAGGTCGAGCAGATTGACGAAGTTGGTGAACCGGCCCAGGTCCCGATTGATCCCGACCGGATCGGCCTGCACCGCGGCGATACTCGGATGCTGGGTGGTGACCGGGAGCAGTAGCGCATCTATGGTTTCGAACATCCGGGCTGCTTCGACCCGGCGCCGATCCAGGTCGCGGCTCTCCCGGGCCAGTTGCCAGGCCGGAATGTCGCGGGCCTTGGCGATGATGCCGCCGACGGTCGGGTCGACCTCGGTGCGGTGCGCGTCGACGAACTCGCCGACCGCGGCGTACCGCTCGGCGACGAAAGCCCCGTCGTAGAGCATCCGGGCGGTGTCCAGCAGCATCGTGATGTCGACCTCGACCAGCTCCAGACCACGCTCGGCGAGCCGGTCGGCCTCGGCGGCGTACGCCTCGGCCCAGCCGGGGGCGAGTTCGCCGAGCTGTTCGGTGGTGGCGATCCCGACCCGGCGGACCAGGCGGGCCGGGGCCGCCGGCCGGTGGGACAGCGGGTCCCCGGCATCGGGGCCGGCCATGATCTGCGCGATCAGGGCGGCCCGGACCGGGTCGGTGTCCAGCACGGTCACCACGTCGAAGGAGGCGCAGGCCGGGACCACCCCGGTGGTCGGCACCAGACCGCGGGTCGGCTTGACCCCGTACAGGCCGTGGAACGCGGCGGGGACCCGTCCCGAGCCGGCCGTGTCGGTGCCCAGGGCAAAGTCGACGAAGCCGAGCGCGACGGCCACCCCGGAGCCGCTGGAGGAACCGCCGGAGACCAGGTCCGGATGGGTTGCATGGCGGACCGCCCCGTACGGGCTGCGGACCCCGACCAGGCCGGTGGCGAACTGGTCCAGGTTGGTCGACCCGAGCACCACCGCCCCGGCGGCCCGCAGCCGAGCGACCACCGGTGCGTCGCTCACCGGTTCGAAACCGTACGCGGGGCACCCGGCGGTGGTCACGATCCCGGCCACGTCGATGTTGTTCTTCACCGCGAACAGGGTCCCGGCCAGCGGCAGGGGCTCCCCCGCCGCCACGGCGGCCTGCACCGCGGCGAACTCGGCTGCCACCTCGTCACGGTCGCGCAAGGTGATCCAGACCTCCGGCCGGTCGGCCGCCGCGACCCGGGCGTACGCCTCGGCCACCTTGGCCACGCCGGTGATTTCGCTCGACTCGCTCATGCCACTGCCTCCATCTCGTCCAGCTCTTCGTTCTGCGTACGCACCACGACCAGCGGTGTCCCCGGCGCCACCTGGGCGCCGCAGCGGGTGAGGACCTCGACCACCACCGCGTCGACCGGGCTGACCACCGCGGCCTCCATCTTCATCGCCTCGACCGCGAGCAGCGTCTGGCCGGCGCGGACCCGGTCCCCGGGGGCCACGTCGATCCGGAACACGTTCGCGGCGAACTGTGCCTCCACCGCCGTACAGCCCGGCGGAATCTCCACCTCGGCCGATTCCGGCTCGGCTCCCCCGGCCACCGAGGCCCGCTCGAACTCCCCGGACGCCTCCCAGGCCGCCCGCTCGGCGGCGAACGCTACCTGCTGCTTGTTCCGGAACTCCGCGATCGAGTCGGCGTTCTCGGCCAGGAACTCGGCGTACTCGGCCACCCCGAAGGTGCCCTCCTCGATCTTCAGCTCCAGCCGGCCGGCGGCCATGTCGGCGCGCATTTCGGCCAGTTCCTCGGTGCTGACTGGGAACCACTTGATCCGGTCGAAGAAGCGCAGCAGCCACGGCACCCCGGGCTCGAACGCGCCGCGCTGCTGGTGGGTGGACCAGACCTGGGTGGTCCGGCCGACGAACTGGTAACCGCCGGGGCCCTCCATTCCATAGATGCACAGGTACGCCCCGCCGATGCCGACCGAGTTCTCCGCAGTCCAGGTGCGAGCCGGGTTGTACTTGGTGGTGACCAGCCGGTGCCGCGGATCCAGCGGGGTCGCGACCGGGGCGCCGAGGTAGACGTCGCCCAGGCCCATGACCAGGTATTCGGCGTCGAACACGGTCCGGTAGACGTCCTCGACACTCGCGAGCCCGTTGATCCGGCGGATGAACTCGATGTTCCACGGACACCAGGGGGCGTCGTCGCGGACGCCGGCCATGTATCGCTGGATCGCCTCCCGGGTGGCCGGGTCGTCCCAGGACAGCGGCAGGTGCACCGTCCGGCTGGGGACCCGCAGGTCCTTGGTCGAGGGCAGCGCGTAGTCGAGGTCGCGCAGCAGGTTGACCAGGGCTTCGGGGTCGGCCACGTCGGGATCCAGGTGGATCTGCAGGGACCGGATGCCGGGGGTGAGCTCGATGATCCCGGCCAGTCGGTCGTGATCGGCGAGTTCGCTGATCCGTTGGGCCAGGGCATGCACCCGCATCCGGACCACCAGGTCCAGTTGCATCGGGCCGTATTCGACCAGCAGTGCCGCGTCGCCCTGGCGGCGTACGGTCATCGACGGCAGATCGTCATGGCGGATCCCTGCTGCGGGGGCGCTGGGGCGGCCCGCTTCTCCAGGGCCGCTGGGGCGGCCGGGGTCGGTCAGCAGGATCCCGCCGTCGACGATGCAACCGCGGTCGGGCACCGGCGCCGCCAGCGGCGAGCGGCGCAGCCCGTGCGCCTGCGGCATCGAGATCGGCACGAACCGGACCCGGTCCCCGGGACGCAGCTGGCCGAGCATCCAGCGGTGCGCGGTCGGCACGGTCACCGGGCAGGTGAATCCGCCCAGGCTGGGTCCGTCGGGGCCGAGCAGGATCGGCATGTCGCCGGTGAAGTCGACCGCACCGACGTTGTACGCGGTGTCGTGGATGTTGCTCGGGTGCAGCCCGGCCTCGCCGCCGTCACTGCGGGCCCATTCCGGTTTCGGTCCGACCAGGCGTACGCCGGTGCGGGCGGAGTTGAAGTGCACCTCCCAGTCGGTGTTGTAGAAGGTCTCCATGTCGGACTCGGTGAAGAACTCCGGCGCGGCGTGCGGGCCCTCCAGGGCGGCGATCTCCCAGCGCGCGGAGAAGTCCGGCCGCTCGGCGCTCGGCACGATGCAGACCTGCTGCGGCTCGGCGGGGGTGGCCAGCGGGACGATGTCGCCGGGGCGCAACGGACCGCCGGTGAGACCACCGATCTTCCCGTCGGTGAAGGTGGCCGCCGAGCCCATCACCGGGGCGACGTCGAGGCCGCCCTCGACGAGCAGGTAGCTGCGCATGCCGGCAGTCGGGGTCCCGATCTCCAGGACGCCGCCGGCGGGGACGGTGATCGGTTCCCACTGCGGGACCGGGGCCTGATCGACCGTGACCGGCGTGGGTGCGCCGGTGACGATCAGCCGGGTCTCGGTGTGACAGCGCAGCGTGGGCCCGGCCATGGTGATCTCCAGGCCCGGTGCGCCCTCGGCGTTCGCGAGCGCCCGGTTCCCGGCCCGGAAGGACCAGTCGTCCATCGGGCCCGACGGCGGGATGCCCACCGGCCAGTACCCGACCCGGCCGGGCCAGTCCTGGATGGTGGTGAGCAGGCCGCCCTTGAGGACCTCGAACCGCGGCTGGGTGTTGACGACGTGGTTGAGGGTGTCGGTGGAGTGGGTCGCGGCGAGGACGGTCTCTTCCTCGGCGACGGTGCGCAGCAGGCCGAGGTTGCTCGCCACGCCCTGGACCCGGGTGGCGGCGAGCGCCGCGCCGAGTTTGGCCCAGGCGTCGGCGCGATCGGTGCCGTGCACGATGAGCTTGGCCAGCAGCGGATCGTAGCTGGTGGAGACCGCGCTGCCGGCCTCGATCCAGCCGTCGACGCGGACGCCTTCGGGGAACTCGGCGGCGGTGATCGTGCCGGAGCTGGGCACATTGCCCAGGTCGGTGTTCTCGGCGTAGATCCGGGCCTCCACCGCGGCCCCGGTCGGAGCGGCCGGTTCGGCGACCACGTCGGTCTCCCCCAGCGCCAGCCGCAGCATCCATTCGACCAGGTCGATCCCGTAGCGGGCCTCGGTCACCGGGTGCTCGACCTGGAGGCGGGTGTTCACCTCCAGGAAGGCGGCCTCCTGGCGGACGGCGTCGTAGATGTATTCCACGGTGCCGGCCGACCGGTAGTCGACCGCGGCGCACAGCCGGCGGGCGGCGTCGGCGATCTCGGCGCGGACGGTATCGGGCAGGTCGGGGGCCGGGGATTCCTCGAGCACCTTCTGGTTGCGGCGCTGCAGGCTGCAGTCGCGGTCGCCGAGGCTGATCACGGTGCCGGCGCCGTCGCCGAAGATCTGGACCTCGACGTGTCGGGCGTGGGTGACCAAGCGCTCCAGGAAGACCCCGGCGGAGGCGAAATTGGCGCCGGCGAGGCGGCGTACGTTGTCCCAGGCGGCACCGAGTTCGGCCGGGGTGTGGCAGGCCTGCATGCCGATGCCACCACCGCCGGCGGTCGCCTTGAGCATCACCGGATAGCCGATCCGGTCGGCCGCGGCGTACGCCTGCGTCAGGTCGGCGAGCAGACCGGTGCCGGGCAGCATCGGGACACCGGCGGCTTCGGCGGCGGCCCGGGCGGTGTGCTTGGCGCCGAACAGTTCGAGTTGTTCGGGGGTCGGGCCGACGAAGGTGATCCCGGCCGCGGCGCAGGCCCGGGCGAAGTCGGCGTTCTCGGACAGGAAGCCGTAGCCGGGGTGGATCAGGGTGGCGCCGGTGGCCCGGGCGGCCTCGATGATCCGGTCCTGGCGCAGATAGGAATCGGCGGCCGCCTCGCCGCCCAGCAGGACGGCCTCGTCCGCGTGGTGCACGTGCAGCGCACCCCGGTCGGCCTCGGAAAAGACCGCGACCGTACGCAGGCCCAGGCGCTTGGCGGTCCGGATGATCCGGACGGCGATCTCGCCACGGTTGGCGATCAGCAGGGTCGTCGGCAGCGGGGTGGTCATCGGCCCTCCTGGATGATCATCTCGGCGCGACTGGGGTCGAAGCCGTTGCAGGGGTTGTTGATCTGCGGGCAGTTGGAGACGACAACCAGGGTGTCCTTGGCGGCCCGCAGGCTGACCCGGAGGCCGGGGGCCGAGATGCCGTCGACGATGCCCAACGCCCCGTCGGGGTCGACCGGGACGTTCATGAACCAGTTGACGTTGGAGACGTGGTCCCGCTTGCCCATCGCGTACTTGCTCAGTTCGATCAGGAAGTTGTCGACGCAGCCGTGCTGGTGCCAGGTGTGGTGGCCGTAGCGCAGCGTGTTGGATTCCTTGGAGCAGGCGCCGCCGAGGGTGTCCTGGCGGGCGACGTCGTTGGCGACCACGACGAGCAGCGGGTCGTACTCGTTGTCGCGCAGGATCGAGCCCTCGGTCAGGTAGACCGAGCCCTGGCCCTGCAGGGTGGCCTGGACGGAGTAGGCGCGGGAGGTGTCGTGGGCGTCGTAGCACAGGAAGTCCACGGCCTGGTTGCCGTCGAGGTCGACGATGGTGAGCACCTGGCCGGCGGTCAGGATCGCCGACCAGGGGGCCCGCGGGGCCACGGTGTGGCGGGACAGCACGGTGCCGAAGTCGGGTCGGATGAGCGTGGTCATCTCGGGTCCTTTCAGGCCAGACCGCGGGCGGTCAGGTAGTCGAGAGTGTTGGCGTACGCGCGGCGCCCCTCGGGGCTGCGCGACCAGAGCGGGTCGGTATCGGTGGTGGGGCGGTCACGGCGGGCGAGCACCTCGAGCGGGCCGCAGTGGTACGCCGGGCGCGGGTCCAGCGGATGGGCGGTGTTGGCGATCAGGACGATCGCGGGCATCTCGATCCGCAGGGTGATGCCGGCGCCGGGCCCGGCCGAGCCCTCCCAGTGCGGGTGGCCGTCTGCGTCGATGCGGACGCCCTGGAAGAAGGAGACGTTCGGCGGCAGGTCGCGGGCCTCCAGGCCGTGCTTGAGGCCGGCCAGTTTGAACAGTTCGCGACCCGCCGGGGACGGGCCGTGCGGGGCGCCGTCGCCGTAGCGCTCCTCGTTGCGGGCGCGGGTGCTGGTGCCGAAGATCGAGTCGTGGCGGCCGGCGGTCGCCGCCTCGACCGACGCGAGGACGCGGCCCTGGTCGCTGAGCAGGAGCTGACCGGTGTCGGTATAGACCTGCCACTGCACCTTCTGGGTGTCGGCGACGTTGAGTCGTTCGACCGGTTCCAGGGCGTTGTAGAGCAGGACATGGGCGCAGGCGTCGCCGGTGAGGTCGGTCAGCTGCAGCAGGGTGCCGCGGGCCAGGACCTTGTGGGTGTAGTTGCCTCCGGCGACCCGCTCGGCCCAGACCAGGGTCGCCGGGTCGATGCCGGCGGGGACGTCGGGGAAGTCGGTCGCCGGCAGGATCGGCATCGTGTCGCAGGGGGTCCCCGCCTGGGCCCGGGCGTGCTCCCGAGCCCCGGCGGTGGTGGCGGTCGCAGTGGTCACGGCGGTCTCCTTCGGTGGTCGGCGGATGCTGGGCAGAGCCGGCGTCGCGGTTTTTCTGTCGTCCGACAGAAACTGTTGAAGGTAGTCAAATCGACGGATGTGACCGGGCTGTTCGAGCGGCGTTACGGCTGTGTTGCGGTTGCCGGGCCGGGTCGGCGTCGGCAAAGCTGGACCGCATGGCAGGACGCGGACGACCCCGCAAGAGCGAATCCCCCACCGGGCGCGGGACCCGGGCCGACATCCTGTACGCCGCCGCGGCACTGTTCGCGGTCCACGGATTCCAGGCCAGCACCCACGCCATCGCCGAGAAGGCCGGAATCTCCCAGGCGACGCTCTACCACTATTTCCCGAACCGGGAGGAGATCCTGCTCACCCTGTTGCTGGACACGGTGCAGCCGACGATCGACCTGGCCGGTGACCTGCTCGTCGGCAGTGAGCCGGCTGCGGCCCGGCTGTGGGCACTGACCTGGTGGGACGCCCGGCAACTGGGCCAGGGGGAGGTGAACCTGGGCGCCCTGTACCTGCTGCCGGAGGTGCAGGACGAGGCCTTCGCACGGTTCCGGGACGCCTGGCAGCAGGTGGAGCGACGCTACTCCGCGCTGGCCGAGCAGTGCCGGCCGGGAGCCGGGGCCGAGGCGTCGCTGGTGATCGGCCTGGTGGAGTCGGTGATCCTGGCGCGGCACCGCGGGACCGACGCCGCGCTGCCGGCCGAACAGGTCGCCGATGCTGCCGTCCTGCTGGTGGCCCGGGCACCGATTCGCGAAGCGGACCGACGCTCGGGCCAGGCCCTGGCCGCGGCGCTGCCCGGGCCCGAACCACTGCATGCCCTGCCCTGATCCGGGCCGGCCTGATCGCCCGATCCGGCGTACTCGCCCGGTCCCGGCGTACAGTGACGCCGTCCGGCCCCTCAGGAGAGGCTTTCGATGAGTGATCCCGGTGATGAGGAGTTCGCTCCCAACGGAGACCCGATCTACCGCCACATCGACCCGATCGAGGGACTGACCCCCGCCCCGCGCGACAAGCAACGCCGGAGGGCCAATGAGTTCCATCTGCGCCGCTACCTCGGGGACGAGTACATCACGTTGTCCGAACGACGCAGCTGGGGCATCACCCTCGATCTCCACGTGTTCCCGCCGAGCCAGGACTACCCCCATCTGACCCTGGTCACCGCCGGCATGTCGGATCTGCCGATGGCCGTGCCCGACGGGTTCGAGCATGCCCGGCTCGAACTGATGATCGGTCTTCCGGCCGGGTGGCCCGGCCTCGACCCGATCAACGAGGCGGAGCTGGACAAGGAAGCCAACTTCTGGCCGATCCGGATGCTGAAGGACGTGGCCCGGATTCCGCAGACCTACGACAGCTTCCTGGCCTGGGGGCACACGATCACCGATCAGGACAACATGCTGTTCGATGACTCGGCTCCGTTCGCCGCAGCGTTGATCGGCCCACCGCTGGGCTACCCACCGGCGCTCATGCGGGCCACCACCCCCGAGGGCGATACCGACTATCTGGCGGTGTTCCCGATCACTGCGGCCGAGCTGGCGTACAAGGTCACGACCCCCAACGGCGGAGACGCGCTGCTGGACCGCCTCTCGGCGGCGGGCATCTCGGCGGTCATCGATCCGAGCCGCGGTGACGTGGTCCTGGACACCTGGGCGATCCACCTCCTGCTGGGTGAGCCGGCCCGGCACCTGGGCGAGGTGTTCGGCAGTGTGCTGCCGGAGCCGGCCGCCGCCCTGGCGGAGTCGGCGGAGACCGAGTACGTGCTGCCGGTCGCGGGCACCCACGTCCGGCTGACCCTGTCCCCCGACCCACTCGAGGAGCCCGCGCTGGCCATCGACACCGCCGCGCGCGGGAACTCCGCCCTGTCCGCCGCGGTGGCCGGGCATCGCAGCGTGGTGACCCTGACCTCCGCCGTCCCCAGCGGGAACTCCTCCGGCCCTGCCGAGGAAGCGTCGCAGCTGGCCGGTTTTCTCGTGACCCAGATGATTACCGCCGGCGGCCGCGTCACCGCGGTCTGGTTGCCGCACCAGGGCCACGTCTGTACGCCGGCCGAACTCGACCGCGACATCGCGGCCAAACGGGTCGAGGTGACGTTCCGCGTGCATCCGCTGGACCCGGAGCACCCGGACCGGGGCGCGGTCACCCGGGGGCTACGGGCGGTGGGCGAGCGCGATCTCTTCCGCACCGACGACAAGACCTACGCCGAGTGCGCGGCCAATCTCCGGGCGGTGGTCCGCCAGCTCCGCGACAGCACCGACCCGATCGTCGAAGGCCGGCAGGTGCGCTACGCCTGGTCCCGCTACCAACTGGCCGACGCGGTGCTGCCCGGCACCGACATGCCGGCCTGGCAGGTGGTGGATCAGCCGCGCGGGCGCCGGTTCGGCAGGCGCTGAAACATCCTCGTCACGCCCTGCCCGATCGCGTTACCTTCCCGACCTTTGCCAACGATCCACTGAAACACGCCCCGGCCAATATCTGTTGTCAGACAGAAAATGCCGGTCGCGACCTCCCGTCGGGGCGGCCGGTGCCCACCCGGACCCCTCTGCGCTGCGGCGCGCCATTCTCGGGAGCACACATGATCATTCTTGGTGTCGCAATCACTGTGATTGCCGTCATCGTCGTCGGGATTGCGGTCGCCCGCAAGGTCGACGGCGACTCCGACAACTACCTCGTCGCCGGGCGTACGCTCGGCCTGCCCTTGGTCGCGGTGTCCCTCACCGCAGCTGCGGTCGACGCCAACGGAACCGTTGGCAACACCGACCTGACCTCACAGTTCGGCTTCTGGGCCGGCGGTTCCCTGGCGATCGGCCTGGCGTTCTGCCTGCTGTTCGCCGGCCTGTTCATCGCCAAGCCGATGAACCGGATGCGGCTGTACAGCCTGGGCGACTTCTACCGGGTGCGGTACGGCCGCGCCACCGAGCTGACGTCCTCGGCGATCATCACCATCGCCTTCACCGTCCTGCTGGCCGGGAACCTGGTCGCCTGCGGGTACCTGCTGGAGTACTTCGCCCACATTCCCTACGTGATCGGGTTGAGCGTCGCGGCGATCCTGGTCCTGGCCTACACGATCGCCGGTGGGCTGTTCTCCGACGCGTACACCTCGATCATCCAGGTGGCGATCACCCTGGTCGCGACCGTGTCCATGCTGGTCTGGGTCGCGGTCAGCTACGGCATTGTGATCCCCCAGGGGATGGGGCCCTTCGACACCGGGCAGCTCACCGACCCGGCGCAGGGCGCGCCGATCAACTGGGCGACGCTGATCGCGCTGGGTATCGGCGACCTGGTGGCGATCGACTTCATGCAGCGCATCCTGGCAGCAAAAAGCCCAGAGACCGCCCGCAAGGCCTGTTTCGTGGGCGCCGGGATGGTCTTCTTCGTCGGCACCGTGTTCGCGCTGGTTTCGCTGACTGCTGTCGGGGCGCTGGGGCTGAGCAGTGAGAAGGCGCCGATCCTGTATCAACTGTTGGGTGAGTACGCTCCCCCGCTGCTGGCGGTGCTGGTGCTCTCCGGCGTGGTCGCCGCCTCGTTCTCCACGGCATCGGGCGCCATTCTGGCCACCTCCGGAATGATCGTCCGGAACATGTTCCAGGTCCGCCGGCAGGCCGAGAGCCCGAATGATCCGCTGCTGCGGTGGACCCGCCTGGTGATGATCCCACTGACCCTGATCGGCGTACTCCTGGCGGCCCGGGTCAGCGAGACCGGCATCCTGCTCACCCTTGCCTTCGACCTGATGCTCGCCTGCCTGGCTCCGGCCATGCTGATCGGGCTGTACTGGAAGCGCCCCGGAGTGGTCGCCGCGTTGGCCTCGGCCGGCGTGGGCCTGGTCCTGCGGCTCATGTTCCTGGTGCTGATCCCGACCCTGTACGGCGTGGAGAACACCCTGCTCTACATCCCGAACAACATCATGGGCACCGAGATGGACGGCTGGGCCAGCCTGATCTCCGCGGCCGCCAGCATCCTGACCTTCGTGATCATCGCCCTCGTGCGACCGCGTACCGAGGCGGAACTGGCGACCAGCGAGCGGGAGTTGGAGAAGCTCGCCCTTGAGCGCGGCGACAGCGACCGCGACACCGATACCGACACCGACACCGTTCTGGTTCCGGCCTGATGACCGCGCTCACCAACACCCGATCCCCGGGCCTGACCGACCTGGCCGGCCACGTCTTCACCCGGCTGCTGTACCAAGATCCCCAGCAGACCGACTGCAGCACCTGGGTGCGCTGGTTCCAAGGCCGGGAACTGCACGTGGACCTGCGCCTGGGCGACATCGTCGAGGGATTCGCCGGCCGCACCCGGATCGAGGACGGCGTCACCTGCTGGGACCGGCTGATCGATATCGCCCCGACCGGGGCCGACGACCGGGGCCGGCTCCGTACCGAAGCAGACGGCATGATCCTGGAGCTCGGGGTCGAGGCGGATTACCGGGAGCTCTGGCAGCCCGCGCCGCACCCGATCACGCTTGAACTGCTGCTGCGCAGTGGGGACCGAAAGGCCGTGCTGCTGCAACTGGGTCCTCCGGAAAATGGCCGGTTCGCTCTGGGGACATCGCTGTTCGCGCCGGTGATCGCGATGGGTGAGACCGACCCGGACGGCTGGCAGATCCGCCGAGCCAGTGCCCCGGACTGGGTCGGCCACCCGGTGCAGCTGAACCGCACCGCCGACCAGGTGGCCCTGACCACCCCGCAGGGACTGCACCAGTGGACGATCGAACAGGAGTGGACATGACCTTCACCACGATTCCGAGCATCGATCTGACCCCGCTGCGCAGTGGCAGCGATCCGCAGCCGGTGATCGAGGCGCTGACTGCGGCCGGGGCCGAGGTTGGGTTCCTGCAGGTGACCGGGCACGGTATCGACCCGGCCGTGTTCGAGGCCATGCATGCGGCCTCGCAACGGTTCTTCGCTCAGCCGGAGGCGGAGAAGCGTCGGGTCTGGATCGGGAACTCGACCAATCACCGCGGCTGGGTGCCGCCCGGTGAGGAGTTCTTCGCCGGCCAGGCGCCGGATCTGAAGGAGGCCTACGACCTCAGCATCGAGTTGCCGGCCGACCATCCGGCAGTTGGGCCGGCCCGGATGCTCGGACCGAACCAGTGGCCGGACCTGCCCGGGTTCCGGGAGCCGGTCGAGGCCTGGTACGCCGCAACGTTCGCACTGGGGCGAGAGATTCTGGGCGCCTGGTCGCTCGGACTCGGGCTGGCCCCGGATCGATTGACCCGGCACGTGAATCTGCCGCCGGCCCAGTTGCGGCTGCTGCACTATCCCCCGGACCCGTCACGACAGGACCGGCCCGGGATCGGGGCGCACACCGACTACGAGGTCCTGACTCTGCTGCGGCCCACCGCACCGGGCCTGGAGGTCCTCAACGAACAGGGCGAGTGGATCGCGGTGCCGTTCGATCCGGACGCGATGGTGATCAACATCGGCGACCTGATGGAGGTCTGGACCGGGGGCCGGTTCACCGCAACCACACACCGGGTGCGCCGGGTCACCCAGGACCGCTACGCCTACCCACTGTTCTTCACCGTCGATCATCACACGATGGTGTCCCCACTGCCCGAACTGGAGGACTCGGCCGCCACGCGCTACCCGGCGGTACCGAGTGGGGAACATCTGTGGGCGCAAACGGTCCGGACGTTTCGCTACCTGCAGGGGCGGGAGGTACCCGCGACCGCGCCCCGCTTCGGCCGGAGCGAGAGCGCATCCCGAGCCACCGCGCAGCGGTGATGCCGACTCGGGCCGGTGACACAAAAAGGGGTTCCCCGCGCACCCGCCAGAGCTCACTTACCCTTGCTACCTTCCGGTCCTGGGGGAGTTGGGCGAGGTAACGCCACACGGGGAACCGACAAACAGTGTAGTCGAACTTCCGGTAACGCTCCAGTTGGCAAAAGGTGACCAACCTCGGGTACCCTTCTCGGCGGAGGATTCGCCTAGTGGCCTATGGCGCTCGCTTGGAAAGCGGGTTGGGTTAACGCCCTCAGGGGTTCGAATCCCCTATCCTCCGCGGATCGAACGCCGCCCCCGACTTGGGGGCGGCGTTCGTCGTTTCCGGGCGGTCGAGTACCGGAGGTGGTCCGATCCTGACACCAGTGGACCCCTGTGCCCCTGATTCGGCCCGGTGGGGGCAACTGGCGGCAGGATCGGACCACGCTCCGTGGTTCACCCGCCGATCGCGGCACCGATGGCGGTGTAGGTCGAGCGATCGAACCCGACCACGGCGATCCGGTAGACCTGCGTCGGAGTCGCCGACAGAGTTTCCACCGCGGCGGCGATCGCGTCGGCCTTGGGCCAGCCGTAGACCCCGGCACTGATCAAGGGAAAGGCGATGCTGGCGACCCCGAGTTCGTCGGCCACCTGCAGGCAGCGGCGGTAGCAGGAGACCAGCAGCGAGCGGTCCCGCTGGCCGGCATGCACATTCGGCCCCACGGTGTGGATCACCCATCGGGCCGGCAACCGCCCGGCCGTCGTCCAGCCCGCATCCCCCACGGCCAACCCGTCGGGGAAGCGTTTGATGCAGTCGGCCAGGATCTGCGGACCACCCGCGGCGTGGATCGCTCCGTCGACCCCTCCGCCACCCCGCATCCGGGTGTTGGCGGCGTTTACCAGGGCATCGGCGTGGATGGCGGTGATATCGCCGAGCACAGCTTCGAGTGAAGGCATGCTCGATTGTGCACCGGCGACACCGTCCGCGCCTTCAGGGTTGCCGGAAACTAGGTCCTGGGTGACCTTGCCCAGGGCTATCAGGGCACCTGGGACGACCTATTTCGACCGCCTTGTCACCACTTTTTGGGACTGCCTGAATCTGCCGGAACCGTTGCCGATGAACCGCGCAAGGAGAATATTTGTAACAGCATTTCCACGCATTGGAGACATGATGACCCAGCTCGCAGAATCCGAAATGAGCGCTCTGCGCGAGAGAGTTCAGGGATCGGTAATCAGCCCCGAATCCGCCGAGTACGAGGCCGCGCGGGCGGTCTGGAATGCCGCACACGACCGCCGACCGGCACTGATCGTGCAGTGCGAATCGGCCGCCGATGTCGCCGCGGCGATCGGCTCGGCGGTAGCCGGTGGATTGGAGATCGCCGTCCGCGGTGGCGCCCACAGCATGTCGGGAGCCTCCACCGGCGATGACACGCTGGTGATCGATCTGCGGAAGATGAACAGCGTCCACGTCGACCCCGAGAACCGCCGCGCCCGGGTGGGCGGCGGAGCCCTGCTGGGTGACGTGGACCGGGCGGCTCAGGAACACGGCCTGGCGACGCCGTTCGGCTTGGTGAGCCACACCGGCGTCGGTGGACTGACCCTGGGCGGTGGGATGGGCTGGCTCACCCGCCTGCACGGATTGAGCATCGACAACCTCCTCTCGGCCGAAGTGGTCCTCGCAAACGGGCAGATCGTCCGGGCCTCCGCCGAGGAGAACCCGGAGTTGTTCTGGGGGCTGCGCGGGGGCGGCGGAAACTTCGGCGTGGTGACCGAGTTCGAGTTCCGGCTGCATCCGGTCGGCCCCATGGTTCACTTCGCCCTGCTGTTCTGGTCACTGGACCAGGGCGTCGCGGCGATGCGGGCGATCCGCGAGGTCATGGTCGACCTGCCGCACTCGGTCAACGCCGTCCCCGCGCTGGGGATCACCATGCCGCCGGCGCCGTTCGTGCCGCCGGAGCATCAGGGGAAGCAGGGCTACGCCCTGCTGGTGGCCGGCTTCGGCGACGCGGCCGAACATGAGGGCGTGCTCGAGCGAATGCGCGCGGCCCTGCCTCCCACGTTCGAGTTCGTCACGCCGATGCCCTACACCGGGCTCCAGTCGCTGGTCGACGCCGGGAACGCCGCGGGCTTCTGGGACTACGAGAAGGGCGCCAGCTTCGCCGAACTCAGCGATGAGGCCATCGCCGTGCTGGCCGAGCACCTGCCGCGGCGGACCTCACCGCTGTCGGTCATGCTGCTCTACCGGCTGGATCAGGCGTACTCGGAGGTGCCCGAGGATGCGACCGCCTTCGGCGGCGGCCGCTCGCCGCGGTTCGGTGCCTTTATGCTCGGGATCTGCCCCGATCCGGCCCTATTGTCCGGCGAACGCGATTGGCTTCGCGCGATGTACCAGGCCCTCACTCCGTTCATGATCGATGAGGGCGCCTATGTGAATTCGTTGGCCCAGACCGGTGAGGAAAGTCGGGTCCGGGCGGCGTACGGCGACAAATATGATCGACTGGTGGAGATCAAGAACACCTATGATCCGCAAAACATTTTTCACCGAAATGCAAACATTCCCGCCCGGAATCAGTAGAAAGGCGAGGCGGTACGCCGGTGGCATCGGGGAAGCCACCGGCGTACGGTGGGGCCATGGAGCCCTTGGTTGATCGGCCCACCTTCCCGCAGGGCTACGGCCTGCCCGACACCATCGACGGCGTGCTCGCCTGGTCCGATGTGGAACCCAAGCTGATCGCCGCCCACCATTACTGGATCGCCAGTGTCCGCCCGGACGGCCGCCCCCACTCGGTGCCCCGGTGGGGCGTGTGGCTGGCGGGTCGCTTCTTCTACGACGGCGCCCCCACCACCCGGCACACCCGCAACGTCGAAGCGAACCCGGCGGTCACCCTCACCCTGGAGAGCGGGACCGATGTGGTGATCGTCGAGGGCGAATCGCATGCCACCCGCGCCGACCCGGACGGCCTTGGCGCGCAACTGGCCGCAGCCTTCACCAAGTACGCCGACGCCGGCTATCAGCCCGGGCCCGACTCCTGGGCAGGCACCGACGGCGGCGGTCTGCGGGTGATCACCCCCACCCTGGTGCTGGCCTGGGCCCACTTCCCCACCGACTGCACCCGATTCCGGTTCGCCGGCTAGGTGACCTTCATCGAATAGACCGTCAGCTGATTCTGGTCCGGATCCAGCAGCGCGAACTCCCAGGTCCCCCAGCGCTGCCGCTTCAGCTTCGTGAACGGCGCCAGAGCATGCAACTCCACGTGCGCGTGCAGGGACTGGGCATCATCGATCAGCAGGCGGGCCATCCCCGGTGCGGCCCCGTGCTGTTCCCGCAACTCGAGCACCTGCTCGTGCGGAAGGCGCAGCACCGCGATCTCGTCGTGCCGCTCGACCTCGAATCCCAGCAGGCTGAGGTAGAACGTCAACGACTTCTCCAGGTTGCTCACCAGCAGCTTCTGGGTCGGGCTCATGGCCACCTCCACGATCGGGTGTCCCCATCTTGCCAACAGACCTCGCTCGCCGACAGACCCCGCCCGCCGACAGACCTCAGCGGTGCGGAAGCCGCGCCGGTGGCCGGACGTAGGCTGGAAGCCATGCAGATCCCGCACCGGGTGCACCCCGCGCTGCGCGGCCTGGTCGCGCGGATGGAGGGGTACGCGTACTGTCCCCCACCGGGCTCGGTCCATCACGGGGTGCCGGGGCCGACCGCGACGGTGATCATCGCCTTCGACGACCCCCTCGATGTCGGGTGGCCGGATGGCTCCCGCCCCCGCGACCGACACTGGCTGAGCGCGGCCGGACTGCACCTGGCGCCCGCGCTGATCTTCACCCACGGCCTCCAAGTGGGCATCGAGATCGACCTGACCCCGGCCGGCTGTCGCGCGCTGCTCGGCCTGCCGATCGGCGCGCTGGCCCACGAGGTGGTCGACCAGGCCGATGTGCCGTTCGGCATTCCCGCCCCATTGCATGCCCGGATGGCCGCGGCGGGCTGGTCCACCCGGCTGCGGCTGCTGGAACAGCATCTGCTGGCCCGGTCCGCCGACCCGGCCGAACCCGGCCGCGACCTGCCGGCCGACCTGGCGCACGCCTGGCAGGTGCTGGGGCGGTACGCCGGGCGGGTCCGGGTCGCCGATCTCGCCGCGGAGGTCGGCTGGTCCCGGCGGCACCTGGTGACCCGGTTCCGGGCGGAGTTCGGGCTGGCCCCCAGTGAGCTTGCCCGGCTGCATCGCTTCGGCGCCGCCCAGGCGTACGCGCGGGCCGGGACCGGGTGGAGCGAGGTGGCTGCCCGCGCCGGGTACGCCGACCAGGCCCACCTGGCACGGGAATTCCGCACCCTGTCCGGGCAGACCCCGCAACGGTGGCTGACGCAGATGTTCCCATCGGTACAAGACCCGGCGTTCTCCCGACGGGCAGGCTGAAGTCATGACGAAACCCACCATTTTCCCAGCCCTTCACTTCACCGACGCCGAGGCCGGCATGGCCTTCCTGACCGCGCTCGGCTTCACCCGGACGGCGCTGTACCGCAACGAGTCCGACCCGACCCAGATCGATCACGCCGAGTTCGGCTGGGGCGCGGCCGGCGGGGTGATGTGCGGTTCGGCGAGTCGATCCGACGGTCCGTTCGCCCGGCCGGTCGGCACCGGCGACATGTACCTGGTCGTCCCCACCGATGCGGAGGTCGACGCGGTTCACGCCCGCGCGATCGCGGCCGGGGGCACCTCGCTCCAGGAGCCCGCCGGTGTCGAGTACGGCGGGCGTACCGCCGGCTTCCGCGACCCCGAGGGGAACCAGTTCTCGGTCGGCTCCTACCCGGGCGAGTGAGTTCCGCCCGGGATCCTAGGTGTCGTACCGGTGGGCCTGCCAGGTGGCGATGATCATGTCGAAGGCCAACGGCAGATTCGGCACATCGGCACACGGCATGAACTTCTCCGCCATCCCGCCCCACGGCTTGGTGAAAATGGCCGAGGTGCCGGTATCCGGATCGGTGCGGATCTCGATCACCTCGGTGCCCCGCCACGGCACCGCCTGCCGGTCCGGGAAGTCGGTGTGCATCCCCTCGCTGGTCAGCCGCAACGGCCCGAACACGGCCTCGCCGCCCCGGGCAACCGTGGTGGCGACATCGTCGCGCTGGCGGTCCATCGAGCGTTGGGCGGCCACCCGCAGCACCGGCTGCAGGTCGGCGTCGATGTCACCGGACAGGTTCCACCGCTTGTCGCCGCGATAGACCTTGGTCACCACCGGGTCGTCGATCCGGCCATCGACCGAGACCCGGCCGTCCATGGTGAAACCGGCCTCGTCGTAGGGCGCCACGAAGTAGCCGATCCGCTCGGGCAGAATCAGCCCATTGGTGTACTCATACATCAGCAGGCCCTGCAGGTCCTTGCCGCGCAGCCGCAGGTAGTTCCCGAACCACAGCGTGGCCAGGGCCAACAGCAGGGTGACCGCGAATCCGATCCAGCCGGAGACCCCCTCCGGGCGCAGCAGCCCCCAGAACAGGCCGATCACCAGCAGGACCACACCGACCGCGAGACAGCCGATCGAGGCCCGCTTGTTGGACTTGATGGCGACCGGCGCCGAGGAGATCCATTCACCCAGCTCCTCCCGGGACGCGAGGTGGATCACCTCGTTGTCCCGGGGCGGGCCGTACTGCGAGACCGACATGGTCTCAGCCTAGTCGCGGCGCGGGCCCGGAACTGCCGAGTCGAGCTAGGCGCTGGCTACCGCGGGCCTTTTGGGGACCAACTCGAGCGGGCTGCGATACACCGGCCCGAGCGCGACCGTGCAGGAGGCGATGGCCTGGATCGCCGAGCCGAACCGGGTCACCGAGATATCGATGTCGCCCAGCAGGGTACGCGACCGCAACTCGGCCACCGTGTCGGACAGCGCGGTCGGGTAGCCGGTGAACGCCTGACCGACCAGGACGAGCCGATCCGGGTCCACCATGTCCCGGACATCGGCGGCGATCCGGCCCAGGATCCGCGCCCGCTCGCCGAGCAGCCGGCGGGCTGCCGGATCACCCGCCTCCGCGGCCGACAGCACCTGCTCGATCCGCGGCTCGGGCACGATCCCGTCGGCCACGGCCCGAGCGGCGACCGCATGGTCGCCGACGGTGGCGATCAGGCAGCCGGTCCGCCCGCAGGCGCAGGGGGCGCTCTCCCCGGTGGGATAGTGCACCAGGCTGGTCAGCCGGGACAGTTCCACCCGGTCGTCGGTTTCCTCGACCAGGACGACCCCGGCGGTGTCCCGGGCGTACAGGTAGGCCGTCACCCCCGGCGTACTCCCCTGCCGGTGGTCCAGGAACTCGGCGGCGGCCATCGCGGCGACGTGATCGGCACTGGCCAGGTCGAGGCCGAGCAGCTCGCGCAGGGCATCGCTGACCGCGGTCTCGGTCCAGGGCGCGTCCCGCCACGGGGCGACCACACCGACCGCCAGCGGCTGCCGGCCCGGCTGGGTGGACAGCAGTTCCACCACCCACTCGCCCACCCGGGCGAGATCGAGATCGGCCGCCGGCACCTCATGCACCCAGCTCGCGATCACCTTGCCGGTCAGATCGGCGAAGGAAACCGTGGTCGCGCGCCAGCCCAGGTGCAGGCCGATCACCCCGAATCGCCGGTCGTCGATCTCCACCGGGGTGCTCGGGCGGCCCGGCGTACGCACCCCGGAGTGGTCGGGGCGATACCGCAGCATGCCTGCCGCGACCAGCGTCGACACCGCCCGGGCCACGGTCGCCGCGCTCAGGCCGGTCCGTCGCACGATCTCCTCCCGGGCGACGGTCCCACCGGAGCGAACGCACTCGAGGACGCGACTGGCCGGGGTGGCGGATCGGCCGGGTGCGAGCAGGCCCATGGGTCCTCCTGAAGTACGGATCGAGTGGTCGCAAAACGCGTGGTCGAACCAGCTAAGCACCATAACGATATCCGATGCATCTATTTGACTGCGTTATGTTCATGCTGATCGGATCGATTGCCGCAGCGCCCGGCGGGAGCCCAACCTGTGAGCACTTCCCGGCCGCGACCGTGGCCCCTCACTCCGGATTGGACCCGACATGACTCTCACCACCGAACCCACCCAGCTGACGATCCGCCGAACCGGCTCCCGCATCGGCGCGATCATCGACGGCATACAGCTGTCCGGCGACCTGCCCGCCGAGGTCGTGGCCCGGATCCGCGCTGCCGTCGTCGAGCACAAGGTGGTCTTCTTTCGGGGACAGCACCTCGATGACGCCACCCACCAGGCCTTCGCCGCCCGGTTGGGCTCGGTGACCCCGGGCCACCCGACCATCCAGTCCTCGACCGAGGGCGCCTTCCTCACCCTCGCCTCCGCCGGCGGTCGCGCCGCGAGCTCCTGGCACACCGATGTGACCTTCCTGCAGAATCCCCCGGCCTTCTCCGTGCTGCGCGGCCTGACGATCCCCGAGTACGGCGGCAACACCCTGTGGGCCAACACCGAGGCGGCGTACGCCGACCTGCCCGAGCCGCTGCGGGTGCTGGCGGACAACCTGTGGGCGATCCACAGCAACGATTACGACTACGCCGATGCCTTCGACGGTGCCGAGCGTCGCTTCGAGGAGTTCACCCGGCTGTCCTTCGAGACCCGGCATCCGGTGGTACGGGTACATCCGGAGTCCGGCAAGCGTTCCCTGCTGCTGGGGCATTTCGTCAAGCAGTTCGTCGGCCTCAGGCCGTCGGAGAGCCAGCAGCTCTTCGGGTTGCTGCAGGCGCGGGTGACCAAGCCGGAGAACACCGCGCGCTGGGTCTGGTCCACCGGTGACGTGGTGATCTGGGACAACCGGGCCACCCAGCACTACGCCATCGCCGATTTCGACCAGCCCCGGACCGTACGCCGGGTCACCGTCGCCGGCGACATCCCGGTGGCCGTTGACGGGCGCACCTCCGAGGTCGTCACCGGCGATGCGTCCGGGTTCGTCCTCGACGACCTGATCTCCTGACCCGGACACCTCCCGACCAGCGCCGGCCCGGACCCCGTGGGGGCCGGGCCGGTGCGGTGTCCGGGTGCTGCGGTGCGGGGCGGGTCAGCGCCGGCGCGCGGTGCCGAAGATGCTGCGGACGATCTCGCGCCCGGCGGTCCGGGCGATGTCCTTGAACACCGAGGACCCGACGACCTCCTCGATCATCGACTTCTCCTGCTTGCGCGAGGCCCGCGGCTTCGGCTCGGCCTTCGCCTCGGACTGGGCGGCCTCCGCCTCGGCCTGGGCCTGCTGTTCAGCCTCGTGGGCCTTGGCGCCCTCCTCCAGCTTGCGCGCCAGCATCTCCCGGGCCGAGTCCCGGTCGATCGGCTCGGCGTACTTGCTGTACAGCGGCGAGGCGGACACGATCTGCTGCATCTCGGCATCCGGGGTGGGGGCCATCAGCGTCTGCGGGGCGTACATCCGGGTCCACGCGACCGGCGTCGGGGCACCGTCGGGGTCCATCACCGTCACGATCGCCTCACCGATCCCGAGGGTCTGCAGCACCTCCTGCAGGTCGTAGGCGGACTTGGGGAAGGTCGCCACGGTCTGCTTGAGCGCCTTGGCGTCGTTCGGGGTGTGGGCCCGCAACTGATGCTGGACCCGGGAGCCGAGCTGGGCCAGGACCTCATCGGGGACGTCCTTGGGCGTCTGGGTGACGAAGAAGATGCCGACCCCCTTGGACCGGATCAGCCGGACGGTCTGCGCGATCGACTGCAGGAAGGCCTTGGAGGCGCCATTGAACAGCAGGTGCGCCTCGTCGAAGAAGAAGACCAGCTTCGGCTTGTCGACGTCGCCCACCTCGGGCAGGTCGGTGAACAGGTCCGCCAGCAGCCACATCAGGAAGGTGGAGAAGACCGCCGGCTGGGACTGCAGGTTCGGCAGTTCGAGCAGGGAGATGATGCCGCGGCCGTCGGTTGCGGTGCGCATCAGGTCGGCGGAGTCGAACTCCGGTTCGCCGAAGAAGGCCTCGGCGCCCTGGTCGGAGAAGGTGATCAGGCTGCGCAGGATGACGCCGACGGTGGCGCTGGACAGGCCGCCGACCGCCTTCAGTTCTTCCTTCCCGTCGTCGCTGGTCAGGTGGGTGAGGACCGCACGCAAATCCGACAGGTCCAGCAGCGGCAGCCCCTGCTGGTCGGCGTAGTGGAAGACCAGGCCCAGCGAGGACTCCTGGACGTCGTTGAGCCCGAGCACCTTCGACAGCAGCACCGGCCCGAACGCCGACACCGTCGCCCGGACCGGGATCCCGGTGCCGTTACCGCCCAGGGCGTAGAACTCCACCGGGGAGGCCAGCGCCGTCCATTCCTGGCCGAGCTTCTGGGTGCGGGCGGTCAGCTTGTCGCTGCTCTGGCCCGGGCTGGCCAGTCCGGACAGGTCGCCCTTCACGTCGGCGGCGAAGACCGGCACTCCGGCGGCGGAGATGGCCTCCGCCAGGACCTGGAGGGTTTTGGTCTTACCGGTACCGGTCGCGCCGGCGATCAGGCCGTGCCGGTTCAGCATCCCGAGCGGGATGCGTACGCCTGCTGCCGGGACCGGCGCGTCGTCCTCGACCAGGACGCCGAGCTGGATGGCCGGCTCCTCGAAGGTGTAACCGGCGGCAATGGTCTGAGCATTCTTCGAGAGCGCGCCGCCGGTGGGTGCTGACTCTTTCGGGGCCTCGGCAGGGGTCGGCGAGGCAGGCTTTTCTTCGGGTGCGTTCTCCGCAGTCATAGGGAAAGATTGGCACACGGGTGTCCAAATCGTAATCGCCCCTGTGCGTGGTTCGCCAGTGTTCTTGCGTACAGTGGCGTGGTGATCTTCAAGCGCGTGGGCGATACCAGGCCGTACCCGGACCACGGTTACGTGCAGAAACAGTGGGCCGCAATTGCGCCGCACCAGGTTCGGCTCGATCAGCTGGTCACCACCAAGCGGACCCTCGATCTGGAGGCCCTGCTGGAGGAGGACTCCACGTTCTACGGTGACCTCTTTGCGCATGTCGTGGCGTGGCGGGGCGAGCTGTACCTTGAAGATGGACTGCATCGCGCGCTGCGAGCTGCCCTGCAGCAGCGGCAGACGATGCATGCCCGTGTCCTGGAACTGTGAGGTTGAGTGTGACGCAGCAACAGACCCCCGAGGAGACCACCGGAGAACGCCTGCTGCGGGTCTGGCGGGTGATCCAGACCCCCGTCGTTCTGTTGGCGCTGCTGGGCCTGCTGCTGCTGGGTGGCAAGTGGGGGTGGGACCGCGTCACCGAGCCGGTGCCGAAGTACTACGACCCGTGTGTGGAAACCCCGGTCCAGGGTGGGCAGTTGCAGTCCAGCCAGATCATCGTGCAGGTGCTCAACGGGTCTGATCAGCGCGGCAAGGCCGGTGATGTCTCGCAGCAGTTGAAGTCGATGGGCTTCAAGTCCGGCGTCGGCGGCAACACCGATCAGAAGTACGCCGAGACCACCATCACCGGATACTCCCCGGATTCGCCGGAGGTGCAGCTGGTGGCCAAGCACTTCAAGAACGCCAAGGTGGTCGGTAACGGGCGGCAGGATCACGGCGTCGAGGTCGTGATCGGGGCCGACTACGACTCGATGGTCTCCAATGCGCCGAGCTCGCTGGAGTACTCCGCGCCCACCATCTGCCTGCCGAAGCCGCCGGCGACCCAGTAGTCAGCCCCGGCGCGGGAACGCGTCGACCAGGGTCGGCGCCAGCACGAGGACCCCCAGGACCAGGCAGACCACATTCACCGCGGCGAACAGGAACACCCAGAACCCGGTCGGAATGCGGGTCAGCTTGGCCAACTGCGCGGCATCGCTGCCCGCCGCCGGACGCCGGGCGAGCTCCAGCACCGGGCGCGGCGCGGCCAGCAGCAGGATCCACGTCAGCAGGTACGCCGCCGCGGACTGCCACTGCGGCGCAGCGAACCAGGACAGCAGGGCCACTGCGACCAGGGCGAACAGGGTAACCAGCAGGCCGTACCAGTTGCGGATGTAGATCAGCATCAGCAACAACAGGATCGTGAAGCACCACAGCAACAGCACCGCCCGACCGTGGCTGAGCAACGCCGCGGCGCCGAGGCCGACCAGGCCGGGAAACAGGTAGCCGGCCAGCATCGTCGCGACCATCCCGGGCCCGCGCGGGTTGCCCCGGGAGACGGTGAGCCCGGAGGTGTCGGAGTGCAGCTTGATGCCCGACAGGGTGCGCCCGCACAGCGTCGCGACGATGGCGTGCCCGGCCTCGTGGATGATCGTGATCAGCATCCGGGTGATCGGCCACAAGAAGATGACCGCGGCCAGCGCCACGAGGGCCAGGATGCCGACGACGGTCACGTCGGGGACCTGCTGGGTGCTCGACATCCGCCGGCCCAGCTCCTTCATGAAGTCGCTGAACCCGTTGAACGCCTGGGACACTGCCATCGGATGCACCCGGCCAGTGTGCCAGCGGGGTACAACGCGCCGACCGTCGTTTTCGGTGCAGCAGAAATTTCCAACTGCCCGCTGACTGGAGCCGAATCGCGATTTTGGAAATCTGCTGCACCGAAAACGACGATCCGGCCAGGGGACCGGGTGGCTGCCGCAGCACGCAAAAAGTCCGCCCCGGGAGACCCGGGGCGGACATCGGCGGTGACGGCGGGATTTGAACCCGCGGTGGGTTGCCCCACACTCGCTTTCGAGGCGAGCTCTTTCGGCCGCTCAGACACGTCACCGTCGACAAAAATAGCGCACGTCACCGGTTGGGCGCCAATCGTTCACCTTCCGGGACCTCAGCGACGGTCGGCGAAGAAGTCCGCCAGGACGGCCGCGCACTCCGCCTCCCGGATTCCGCCGGTGACCCGCGGCCGGTGGTTCAGCCGGGGGTCACGAACGACATCGAACAGGGACGCGACCGCGCCGGCCTTGGGGTCGTACGCCCCGAACACCAGGTGCTCGATCCGGGCCGCGACGATGGCGCCGGCGCACATGGTGCACGGCTCGAGGGTGACCACCAGGGTGCACCCGGCCAGGCGCCACTCCCCCAGTGCTCGGGCGGCCCGGCGTACCGCCACGATCTCGGCATGCGCGGTCGGGTCGGCGGTCAGCTCCCGCTCGTTGTGCCCGACGCCGAGGACCTGCCCGGTCGGGCCCAGCACGACCGCACCGATCGGCACATCCGCATGCGACAACGCCGCGTGGGCCTCACTCAGGGCGAGGTCCATCGCGGCGTCGAAACGGCCCACCGCTGCGCTCAGGCCGACAGCCGAAGCACCGGGGCCGGCATCATTCGAAGGACTCCAGGGCGCGGTTGAATGCCGCTCCCATCCCGATCCGGTCCGCGATCCGCATCAGCAGCTCGGTGCTGGAGGAGTCGAAGTCTTCACAGATCAACTCCATCTCCTCCTCCCGGACCCCCAGGTCGGCCAGGATGCCGATGTCACCCATCGGTGCGGAATCGTCATCCTCGTCGTCCTCCGGCGGATCCTCGCCGAGGAAATCGGCGACGTCGCGGGCGATCGGCCAATCATTGGCGGCCCCGGCATCCGACAGCAGCGCCTGCACGTTGCGGCCGCGGACCCGGACGATCACGAACACGTCCTCCACCAGCGAGACGAACCCGATCACACCCGCGTCGGCGGGCTGGCGGCGCAACTGGTTGATCAGTTCGTCGAGGTCGTTGGCCAGGTCCAGGTTCATCGCGACCGCGACCGGCTGGCCGTCCTCGCGATACGCCCCGATGACCAGGTCGATGTCGTCGGCCAGGGCGTCATCGATGAAGTCGTCGTCGTAGTCGTCATCGAGGTCGTCGTCGGCATCGTCCTGATCGCCGGCCGCTGCGTCGTCGGTGTCGGCACGGTCGTCATCGCGCGACAGGTCGAAGGAGTCATACTCCTCGTCATCATCGAAATCAGCCATGCTGCACCCTTCCCAGAAGCCCGGCACTATCGTCGCAGACCCTACCGGGGTGGCAAACTCAGGCCCGCCCTTAAATCCCCGTCCGCAACGGCATACGGTATCGCCATGGGCAATGAGAGCGACCAGTACTCCACCGCCGGCAGCTATGTCACCGGTGGCGAGTTCAACCGCGACACCAACTACATCGAGGACCGCATCGTCGCCGACGCCTCCCCCGGCACCGATGCGCAGGGCCGCCAGCTGTGGCCGGTGCAGGCCGGCAAGTACCACTTGGTCGCCGCGCGGGCCTGCCCCTGGGCCAACCGGACCCTGATCCACCGCCGGCTGCTGGGCCTGGAGGATGCCCTGTCGCTGGGGATGCCCGGCCCCACCCACGACGCCCGGTCCTGGACCTTCGACCTGTATCCCGACGGGGTCGATCCGGTGCTGGGGCTGCACCGGCTGCAGGAGGCGTACTTCAACCGCTTCAACGACTACCCCCGGGGCATCACGGTGCCGGCGATCGTGGATATCGGGACCAAGGCCGTGGTCACCAACGACTACGCCCAGATCACCCTGGACTTCGACACCGAATGGACCGCGCTGCACCGCGACGGTGCCCCCGAGCTCTATCCGGACAAGCATCGCGAGGAGATCGACGAGGTCAACAAGCGGGTCTTCACCGAGGTCAACAACGGGGTCTATCGGTGTGGCTTCGCCGGGTCGCAGGAGGCGTACGAGTCGGCGTACGAGCGGCTGTTCACCGCGCTGGACTGGCTCGAGGAGCGGCTGAGCGACCAGCGCTACCTGGTCGGGGACACGATCACCGAGGCCGACATCCGGCTGTTCACCACGCTGGCCCGGTTCGATCCGGTCTACCACGGCCACTTCAAGTGCAACCGGCAGAAGCTGTCGGAGTTCGATGCCCTGTGGGCGTACGCCCGGGACCTGTTCCAGACCCCCGGCTTCGGCGACACGATCGATTTCGTGCAGATCAAGCAGCACTACTACATGGTCCACGAGGATGTGAACCCGACCCGGATCGTGCCGATGGGCCCCTCGCTGGAGAACTGGCTGACCCCGCACGGCCGGGAGGATCTCGGCGGACGCCCGTTCGGGGACGGCACCCCGCCGCCTCCGCCCCGGCCGGCCGATGAGGTGCCCTATGAGCACTCCGCCGAGGGGGCCGGGTACGCCACGCCGGAAGAAAATGCCCACGCGCTGGCGAACAAGTAAGTTGAACGCGTGCAGGTAATCGCCGTCGACCACCCCCTGGTGGCACACAAGCTGACCATGCTGCGCCGGACGAACACCGATTCGGCGACGTTCCGTCGGCTCACCGAGCAGTTGGTCACCCTGCTCGGCTATGAGGCCACCCGCGATGTCCGGGTCCACGGGGTCGAGGTGCAGACCCCGGTGGCGCAGGCGTCCGGGGTGCATCTGGACGATCCGCCGCCCCTGGTGGTGCCGATTCTGCGCGCCGGGCTGGGGATGCTGGAAGGCATGTTGCGGCTGATGCCGACCGCCGAGGTCGGGTTCGTCGGGATGATCCGCAACGAGGCGACCCTGGAGCCCTACACGTACGCCGAGCGGCTGCCGAAGGACCTGTCGGGTCGGCAGTGCTACGTGCTGGATCCGATGCTGGCCACCGGCGGCTCACTGGGCGGCACCATCAACTTCCTGGTGAATCGCGGCGCCGACCACATCACCTGCATCTGCCTGATCGCCGCCCCGGAGGGCATCGAGCGGGTCCAGGAATTGACCGAGGATCTGCAGGTGCCGTGCACTCTGGTGGTGGCCGGGATCGACGATCATCTCGACGACCACGGCTACATCGTGCCCGGCCTCGGCGATGCCGGGGACCGGCTGTACGGGCTGGCCGAGTAGCCGCACCCCGGGGCGTGCCCCACAGCTCAGCACAGAAACACCAACCGAAGGAGCATTCTCGATGGCGACACTCGTAGTCGGCGGAGCCGGATACATCGGCGCACACGTGGTCCGCCTGTTGGCCGACGACGGCCAGGACATCGTGGTGATCGACGACCTGTCGACCTCCACCGCCGACCGGATCGGTTCGGTCCCTCTGGTCCGGTTCGATGTGGCGGCCGAGGGCGCGACCGCGCGGATCGTCGAGGTGATCCGCGACCACGACGTGGACGCGGTGATCCATTTCGCCGCCCGCAAGCAGGTCGGCGAATCGGTCGCGAAGCCGCTGTACTACTACCAGCAGAACATCGGCGGAATGGTGAACCTGCTGGCCGCGATGGAGGAGACCGGGGTCAAGAAGATGATCTTCTCCTCCTCCGCCGCGGTCTACGGCGAGCCCGAGGAGGCCGTCGTGGTCGAGGACTCCCGGACCGAGCCGATCAATCCGTACGGCCGGACCAAGCTGATCGGCGAGTGGATCCTGGCCGACTGCGAACGCGCCTGGGGGCTGAAGTGGGTCGGGCTGCGCTACTTCAATGTGGCCGGCGCCGGCTGGCCCGAACTGGGCGACTCGGCGGTGATGAATCTGATCCCGATGGTGCTCGACCGGCTCGCCAAGGGCGAGCAGCCGCGGGTCTTCGGCGATGACTACCCCACCCCCGACGGCACCTGCATCCGCGACTACGTGCACGTACGCGACCTGGCCCAGGCCCACATTGCCGCCATGCACGCGCTGGACGGCGACCTGCCGAACCGGGTCTACAACGTCGGTACCGGGACCGGCGCGTCGGTCAAGGAGGTCGTCGAGACGATCGGGTCGGTCTCCGGGCTGGACGCCACCCCGGTGATCGAGGAGCGGCGCGCCGGCGATCCGCCGAAGCTGATCGCCTCGGCCGATCGGATCAAAGCCGACATGGACTTCACCGCGACCGCGCAGTTGCCGGAGATCATCTCCAGTGCCTGGGAGGCCTGGCAGGCCGGGCCGCGGCGGATCGAGAAGTAGTCCGCATCCCGGCTCCTGCTGCCGGGCCGGGAAACGGCTGAGGGCCGGTCACCATCGGTGACCGGCCCTCGGTGCGTCGGGGTTCAGCGTTCGGTGTCGGGCGCCGGGTTCGGCGCGGGGGCCGGCCCCAGCTGCTTCACCTCGGCCACCAGCCGGCTACCGGCTTCCCCGGCGGGGGTGGCCTCGCTGATCGCGATCTCGCGGGCGAGTTCGGTGAACTTGCGATTGCGCTCCACCTGGTTCTGCTTGGAGGCGATCAGGTGTCCGACGAACACCACGGCCAGGGCGTACAGCAGCAGGTCGGTGCCGCGGCCGATGCCGAGCAGGTTGGCGATCGCGGTCAGCCAGTCCGGGAAAACCACCAGGACGATGCCGGCGAGCAGCAGCAGCACCGAAACCAGCCGACGGATCGCGGTGCCCCGGGTTCCGCTGCGCGGGAAGATCACCACGAACGCCAGCATGGCGAACACGATGATCAGGATGATCTGAAAAACGTTCTGTGCGGTCATGTGCGGTTACCTCCTCAGCCGAACAGCAGGTCGGCCAGGATGTTGACCGAGTTCCAGACCGACTGTCCCTTGGCCCGGGAGTAGTCGGTGTAGATGATGTGCACGGGTTCCTCGACGTAGCGCAGCTTGTTCTTGGAGATCTCGCGAAGGAACTCCGAGCCGTGTGCCATCCGGTCCTGCCGGATCCGGATCTTGCCGACCGCCTCCCGGTTCAGCGCCCGCAGCCCGTTGTGGGTGTCGGTCACCTTCATCCCCGTGGTCATCCGCTCGAACCCGACCGCGGCCTTGAGCACCGCGCGCTTGAGCGCCCCGGCCTCGACCTTGGTGCCCAGGAAGCGCGATCCGAGAACCACGTCGTAGGGCTCGGTCCGCAGCCGCTGCACCATCCGGGACGCGTCCTCGACCCCGTGCTGGCCGTCGGAGTCGAAGGTCACGAAGTACTGGGCCGCGGGGTCGTTCATCGCGTACTTCAGGCCGGTCTGCAGGGCGGCTCCCTGCCCGAGGTTGATCGGGTGGTTCACCACCATCGCCCCGGCGTTGGTCGCGACTTCCGCGGAGTTGTCCTTGGATCCGTCATTGACGCAGACGATCTTGGGGAAGGTACGCCTGGCATCGGAAATGACGTCCCCCACAACGGTTCCCTCGTTGTAGAGCGGCACTACCAGCCAAGTGTCTTCGTTCATTGGGCAGCTTCCATAGACAGTCGGGTCGCCTCATCATAGCCATCACCCTCCCGTCCCCCCGATTTCACGGACCGGGGGGCGGGAAGTGGGCGGCGGATCAGTGCTCGCTGCGACCGGCCAGTTCGGCGACCTCGGCGGAGACCGGATGCCCCAGCTCGGCCCGGCGGGCGATGTAGGCGGCGACGTTGCGCAACTTGACGTCCTCGTAGCCCCGGATGATCTCCGGCAGCTCGGCCAGCTCGGTGGCCACGGCGAGGTTGTCGGCGGTCAGGGTCCGATCCAGCTCGGCGATCAGGTCGAGGTAGTCCACGATGAGCGCCCGCTCCAGGCGCCGGATCCGGGTGGCGCCGAAAGGATCGGCCTTGGTGCCACGGACCCGCTTCATCTTGGCCAGGGCGACCAGGGCCGGGCGGCCGACCTTGCCGAAGCGGATCTTGGAGTTCATCCCGAGCGCCTTCAGCATCGGCGGATGCAGGTTATATTCGACCTTGCTCGCGCCGGGCACCTGGGCGAGCACGGCGGCTTCCTGATCCGGGTCGATCAGCAGTCGCGCCACCTCGTACTCGTCCTTGTAGGCGATCAGGTGATGCGCGCCACGGGCGACCGCGGTCGCGTACGCCGAACTGCCGGTGATCGCCTGCTCGGCGGCCCAGGCCTGATCGACGATCCCGACGTAGCGGCGGGCGGCCTTCGCGTCGGTGTGGGCGGCGACCCCGGCGGCCCGGATCGAGGTGGCCCGCCGGGTCTCCCCCTGGAGCGGCGAGTCGGTCAGGTACGCCGAGCCGTCCGGGACGCGGGCGCCGGGCTTGGCGCTGGCCTGGGCGAAGGTCGCCGGGTCGGCGATCGCGACGCGGCCCCATTCCAGGGCGGCCAGGTTCGCCTTGACGGCCACCTTGTTCATTTCGATCGCGCGGCGTACCGACTCGATGCTGATCGGCAGCACCCCGGCCTGGATCGCGGCGCCGACCAGCATCAGGTTGGCCGATTCGGCGGAGCCGAGGAGCTGTTCGGCGCAGCTGATCATGTCGAAGGCCTCGAACCGGTGCGACACCTCCTGCAGCCGTCCGGCGAGGTCGTCCTCGGCGGGGTAGGCGACGCTCGGGTCGTAGACCATCTCACCGGTCGGGGTCTCCGAGGTGGAGGCGATCACGGTGGTGCGGGCGGGCGCGGCCAGGGCCAGGTTCTGGCTGTTCGCGGCGACCATCAGATCGAAGGCCAGGATCAGGTCGGCGTCGGTGGCCCCGATCCGGTTCGCGGTCTCGGTGGCCGTGGTGGTCAGCCGCAGGTGCGAGGTGACCGCACCGGCCTTCTGGGACAGGCCGGTCTGATCCAGCCCGGACGCGGAGATCCCGTCGAGCAGGGCCGCGTGCGCCAGGATCGAGTTGACCGTGACGATCCCGGTGCCGCCGATCCCGGCGAGGAAGATGTTGTACTCACCGTGGATCTTGGCCGGGGCAACGTCGGCAAGCTTCGGCGGGGTCTGGAAGGCGGCCTTCCCGGTGGCCGCGGCCGCCGACTTGGCGTCCTTGGGATCGGGCGCCTGCACGGTGATGAAGGACGGGCAGTCCCCCTGCAGGCAGGTGTAGTCGGTGTTGCAGGTGGTCTGGTCGATCCGGGTCTTGCGGCCGAACTCGGTGTGGATCGGCTGGACCGACAGGCAGTTCGACTTCACCCCGCAGTCGCCACAGCCCTCACAGACGGCCTCGTTGATGATGACCTTGGTCTGCTTGGTCGGCAGTTCCCCACGCTTGCGCAGCCGGCGGGCATCGGCGGCACAGTGCTGGTCGTAGATCAGGACGGTGACACCCTTGGTGTCGCGCAGCACCTTCTGCGCCTCGTCGAGCCGGTCCCGGTGCCACACCTTGACCCCGGGGGCCAGGTTGGCGCCGCGGGCGTACTTGGCGGGGTCCTCGGCCAGCACGATCATCGTGTGGATGCCCTCGGCGGCCAGCTTGCGGGTGAGCGCGGGCACCCCGATCTGGCCCTGCGGCTGCTGGGCGCCGGTCATCGCGATGACGTCGTTGTAGAGGATCTTGTAGGTGATGTTGACCCCGGCGGCGATCGCCTGCTGCAGCGCGAGCTGGCCGGAGTGGAAGTAGGTGCCGTCGCCGAGGTTCTGGAACATGTGGTCGACATCGGTGACGAACGGGGACTGGCCGACCCACAGGCCGCCCTCGCCGCCCATCTGGGTCAGCCCGACCACCTGGGAGGTGGCGCGCGGGGCGATGGTGACCATGGTGTGGCAGCCGATGCCGCCGGCGGCCAGGGACCCCTCCGGCACCACGGTGGAGCGGTTGTGCGGGCAGCCGGAGCAGTAGTACGGGATCCGGTTGGTGGCCAGCGGCAGCCGCTGTCCGATCAGGGACGCAGTGGCCGGTGCCAGCGGTGCGGGAACGAACTCGGCGAAGACCCGGCGCAGGGCGGGCTTGAGCAGGTCTGCCGTGAGCTGACCGCCGGCCGGGACCAGGGCCCGCCGCTCGCGGTCGTGCTTGCCGAGGACCACGGGAGCGTCGGCCCGGCCGTACAGGATCTCCTTGATCTGGGCCTCGATGAAGGAGGTCTTCTCCTCCACCACCAGAATCTCCTCGAGCCCCTCGGCGAAGCGACGGATCGGTTCGGCGGCCAACGGCCATGGCATTGCCACGCGCAGCATCCGGACCCCGGCGCGGCGCAGCGCGGCGTCGTCGAGCCCCAGATCGGCCAGCGCCTCGTGCACGGCGTCGAACTGGATGCCGGAGGCCACGATCCCGATCCGGGCGTTGGGGCTGTCGAAGTCGACGGTGTCGAGGTGGTTGGCCTCCTGGTACGCCTCGATCATCGCGTGCCGCGGCCCGAACAGGTCGGCTTCCGGGATGACCGACTCGACCGGGTTGGCCAGGACGTGCTGCTGGTAGGCCCAGGGCTTGCCGTCCCACTCGATCTCGGGGATGATCGGCGGGGTGCCGAAGTCCTCGTCGACGGTGAACAGGCCGTCGGCGACGTCGGAGGTGATCTTGACCGCGATCCAGCAGCCGGACGCCCGGGACAGCGCGATGGCGTGCAGCCCGTAGCGGACCACCTCGGCGGCGTTGCGCGGGTAGAACGTCGGGATGTGCAGGCTGGCCAGCGTACGCTCGCTCACGCAGGGCACGCTGGAGGACTTCGAGGCGGGGTCGTCGCCGGCGAACAGCACCGCGCCACCGCGGGGGTCCACGCCGTACAGGTTGGCGTGGCGCAGCGCGTCGGCGGACCGATCGACGCCGGGTCCCTTGCCGAACCAGACGCCGACCACGCCGTCGACGGTCCGGGTGCTGCCGGGCAGCTGCTGCTGGGAACCCCAGACAGCGGTGGCAGCGAGTTCCTCGTTCACTCCGTGCTGGAAGTGGATGCCGTGCTCGGACTGGTACGAGGGGATCGACTTGATCACCTTCTCGATGCCGGCGAGCGGGCTGCCGGGGTATCCCGACACGAAGGAGGCGGTACGCAGGCCCGCGTCGAGGTCGCGTACGTGCTGCTCGGTAAGTAGGCGACCGATCGCCTGGGCGCCGGTGAGCACCACGGGGCGAGCACCCGGTCGGAAACGGTCTGCTGGTTGGTAACTGCTGAGCCGTTCCGAGGGCGGCTGATTATTGCGATCCTGCCGGGGCACCTTGTGGGTAGTGGCAGGACGTGCATCGAGCTCGGTCATGGGGACCACTATGTCCAATCCGGTTGGGGTTAACCAACACCTACGTAACCGTAACTTAGGAGTTTGTGCATTCCCTTACAAAGGCTTGTGACCTGATTGGGGGAACCTGACAACCGATCGCCCCGGAAGGTCCGCATCGAGGAACGCCCGACAGGTCGTGTCGGCGGTCCGGGATGCGAATCCGGTCATGGCGATCAGCTCACGCGATCCAGGAACGCGATCACATCGCCGAGCTCCTCGGCGCTGATCGTGTGCTCGATCGGGTAGTGGTGCACTTCGGCGTCGAAGTGCTCGGGCAGCCACCGCACGGTCGCGGCGGCCTTGTCGGGGGCAATCACCCGATCCCGGTCGCCGATGGCCTGGAAGGCCGGGATCCGTGGTTGCCGGGCGGCCAGGGCCGCGTCGTTGTCGGTGCCGCCGTTGAACACGAACCCGGACAGGGCCACGACGAAACCGAAGCGGTCGGGGTCGGTGCGGACCAACTGCAGCGAGGTGGCCGCGCCCTGGGAGAAGCCGAGCAGGCCGACGGAGGAGAACTCCTCGCCCAGGCCGTCCAGCCAGGCCAGGATTCCGGCGACCGTCGCGGCGATCTTGGTCGTGTCGGTGTCATAGAAGGGGGTCAGATCGAACCAGGCCGCTCCCCCGCCGGGCCACGGCAACGGGCCGCGCAGCGAGGCGACGGTGAACCGTTCCGGGAGCAGGTGCGCGAAGGAGAACAGGTCGTGCTCGTTGGATCCGACCCCGTGCAGGAGCAGCAGCAGGGGCGAGCCGGCACGGCCGCCGACGGCTTCCCGCCACTGCACCGCGGCGGTATCGATCGGGTTGATCGTGGGCTGGGACAATGGATTCCTTCCGGTGGTGGCCGAACCTCGATCGTACGGAACAGTCCATCCAGCCTAGCCCGGGGGAATCCGGCAGACCATGGGCCCGGGCGCCGGCGGTGTGGGCCGGGTTGACGGCAGGCGCTGGCTCAGGCCGTCCGCAGCAGCCGGTACTCGGTTCGGCGGGTCAGGCGCAACACCCAGGCGGCCGGGAAGCCGAAGGCCCGCGGCCCCGCCTCGGCGGGGTAGGGCTCCACGGCGACGATCCGGTGCCACCCGCCCTTGACCAGCAGGTCGCAGCCTCCGGCGGCAACGATGTTGCGATACCAGTCGACCCGCTCGCCGTAGGTGAGTTCGACGATGAAGCCGCCGGGTGCCGGGGCGACCCTGAGTGGGGTCTCGTATTCCTTCCCGGACCTGCGTCCGACATGCCGGACCAGGGAGAACGGCCCGCGGCCGGATCGGGCCAGCCGCGTCGTGGCGCGGTTGAGGCTGTGTTTGAGCAGTTGGAGGAATCTGCGTCGCATCGGTTCACGCTATCGGCCGTCGGCGCCCCGGCATAGTGTCCCGATCCTGCCACCAGACGGCGAAATCGAGCCATTTTTGGGGCTTTCGGGCCGACTGGCGTCACTATCGGGACACGGATTCCCGGTGCGAACGCCGGCTCAGCCCGGCGTCCACGGGCCGGGCAGGGTCGTCACAGCCCGAGCAGGGCGACGCTGCGTTCCCGCATTTCGGCCTTGCGGATCTTGCCGGTGACCGTCATCGGGAATTCCTCGACCAGCACGACGTAGCGCGGGATCTTGTAGTGGGCGAGCTTGCCGGTGGCGAAGGCCTTGACGCCCTCGGCATCCAGCGGTGCGGCGCCGGGGCGCAGCTTGATCCAGGCGCACAGTTCCTCGCCGTACCGCTCGTTCGGCACCCCGACGACCTGCACGTCCTCCACGTCGGGATGGGTGTAGAGGAACTCCTCGATCTCGCGCGGGTAGATGTTCTCCCCGCCCCGGATCACCATGTCCTTGATCCGGCCGACGATGTTGCAGTAGCCGTCCTCGCGCATCGTGGCCAGGTCGCCGGTGTGCATCCAGCCGTCGGCGTCGATGGCCTCGGCGGTCTTCTCCGGGTCCTCCCAGTAGCCCAGCATGACCGAGTAGCCCCGCGTACACAGCTCACCGGGTTCGCCCCGCGGCACCGTCTCCCCGGCCGGGTCGACCATCTTGATCTCCAGGTGCGGGTGGACCGAGCCGATCGTGGCCGTCCGCCGATCCAGGTCGTCGTCGGCATGCGTCTGGCACGACACCGGGCTGGTCTCGGTCATCCCGTACGCGATCGACACCTCGGTCATCCCCATCTCGGTGATGCAGCGCTTCATCACCTCCACCGGGCAGGGCGACCCGGCCATGATTCCGGTACGCAGGCTCGACAGGTCGAAGGTGGCGAAATCGGGGTGGCTCTGCATCGCGATGAACATCGTCGGTACGCCGTACACCGCCGTGGCCCGCTCGTCCTGGATCGCCTTCAGGGTGGCCTTCGGGTCGAAGCCCGGGGACGGGATGATCATCGTCACCCCGTGCGAGGTGCAGCCGAGGTTCGCCATCACCATGCCGAAGCAGTGGTAGAACGGCACCGGAATGACCAGCCGGTCCTGCTCGGTGAAGTTGATCGTCTCGGTGACGAAGTAGCCGTTGTTGAGGATGTTGCGATGGCTCAGCGTGGCGCCCTTGGGGAAGCCGGTGGTGCCCGAGGTGTACTGGATGTTGATCGGGTCGCTCGGCCGCAGCCCGGCCGAGCGCTCGCGCAGCACCTCGACCGGCACGTTCTCCCCCTCGGCGATCAGCGCGGCCCAGTCATCGGTGTCGACGTAGACCGCCCGCTCCAGCCTCGGCGTCTCAGCAGCGGTCTGCTCGACCATGGCGCGATAGTCGGACAGCTTGAACGAGCTCGCCGACAGCAGCAGCTTCAGCCCCGACTGGTTCACCGCGTAGCTGTACTCGTGGGTGCGATAGGCCGGGTTGACGTTGACCAGGATCGCGCCGATCTTGGCCGTGGCGTACTGGGTGATCACCCATTCGGCGCAGTTCGGCGCCCAGATCCCGACCCGGTCCCCCTGCTCGATCCCGGCCGCAATCAGGCCGCGGGCGAGCCGGTCGACGTCCCGGTTGAGTTCGGCGTAGGTCCAGCGGCGGCCACTGGCGACCTCGACCAGAGCTTCCCGGCTGCCGTGCGCGGCGACGGTTCGCTCGAAGTTGGCCCCGATCGTCTCGTCGAGCAACGGAACGTCGGTGGGTCCCTTGGCGTAGGAAGCTGTGCTGGTCATCGGACTCCTTTGTCGAGAGCGGCTCTCCCCCAATGAGGCACCAATAACTGTAGCCCTGCGGGCCGAACGGCTCCCCCGGTTTGCCGTAAACACGCGTAGGTGTCCCGATCCTGCCGCCAGATGGCGAAATCGGGGCGTTTTCGGGGCTTTCGGGCCGTCTGGAGTCACAATCGGGACACGTCGTCGCTCCGAATGTGCTTCACACGGCGATCGGGTCGGAGCCCGAGCCTTGCGGGGCCAGTCAGGAAGTGTCGGACCACTCCGTTACGGTCAGAGCCATGTCGGTGACGCAGGGCTACGGGGCAAAGTTCGTGATCGAGGACGACACGATCACAAAGGTGAGCGGTCGAATCGCATCGCTTGTCTCCGGGGACGGCGTGCGCATTCGATTGCCCGAAGTACGCGGGATCCGGTTCCGGCCAGCTGGCGCCGTCACGAATGGCCACCTGCAGGTGGTGTCGGCTGTGCGTCCGGCCGGCGTGCCCTCGATGAGCGAACCCACGACGGTTCTTTTTGCTCCGTGGCAGCAGGGCGAGTTCCAGCAACTGGCGCGCTGGCTCGAGCATGTGTCACAGATCAATCGCAGTCGTGGTCTGTTTCGCCGTACACCCGAGGCACTTGGTCTGCATGGGATCCGGCGAATCGACCTCACGCGTCGACCTACCCGGATCCCGGCGCACGACCAGGTCTTCACCGCGGTGGACTTGGAGACGACCGGCCTCGAGCCTTTCACTGGAGGGATCGTGGAGGTCGGCTTGGTCAAGTTCAACGGCCGAGGTGAGGTATTCGACGAGTTCGCCACCCTGGTCCGGACGCCGGGGTCGCAACTACGCGCTCGCGAGATCCACGGTATTGATGAGGCTGAACTCCACAGCGCCCCGGATCTCGCACCCGTCCTGCGCGAACTCTGGCATTTCATCAATGGCAGCGTCATGGTTGCTCACAATCTCGAATTCGAGGCAAAGTTCCTTCTGGCTGGTTCGAACCAGGCCGGTGTCGCGGTGCCCGGGACCTTGGGTCTGTGCACGCTGGAGACGTCCCGTCGACAGTTCGACAGCAGGTCATACACCCTGACCAACCTCTATCGCGTGGCCACGGGTGACGCCCTCGAGAACGGACATTCCGCGCTGGCCGATGCCCGCGCAGTCATGCAAGTCCTGCTCTGGCTGTTACGTGAAGCGCCTTCCCCACTGAACATGCCACCAGGCTTCGAGCAGCCGGAGTCCGATCTGGGCCCTCGTCCACATTGCGCCATGGTGTGTCGGCCCGTTCCACTTGCCCGGCCGTCGCTGTCAGCACTTTTGGAATCCTTTCCCACAGTTCTGCCGAACGACCTGGGTCCGAGCAAGCCAAGGCCGGATATCAGAACCTGCTGGCCCAGGTGCTGGACGACGGACACCTGAGCCCACACGAGATCGAGACCCTTGTCACCCAAGCACGTAGGTCCGGCCTGACGGCTGACCAGCTCAGGCAGTTGCACTGGTCCGCCTGGTCGGCTGCGTTTGGTACAGACGCCGAAGGGGACTGGAGCACACTGACCCCGGTCCGACGTCGGGAGATGCTTACCGCCGCGGATGGCCTGGGTCTGGATGCCATCGTGGCCGAGCTCACACGGATTATCGAAGCCATGGCGGACGCTCCTGCGTCGGAGCATGCGACGTGGCTCAAGAAATTGCGGATCGCTATCGCGGATGGCTCCGACGCCGAGAATCTGCGCGCAACCGCCAGGGAGTACGGCGCGCGGCTCGCCGTCAACGTGACCAAGACGGTGACATGGCTGGCCACCGAGACCCCGACTGCCGTGGACAAGATGCACAACGCTGCGCGGAGCCTCGGCGTCGAGATGGTCCCGTATGAAGTAGCTCAGCGACGCCTGGATGCAGCCATCGCCGAGGCTGAGTTGAACGCTTTGGCAAAGAAGCAAGCCCAGGATGACCTGGAGTTCGCTCGACGACAGCAAGAAGCGTTGCGCGCTGCCCGGTCACGACCGGCCTGGTATCCGGTCGAGTTCGACCACGATCCACCGCGCGGCCGAAGGTGAGGTGCGCTCAGTGCCGCTCCAGGATCGGCTCCAGATCGGTCCCGGACGGCAGCGAGCCGTACTCCAGATCGCGGTCCTCCCCCAGCCGGGCCACCAGGAAGGCCTCCGCCACAGCGGTCGGGGCGGTCCGCAGCAACAGCGCCGCCTCCAGCCCCAGCGCCATCGCCCCCGCCGCAGCCCGGGCCCGCCGCTGGGCGCCGTCCTGATCCAGGGCGGCCAACTCGGTCCAGGTCCGCCGCAGCCGGTCATGATGCGCGTCGAACAACGCGGACGCGCCGCGAGCGAGGGCAAGCTCCGCATCGAAGGCCTGCACGGTTTCCGGCTCCCGGGCCATCGCACGCAGCACATCCAGCGCGATCACATTGCCCGAGCCTTCCCACACCGTCAGCACCGGCTGCTCCCGGTAGCGCCGGGCCAGCGGGAAGCTCTCGGTGTAGCCGTTGCCGCCCAGGCACTCCAGGGCCTCGTAGGCATGATTCGGCCCGCGCTTGCAGATCCAGTACTTCGCAACCGCCGTCGCCAGCCGCCGGAACGCCACCTCCGCATCCGACGCATCGGCGTCATGGGCCCGGGCCAACCGTAGCGCGGTCGCGGTCGCAGCCTCCGACTCCAGCGCCAGATCGGCGACCACCGCCGCCATCGCGGGCTGCTCGATGAGCGTACGCCCGAACGCCGCGCGGTACCGGACGTGCCACAGTGCCTCGGCGACCGACTGGCGCATGCCGGCGGCGGTCCCGAGCACGCAATCCAGCCGGGTCCGGGCGACCATCTCGATGATGGTGCGCACGCCGCGCCCCGGCTCCCCCACCAGGTACCCGCGAGTGTTGTCGAACTCGACCTCGGCCGACGCATTGGACCGGTTCCCGAGCTTGTCCTTCAACCGCTGGATCCGGAACACATTGCGCGTCCCATCCGCCAGGACCCGCGGCACCAGGAAACACGACAGCGCCCATTCCGACCCCAGATGTGTCTGCGCCAGCACCAGAAACGCGTCCGACATCGGCGCCGAACAGAACCACTTGTGCCCGGTCAGGCCCCAGGACCCGTCGGCGTCGGGCATCGCCCGGGTGGTGTTCGCCCGGACATCGGAGCCGCCCTGCTTCTCGGTCATCGCCATCCCGAACAACACCCCGGGTTTCTCCCCCAGCGGCACGAGCCGCCCGTCGTAGCCCCGGGCGTACAACCGCGGCAGCCAGACCTCCGCCAACTCGGGCGCGGCGGCCAGCGCCGGCACGACCGAGTGCGTCATCGAGATCGGACACGCGTGCCCCGGTTCGATCTGCGCGAACAGCATGAACGCCGCCGCCCGGGCCACATTCGCGCCCGGCTTCGGGTCCGCCCAGGCGCTGGTGTGCGCCCCGTGCGCGACCGCGGCGGCGATGATCCGGTGGTACGCCGGGTGGTACTCGACCTCGTCGATGCGGTGCCCGTACCGATCATGGGTGTGCAGCACCGGCTCGCAGGTGTTGGCCAGCTCCGCGTCGGCCTGGAACTCCGCGGTGCCGACCAGGGCGCCGATCTCGGTCAGCTCCGGTTCGGCCCAGCCGGCCCGGTGGTACGCCACCCCGGCGACCAGCGGCGTATTGGTCCGAAATTCGTTCAGCCCCACCCGGGGCGGCGGCTGATTCAACACCTCATGGGTTTCGGATGCCATGATGCTCCTTAATCGTGTGCCCCGGTGACTTGCCTCTCACTCTCGGAGATGACCTGCCCGGCGATCAACTGGGTCGTCGATAATGGGCGTTTCGCCCAGTGGACTCGCCGCGAATCAGGAGCCCTTCATCGACAAGTCGGTCCAAGGCTCCCCGAGCGCCGCCTTTGGTCAGCCCCGTCATCTCAGCGTAGTCACCCGACGTGATCCGATCATGTCCTTCGAACCATGAATCCACGACCTGGGCGGCGTCTTCCAGCTGGGGACTGACGTACCACAGAACGCCGAGCCTCCTCAGCAGGTCCGATTCAGCCTTCTCACTCCGCACGACGTAGCGAGCCGCCTCTGTCAGCATCCAGGTGTCCTTGTAGGCAGTGATCAGTGGCTGCTCGCCGACCACACACCGAGCCGTGATCTCCAGCGCTTCCGCGGCCTCGGCCTCGGGTCGCTGCAGAACCTGCGAGAGCTTTCCGGCCGTTGTAAATGGCGCGTGGAGAAGGGTGTGTATGGCCAGCGCTACTTGAACGTCACGCTGACGCACCGTCGGTTGGATCCTGGACGTCAGCCGCATGACCGGTAGTACCGGTGTTCCGCCCACCAAACGGACTCGTACGCGAGGTCCGGGTTCCGCTACAAACATTGGCGGTCGGTGACCCAAAGTCACCATTTCTCGGAACATCCGATCAACGCCGATGCCTTGCTTGTCGACCAGTCCGAGGGCACGCACTGCATCAGCCAACGCCGGGGATCTGCTAAATCGCTGAGTCAGCACGTTATGCTCAGAAACGCCCCCCACAAATCCTCCCGGGGAGACGACGGTGAGCGATGAGTCGGCTTCAACCCACGTCACTGCGGTTGGCTCCTGAAGGTTCCAATCCCGGTGTACCACCCCATTGAGAACTGCCTCTCGTGCAGCGCGGGCCGGAAGCAGGCGTATCGAACGCTCGGCGAACTCACTGCCCAGGGTGACAAGGTCATTTGCCGCCTCCAGCAAGGCCTCGATATTGGCAATCTGCTCCAACAGGCTGAGGCCGACATAGGACTCTTCACGCGCGAGGATGTCACCCCCCTCGACGTCGACCCGGGTCCAGCTCAACCAGGGGCGAGGCGCTGGGCAGAACAAGAGGGCGCCTGCCTCGGTGAGAAATCCATCCACCGTGAGCAGTCCGAGTTGCCGAAGCAGGTCTGCGGTGGGAGCAACGGCAAGGTCCGCCATCGCGTCAGCCGACTGGTCCCGACGGCCCAGATACTCGCGAGCCACGACGACCGCCCCTGGGGTCACATGATCAATCCGGAATTGGCTGGGCCGTGACATCTGATCCCAACCGGCGCGGCCCTGGCGGTGAAGCCACCACTCTCCGCGGTCCACCGGAACTGAGGCCGCACCAACCCGCCAGCGCAACCGATCTCCGGTGTCCTCGACCGGCTCGCGGGCCTCTGCCACCAGGATGATGAGTAGCCTTATGCCTCTTTCCCACCGCACTTCAACCTCAGGGGCAACATCGACCCTGCGGTAAATCTGCTGACGCAACCATTCGGGATCCAAATCCGTCCCCAGAAGGTCGCCTGTCCTGTTCTCCACGCCAACGATCAGCGCGCCACCACCCGGCGTGTTGGCCATGTACGCCACTTCATCAGCCAGCTGATCCGCAGCCTTGGTGTTCTCCGCCGTCCCGGGAAGCAGCCGGCCCCCTGCGCCCCGACGACCAGCCTCCTCCTTGATGTCGACGTTCTGCCGCTCTGCCGCATCGGGTAACACTCCAGAACGCAGTTGTTGAAGGCACGCCTCCACAGCCGCACTGATCCGGGCACGCTGCGTCAGCAATTCGGCCCCCGGCTGAAAGGACGCTTGATCTGCTGAACTCACCACGAGTGTCACTTTACGGGGTGCCCTAAATGCACACTCACCCGGGGAAGTGGGTCTTGAGTGAGTATTCGGCGGCCGCTGCCTCAGTAGTAGTAGGGGAACTTGGACCAGTCCGGATCCCGCTTCTCCAGGAACGAGTCACGTCCCTCGACCGCTTCGTCGGTCATGTACGCCAGCCGCGTCGTCTCCCCGGCGAACACCTGCTGCCCGACCAGGCCGTCGTCGATCAGGTTGAACGAATACTTCAGCATCCGCTGCGCCGTCGGGGACTTCCCGCAGATCTTGGCCGCCCATTCCAGCCCGACGTTCTCCAGGTCGGCGTGCGGCACGACCTTGTTCACCATCCCCATCCGGTAGCCGTCCTCGGCGTCGTAGGTGTCGCCGAGGAAGAAGATCTCCCGGGCGAACTTCTGCCCCACCTGTCGCGCGAGGTACGCCGAGCCGTATCCGCCGTCGAACGAACCGACATCGGCATCGGTCTGCTTGAACCGGGCATGCTCCTGGCTGGCCAGAGTCAGGTCGCAGACCACATGCAGCGAATGCCCGCCCCCGGCGGCCCAGCCGTTGACCAGCGCGATCACCACCTTCGGCATGAACCGGATCAGCCGCTGCACCTCCAGGATGTGCAACCGCCCGGCCCGCGCCGGATCCACCGTCTCGACGGTCTCCCCCAACGCCGGCCGCCCCGCCTCGTCGGCCACGGCGTACTGATAGCCCGAGCGACCACGGATCCGCTGGTCGCCGCCGGAACAGAACGCCCAGCCGCCGTCCTTGGCCGAGGGTCCGTTCCCGGTCAGCAGGATGCAGCCGACATCGGAGCTCATCCGGGCATGATCCAGCGCGGTGTACAGCTCATCGACGGTGTGCGGCCGGAACGCATTGCGTACCTCCGGCCGGTCGAACGCGATGCGTACCGCGGGCACGTCGATCGCCCGGTGATAGGTGATGTCGGTGAACTCGAAGCCCGGGACGGGCTGCCACTGGGCCGGGTCGGGAAAGGTCTGTTCGCTCACCGGGTAACCGTAACCGGCCCGGCCGCCGCCCGGGGCCGCTCAGCTGTCACATTTCGACGCCCGGCGGCGTCTTGATGGCAAAACCCACTCCTCAGGAGGATGTCATGTCCGAAACCCGGATCCCCCCGGCCCCGATCACCGGCCTCAAGGGCGCGCTCATCCAGCGCGCCGCCAAGAAGACCCTGGGCCAGGTCCCCAGCTCCGTCGGGGTCTACTGGCACAACCAGAAGGTGATGATGTCCATGTTCGGCGTCGGCGGCAAGATACAGAAATGGGACGCCTGCGATCAGCAGCTCAAGTCTTTCGCGCACATGGCGGTGGCCTCCCAGGTCGGCTGCTCCTGGTGCCTCGACTTCAACTATTTCGAGGCGCACAACAAGAATCTCGACATGGACAAGGCCCGCGAGATCCCGCGCTGGCGCGAGTCCGCGGCCTTCAGCCCACTCGAGCGTGAGGTTCTGGCGTACGCCGCGGCGATGACCGAGACCGAGCCCACGGTGACCGACGAGATGGTGGCATCCCTGCGCGCCCGGATCGGGGACGCGGCCCTGGTCGAGCTGACCGGCATCATCGCCTTCGCCAACTTCACCACCCGCGCGAATGTCGCGCTCGGAATCGAGTCCGACGGGTTCGCCGCGGCCTGCGGGCTCAAGCCGCTGGCCCAGCGCACCGGCGTAGGGTCGGGATCGTGACCCCTGACCCGTTGGGCACGGACCCGTTGGGCACGGACCCGTTGGGCACCGATCCGTTCCTCACCCACCGCGGTCTGCTGTTCACCGTCGCCTACGAGATGCTCGGCTCGGCCGCCGATGCCGAGGACGTGGTGCAGGAGACCTGGCTGCGGTGGGACGCGATCGGTGCCCCGGCCCGGGCGGAGGTCCGCGATCCCCGCGCCTTCCTGGTCCGGATGGTGACCCGCAAGGCGCTGGACCAGATCCGCGCCAATGCCCGGCGGCGGGAGGCGTACGTCGGGGAGTGGCTGCCCGAACCGCTGCACACGACCGCGGACGTGGCCGATGACGTCGAGCTCGCCGAGAGCGTGTCCTTCGCCATGTTGACCGTGCTGGAGACACTGACGCCGACCGAGCGGGCGGTGTTCGTGCTGCGGGAGGTCTTCGACGTTCCGTACGCCGAGATCGCCGAGGCTGTCGACAAATCCGACGCGGCGGTACGCCAGATCGGCCACCGGGCCCGCGCCCACGTGGCGGCCCGGCGACCGCGGATGAACGTCGACAGTGCCCAGCAGGAGCGGGTGGTCGAACGATTCCTGGCCGCGGTCGGCGGCGGCGACCTGCAGGGTCTGCTCGACGTGCTTGCCCCCGATGTCGTCCTCGTGGCCGACGGCGGCGGCATCGCCCAGGCGGTCTTCCACCCGGTCCTCGGTGCGACCAAGGTGGCTCGCCTGCTCAGCGGGTTCGTCCGGGTCGCCCCGGCGGCCCGGCTGGTGCCGATGCGGTTGAACGGGGGGCCCGGCGCCCTGCTGCTGGATCTGCCCGACGGGCACGACACCGCGATCGGCTTCACCTTCGAGGCCGACCGGATCAGCCGGATCTTCGCGGTCCGCAACCCGCACAAGCTGACCCGGATCGACGTGACGACCACGGTGAGCCGGTCGGCGTCCGGCCCCGACCACGGCGCGTAGCCGGCCCACGGTATGCATCCGCGGGGGTAAGAATGGGATGTGCGTTCGACGGCTTCCATCCTCCACCTGGACATGGATGCCTTTTTCGCCTCCGTCGAGCAACGCGACAAGCCGTCGCTGCGCGGCAAGCCGGTGATCGTCGCCGGGATCGGTGGCCGCGGGGTGGTGTCCACCGCGTCCTACGAGGCCCGGGTGTTCGGGGTACGCAGCGCCATGCCGACCCACGAGGCCCGGCGGCGCTGCCCGCACGCCGCCTTTCTGGCCGTCCGGTTCGGGGCCTACCGGGCGGCCAGCCGGCTGGTGATGACGCAGTTGCGGGCGCTGTCCCCGCTGGTCGAACCGCTCTCGCTGGACGAGGCGTTCGTCGACCTGACCGCCGCCGCCGAACCGGTGGACCCCGACCGGCTGACCGACCTGGTGCATGCCCTGAAGGATCGGGTGTACGAGGTCACCGGCGGCCTGACCTGCTCGGTCGGGGTCGGCTCGAGCAAGTTCATCGCCAAGGTCGCCACCGAACTGAACAAGCCCGACGGGGTGACCGTGATCGCGCCGGGTTCGGAGGTCGCCACCATCGCGCCGATGGCGGTCGGGATCATCCCGGGGGTCGGACCGGTGACCCGGGAACGGCTGGCCCGCCTGGGCGTACGCACCGTCGCCGACCTCCAGCAGGTCTCCGAGGCCGAACTGATCCGCGAACTCGGCCGCGCGGCCGGCACCAACCTGCACGCCCTGGCGTACGCCCGCGACGACCGCCGGGTCGAGGCCGAGCGCGAGGCGAAATCCATCTCGGTGGAGGACACCTTCGTCACCGACCTGACCAGCCCGGTGGACCTGGCCGCGGAGGTGGATCGGCATGCCGAGGAGGTCGCCCGCCGGTTGCGTACCGCGCAACTGTTCGCCCGCACGATCACCATCAAGGTCAAACTCGCCGACTTCAGCCAGCACACCCGCTCGCGCACCTTCGACGGTGCTACCGATCGCACCGACACGATCGCCGCCGCCGCTCAGGAACTGCTGGCGACCAGCGGGATCGACCTGGGGGCCGGCGTACGCCTGCTCGGCGTCGGCGTCAGCGGCCTGACCGGGGTCGGCCAGGATGTGCTGTTCGACCGGGCGCCGTCCGACCCGACCCCGCCGACCGTGAACCCGCCGACCGCAAGCCCCGCGCCGCAGCCGCACCCGGGCCCGTCCCGGTTGCGGCGGCCCACGCCGTGGCTGCCCGGCGCCGACGTCCACCACGACGAGTACGGGCCGGGCTGGGTGTGGGGCGCGGGCCGTGGGCGGGTCACCGTCCGCTTCGAGACCGCCGAGACCGGCCCGGGCAAGGTGCGTACCTTCGCCCTCGATGATCCCCACCTCCGACTCGCTGACCCAGGGGCAGGCACACTGGACGAGTGACTGATTCAGAGCACCCCGAAACCCACCCGACGCGCACCCGGGTGAAACTCACCGACATCTCCTCCCGGGCCTGGGAGCATCCCGCCGATCGCGGTGCCCTGGTGGCCCTGCGCAAGCTGCGCGGCTTCGACATGGTGGTTCGCAAGCTGTCCGGCCTGATCAACGAACGCACCGTGAAGTTCCTCCTGGTCGGCAATACCGTCCGGGTTTCGGAGAAGCAGTTCCCGCGGATCCACCAGCTGTATCAGGAGGCCGGGGAGGCACTGGACTGCCCGCAGTTGCCGGAACTGTTCGTGCAGGCCAGCCCCACGTTCAACGCGATGTGCATCGGCATGGACGAGCCGCGGATCCTGCTCAACTCCGCCCTGGTCGACCTGCTCGACGATGAGGAGATGCGCTGCGTGCTGGGCCACGAGCTGGGCCATGCGATGAGCGGGCACGCCCTGTATCGCACCCTGCTCGCCTACCTGATCACCTTCGGTTCGGTGCTGATGCCGTTCCGGATCGGCATGATCGGGATCCGCGCGATCCAGGCGCTGCTGATGGAGTGGGCGCGCAAGGCGGAGCTGTCCGGGGACCGGGCGGGCCTGCTGGCCTCGCAGGATCCGCAGGCGGCGATCCGGGTCGAAATGAAGCTCGCCTCCGGCGGCCACCTGGCCGATCTGGACGAGGAGGCCTTCCTCGATCAGGCGCGCGAGCACGACGCGACCGAGAACATCTACGACTCGCTGCTGAAGTTCATGCTGGTCGAGGACACCACCCACCCGTTCAACGTGGTCCGGGCCTGGGAACTGCGCAAGTGGGTGGACTCCGGGGAGTACGCGAACATCCTGGCCGGGGAGTATCCGCGGCGCTCCGAGGACGCCTCTGCGAAGCTGTCCCAGGAGGCGGCCGCCGCGGCCGACTCGTACACCACCGCGATCCGCAACAGCCAGGACTCCGCCGCGAAACTGCTGCGCGATCTCGGCGAGGGGATCAGCGACCTCACCGCCTGGCTGGGCGACAAGTTCCAGCAGGCGACCGGAACCGGTTCGGGTACGAAGGGTGGTCCGGGTACGCCCGGCGGCCCCGGTACGCCGGGCGCGTCGGACCCGACCGATCCGGGCAGTGACTGGCCCCGGCGCAGCGATTCCGGACCCGATGATCCGCAGGATCCGCGCCCGGGCGGCGGGGATGACCAGCCGCCGAGCCCGCCGCAGGGCTGAGCCCCACCACGCAGTCGGGCCGGGTACACCGATCGGTGTGCCCGGCTCGGTTCAATTCGGTGCGGTACGCGCCCGCTGCGCGACCGCGGCGGCGCGCCGGCGGCTCAGCTGTTCAGGGCGGCGGACAGACTCTTGTACTCGTCCTTGCTGAGCGCCCCGACCTGACGCATCCCCTTGGCCACGGTCAGGGTGTCCCTCGCGGCACTGTCCGGGGACCCGGTCTGCAGGCCGGTCTCGAAGGTCTGCTGCAGCACGGTCCGGGTCGTGGGGTCATTGACCTGACCCAGCGCCGTACGGGCCTGGGTCACCTTCTCGGAGTAGTTCGCGTTGCCGTCACCACTGGTGCCGTTGCCGGAATTCCCAGTGCCGGAGTTGCCGTTCCCGGAGGTCCCGCCGGTGGTCTCCCCGGCCGGGGTCGAGGGCTGCGTCGGCGGGGTCGGCTGGCTGGTCGTGGTCTCCGGCTGGGTGGTCTGCGTGGTCTGGCTGCGGGTGGGCGCCTGCGTGGTCGGAGCGGCCTTGCTGGTCGGCGGCCGCGTGGTCGGCGGCCGCGTCGTGGTGGTGGCCGTGCTCGGCTCGGTCGACCGGGCGGCCGTGGGCGTCGGGGTGGCCGGCGGCGTTACCGACGCCCCGCCGGAACCGGTGCCGGGCATCCCGAGCAGCAGCCAGGCGCCCCCGCCCAGCGCCAGCAACCCGATCACGATCGCGACCGCCCACAGCGCCCCGCGGCCCTTCTTCCGATCCTGCTCAACGGCCTGGTCCCCGTACGCCCCCGACGCCACCGGAGCCTGCTGGTACGGGCCGGCCGGAGCGTCGATCGGCGTCGGCTGATGCACCGGCTGCTGCGGCGGCAGCAACTGGGTCGCGGCCGTCGCGGTGGGGGCGGCCGAGGTGGCCGGCAGCGCGGTGGTGACCGCATCCATCGCGGTCGCGGAGTACGGATCGCGGCTGAGCTGACGGCATGCCTCCAGCAGCTGATCTGCGGTCGGGCGCTGATCGGGATCCTTGCGGAGCAGGCCGTCGATCAGCGCGCTCAACGCCGGCGGCAGGTCGGGCCGGCGATCGGCCAGCCGCGGCGGGTCCGCGGTGATCTGCTGGGTGGCGACGGTGATCGCATCACCCTGGAACGGCGGCTGCCCGGTGAACATCGTCATCATCACGCAGCCCAGGGCGTACATGTCGGACGCGGCAGTGACGCCCCGGCCCGAGGCCTGCTCCGGTGACATGTACGCCGCGGTCCCCATCGTGGTGTGCGTCGCGGTGAGATGCTCGCCGTCGGCCAACTGGGCGATCCCGAAGTCCACGATCTTGATCTGGTTCTCGTGGTACATGATGTTGCCGGGCTTGATGTCGCGGTGCACCACGCCGACCGCGTGGGCGGCCATCAGGCCCCGGGTGACCGCATCGAGGACCCGGACCCCCTCCTCCAGCGGAGCAGGACCGTTCTCCTTGAGCGCCTGCTGCAGGCTCGGCCCGGTCAGCAGTTCCATCACCAGGAACGCCAGATCACCGTCGTAGCCCGCGTCGTAGACCGACACCACGTGCGGATCGGACAGTCCGGCGGTAGCGATTGCTTCGCGCCGGAAGCGGGCTTTGTCGGTGGGATCCTGGCTCGTGCTGCGGGTGGTCTTGACCGCGACGATCCGCTCGAGCACCTGGTCCCGGGCCCGATAGACGTCGCCCATGCCACCGCCGCCGAGCCGCTCGAGCAATTCGTAGCGGCCGGCCAGCACGTAGGGCAGGTCGAGACTCATAGCGGCAATGGTGCCACGCCGGGGTGCCCGACGAAGAACTGTGCGGTGTCGCGTCTTTGGGGTTCAGTCCGCGGAATCGGCGTCGGTCTGGGGCTTGTGCGCGGTGCTTCCACCACTCCCCCTCCGGCCGGCCGCCCCCTTCGCCGCCACCGGAGCCGCTTCCGCCCGGGGCGGATGCACATTGCGTCGCCGGGCCCAGATCCATCCGATCACCCCGAGCACGATCATCGGCAGCGACAGCCATTGCCCCATCGACAGGCCGAAGCCCAGCAGCCCCAGGAAGCCGTCGGGCTCCCGGAAGAATTCCGCGAGGAAGCGCAGTGTGCCGTAGCCGATCAGGAAGGCTGCCGACACCTGTCCCTGAGCGCGTTCCCGGCGGGCGTACGCCCACAGCAGGATGAACAGCAGGACGCCCTCGAGCAGCATCTCGTACAGCTGCGAGGGGTGCCGCGGGGTCGGTCCCCCGGTCTGGAAGACCATTGCCCACGGCAGACTCGGGTCGGCCGGACGCCCCCACAGTTCCCCGTTGATGAAGTTGCCGAAGCGGCCGAAGGCCAGTCCCGGCGGGATCGCGGGCACCATCAGGTCGGTGACCTCGAGGAAGGGACGCTTGCGGCGCCAGGCGTACACCGCGAGGGCAACCACCACGCCGAGGACGCCGCCGTGGAAGCTCATCCCGCCCTGCCAGACGAAGAGGATCTCCACCGGGTTGGCCAGGTATTTCGCCGGCTCGTAGAACAGGCAGTAGCCCAGCCGGCCCCCGACGATCACGCCCACGATGATCGCGACGATGATCTCGTCGATGTCATCGGGGGTCCATTTGCGCGGCCGGGTGATCCGGGCGTACGGCTGGTGCCGGATCCGGACCCGCAGCAGCACGTACCCGACCGCGAATCCGAGCAGGTACATCAGCGCGTACCAGTGGATCTGCAACGGTCCGAGCCGGATCGCGACCGGATCGAAGTTGGGATGGGTCAGCACCAGGGGGAGCACGGCGCCGAGCCTACCCGGGGTGCGGGGGCGGACCTATTCGTCGCGGCCCGGCCGCCGCCCCTCACTCGCTGTTGCTGTCGGTGATCTCCGCGATCTGCTCGTCGGTGAGCGGTTCGTAGCGGATGAACCAGGCCACCAGGAACGCGACCCCGAAGGCGATGACGATCACCACCAGGCTGGACAGCAGGTTGCCCCACCCCTGATCACCGACGTAGAGGGTGATCGAGGTGAGGCCGGCCGGTGCCATCCCGTACACCTTGAAGCCGGTCAGGCCGGCCACCAGGCCACCTGCGGCACCGCCGCTCATCACGGCCAGGAAGGGGCGCCGCAGCGGGATCGCGACCCCGTAGAGCGCCGGTTGCGCGACGCCGAGCAGGGCCGTCGCGCTGGCGGTCAGGCTGTACGACTTGTACGAGGTGTTCTTCGATTTGAGAGCCACCGCCAGAGCCATCCCGGCCAGGGCCATATTGCTGGCCAACATCCCCGGGCCGTACACCGTGTCGAAACCCTGCGCGGTGAAGCCCGCCACCGCGATCGGGAAGAGCGCGAACGACATCCCGACCGAGATCAGCAGCGCGCCGAACATGCCGACCAGCAGCGGGACCAGCCAGGGGGCACCATTCTGGGCGGTGGTCACCACCCAGGTGATCACCTTGGTCAGGGCGGCGCCGATCGGCCCCATCACCAGAAGGCCCAACATCGTGCTCAGGGCGACGGTGATGGTGGGCACCAGGACGGTCGCGAGAAGCTTCGGGATGATCTTCTGCACCCAGCGATGGATGTAGGACATACCCCAGATCATCAGGATGATCGGGATCACCGACGAGGTGTAGGTGGTCTTCACGATCGGGATGCCGAACAGCGACAGCGGCGCGTCCGAGGCCATCGCGTCGACCATGTCGGGATACAGGAAGAACGCCACCACCGCGATCGCCAGATACGGCGAGGTATTGAAGGCTTTCGCGGTGGAGGCGCCGATAAGGAACGGCAGGAAGTAGAAGATCGCCGTGGAGATCGTGCTCAGCACGGTGTGCGTCGGCATCCCCTCATGCAGGACACCGAAGGCCACCAGGATCGACACGATGCCCTGCAGGATGCCGGCGGCGATCAGCGCCGGCAGCATCGGCAGGAAGATGTCGCTCATCACATCGCCGAAGCCCCGGCGCTTCTTCGCCGGCGCCGTCCCGGTCTCTTGCTCCGTCTCGGGAGTCTCCTGCTCACTCACTGTCGTTCCTCCGAATCACTTGATGCCGAGCTTCTCCTTGAGGCTCGTCACACGCTGGTCCCAGTTCTCCTTGCGCTCGGCCTTGCGCTCTTCCTTGGCCTTCTTCTCGGCCTCCTTGCGGGCCTGCTCGTAGGCTTCCTCGGTGACCTCGAGTTCGGCGAGCACCTGTTCAGCCGGGCGGCGCAGGATGACCCCACCCAGAGCACCCATCGCCTCGTTGAGGACCTCGGGGGTGAACTCCTCGACCTCGGCGACGATCGCGGTCCCGCCGGGCGGGATCGAGTTGCTCAGGTCGGTCAGCAGGCCGGCGGTGCGGTCCTGGCGCTGCACGTCGGAGCCGCCACCGATGAGCATGCCGGCGGTCCACCCGAACAGCATGCCGATCGGGCCGCCGAGGATGCCGATCAGCAGACCGATCAGGCCGCCGCCGACCAGGCCGGAGTCTCCTTCGGTGTCGAAACCTTCGGGAATGCTGAGGCGGCCGTTCTGGTCGCGCGTTACCAGATGAGCACCAACGAGCACGATCCTCTCGTCAGCAGCCAGATTCTTCAGGGTGCTGAACGCCTGGTAGGCGTTCGAGCTGTCGGCGAAGGAGACAACGATCGCATTGTGGTCGGTCATGGAAGTCCTTTCAATACGGGGCGGGGAGGCATGCGGTCCCCACTTCCTCAGTCTTCCAGCAGCCTCGTGGGGTGTGCACCGTCTGAGCGACCCCTTCCCGCCGGCATCGCTGTGCACACTGCACAGGGGTGGTTGCGTACGATGTGGCCATGAGCGAGGTTGCCACCATCCGCCGGATTCTGCGCCAGCTGGACTGGGACGGACCCACCACCCCGCCGATGGATGAGCAGACCCGGCTGATCCAGGCAGACCTGGGCGACGGGGCGGTGCGCTGGATGGTCGGAACCGTGGAGGCGGCCTTCCGGGAGCTGAAGCACGGTGAGCATCCCGACATGTTGGCGCCCTGGGCCAAGATCCGGGTGCTGGCGCACGGGATGGCGGCGCAGGTGCTGCTGGACCTGCTCGGGGCTGCCCCGGTTGCGGACCCCGACCCCGACCCCGGCCTGGTGGAAGACCTGGTGAGCCGCGACGTCGACATGACCAAGGTGGTGTACTCGCTACGGGTACTGCAGAATCTGTGGATCTCCACGCTGGTCGAGGCCGCGCTGCGGGTTCCCGACGGCGGATCCACGGTGCCCGCCCTGGTGCAAACGGTGACGCGCGTGGTGGACCGGGCGGCGGACCGGCTCAACGCCGCGGTGCTGGCCGAGCGCCGGCTGGTGCTGCAGCGGGGCCGGGCCCAGATCCGGCACATGATCGAGGCAATGGTGGCCGGCCAACTCCTGGACGAACGAGTTGCGACCGACACGCTCGGGATCCCGATCGGGGGCTGGCACCTGGGCTGCGTCCTGCACGCCCCACCCGGCGCCGAGGTGGCCCGGGGTGAGGTGGACGCTGCGGTCACGGCCTTCGCCGAGCTGTCCGGCGGCGATCCCCTGCTGCGCCACGAGACCAGCGAGGGGCAGGTCTGGCTGTGGGCCAGCGGCTTCCGGGCGCGCCGCTTCCCCACCGGAGCCGACCTGCGGCTGCAGTCCCCGCTGACTGCCGGCATCGGCGAACCGCATCAGGGCATCACCGGCTTCCGGCGTACGCATCTGGAGGCCGCCGATGCCCTGCGGATCGGGCTGCTGTGCCGCCAGCGCATGCGGACCCACCAGTATCGCGACGAGGGCCTGGCCGCCCTGCTCAGCCAGGACGCCGAACGGGCCCAATGGTTCGTGCACAACGAGTTGGGCGAGCTCGCCGAGGACACCCCGGAAATGGCGGAGTTGCGGCACACGCTGCGGACCTACTTCGGGGCGCAGATGCGGATCGCCCCCGCCGCGGAAACCCTGTACCTGCATCGCAATACGCTGCGGGATCGGCTGCAACGGATCGAACGGATTCTCGGCTACCAGCTGGCCCACCGGTCCGCGGAGTGTCAGGCCGCCCTGCGGCTGTGCGAACTGAGCGACAGAGGGGAAAATCCCCCGACCAACGGCCGAAGGTTTTCCGGTTCCGATGATCTGCGCACCTTCGTAGAGAGTGTGCAAACCCGTCCCCGGCCCTGAGCACCGTCCGAAGCGGGGGCGCGACATGGGTCCTGGTTCGACGGCGCTCAGCCGGCCCGGTCGCAGTTCGGGAAACAAAAATTCCTCCGACCCGATGGGCCGGAGGGAGAGGATCTTGCGCACCCGGAGGGATTCGAACCCCCAACCTTCTGATCCGTAGTCAGATGCTCTATCCGTTAAGCTACGGGTGCTCAGCCCCGGGAAAACTGCTCCCTGAACCGAGTGATTACTCTACGCACAACTGCCCGCGAGGGCAAATCGAGTGCCTCAGACCCGACAGATGAGCAGATCGCGCTCGGCGTACAGGATCTGGCCGTAGCACCGGTGCACCATGAAGCGGGCGTCGGGGAACCCCTCGACGACCAGGGCGTTCAGGGACGTGTACACCTTCACCGTCGGGGCGCCGACCCCGGGCCTGCTCTGCGCCGGAATCCCGGTGAGGATCAGCATCTCCGGATTGTGGAACCAGTCATTGATCGGCAGCGAGGGCGTGCCCGACCGCTGCAGCGCCAGCACCCCGGCCTGCTGTTGGGTACGCATCTCCCGGGCGCTGGGATCCAGGAACACCAGCACCGTCTGCACCGCCCCGAAGGCGCCGATCGCCATCGCCAACGCCGGAACCAGGAGCCGGACCGAGTGCCCGTGCACCCGCAGCGGCCGGACATGGCGCAGTTCCCGGAGCACCGCGAGTCCCAGCAGCGGCACCAGGATCAGCACGGTCGGCAGTCCCTGGCGCACGCTGTCCTGCTTGGACTGGAAGATCCAGGTCGCCAGCAGCACCACCGCACCGACGGCCAGGGCCAGCATCAGTGCGGTCATCAGGTGCTCCCGCTGCCGATCCGTACGCCCGGTCGACGCGGTCGACGACCCCGCGGCGTGCCTCCGGGCCCGGCGCCACACCGCATGAACCGCGGCCAGCACCGCCACCGCCGCGAGCACATAGCCGCCGACCGAGACCAGTTGCGCGAACGGTGTCAGCCGCGCCCACGGATCGACCACATTGGTGGTCTGCGCATCGACGAACTGCTGCAGTTCGGTGACGCTGGCCTGCCACAGCGTGATCGAGCCGCCGAAACTGATCAGCCGATAGATCTCGAAGGCGATGGTCGGCAGCACCGCCCCCGCGGCCGCCCACAGTCCGCGCACCGGGAAGCGGCGCCGCTGGATCCAGGTGGTGACGAACCAGGTCAGCAGCAGAATCCCGCCGGCCAGCACCAGGTTCGATTTGGTCTGCACCGCCAGCCCCGCGGCCAGCCCCGCCAGCAGCGGCCGGTCCCGCATCAGCCACCAGAAACAGATGTAGAGCAGGCCGACGCCGACGAACTCGCCGATCATCCGCCCGGGCACCAGGGAATCGGTCACCAGGTCCCGGCTGCCCACGTGCAGCAGCAGCGGGCAGGCCGCCAGCACCAGGCCGCCCCAGCGCCCCAGGACCTGCGCCCCGATCCGGTAGAGCACGATCAGGAAACCGGTGAACAGCGCCAGCGGGACCAGGCGTACCGCCCACAGCGCACCCCCGGAGATCCACCACAGCAGCCCGGCCGGCAACAGCATGGTCGGGCCGGTGGTGATGTAGGGGTCGAACAATTTCTTGTCGACCCCGAACATGGTCCCCTCGGTGGCATACCCGTGGCCCAGGGCCAGGTTGCGCGAGACCTCCAGGTTGTACGCCTCATCGAACTCCAGCCCGGCCCCGAGTTGGTTGACATACAGCAGCGCGTACGCGGCGACGATCACCAGCAGGGTCAGCCCCCAGGCCAGATCGGTGTTGCTCGCGCGCTCGGGCAGCCAGCCGAACAGGGTGCGCCGGGGCCGCTCGGTGCCGCGGGAGTCGGTGCTCGCGACGGCCGTCATTCCTGGCCCCGCTCGGGGTGGCCCTCGACCCGGTCCGCGGAGTCGGCCGCCTCGGGGCCGCTCGGGGACAGGCCCGGCCGGTCCTCCGTCGGTTCCCCGACCGCATCGCCCCCATCCGGAGCGCCCTGATCCGGCTCCCCCTTGTCCAGATCGCGGAAGGTCCAGTAGCGGTTCGCCAGGAACTGCAGCAGCACCACCGGCGGCAGCGTGAAGGCCTTGGCCCAGACCGGGGGCACCGCCAGGTAGTGGGTGAACACCGCGAGCAGCCCGGTGGACAACGCCAACCCGGTCAATCCGACGGCGAAGAAGCGCAGCGCGCGCTGCAGGGTCCGGTCACTGCGCCGGAAAGTGATCCGGGAGTTGAAGGTGAACGAGACCAGGATGCCGACCGGCACCGAAATGATGTTGCTGGGCAGGGGCGCCAGATGCGCCTGGTGGACCAGCAGCGTGTAGACGCCCAGATCGGACAACGCGCCCAGGCTGCCGAAGATGCCGTAGCTGATGATCTGCCGAGTGAACCGAAGCCACTTGCTCAGCGGCTTGCCGAGGAAGGACCTGGTGGAATGCGCTGCCACCGGCGTCACCGTCCGGCGCCGAACCACTGCTTGGTGGCGTTCACACAGAAGGTCAGGAAGCGCTTGGTCGGCAGCGAACGGCGGCGCTGCCCCCAGGTGGATCCGGCGGCCTCCCCGCCCCGACGATCCAGCGACTCCACGGGAAGTTCGATCACCCGCAGCCCGCGCCGGCGGCTGGCCGCGGAGATGATCAGGTTCGGGGTGTACGCGTCGGCCGGAACCAGATCCAGCAGGGGGGCCAGGACTTCGGCCCGGTAACCCCGCAGCGGGGTGTTCGCGTCGCTCGGGCGTACGCCGGCGCGGGCCTGCACCAGCGTCCGGGTGGCGAAGGAGGCGATCTGGCGGAACAGCGGATCACCCCGATGGGTCCGTACGCCCTCGACGATGTCCACGGTCCCGGTCAGGGCGAGATCGGCCACCCGGCGCAGATCCGCACCGTAGAACTGGCCGTCCCCGTCGACGGCGACCACGACCTGCGGATCGGCCCCCAGGCCGGCTCGCAGGGCCTTGACTGTGGTCGGCCCGTGCCCGGCGTTGGGGGTGGAGCGGATCAGCGTCACCACGCCGCCGTGGGCGGCCGACCAGTCCTCGACCACCTGGGCGGTGTCGTCGGAGGACTGGTCATCGACCACGAAGATGCGCGTGTCGAGGCCGGTGAAGGCGTTGGTGATCTCGGCGAGGAACTCCGGAATGCCGTTGGCCTCGTTGTATGCAGGCATTACGACACTGACGGTGGTCACTCGCTACTCCCAACTGTCGACGTCGATTGCGCCAAGCCGAAACTCTACCCGTCCCGGCGGCTGTGTACGAACCTGAGTCAGGTCCCCGGTGTCGCCGAGCGGCTCACTCGTCGACGCCGCCGCTGGTGAACTCCGCGCCCCCGGCGAAGTGCGGTTTGACCTTGTTGTCGTACATCGACAGTGCCGACCCGATGGCCATGTGCATGTCGAGGTACTTGTAGGTGCCCAGCCGGCCGCCGAACAGGATCTTCTTCTCCGCCCGGGCGCGGTCGCGGTAGCGCAGCAGGACGTCGCGGTCCTCGGCGGTGTTGATCGGGTAGTAGGGCTCATCGCCCTTCTCGGCGAAGCGGGAATACTCCCGCATGATCACCGTGGCGTCCTTGGTGTAGTCCCGTTCGGGGTGGAAGTGTCGGAACTCCAGGATCCGGGTGAAGTTCACATCCGGATCGGGGTAGTTCATCACCGGGCAGCCCTGGAAATCCTCGATCGGCAGGACTTCCTGCTCCAGGTCGATGGTGCGCCAGGTCAGGTCGCCCTCGGAGTAGTCGAAGTAGCGGTCGACCGGGCCGGTGTAGACGACCGGAATGTTGCCCAGCACCTTGCTGCGGCTGTACTCGTGGGAGTCGTCGAAGAAGTCGGTGTCGAGGCGTACCTCGATGTTGGGGTTGTCCAGCATCCGCTCGAACCACGCGGTGTAGCCGTCGGTCGGCAGCCCCTCGTAGGTGTCGTTGAAGTAGCGGTTGTTGTAGGTGTAGCGCACCGGGAGCCGGGAGATGATCGAGGCGGGCAGGTCGGAGGGCTCGGTCTGCCACTGCTTGGAGGTGTAGTACTTGATGAACGCCTCGTACAGCGGCCGCCCGATCAGCTGAATACCCTTGTCGTTCAGGTTCTGCGGGTCGGTCCCGGCCAGTTCGCCGGCCTGCTCGGTGACCCAGTCACGGGCCTGCTGCGGGGTCAGATTCGAGCGCAGGAACTGGTTGATCGTGCCGAGGTTGATCGGCATCGGGAACACTTCGGAGTTGTGCGTGGTGTAGACCCGGTGCTGGTAGCCGGTGAAGGTGGTGAACCGGTTCACGTACTCCCACACCCGCTTGTTGGAGGTGTGGAACAGGTGCGCGCCGTAGCGGTGGACCTCGATGCCGGTGTTGGCTTCCTTCTCCGAGTACGCGTTGCCGCCGATGTGCGTACGCCGATCCAGGACGACCACCTTGCGGCCGAGTTCATTGGCGACCCGCTCGGCAATGGTCATGCCGAACAGTCCCGAGCCGACTACCACGAGATCAGCGCTCACGGGGTTCCTTTCCGTCGTTCACCAGTTCCACCGCGCGTACGCCCGGTGTCGCCAACGTACCCGAGATGCGCCCCGACCGCGCTGCTCACCCGGCCGGGGCCGCGGATTCGTTCCGCGCAGCGAATTCGGGCCGGTCAGCGGACCACGTGGGTGGCGAGATTCTTCACACCACTCCACTTCTTGTTCAGCGCGGCGCGCGGCAGCAGGAACCCGGCGTGCAGCCGGGAGGACAGGTGGGCCCGGGCCACCGCCGCGGCCCGCTTCCAGCCCTTGGCGTCCATTTCCTTGGCCATCTGGGTGAAGAAGGCGCGCTCCTCGGCGAACCGGGTGCCCTCCAGGGCCTTGACCGAGGAGTCCGAGCCGGAGTGGCGGCGGTACTGGAAGCAGGCGTAGTCGTCCAGCAGCAGCGAGCCGCCGTCCATGATGATGTCCAGCGCGAGCGCCAGGTCCTGCACCACGTTGTATTCGGGGCGGAAGTTGTGCTTGGTGATCGCCTCGGCGCGCCACGCGATCGAGGGGAAGTAGAGCCAGTTCGACCCGAGCAGGGACGCGGCCAGCTTCTCCCCCGACAGCAGCCGCGGGCCGTGGCCCTTGGGGCGGGCGCGGTCCTTGATCTGCTCGACCAGGCCGTGCGCCGGCGCGCCGTGCTGGTCGATCACGAACACCCCGGGCTGGAAGATCTGCGCCTCGGGGAACTCCGCGGCCCGGTCCACCAGCCACTGCAGGTAGTTCGGCATCATCACGTCGTCGGCGCCCATCACGATCACAAGTTCGTTCTCGACCAGGCTGAGCGCCTTGCGATAGTTGCCGTTCGCACCGAGGTTCTTCTCATTGCGCTGGTAGGACACGCGCGGGTCGTTCAGTGAGGCGAACCAGCCCGGGATCGAGTCGTCGGGGTAGCCGTCATCGACCACCACCAGCCGGAAATCGGTGTATTCCTGCTTCAGCACGCTGTGGACGGCGAGCTTCATCAGGGCGACATCCCCGTAGTAGGGAAACAGTACGTCGACGGTCATCGTCATTCCTTATCCAGTGGGGATCGGCCGGACGGGTCCATGGGCGTGGTCATCATAGCCACGAGAGCGCCCGGGGGCTCAGACCCGCCTAGACTCAGCCGGGTGAGTGAGCAGAGCGCAGCCGAGCCGACCGCCCCCTCCGGGAACGAGTCGGGTGGGACCATTTCGAAGGGTCGCGCCTCCGGAATCGTGCTCGCCTCGATCGCCGCGGCGGTCTCGACGTTCGCCATCACCATCGTCGCGGCACGGACGCTGGATCCGGTCGGCAACGCCGAGTTCCTGGTGTTCTGGTCGGTCACCTTCGCGGTGATCGGCCTGATCACCGGGATGCAGAACGAGGCCACGCGGGCGGTGAGCGTGAGCCGGCAGGCCGGTGCCGCCGCGACCCAGGGCGCCCGGATCCTGCAGGGCGGGCTGGTGATCGGCTTCGTCGTCGCGGTGCTGGTGGTGGTCTCGGCGATCTGGTGGGGCGGGCGGCTGGTGCCCACCACCAGTCCGCTGATCGTGCTGGTGATCGCGGTCTCGGCCATCTCGTACGCCGCACACACCAATATCGCCGGGGCGCTGGCCGGGCTGAAGATCTGGGGCCCGTTCGCGGGGATGCTCGGCGGGGAGGCGATCTTCCGGCTGGTGCTGGTCCTCGTGGCCGGGCTGGCGCTGGGCGGGCTGTGGCCGCTGGAGATCGCGGTGGTCATTCCGTTCGCGCTGTGGCTGGTGTTCCTGGCGGCCTCCCCGGGGGTCCGGCAGGCGGCCGCGGCCCGGGCCGACGTCGGCCTGGCCCAACTGCTGCGCAACAACGCGATGGCCCTGGTCACCTCGGCCTCGGCGGCGGCGCTGCTGACCGGGTTCCCGGCGCTGCTGCGGCTGACCAGCCCGGATGCGCCGGCCCCGTTGCTGGCCGGCACCATCCTGGCGATCTCGCTGACCCGCTCCCCGATCATGATTCCGCTGCAGGCCTTCCAGGGGGTCGCGGTGTCCGCGTTCACCGAGGCCCGCGGCAACCGGCTGAAGGCGCTGGCCAAGCCGCTGGCGCTGCTCGGCGCCATCGGCCTGGTCGGGGCGATCCTGGCCGCCCTGCTCGGCCCCTGGCTGCTGGCCCTGATCTGGGGGCCGGCGTACCAGATCACCTGGTGGACCTTCGGCGGCCTGATGCTGGCCGCGGTCGCGATCGCCTGGCTGACCCTGACCGGAACCGCGACGATCGCGTTGAGTGCGCATCGGGCGTACGCCGGCGGCTGGGCGTTGGCGGCGGTGGTGTCGCTGGGCCTGCTGTTCCTCCCGCTGTCGGTGGAGGTCCGCTCGATCGTCGCGCTGATCGTGGGGCCGACGCTGGGCGTGATCACCCACCTGATCGCGATCGCCGCGATCGACCGCCGGCTGCTGACCCAGCCGACCCCCTGAGGCCGGTCACGCGGTGATGGCGTACCTCTTGTTCACGTACGCCCGGTAGAGGCGGGCGTACGCCGCCGGGGCCGCCTTCAGCAGCGACGCCGCCGCCCCGAAGGTCGGCCGCGCCTTCGTGGTGGCGCGCAGGTCGGCCGCGGAGATCCGTTTCGCGCAGGCCTTCGCGAACGGCACCACCTCAGCCTCGGGCAGCTTCGCGATCCCCTGATGGGCCGCCGACAGGTACGCCGAGGTGGACGCCACCGCCAGCGCGTCGCGGCCCCGGGCGGAATCACCGAGCAGTCCGGCGGCCTCGGTCAGGGCAGCCAGCAGTTCCTCGGTCTCGGCCACCGTCGCCACCCGGCCCCAGGTCAGCGAGGTGCCGGTGATGTAGTAGCGCACCAGCGAATCCGGAATGCAGACCACGACCCGCGATTTGATCAGGTGGGCGAGCACGAAGACCTTGTCCTCGGCGCGGTGCACCGGCTGGTAGCGCAGGTCGCCGACCGTGCTCGCCCGGAACAGTTTGTCCCAGGCGTACGGCGGGATCCGGTCCTCCAGCGCGAAGACCGCGGCATCCCAGCCGCCGATCGGATCCGTGCCGTCGGCGCCCCGGACCCGGGTCGTGCCGTCGGAGGCGATCATCGTGTGGCGACAGACCACCAGGTCGATCTCGTCGTCGGTCACCGCCGCAAGCATCTTGGAGAGCCGGTCGGGGGTGTACTCGTCATCGGAATCCAGGAAGGAGAACCACTCCCCCGTCGCCACGTCCATCCCCTTGTTGCGGGCCCGGGGCAGGCCGACGTTCGCGCCGGTCAGGATCCGCAGCCGCGGATCAGCCAGTTCGGATTCCAGGTCCTGCAGGATCTGCAGCGTCTCATCGGTCGAGCCGTCATCGACCACGATCAACTCCCAGTCGGCCCGGTCCTGGGCAAACACGCTGCGTACCGCCCGTTCGATGGTGTCCTCCGCGTTGTACGCGGTCATCACGATGCTGACGGTGGGTGTGGTCACGCGGCTCTCCGGTCCTGAGGTGGGTGGGCAATTGCGGCCAGCCTAGTTTGTCCTCACCAGGGCACGTTCCCGTCCCGGCCGAAGAACATGCCCGGGATGCTGTCGGCGGTGACCGCCTGCACGATCGCGTCGGTGCCCTGCTGGACCGTCTGCGTACCGCGGTGATCGGTGAAGTCGGTCGCGGTCCAGCCGGGATCGACCGCACAGACGCGGATATGGGGCAGCGCCTTGGCATACTGCGTGGTGATCATGTTGAGCGCGGTCTTCGACGAGGGGTACGCCAGCCCGTCCAGCGCGTAATACACGTGGGCCGCGTCATTGGCGTGGGTCAGCGACCCGACACCGCTGGAGACCATGACCAGGCGCGGAGCCGCGGACCGGTCGAGCAGGGGCAGGAACGCCGAGGTCACCCGGACCGGGCCGAGCACATTGACCCCGTACACCGCGATGAAATCGGCCGGGGTGCATTCGCGTGGCGGGACCGGCCGGCCACCAATCCCGGCGTTGTTGATCAGGGCGTCCAGCCCGGTGTCGGCCTCGGCCACCGTACGCACCGCTGCGGTGACGGAGGTGTCGTCGGTGACGTCGAGGGGGACCACGCGCAGGTCGGCGGCCGGGTACGCGTGGGTCAGTTCGATGGCGACGGTGTCGCCGGCCTCGGGGTCGCGGGCGCCGAGCCACACGGTCCAGCCGAGCGCGGCCAACCGGCGGGCGGTCTCGCGGCCGAGGCCACGGGTTGCGCCGGTGATGAGTGCAGTAGTCATGGCAACCACACTGCCGCCGCTTCCCGACCGGCAACAGGACCGGCTGATCGTGGGACTCGCAGTCCTCCCCGAATGCCGGCCACCGGATGCATGCTGGAGGGGTGAGCATGAATCGCGGGGAGCTGGCGGCCTTCCTGCGGCGCAGCCGCGAACGAGTACGCCCGGAGCAGGTCGGGCTGACGGCAGGTTCGCGGCGGCGTACGCCGGGTCTGCGACGCGAAGAGGTCGCCCTGCTGGCGGGCATCAGCGTCGACTATGTCGTGCGGCTCGAGCAGGGACGCGGCCCGGCCCCGTCCGCCTCGGTGATCGGCGCGCTCGCTCGCGCGCTGCGCCTGGAGCCCGCCGAGCACGATGCCCTGTTCTATCTGGCCGGCATGTCACCCCCGGGACCCGGCTCGATCCGGATGCAGGTGCGGCCCAGTGTGTTGCGCCTGCTCGATCGCTTCCACGATCTGCCGGTGATCGTGCTGAGCGCCAAAGGCGACGTGCTCGCCTGGAACGCGATGTCGTCCGCGCTGCACGGCGATTGGGCCGCGCTGGCGCCGGCGCGACGGAACCTGCTACGGTTGCGCTTCCTGCCCGAGCCGACGCCCGAAGCGCGCAGCAGCGTCGGCGCGAGCCCCGCGGAGGCAGCCGACGCCGACGCCCTGGTCGTAGCCAGCCTGCGGGCGGCGGCCGCCCGATACCCCGACGATCCCGCCCTCAGGTCCCTGATCGCCGAGCTGCTGGCCGGGTCGGTGCGGTTCGCTGGCCTGTGGGAATCGACGTTCGCCGGCTTCATGCGCAGTCACGCCAAGACGGTCATCCATCCCGAGCTCGGTCCGCTGCGGCTCGAATGCGACACCCTGGAGATCCCTGACGACGACCAGCAGCTGATTGTCTACTCCGCAGCCCCCGGCACCCGCGAGGCCGAGGCGCTGGAACTGCTTCGGGTGATCGGCACCCAGTGGCCGGCCCCGAGCAGCGCCGAGTGATCGCGCTCGTCCCACGCGCCCGGCCGGCGCCCGCCGGGAGGGTGAGGAGATTCTCAGCGATCAAGCCTTTCGAAGTGTTTGCACTTCTTTGCAGTTTGAAATAGTGTCTGTGTCAGTTGCCCGGCGGGCACCACCGCCCCCGGCCCGTACGAGAGGAATCCACCATGCGCCCCATCCGACCCGCCATGATTGCAATCGCAAGCCTCGCCTTCGCTGCTGCCGGTACCGGCACCGCCCTGGCCGTCACCCCGGTCCTCGCGAACAGTGCCGAGCCGATCGACGTCCTCTACTGGGAGGAGTTCGACGTCAAGCCCGACAAGGGCCCCGGTACGCAACTCTGGGTGGGCGACTCCTTCACTGTCACCGGAACGGCGAAGAGTGCCACCGCCAAGGTCAAGGACCGCCGGCCGGTGGACCCGACCCCGAAGGCGTCCAACTTCACCCTCTCCTTCCACAGCAGCTCGAACCCGGAGATGGACTGCACCGCCCAGTCCCCCGACGGCGAGGCGAAGGGGGGCACGATCACGTTCACCGGCAAGGAGTCGGGCAGCTTCACGGTGCACTGCACCCTCACCCGGGCGCCCCGGATCGTCCAGGGACTGAGCCTGAGCAGCCACAGCAGTCACACGTTCATCGGCCAGGACGCGGGCTACCGGATCATCACGGTGGGGAAGGACCGGACCACCCTGATCGTCGAAGGTCGGCGCGCCGGCTCCGGCGGCAAGCTCGCCAAGACCGGCCTGTGACCCACCGAACCCGGAGAGGAATCCACCCATGCGCATCGCCCGCCCCGCCCTGATCGCCGCGCTCGGCCTCACCCTCACTGCCACCGGCCTCGGCACAGCCCTGGCCGTCACCCCGGAGACCGGCAGCGCCTCCGCGGACCGGCCCAGGAATGTCATCTACTGGGACAACCTCGACATCGTGCCGGACAAGGGGCCTGGCACGCTCCTTGGCAAGGGCGACACCTTCACGATCACCGGCACCGCGAAGAGCGCGTCCGCAGTCGTACGCAACCGCCAGGTCGTCCAGGCCACCCCCAAGGCGTCGGAGTTCAGGATCTGGTTCCGCTCCGCCGAGCAGCGTGACGTCACCTGCACCGCACAGTCGCCCGACGGCGAGGTGACCGGGGCCCACATCAGGTTCATCCAGAAGGAATCCGCCGACTTCACCGTCACCTGCCGGATGAACACCGAGCGCGTGCAAGCCGTCCACTATCTGACGTTGGCTGCCCACAGCGAGCACTCGACCGTCGGCGAATCGACCGGCTGGTCGTTGCGTACCGCGACGACGAACGACGCGGTGCTGACCTTCCTGGGCAAGCGCTCCATCCCCGGCGGCAAGCTCGCCAAGACCGGCAGTTGAGGCGCATGGGGGTGCCGAACCGGACTTTGGGGTCAGAATCCCCTGAGATTGAATGAGCAAATCCTCAGTTGCGTAATCCCCGTTTCAGGTTTGCGCTGCTTCGCAGATCAAAATAGAGTCCGGCGCAGTTGGACCTTGACCTGACGGCAGCCGGTAGCCATCGGTACCCCAGCCAGGGCCACCCCCGAAGACGAAAGAAGGAATGACAATGCGAGCTTCTCGCCTGGCCATCACCGCGGCTTTGGGCGTTGCCCTCACCGCCGCCGGTGCCGGTACCGCCCTGGCCGCCACCCCGACCCCGACCCCTGCCGCGGACTCGAAGGCCAGCACCAAGACGGTCACCCCGCACGCCACCACCCCCGGCGCCGCCGCCCCGTCGGCCCAGCGCGACGCCGTGGTGTGGACCAAGTTCGACATCACCCCGTCCTCGGTCCGCCCGGGTGACAAGTACACGATCCAGGGCGAGGCCAAGAGCGTCACCCTTGCCACCTTGGACGGCAAGGAGGGCATCCTCAAGGCCAAGGCCTCCAACTTCAGCGTCACCTTCGAGACCAGCCCGGCCGGCGGCACCGCCACCTGCTCGGCCACCTCGACCAACGGCACCGTGAACGGTGGCAAGATCACCTTCTCCGACAAGGAGACCGGCTCCTTCACCATCAACTGCACCTACAACAAGCAGGGCCGCTTCAAGTCGGACGTGAAGCTGTCCGCCGACAGCGCCGGCTTCGCTTTCGTGGGCGAGCAGGGTGGCTACACCATCGGTATCGACCCGACCACCTCGCCGACCGCGACCAAGTCGGCCACCACCAAGCCGACCGCGACCAAGTCGAGCAGCAAGCCGACCGCGACCAAGTCGACCAGCAAGGCGACCGACCAGAAGGGTGCCGACAAGAAGGCCACCTCCGGCGGCAAGCTCGCCAAGACCGGCGCCTGATTCCTCGGATTTTCGATCCGCCCCGCAGGGGCTCGCGATGTTCATCGCGGGCCCCTGCGGCATTTTTCCGGGGTGATTGCCGCATTCCGGAAGTTTCCGTTTCGTCGGAACCGCAATTCCGACCGGGAACTTTACCCTTCACGTTTGCTGGGATTTCACAGCAGCAGCGCGGCCAGCGTCCCGCCCAATTCGTACGCCGCCGCCCGCGCGGCCCCGTCGATATCACCCATCACCCGAACCGCCGGGGAGACCGCCTTCCAGCGCAGGGCCCCGACGATCGACTCCACCGAGCGCACTGCCCCCTCCGGGTCGTAGCGTCCGTGCACCAGCAGCCCGTACGCCCGCCCGGCCGTCCCGGCCGCCCCGTCGGCGGCCGAACCGTCCGGGGCCAGCGCTCCGCCGATCTGCAGAAAGGTGGAGTCGAACACGTGCTTGAGGGCCCCGGACATGTAGCCGAAGTTGGCCGGCGTCAGCAGCAGATAGGCATCGGCGGCCAGCAGATCGCGATGATCGGCCTCGCCGCGGGCGAAGGCCAGGGCGGGGAGGTCGCGTACGTCCACCCGGCCCAGTTCGGTGAGCTCGGGATCGCGCGTCCCGGCCAGGGCCGCCCGGGTGAGCTCCTGCATCGAGCGGGTCGGCGAGTGGTGGATCACCAACAGTGTTCCCATGAGTGCCCCTTGCGGCCGAAAGTGCGTTCTGTTGAGCGTACGCGGCCCGATCCGGACACCTTTTGCCCACCTGCCGGTCATGGTTACGCCACCGAAACAACCCGCTCGCTACACTCACCAAGCAGAGTGAGGAACGAAGATGACCTTGGATTGTCTGCTGGAACCGGGACAGTGGGGGCCGCTGCCGGTCGCCAACCGGATGTTCATGGCCTCGATCACCACGCGTTATGACGCGGCGGCCAATCGTGCCTTCTTTGCCGAGAGGGCCCGTGGTGGCATCGGGCTGATCATCACCGAAGCGGTCGCCACCACCGCTGATCTGGACGTCTCCTTCGCCGATGCGGCGCTGACCACCGACTTCGACAGCGCCCTGGGCGCGGAGCAGGTGAGCCAGCTCAAGGAGACCGCCGACGCGATCCACACCGGCGGGGCACGCGCGGCGATCCAGCTGTCGGCGGGCACCGGTCGGCTCGGCCGGGGAGCCCCGGACGGCGGGCCGGCCTGGTCCGCCTCGGCCACCCCGATGCTGCGCCGGCCCGACGAGCTCTGCCGCGAGCTCGACCCCGATCAGATCGAGGCCCTGATCGCCGGGTTCGAGCCGGCGGCCCTGCGCGTACGCGAGGCCGGGTTCGACGCCATCGACGTGCACGGCAACCAGGGCAATCTGATCGACCAGTTCCTCACCCCGGTGTGGAACCGGCGCACCGACGCCTGGGGCGGGAGCTTCGACAACCGGATGCGGTTCGCCCGGGAGATCGTCGCGGCGATCCGGCGCGGGGCGGGGGCGGACTTCCCGATCAGTTTCCGACTGACCGCGCGGCATTTCATCGAGCAGGACCGGACCACGCAGGAGTTCATCGACATCGCCCAGGCGCTGCAGGGGGCCGGGATCGACGTCCTGATCATCGACGGCGGCACCCTGGAGCGCCCGGAGTACATGTTCCCGCCGTACTACCTGGAGGATGCCCCGTTCCTGACCGACATCGATGTGGTGCGCGACTCGCTCAGCATTCCGCTCGCGGCGACCGGGAACCTCACCGTGGAAGTGGGCGACCAGCTGCTGCGCGAGCGCCGCTGTGACTTCATCGGCCTGGCCCGCCCGCTGATCGCCGACCCCGAGCTGCCCCGGCATGTCGCCGAGGACAATGCCCATCTGATTCGGCCCTGCATCCGGTGCAACGAGATGTGTGTCGGGAATGCGCTGGCCCTGGACCCGATCAAGTGCGCGGTCAACCCGCAGGTGGGCTACCCCGATCGTCGGGTCGTCCCGACCGACCGGCCGCAGCATGTGGTGGTGGTCGGGGCCGGACCGGCCGGGCTGGAGGCGGCCCGGGTGGCCGCCTGGCGCGGTCATCGGGTCGACCTGTACGAGCGGACCGGCGCGATCGGCGGCCTGCTGGAGGTCGCCTCCGACGGGGTGGCGTTCAAACAGCAGTTGCATCGGATGGTGGATTGGTGGACCAATCAACTCGCCTTCCTCGGTGTCAGCATTCACCTGTCCCACGAGATCACCGAGGACTCCCCGGAGTTGGCCGAGGCCGACCGGGTGATCGTGGCGATCGGCTCGCTCCCGGTGTGGCCGAACATTCCCGGGATCGACGGGCCGAATGTGGTCGAGGTGCTCGACTTCCATGCCGGGGCTGCGGTGGCCGAGCGGGTGGTGGTCTGCGGCGGTGGGTGGTCCGGCTGTGATGCGGCGCTGGAGATGGCGACGGCCGGTAAGCAGGTGACCATTGTGGAGGCCGGGGACCGGCTGGCGCGGGGGCTGCTGGAGATCAACCGGAACGCGTTGTTGAGCCGGCTGGCCGAGGCGGGTGTCGAGGTGCGTACCGGCGCCCAGGTCTGTTCGATCGGGCCGGATGCGGTGACGATTCGGTCCGCGGCCGGGAGCGAGCAGTTGGCCTGCGACTCGGTCGTCCTGGCGTTCGGAATCGTCCCGGACCGGGTCCTTCCCGAATCGCTGGAGGACCGCAGCAAGGTCGAGGTGATCGGCGATTGCCGGGATCTGGGCAGTGCCGCCGATGCGATCCACGAGGGCTTTCTGGCCGGTCTGCGGGCCTGACTCCGCGGGCGGATTCCGGTCGATCCGGGCGGGCCGGGTGAGCAGACTCACACCACTGGGGGCCTCACACCGTACCGAACCGGCAGGGGGACAGGGATAATGTGGCCAAGAGTTGCCATGGACCGCTAACCGCAGGAGTACGACGAAGTGACTGCCATCGAAGGTCAGAAAATCCCAACCAAGCACCAAGAGCTGCTCGCCTGGGTGGAGGAGATCGCGGCGCTGACCAAGCCCGACGCCATCCGCTGGTGCGACGGGTCGGACGCCGAATGGACCGAGCTCACCGACCATCTGGTGGAACGCGGGGTCGCGACGCGGCTCAATTCGGAGGCCAAGGAGAACTCGTTCTACTTCCGCAGTGACCCGGCCGATGTCGCCCGGGTCGAGGATCGCACCTTCATCTGCTCCGAGACCAAGCAAGCTGCCGGCCCGACCAACAACTGGGCCGCCCCGGCGGAGATGAAGCAGACCATGTCGAAGCTCTACGACGGCTGCATGAAGGGCCGCACCATGTTCGTGGTGCCCTTCTGCATGGGCCATGTGGACGCCGACGATCCGAAGTTCGGGGTCGAGCTGACCGACTCGGAGTACGTGGTCATCTCGATGAAGATCATGACCCGGATGGGCACCGAGGCGCTGGAGGCGATGGGCACCGACAAGCCCTTCGTGAAGTGCCTGCACTCGGTCGGCGCTCCGCTGGCCGAGGGCGAGGAAGACGTCCCGTGGCCGTGCAACGAGACCAAGTACATCTCCCACTTCCCCGAGACCCGCGAGATCTGGTCCTACGGGTCGGGGTACGGCGGCAACGCGCTGCTGGGCAAGAAGTGCTACGCGCTGCGGATCGCCTCGGTGATCGCCCGCGACGAGGGCTGGATGGCCGAGCACATGCTGATCCTCAAGCTGACCTCGCCGGAGGGCAAGAGCTACACCATCGCCGGCGCGTTCCCGTCGGCCTGTGGCAAGACCAACCTGGCCATGATCGAGCCGACCCTGCCGGGCTGGAAGGCCGAGACCATCGGTGACGACATCGCCTGGATGCGGTTCGGGCCCGACGGTCGCCTGTACGCGGTGAACCCGGAGAACGGCTTCTTCGGCGTCGCGCCGGGCACCGGCTATGGCACCAACCCGAATGCGATGCGCACCATCGAGCGTGGCAACTCGCTGTTCACCAACGTGGCGCTGACCGATCACGGGGACGTCTGGTGGGAGGGCATGACCGAGGTCAAGCCGCAGCACCTGACCGACTGGCAGGGCAACTCCTGGACCTCCGAGGACGGCACCAAGGCCGCACACCCGAACAGCCGGTTCACCACCCCGATCGCCCAGTGCCCGACCCTGGCCGAGGAGTTCCACTCCCCCAACGGCGTACCGGTCGACGTGATCCTGTTCGGTGGCCGTCGGGCGACCACCGTCCCGCTGGTGGCGCAGGCGCGCGACTGGCAGCACGGGGTGTTCATGGGTTCGACCTGTGCGTCGGAGACCACCGCCGCCGCCGCCGGTGCGGTCGGTGTCGTACGCCGCGACCCGTTCGCGATGCTGCCGTTCATGGGCTACAACGCCGGTGACTACACCCAGCACTGGCTGGACATGGGTGCCAAGGGCGGGGACAAGATGCCGGCCATCTTCTTCGTGAACTGGTTCCGCAAGAGCGCCGACGGCAAGTTCCTGTGGCCGGGCTTCGGCGACAACAGCCGCGTGCTGAAGTGGATCGTGGAGCGCCTCGAGGGCAAGTCCGAGGCCGTCGACACCCCGGCCGGTCTGGTTCCGGCCCCGGGTTCGCTGGATGTGGAGGGTCTGGACATCACCCAGGCCGACCTCGATGCGGCGGTCAAGGTCGACAAGGAGGAGTGGCGCGCCGAGGTTCCGCTGATCGAGGAGTGGTTCGACAAGCTGGAGACCATCCCGCAGCCGGTCAAGGACGAGTTGGCGAAGCTGAAGCAGTCCGTCGAGGCGTGATTCGTTGGTGATCATTGGCCGTTGGCGCTGATCAGCGGCCTGGTACGAGGCCCCCGGGATTCCCGGGGGCCTCGTTGCGTCCGAGCGAGGGTTCGTGGCGTTCCGGCGAGGCTTGGTTTCCGTCGGGCGAGCCCGAGCACCCACGCAGCGAGCCAGACCGCCGGACCAGCGAGCCCGACTTCCGAGCAGCGAAGCCCCACCCCGGACAGCGAAGGCTGCTGACCTCGCTCCCGGAGACCTTCCTTCGCTGCTTGCCACCCGGCATCCCACGCATGCCCAGTCACCGGTGGCGGCCCGCGGGCGAGTCCCGATGGCGACGTACCAGCGAGGCCAGGCGGCCGAACAGCGACAGTCGGCGATCCGGCGCCAGCCCTCGCGGGCCCCAGCCAGAGGCAGCGAGGCTCCGCTTCCATCGGGCGAGCCCACCCCCGCAGGCGCGATCCCCACTCCCCGAGCAGCGAGCCTGAGCACCCACGCAGCGAGCAGGAGTGCCCAAGCAGCGAGCCACACCGCCGGACCAGCGAGCCCGAGCACCCACGCAGCGAGCCACACCCCCAGACCAGCGAGGCCGACTTCCGAACAGCGAAGCCCCACCCCAGACAGCGAAGGCTGCTGACCTCGCTCCCGGAGACCTTCCTTCGCTGCATGCCACCCGGCATCCCACGCAGGCCCAGCTACCGGTGGCGGCCCGCGGGCGAGTCCCCGTGACGACGTACCAGCGAGGCCAGGCGGCGGTCAGCGGTCCGACGCCAGCCCTCGCGGGCCCCCAGCCGCAGGCAGCGAGGCCCCGCTTCCGTCGGGCGAGCCCACCCCCGCAGGCGCGATCCCCACTCCCCGAGCAGCGAGCCTGAGCACTCACGCAGCGAGCCCGATCACCCACGCAGCGAGCGACACCCCCCAGACCAGCGAACCCGACTTCCGAGCAGCGAAGCCCCACCCGACAGGCAGCGAGCCCGAGCACCCACGCAGCGAGCCAGACCGCCGGACCAGCGAGGCCGACTTCCGAGCAGCGAAGCCCCACCCCGAACAGCGAAGACTGCTGGCCTCGCTCCCGGAGACCTTCCTTCGCTGCTTGCCGCCCTCAGCCCGAGCCCCCTCAGCCCGAGCCCCCAAACCCACACCCCGCCCCCCAGAACACCACCCACACTCGCCTCCACCGTCACAAACCCGGCACGAAAGAAGTTTCCCTGTGGACAACCCCGCTCCGGACCTACGCACCGAGGCCCCGATGCGGTCTGCTGGGGGTGTGGACCAGCAGATACTGACAACCCAGGACCTCTTCACCCGGGGCTACACCCATGCCGCGATCCGCCGGGCGGTCGCCAAGGGAACCCTCGTCCGGCTGCGCCGGGGCCGCTATCGCCGGGCCCGTCCCAGCGACACCCTTCCGATCCCGCAATGGCCCGACGGCGAGGCCGAACTCCGGCACCGCTACCTCCTCCGCGCCGCCCTTCCCTTCGCCCCCGGTACCGTGGCCAGCCACCACAGCGCGGCGATTCTGCACGGACTCCCGATGCCGAACCGCATCCTCGGGAAGGTGAGCATGCTGCGTCCGGGGTCGGGTCAGGGCACCTGCACCAGTACGCGGCAACTGCGCCGGGCAGCCCTGCCGGCCTCCGACATCGTCGAGATCGGAGGAATCCCGGCCACGTCGTTGCCGCGTACCGTCATCGATGTGGCGCGGACGCTGCCTTTCGCCGACGCGGTACCGGTCGTCGATGCCGCCCTGCATGCGGCACCGTCCCCGGACCTGTTGCGGTCCACCCTCCTGGCGCAGCTGGCCCACCGACAAAGCGGCAACGCCGCCGCTCGACGGGCGGTCCTGTTCGCCGACTCGCGGGCGGAGTCGCCGGGCGAGTCCCGCTGCCGGGCCGCGTTCGAGTTGGCCGGGCTGCCGATCCCGGAGCTGCAGTTCGAGATCACGAACGCCGAGGGTGAGTTCGTCGCGCGGACCGACTTCCGCTGGCCCGGGCTTCCGTTGGTGGGCGAGTACGACGGGATGGTCAAGTATCGCGGGGACGGCGCCGGCTCAGCCCTGTGGGACGAGAAACGACGCGAGGACCGGATCCGCGAACTGGGCTGGGACATGGTCCGCTTCATTCATACCGACCTGGCCGATCTGGGGCGTCTGCGCGCTCGGCTGCAGCAGGCATTCCAACGGACCTCCGGACGCCGGGCCGGTTGAGGAGTTCGGGACGCCGGGCCGGCTGAGAAGTTCGGGACGCCGGGCCGGCTGAGAAGTTCGGGACGCTCGGCCGGCTGAGGATTCCACCAAGGTCGGAGCCCCCCGGCCAGCGGTTGAACAGCGAAGCAAAACCTCACCGAGCGAGGTCACCAGTACTCGCTGCCCGGGCCGAACCCTCGCTGCTGGTCACGTTCCTTCGCCACCCGGACACCACCCTTCGCCACCCCGACACCGGCCTTCGCTACCTGGACAACACCCTTCGCTGCTTGGGCACAACCCCTCGCTCCCCCGGCACAAACCCCTGCCGGGCCACCCTCACCCCTCGCTGGTACGCCGGGCCCGGCGAATCCCGACCACCGCGGCCCCGACCAGTGCCCCACCGGTGTTCAGCGCCACATCACCCAGCGACGGTTCCCGCCCGATGAAGGACTGCACCACTTCGAACGTGCCACTCAGCACCAGCACCCCGACCGGCCAGATCCACCAGCGGACCTTCGGCCACACGATCGCCGCACACGCGGTCAGCGGGATGAACAGCAGCAGATTCCCGAGTGCGGCGTACCACTCCGGCGTCACCGAGGGCGGGATCCCGAACGTGTGCAGCCCGATCAGGTAGACGCTCACATAGAACCGGTTGATCGCCCAGCCGTCGGGAAACAGCAGGACGAACGCAACGGCGGCGCCGGAGACCAGCCCCAGCGCCGCCGCGATCCGTCGGCTTCGCGACATGTCAGGAGACCGGGGTAAGGGCTTCCTGGGTGTCCTCGATCTGCGCCGGGTCCATCCGCTTCTCGGCGGTCAGGATCGAATAGGTCACACCGGCGATCAGGGCGCCCACGATCGGGGCGACCCAGAACAGCCACACCTGGCCCAGCGCGGCCGGGTTGTAGACCGCCACACCCAGCGAACGGGCCGGGTTGACCGAGGTGTTGGTGACCGGGATCGAGATCAGGTGGATCAGGGTCAGCGCCAGGCCGATCGCGATCGGACCGAAGCCCTGCGGGGCCCGCTTGTCAGTGGCACCGAGGATGACCCAGATGAACACCGCGGTCAGCACGATCTCGATCAGCAGCGCCGAGACCAGCGAGTAGCCGTGCGGGGACAGGTCACCGTATCCGTTGGTCGCGAATGCGCCCGGGCTGCCGGCGTCGATCTTGAAGCCGGACTTGCCACTGGCGATGCCGTACAGCAGGCCGCCGGCGGCGATGCCACCGATCACCTGCACGATGATGTAGAAGGGGACGGCCTTGGCCTCGATGCGACCGGCGACCCACAGGCCGATGGTGACCGCCGGGTTGAAATGGCCACCGGAGATGTGGCCCAGGGCGTACGCGCCGGTCAGCACGGTCAGGCCGAACGCAAGCGCAACCCCGAGGTAGCCGATACCGGCCGGGAATTGGGAGTCGGTGACGACGGTCGCGGCCAGTACCGCACTGCCGCAGCCGCCGAAAACGAGCCAGAAGGTTCCGAGAAACTCTGCCCACAGGCGAGCGTGAAGGGGATGTGTCACAGTCTTTCCTGTTCTGGGGCACCACCTTGGCGCACCGGGCCTAGAGTTTTCGTGGATTTCCTGCGAAGGTCAAACCGAGCGCTACAATGCCCGCACTTCGGAGGGCAGCGTCTCCAGGACGCCGGCGGCGACGAGTTCGACCAACACCGAGCGGGTCAGCTCCGCCGCATCGGGGTGCGGACCGTGCGCCTCGACCAGGGCGGTGACAAGTTCGGATTCGGTGCGGGGCGCGCCCGCGGCCAGCCACAACGTCGCCGCGATCCCGGCCAACGCCCGGAACTGCTGGCCCTGCAGCAACAACAGCGTGTCCTCGGTCTCGATCGCGTCGGCGTACGCGCTGCGCCGCCACTTCCCCGCCTCAGGGTCGCCCGCATCGGGCTGCGGCGATGCGGTCCCCGGATGGTGCACCCAGGCGATCGACTGCGGAGCCGCCTGGAGTGCCTGCTGCACCGGCCCGGCCAGGTCGGCGGCATCGCTGTAGCTGACCTCGTGGACGCCGCCGCAGGCCTGGATGGTGGTCACCAGGTGCGCCAGCGGATCGGTGAGTTGGCTGACCGCCGACATGTTCTCGATCACCGCGCCCACCCCGTACGCCGTGCTCAGCAATTCCACCTGCACCGGTCCGGGCTCGGTCCGCCGTTTCAGCACGATCAGGCCGGCCAACCGCAGCCGGGCCGGGGCATGGCGCAGGCCCAGCGCATCGGGGCTGAGGTGATCCTTGAACTCCTGGGAATCGGTGCTGCTCTGGTGCAGCGCGATCGGCTTGGGGAACGGCAGGACGCTCCCGTCCGGATTGACCGCCACCGTCTCGTCGGTGACATACCCGTACCGGTCGGTGCACAGCGCGATCGAAGCGGTGCTCTTCCCGGTTCCGCTGGGCGCGACCAGGGCCGCCACTCGGCCCTCGGCATCGCTCACCCCGGCGGCGTGGAACATCAACAGGTCGCCGGCCGCCTCGGTGATCGCGTCGATCGTGGCCGCCGAGGTCCAGGAGTACGCCCGGGCGGACTCCGGCAGTTCCGCGGTGACCGGATCCTCGGTCCGGCAGCGCGACCAGGAGTCGGCCCAGTCCGGATCGGGCAGTTCGAAAACCTCCCGCAGAATCTTCACCCGTGGCGCATCCTGGCTCACTGCGTACTCTCCCCCCAGAGTCCGGAACCCCGTTCCGGGATCGGCTCCGATCCTCCCGCGTCGGCTCCCAAACCAAAAATCGGCGCGCTATCTGTAGTCGCGCAGCAGGGGCCGAACGGCATCGGTGAACAGAATGCGGTCCTGATACTTCAGACACAGCGGCTGCACAATGTCGCCCAATATTTCACTCCACCGAATCGGGTAGTGCAGCGGCTTGTCATACGGCGACCCCTCGCCCCAGCCCGCTTCCCGCAACGGCTCGCGAAAGTAGTCCAGCCGGGCGTGCATTTCCCGCACCCATTCCCCGGTGAAGGCGGTACCCGGACGAAACACAAAGCCCGAGGGACCGATCACGCGACGGTACTCGTGCTTGAGGTACCAACCCAGCTCCCGGGGAAGATCCGGCACATGGCGAGAGGTCACCTCGCGATACCCGGCCAGCCAGAGTTCCGGCGAGGAGTTGAGCTCGTCGATGACATCCGCCACCGGGCATTCCAGCTGCTTGATGTCGGCGTACGCACCACCGTGGTGATGCATCACATAGGCCCGCAGATAGTCCGACTTGTGCATCGGGTTCAAATCGATGAACGCGGGATGGAACGGGTGGTCAGGGAGTTCGACCTCGGCCGGATCGGTCACGATCCGCACCTCCACCCGTGGCTGCCGGCGCAGGTTGGCGATCGCTTGATTCCTTCGCGCATTGGGCTCGGCCGGGCCCAGCCAGAATGCCCACAGGATATTCGGGACCGCGCTTTCCTGGGTCACTTCGCGCACCGGGAGGCGGGTCAGGAATGTGGCACCGAATTGCTCGGGGTGGTACCCGAATGTGCCGCCACGAGAACGCGCCGCCCAGTGGGTGTCGGCCACGCGAATCTTCCAATCTCTCATCGTCCATCGAGCCTTCTTGGTGACGATGAAGGCCCGGTGCTTCGCGGTCCTGGCCCAGTCGAGTGCGCGCATGGGCGAACCCTAGCGAGGATCACTCAGCTTGGTACGCCGCACGGTCCAGCGGCAGTCACCACGGAACGACAAAAAAATCCTGGGCTGCGACACCGCGTGCGCGATCTCGCAGCCCAGGACAAGGGCGGAGGCGGCGGGATTTGAACCCGCGATGGGATTTAAGTCCCAAACCCGCTTAGCAGGCGGGCGCCATAGACCGGACTAGGCGACGCCTCCAAACCTGTGACAGCTTACCCGGCACGCTGCTCACCCGGCAAACCGAAGGGTCAGCGGGCCAGCGCGGTCCAGTGCTCGTACACCTCGCGCCACAGATTGTCCGCATTGTAGGTCCGCTCCACCGCGGCCCGGGCCGCTCGACCCAGCCGGGCCCGGAGATCCGGATCGCCATCGGCCATCACCAGGGCATCGCGGAGCGCATCCGGATCTCCGCTGGCCGGCATCAGCGCGGTCTGCCCATTGATGAAAAGCTCCCGCATCCCCGGGGTATCGGAGACCACCACGCAGGCCCCGGTCGCCGCCGCTTCCAGCGCCACGCTGGACCCGGTGGGATACATCATCACGTGGGTCGGCACCACAACCACCCTGGCCCGCTGCAGCATCCGGCGGTAGGTCGGCAGATCGACGGTCCCATGGAGCGTGACGTTGTCCGGCACGGTCAGTCCCGCCAGATTCTGCGGCTTGCACACCACGTCCACCCGCAGATCGGTGCCCTCCACCGCCGCGAACAGGGTGGCGTAGTCCCGGCCCCGGTCCTGCCCGACCGAGAGGATGTCGATGTCCTTGGCCACGGTCGGATCCGGCACGTAGTAGCGATGGCTGAACCCGGAAGTGACCCGGAGCAACTGCTCCGGCGCGAACCCGGCCTCCACCAGGACCGCCGTTTCCTGGTGGGTGAAATGGGTGATCAGATCGGCGCCCCGATAGCGCCGCAGCAACGCTGCTCGCCCCGCCGGGGTGGCCCGGGTGAGATCATCGGCCAACCAGCACCCGAAGATCACCACCGCAGTATCGGCAAAAACCCCGACGCGGCGATACCGAGCCTGCGCCGCGGCCGCCCCCTCGGCCTCCATCAGCGCCAGCACGACATCCGCTTCCGGCAGCAGCCGCCGGGCCGACAGGAGCCGATGGACCGGGTACCCGAGCCGGTGATGCGCGGCCGTGGCCGCCTTCTGCAGCCAGGGCCGGTCCGGCAACGGGTCGGGGGCGGCCAGATCCACCCCGAGCCCGAGCAGCGCATCCACCCCGTACGGCAGCGCCGCCGGGCGCTCGCCCCGCTGATAGGCCCGGCGCCAGGCGCCCACGTCGTGCTCCGAGAGCACCAACCACTTCTCCACCGCGACCCCTTCCCCGAATCGACGTACGCTGGGCGCGTGCCGACGATCCCACCCCGTGTTCGTGTCGTGCTGGGGGCTGCCCGGAGGCGGGCCCGCTTCGCCGTGCTGAGTCTAGCCAGGCCCTGGCTGGAGCCCCGGCGTCGCCGGCTCAATGCCGAGTGGCGGACCGCCGTGCTGGCTGCCGCAACCCCCGCCGCGGCCCCCGCCCGGTCACTGCTCGTGCTGGCCCCGCACCCCGACGACGAAACCATCGGGTGCGCCGCCACGATCGCCCAGCGGGTCGCCGCCGGGCAGCGGGTCGACATCGTGGTGGTCAGCGACGGCGGCGATTCCCACCGCTCGGAGCGAATCTCCCCGAGCGAACTGGCCGAGCTGCGCCGCGAGGAATCGGTCGCCGCCGCCGGAGTGCTCGGCGTACCGGCGGCGCGGGTGCACTTCCTCGGCGCCGATGCCGACGAGCTGCGCACCGGAACCGACGCCATCATCGACCGACTCTGCCCGGTGCTGACCGACGTCGATCCCCAGGAGGTGCTGCTCATCTCCGCCGAGGAGTGGCCCGAGGAGCACCGGCTGGTCCATCACCTCGGCCTCGCCGCCCTGCGCCGGGTCGGCTTCTCCGGGCCGGTCTCGGCGTACCCGGTGTGGCAGTGGACCGACGGCCCGATGCGGACCGCCCCGTTCGCTCCACTCCCGACGCAACTCCGGGAACTGCGTCGGGCCCGGCGCGAGCCGGTCGCGCCCGGTTGGTGGTCAGTGCCGGTCAGCGATCCCGACCTGAAGCGGCAGGCCTTTGCGGCGTACCGGACGCAGACCACCAGCTACACCGGGGAGTCGTCCTGGGTGCCCTTCCCCGACAACTGGCTGGCGCCGTTCCTGGACCGCGAGGTGTTCCGGCCGGTCGACCCCGGCTCCCACGCGGTCAGGGGCGACGCAGCGCGGTGAGAGTGCGGCGGGCCAGCCGACGAGCGCCGCGGTAGGCGGTGGGCCACCAGCCGGTTGCCGGAGCGTGTGCCTGGTAGTGCTGGACCCGGATCGGTTCGGTGAGCACCGCGGCCGAGTCGGGGGCGAGCAGCGTGCCGAAGCTCGCCCGGACCTCGCGGGCGAAGACCTCGGGGGCGTAGCGGTTCCGCACCAGGTCCCGACCACGTGCCGTCCGCTCGGCGAACCAGTCCGCGCCGGAGTCGTACGCCCGGATCGCCGCGTCGAGCGCGTCGGCCAGGGCCAGCACGTCGTCATCATGGACCACACTCGCCGTGTCCGCCCGCAGGTACTCCGCGCCGCCGGTTCCGGTGAAGCCGACGACATGGCATCCGGCCGCCATCGCCTCGGCCCCGGGCAACCCGAAGCCGTCGCGTTCGGCGCCGCTGAGGTAGATCGCGGCCCGACCCAGGATCTCGGCCACCTCCGCACGGGTTGCCCCCTCGATGGCGACGAACTCCCAGCCGGCCGGCGTTCCGGTCCGGCGCAGCAGTTGCAGCGCCCCCTCGATGTCGGTACGCCGGCGCCGGGGCATGTACGCCACGACCCGCTGCTTGGCCGCCGGCCGAAACACGGTGTCATCGACCAGCACCGGCACTCGGTGCACCGGCAGATCCCCGGACAACCGACCAACCACCGCGGCGATGTAGTCGCTCGTGGCGACCACCGCGCGAACGTTCGGCCAGCCCGGATAGCCCGGCTCGACCGGAGTCTGCGGCGTCAGGAACTGGTAGGCGAAGGTGTATCCCTGACACAGCATGACCACCGGCGCCCCGGCGGCCAGGAACTGCCACTTCGGCCCCCCGGTCTCGGCCAGCACCAGCAGGTCGCCGGGCCGCAGCTCGGCCTCAAGCCCGTGGAAGACCGGCGCGGCGGAGTCGAAGGTGTCGTAGCGCAGCCCGGGGGTCCCGTGCCAGACCGTGGCCGGCAGCCCGCCCGCGTCGAGGGCTTCGGCGATGGCGTACATCATCATCAGCCCGCCGCTGGCGGTCGGCAGGTCAGGGGCCATGAACCAGATCATCGAAGCTCCGGTGCGTACGCTGCCTGCAGACTCGACTCGAACGCGCCCGGGCCGAATTGCTGCCCGGCCCGGGCCTGCGCGGCTCGGGCCCGGTCCCGAGCGGCGGCCGGATCGGCCAGGACCCGGGTGAGCGCATCGGCCAACTCCCGCGGAACGGTACTCACCGCTTCGACCAGATCGGCGGCGTCGATCCCCTCGAGCCCGACCGGCGTGGTGACCAGCGGTACGCCACCGAGCAGCGCCTCGATGGTCTTGAACTTGATCCCCGCACCCAGTCGCAACGGCACCACCACCGCCCAGGCCCGGGCGTACGCGGCCCCCAGATCATCGACGAACCCGTCCAGCACGACCCCGGCAGCCGCTTCGGCCACCGCCCGGACCCGCTCCGGAGCCCGCGCCCCGACCAGGTGCAGTTCGGCGTCCGGGAAGCGCTCGCGCACCAGCGGCCAGATCTCGGCGACCAGCCATTCCACCGCATCGATGTTGTCGTCGCGGCCCAGATTTCCCACGAACAGCACCGTGGGCCGCGCGGACCGCGGCTGCTCCGACTCCGGCGCCGGGATCGGCGGCGTGATCACGGCGGTACGGGCCCGCCCGCCCGGAAGCAGCGCGCGATCCTTCTCGCTCAGCGTGATCGCCAGATCGAGCCGTCGCAGCGCCCGACGCTCGGCGGCGCGCATGAACCGGGCGCTGCTGCGCCACGCCCACCGGGGCAGCGAGCGTTCCCCCGCCTCGGCGTACCGCTGATACCGCTGGGAGAGCACATCATGGAAGGTTCCCACCAGCCGCGCCTGCGGGGCGAGCCGGCGCACCAGCGGGGCCAGGCCGATGAACTCGCTCCATTGCAGATCCACCACGCGAGCCCGCCGCAGTTCGGCCCGAGCCGCCCGATCGGTCAGCAACGCCCAGCCGAACACCAGCGGGGGCGGACTCGCATTGACCCGACCGACCAGCCGACGGAGGTGGAACAGCAGCCAGGAAATCGCGCGCACCGGCACGGCCCGGGCGGAGGTGTCGAGCAACCGCCCCGGCACCACGCCCGGCTGCTCGCGGGCCGCCCGATTGGTCGGATCATTGGGGACCAGGACCGTCACCTCGGCCTCCGCGGCCAGCGAGGTCACCACGTGGTACACGTAGTTGCCGCCCGCATTGTCCATCCTGGGGTGCGGCAGCACCGCCGACAGCACCACCACGCCGGGACGCTCAGCCACGCTCACGTTCCAGCATCTGGCGCAGATATCCGCCGTAGCCCGATTTTTCCAGCGCCGCCGCGCGCTCCAGCAACTCCGCATCGGTCAGCATGCCGTGGCGCCAGGCGGCCTCCTCCGGACAGCCGACCAGCAGACCCTGTCGTTTCTGCAGCGTGCCGACGAACTCGCCGGCCTCGCGCAGCGAGTCGAAGGTGCCGGTGTCCAGCCAGGCGGTGCCGCGGGGCAGCACGTTCACCTCGAGTTTGCCCCGCTCCAGATACGTCCGGTTCACATCGGTGATCTCGTACTCCCCGCGCGCCGAGGGGCGCAGGTTCGCGGCGATGTCGACGACCTGGTTGTCGTAGAAGTACAGGCCGGGAACGGCGTAGTTGGACCGCGGCCGGGTCGGCTTCTCCTCGATCGACAGGGCGCGGAAGTCCTTGTCGAACTCGACCACGCCGTAGCGCTCGGGGTCAGCGACCCAGTACGCGAACACCGCTCCCCCGTCGATGGTGCTGAAGCGGTGCAACTGGTCCCCCATCCCGTACCCGTGGAACAGGTTGTCGCCGAGCACCAGCGCCACCGGTTGGTCCCCGATGAACTCCCGTCCCAGCACGAACGCCTGGGCCAGCCCGTTCGGTTCGGCCTGCACGGTGTAGCTCAGCGAGATCCCGAACTGGGACCCGTCGCCCAGGAGTCGTTGAAAGGCGGCCTGGTCATGCGGAGTGGTAATGATCAGAATGTCCCGGATACCGGCCAGAATAAGCGTGGTAAGTGGGTAGTAAATCATGGGTTTGTCGTAGACCGGCAACAGCTGCTTACTGGTGCCGAGCGTGATCGGGTGCAACCGCGTCCCCGAGCCTCCGGCCAGAATGATCCCCCGCATGGGTTCAGTCTGGCTTATCGCTCACTTCGATGCGAAACGAACCGAATCATCCCCCTAGGATGACGGCCATGCAACGGATCCTGGTCACCGGCGGCGCCGGATTCATCGGTTCGAATTTCGTGCGGTTGGCGGTGGCGAACACCGATCGGCACATCACGGTGCTGGACGCGTTGACCTACGCCGGGGACCGGGCCACACTGGCGGAGTTGCCGCCGGACCGGGTGGCGTTCGCGCACGGCAATGTCGCCGATGCGGACCTGGTCGACCGCTTGGTCGCCGACACCGACACGGTGGTCCATTTCGCCGCCGAATCGCACAACGACAACTCCCTGCGCGATCCGAGCCCGTTCCTGACCACCAACCTGATCGGCACCTACACCCTGCTGGAGGCGGTCCGCCGGCACGGGGTCCGGCTGCATCACATCTCCACCGACGAGGTGTACGGTGACCTCGAACTCGATGATCCCGAGCGGTTCACCGAGGCCACCGCGTACAACCCGTCCAGCCCGTACTCGGCGACCAAGGCCGGCTCCGACCTGCTGGTCCGGGCCTGGGTCCGCTCGTTCGGCGTGCAGGCGACGATCAGCAATTGCTCCAACAACTACGGGCCGTGGCAGCATATCGAGAAGTTCATTCCGCGCCAGATCACCAACGTGCTCGACGGGCGGCGCCCGAAGCTGTACGGGGCGGGACTGAACGTGCGCGACTGGATTCACGTCGACGACCACAACTCCGCGGTGCTGACCATCCTGGAGCGGGGTGAGTCGGGCGAGACCTACCTGATCGGCGCCGACGGCGAGGTCGACAACAAGACAGTGATCGAGACGATCCTGCGGTTGATGGGTGAGCCGGCCGACGCGTACGACCACGTCACCGACCGGGCCGGGCACGATCTGCGGTATGCGATCGACTCGACCAAGCTGCGCACCGAACTGGGCTGGCAGCCGCGGTTCTCCGATTTCGAGGCGGGCCTGGCGGCCACGATCGACTGGTACCGGACCCACGAATCCTGGTGGCGTCCCCGCAAGGAGGCCATCGAGGCCGCGTACGCGAAGGCGGGTCAGTGATGGCCGGCGCCCTGGCGGTCCGCGAGACCGCGATTCCCGGGCTGTTGATCGTGGACCTGCCGGTCCACGGCGACGCGCGCGGCTGGTTCAAGGAGAACTGGCAGCGGGCCAAGATGACCGCGCTCGGCCTGCCCGACTTCGCCCCCGTGCAGCAGAACGTCGCGCACAACGAACAGGTCGGGGTCACCCGCGGCATCCATGCCGAGCCGTGGGACAAGTTCGTCTCGGTCACCAACGGGCGGATCTTCGGCGCCTGGGTCGACCTGCGCGCCGGGGACTCCTTCGGGCAGACCGTGACGGTGGAGCTGGGGCCGGAGACCGCGGTGTTCGTGCCGCGCGGGGTCGGGAACGCGTACCAGACCCTCGAGCCGGGCACCGGGTACGCCTACCTGGTCAACGACCACTGGAGTGCCGCGGCGAAAGCGTCCTACACCTTCCTGAACCTGGCCGACGAGACCGCCGCGATCGCCTGGCCGATCCCGCTGGAGCAGGCCATCCTGTCCGAGGCCGACCGGGCCCATCCGCGGCTGGCCGAAGTCACCCCGTTCGCGCCCCGGCGTACCGTCATCATCGGCGCGAACGGACAGCTCGGCAAAGCTCTGCAGCCGCTGTTCCCCGACGCGACCCTGCTGGCCCGGCCCGACTTCGACCTGCAGCACCCCGACACCCACGACTTCACCGGGGTCGGCACGATCATCAACGCCGCGGCGTACACCGCCGTGGATCGGGCCGAGACCGAACGAGCCGCGAGTTGGGCGAGCAACGTGACCGCGGTCCGCAAGCTGGTCGGGATCGCCCGGGAGCACCGGGCCCGGCTGGTGCACGTGTCCAGCGACTACGTCTTCGACGGAACCCAGCCCGAGCACACCGAGGACGAGCCGTTCTCCCCCCTCGGGTTCTACGGGGTGACCAAGGCCGCCGCCGACGAACTGGTGATGACCTGGCCGCAGCACTACCTGGTGCGCACCTCCTGGGTGGTCGGCGATGGCGCGAACTTCGTCGCCACGATGCAGAGCCTGGCCGCGCGTGGGATTGCCCCGTCGGTGGTCGACGATCAGCACGGCCGACTCACCCACACCTCGACCCTGGCCGGGGCGATCAAGCATCTGCTGGACACCGAGGCGGCGTACGGCACCTACAACGTCACCGACGACGGCCCGACCGAGACCTGGTTCGCTATTGCTCGCCGGGTGTACGCCGAGGCCGGCGTCGACCCCGCCATGGTTTCGCCGACCAGCACCGAGGAGTACGCCCGGGGCAAGGCGATGGCCGCTCGGCCGCGGCACTCCACGCTCAGCCTGGCGAAGTTGGGCGCGACCGGATTTCGTCACCATGGCTGACGAAATGAGGATCGACGAGACGACAACCGGACGGTTCTCGGTGCTCATTCCCACCCTGCAGCGCTCGGAACACCTGCCTCAGGTCGTCGATACCTGCGCGGGACATCCTCGTGTTCTCGAAGTGCTCGTCATCAACAATGCGCCCGACCCGCTGCACTGGGATTCCCCCAAGGTGCGCGTGCTGCAGCAGGAACGAAACATCTTCGTCAATCCGGCCTGGAATCTCGGCGCTCGCGAAGCGCGCGGGGAATACCTGGCGATCGTGAACGACGACGTACTGTTCGATGCCGCAGCTTTCGACGTGGTGGGAAAGGCGCTGTCCCGCGGCCTCTTCGGCGTCATCGGACCGGATCGTTCGGCATTCGCCGAGGTCAGCGGTACGCCACGGGTGACGCTGGCCCGCGCCAGCACCACCTCATTCGGCTTCGGGGTGTTCATGTGCCTGCGCCGCCGGGATTACTCCCCGATCCCGGAGTCGATGCGAATCTGGGGCGGCGACGACTGGTTGATCATGGCGCAGCGTCGACCTCCGGGTGCGATCCTCGGGGTCCGCTTCGAGACCGAAATGGGGTCGACCACCCAGACTCCCGAGATCCAGAAGTTGCGCGCCGAGGAGCAGGCCGAGGCGGACCGAATCCTGACGCCCCTGGAAGGCACACGCTGGTGGGAACACCTGGTCCGTGCCGTCGAGGGGGTCCGGCTGGCGCGTCACCGCCTCCGACAGCACCTGCCCCGCTGATCCGAGGAGCGCCCCTACTTCCGGGTCGCACCCTCGTCGCTCACCTGCGACCAGATCTCGGCCCACTGCCTGGCATGGCGCCAGTGACACTCCCGGAGCTCTCCCCGGGGAATCCATTCCATGATCTCCGGCGCCCGCCCGTTGAGCAGGTCGCTCCAGGCCGTGCGCAGGTCTGCGTCGTCCAGCAGGGCCAGATCCCGCCAGTGGTCGCCGCCGGTGTCAGAGTCCGTACGCCGCCCGCGAGCAAGATCCATCGCCGCAGCCCCCAACCGGATCTTGCGCTCGAACTGCTCGAACGACCGCCACGGCGTATGCAATACCCGAAGCCGCTCGGTCGGCCGCCCGGGCCGAAACACTGCATGATTTCCGTGGTGGAGGTATGCCAACCGATGCCAGCGGAAAGCCACCTTCTGCAGCCGGGCCGGGCTGGTGTCCAGACGCCAGCCACCCCCTTCCGGCGAGGGAAACGCGTTGTGGACGTGCGCGACCGCGATCGGGCTGGCGAGGGACCGCAACGAGTCGATCAGGCTGCCCTCGAGCCCGAACCAGAATTCGTCCCCATCGAACGGGACGATCCAGTCCGCCCCGGCACCGGCGGCCCTACGCGCGAGTTCGGTCAGCTTGGCCGCTTGGAAGAAGGCGGGCTCCCGGTCGTCGACCAGATACACCCGCGCATCGTTCAGGCCTCGAATCACCTGTGCCGTGCCGTCGACCGATCCATTGTCGGCCACCAGAATGCCCGCCACGCCTTGATCCAGCAGGTGCTGCACAGTGTCCCCGATGACGTCCGCCTCGTTGCGAACCATCGTGACCGCCCACACACTGCCTTCCTGCCGTGAGCGTTCCGGCAACTCCGGAAGGTGCAATCCAGCCACTGCCAGCTGCCGCTCGCGGCGCAGTTTCGGATCGGTGCGCGCGCGAATTCCCTGGCGGAGTTGACCCAGATCACGGGTGGCGAGCAGCCCCTGATGTTTGGTTGCCCGCGCGGCTGCCAGCACTCGCTCACTCCACCACATGGGGCCATCCAATACCATCACCGGCGAGTGTCCAAAACGGCGATTACCGGGAAGACTCACCGTGATCCGGGACACGTTGCACCGGTTCGGATCAGGCGTTCCGAGGAATTTATGGCACTGTAATCCCCATGCCCGAGAGTCCGATCGCGAGCGTGGTTATTCCGGTGCGAAATGGCGCCGATGTGCTCCATCTCGAGCTCGCCGCGTTGGCCGTCCAGCAGACCGACTATCCCTTCGAGGTCGTGGTGGCCGACAACGGCTCCACCGACGCCACCCGTACCGTCGCTGAATCCTGGGGCGACCGGCTGAACCTGCGCGTCATCGACGCGAGCGGCCCGGCGAGCGTCTCGACCGGGCGCAACGCCGGCGGTCTGGCGGCGCGGGGTCGCTACGTGATGTTCTGCGATGCCGACGACGAGGTCGAACCCGGTTGGGTCCAGGCGATGGTGGACGGGCTGCAGACCGCCGACATCGTCAGCGGCAAGCTGCAGTTCGGCAAGGTCAACACCCCTGAGGTGGTCGAATGGTACGGCTATGCCGATTCCACCGGTCTGCCCACTGCACTCGATCATCGCGAGTACGCCATGGGCGGAAACATGGGGATCCATGCCGACCTCTTCGCCGAGTTGGGTGGCTTCGACGAGACCTACCGCGGCGGCCAGGAGGAGGTCGACTTCTGCTGGCGCGCCCTGGAGCGGGGCGCGACAATCGGTTTCGCTCCCGATGCCGTCCTGAACTACCGACTGCGCAAGTCCTACAAGGGACTGCGACGCCAGTTCTACCGGTACGGCTGGAACTATGCGAAGTTGTACGCCACCTGGCGGGACCACGGCATCGAACGCAACAGCCTGAAAGCAGAGATCCGCAACTGGCTGATCCTGGCAAGCCGGATTCCCGGCCTGAACACCGAGAACAAGCGCGGTCGCTGGGTGAAGAACGTCGCGTGGGGCATCGGCCGAATACGCGGCAGTATCCATTTCCGGGTACGGTGCCCGTTGTGACCGACGCCCAGCCCGCCGCCGATTCGGGACGCCGCTCGCGCCCGGCCGGCGTCAACCTGATGTTCGATCGCTCGACCAAGATCCGGTTCCTGCTGGTGCTGGTCGGATCGGTGCTGATCGCGTTCGCCGAAGTTGCCGGTGTTGCCGCGGTACTGCCGCTGATGGAGCTGCTCACCGGCATCCAGGCCGGCGGGCTGCTGGACCTGTTGCGGGGCTGGTTCGGAAACCCGCCGCAGGACCGGCTGGCGATCTACATCGCCGCGATCGTGGTGCTGGCCTTCGCGATCAAAGCACTGCTCACGATCGTCATCCGCTGGTGGTCCAGCGGCGTGATGGCCCGCCAGCAGGTCGCCACCTCGACCCGGCTGTTTCGCTATTACCTGCGGGCTCCGTACCAGTTGCACACCCGGCGGGGCACCTCCGACCTGATCCGCACGATGAATGACGCCGTGGGGCAGGCCTATTCACAGACCGTCCAGGCCACCATCAGCGCCACCGCCGACCTGATCTCGATCCTTGCGCTGCTGGTGGTCCTGCTGATTGCCGCACCGGGGCCCGCGCTGGTCGCGGTCGTCTACTTCGCGGTCGCCTCGCTGTTGCTGCAGCTCTACATCCGACCGCGGGCCCACCGGGCCGGTCAGCAGGTATTGGAGTCCTCCCGCGAGGTCTACATGGCCGCGTTCCACGCGCTCGGCGGGATCAAGGAGATCAAGATCCGGCATTCCCAGGAATGGTTCCTGGCCCGCTACCGGAAGGCCCGCTGGGACTCCGCCAGCGCCGGCCGGATCGCCTCCTTTCTGACCGAGTTGCCCAAGCACATCCTCGAGGTGATGTTCGTCCTCGGCATCGGCGTGATGACCGCAGCCATCTTCGCCGGTACCCCGAGCCAGCAGGCGATCACCACCCTGGCGCTGTTCGCCACCGCCGGGCTGCGGATCCTGCCCTCCATCTCCCGGTTCATGGGGTCGCTGACGATGATCCGATCCGGTCAGGAGGCCTGGGACCTGGTCGTCTCCGAGCTGGCCAACGCCGAGCAGTACCCGACCTCCCCCGACCCGGACGCGACGCCGCTGCCGTTCACCGACCAGGTGCGTTTCGAGCACGTCCGGTTCCGGTACGACGACGGCACCGCCGAGGTGCTGCGCGGGATCGACCTGACCGTCCCGGCGGGGAATTCACTGGCGATCGTCGGCGGCTCCGGTGCGGGGAAATCGACCCTGGTCGACATACTCCTCGGACTGCACGACCCGACCTCCGGGCGGGTGCGCGTGGACGGCGTCGACATCGCCGGCGACATGGCCGGCTGGCAGCGCAATGTGGCGATGGTGCCGCAGGAGGTCTACCTGTTCGACGTCTCGCTGGCGGAGAACATCTCCTTCGACACCCCGCGCGCGCAGATCGACCCCGACCGGCTGGCCGAGGCGATCCGCGGCGCCCAGTTGGAGAGCTTCGTCGCCGACCAGCCCGAGGGCGTCGATACCGACTTCGGCGAACGCGGCTCCCGACTCTCCGGCGGTCAGCGACAGCGGATCGGCATCGCCCGAGCCCTGTACCGGGACCCGAAGCTGCTCGTCCTGGACGAGGCCACCTCGGCGCTGGACAACGAGACCGAGCGCCGGGTCACCGAGACCGTGCAGGCGCTCAGCGGCCGGATCACCGTCGTCGTGGTCGCCCACCGGCTCTCCACGGTGCGTCACTGTGACCGGGTCGCCTTCCTCAAGGAGGGCCGGGTCGAGGCGTACGGCACCTTCGACGAGGTTCGGGAGCAGAGCGCGGAGTTCAATCACCTGGTCGAGCTGGGACGCCTGGAGGGTGAGGCGCCGGTGCCGGCGTCCTTCCAGGAGGTCATCGACGAGGTCGAGGGCGACCGCGATGCGGTCGCCGACCCGCGCTGAACCGCTACTGGTAGTCGGTGAAGCGGGGCCGGATCCGCTCGTCGATGATCAGCCGGTCGGCGTACTTGAGGCCGAGGGGTTGGAAGATGTCACCCAGGATCCCGGTCCAGCGGATCGGATAGCCCGGGTTGTCGCCGCGCGCATCGCCGGGATGTTCGGCCAGGCGGGGCGCGAAGGCGTCCAGCCGCCGGTTCAGTTCGGCGAACCATTCGGTGGTCAGCGGAGTCCGGCTGCGCAGGATGACGGCACTGGTTCCGATCAGAATCGAGTGGTAGCGGGCGATGTCCCGCCCGACCGGGCCGGGGAGGATCGCCGCCATCCGGGACGACAGTTCACGAAAGCCCAGGGCCCACTTCGTCGGCTCTGCTGCCAAGAGTTCGAAGCTGGGCAGCCAACCGCGGTCGATCGGTTTGATGTCGCAGTAGCCTCCGCCGTAGTGGTGCAGCAGATAGCAGCGCAGGTAGTCCGAGCGGTGCACCAGCGAGAGATTCTCGTACGCGGGGTGCAGCGGCGCTTCGGGCAGCACCCAGTCGGCGAGAGTGTCCCGGGTGACCAGGCGTACCTCGAGTTCGGGATTCTGCTCGATCAGGCTGGCCAGCCCACGTTCCCGGTTCGGGGTGAGTGGGTTGTCTCCGGTCCAGCAGCACCACAGCACCCGCGGCAGCTCGCTCGGCAAGGATGCCACCGGCGGGTCCTGGGTGATGAACTCCCCGGGGTAGCGGGCCGGGTCGAAGCGGTAGGGTCGCACTTTCGCCCACGCGGTGAACGCGGCATCGTGCACCTCCCAGGCCCGGGCGGTCGTCCAGCGCCGGGCATGCTTATTGATCACAAATCCTCGGTGCTTGATCTGCTTGGCAGCGTGTATCGCCATTTCCCCGACCGACATTCCTTGACCCTTTCCCCCTGTGCAACCGAATCCTGCCAGCGCGGGAATCTCCGTGTTGGATCGGTCCCAGGATCGGCTCCGATTGTCTCGGTCGAGCGGAGATATGCCAGACTGCGACCAGTCCGAGTCGGAACCGGGGGGATCTGTGGCATCGGTCAGCGTGGTTATTCCGCATTTCGGCGACCCTGCACCCACTCAGGAATTGGTCCGGCAACTGCTGGCCCAGCAGGATTCGCCGATCGTCGAGATCATCGTCAGCGATGACCACTCCCCCACCCCGTTCCCGCCGGCGCCCGGAATCCGCGTGATCCACCGGGAGACCAACGGGGGCTTCGGGGCCAACGTCAACAGCGGTGCCGCCGCGGCCACCGGGGAATACCTGCTCATTCTGAACAGTGATCTGGAGATCGGGCCCAGGTTCGTTGCCGACCTGGTCGAGGCGGCCGCTCCCTGGCAACCCTGCGTCGCGGGGTCCGCCATGGTCGATCCGGCCGGGCATCCCGCCCCGACCGCGCGTCACTTCCCCACCACGGGTCACCAGGTCACCGAGTGGCTGACCCCGCTGGCCCGTTTTCGCGACCGGCGGCCCCTGCACGAGGCGGTGGGCCACGACACCCGCGCGGTCCGGGGGGCGACCCTTCCGGTGGACTGGCTGGTCGGCGCCGTGCTGCTGATCCCGACCCGGGTCTTCCGTGACGTCGGCGGGTTCGACGAACGCTTCTTCATGAACTCCGAGGAGGTCGACCTGCAGCGGCGGCTGCGTGGGGTCGGGATCCCCTCGATCTACTGCGGCACGGTCAGTGTCACCCACGAGTCCGGTGGCTCCAGCGACCCGGGTCGGCGGCGTACCTGGCTGGTCGACTCGCGGCTGACGTACGCGAACAAGTGGGGCGGCCGGCGGCGCCTGCAACTCGGCCTGACCGCGGCGAGCGTGGCCAACCTCGGCTGGAATACCACCCGGCGGCTGCGGGGCGTCGACGTGGCGCCGGTCGCAACGCTGCGCTCCGAACTCGATCTCATCTGGGGCCGGCGATGACCGCACGGCGGATCCTGCTGATCAGTCCCGCTTTCCACGGCTACCACCGCGCGATTGCCGACGCCCTCCGGGCGCGTGGCCACCGGGTCACCACGTTGCAGTACGACCGCCTCGCCAATCCCGTGCGTCGGGTCCACAACAAGCTGCGCCGGGAGGGATTGCGGATCGGCCAGGACCCCTCCACGAAGGCGGCGCTGGACGCCCTGCAGTCGAATCCCGACCTGGTCCTGGTGGTTCGGGGTGACCACATCGGCCAGGCCTTCTGGGAGACGCTGGACGAGCGCGGGATTCCGCGCGCCCTGTGGATCTATGACGAACTGCGCCGGATGGAGTGGACCCCGCAGCGGTTGGAACTGGTCGGGCCGATCGCGTCCTACTCACCGCTGGACGTCACGACCCTGACCGAGCAGGGCTTCGAGGCGATGCATCTGCCGGACGCCTTCGACACCCGGTGCGAGTTCACTCCGAAGCCATCACCGGAGATCACGTTCGTGGGCGCCAAGTATCCCCGCCGGGAGCAGGCCCTGCTCGCCCTCGATGCGGCCGGTATCCCGGTCCGGGCCTACGGGCGGGACTGGTCCCACGCCCCGCTCGACCGGCTCCGGACCCGGAACCGCCCCCGACCGGACATCCCGGCCTCTCCCGAAATCTCCCGAGCCGAGGCGTACGCGGTGATGGCCGGCTCCCAGGGCACCATCAACATCCACGGGGACCAGGACGGATTCACCATGCGCACCTTCGAGGCACCCGGAGTCGGCGGGGTGCATCTGGTGGACCGTCCCGATATCGAGCTCCACTACGAACCCGGCATCGAATGCCTGGTGTTCACCAGCGACGAGGAACTCGTGGACCTGTCGCGCCGGCTGATCAGCGACCCCAAGTGGGCCGACGGGATCCGGGAACAGGGCCGCCGGCGCACGCTGGCCGAGCACACCTTCGACCATCGCATGGCCCAGTGGGAGCAGCAGTGGGGGTGATGTTCCCGCAGGACCTCGCGGGCTGGCGACGCTGGCACGAACAGCGGCGCCCGCTACGGGCGGTCCGGGCGGTGAAGGATCGGGTGCGCCCTCGGCCACCGGCTCCCGGCGTGGTCTGGGTGCGGGGCAGCGACCCGCGGACGTTGGCGATCCTCGAGTCGGATTCCATCACCGGGCGGCTGGCCGTCCTCCAGCCCCTGGCGTCGTTGGACTCGGCAGCGGTGCTGGCTCCCACCGGCGTGGCGGTCCCCGGGTTTCGGGCCGGCGACCTCGGCCTGGCTGACGTAGCCCCCGAACGAATCCTGGCCATCGGGCACTACCTGCCGCTCGGCGCGGAGGCGTACGCCTGGTCCCGGCGGTCCGGCGCGGAATTCTGGGTGGTGCAGCACGGACTGCTCACGCCGTGGGCTCCCCCGCTGCCGGCCGAGTCACGCCTGCTGGCCTGGACCGCGGCGGATGCGGCGTACTGGACCGCGGGCCGCGACGACGTCAGCACCGCGGTCGTGGGGTCGCAGTTGTTGTGGCAGGCCGCCCAGCAACCGACTCCGGAGCCGTCGGCGCGGCCGGTGTGGCTGGGCCAATTGCACGGCACCGAGATCGATCGGCGGGCGATGGCCCGGGTGTCGGTCGAGTTCTGCCGGGAGTTCGACGCGACCTATCGGCCGCACCAGTCGGAACGCGACCGGCTGTCGCGCTGGCAGCACGCGCGGTGGCAGCGGCAGGGGCTGCGGATCGATTCCGCCCCCGCGCCGTTGGCCGAGGTCGGCGGGCCGGTCGTGGCCGCGTTCTCCACCGGCGTCCTCGAAGCCGCCGCCCGCGGCAGTGAGGCCTGGGTGCATTTCCCGGAGCCACCGGCCTGGTTGCCGGAGTTCTGGGAACGGTACGCGATGGCCCGCTGGGGTGGTGCCGCGCCGACCCCGTCCCCGGTCACCGCGTCCGGGACCGAGCCCGCCACCGCCGTGACCGACCTGCTCCGGGCCCAGACGGCCTAGAGCCCGGCCCAGCCGAGCTGCTGCAGCACGGTGTCCCACGGCAGCCGCAAGTAGTAGCCGCCGGCCTCGGGCAGGATCACCACGGCCGGCAGCAGCACCAGCAGGACGCCGAGGACCCCGAGCAGCCGCGGATCCGCTGCCTGGTGGCGACCGAGCCGGGCGTACCATACCCGCAGAATGCCCAGCAGGGCGGCCAGCGAGCAGGTGACGAAGACCCGGGTGCCGTCCAGGGTGAGCAGGCTCGCGCCCGCCGGGAGCAGCACCACCGCCGCCAACGCCCACCAGGCCCGGCGCTCGGCCCGCGCCAGCTGGGCGATCAGCACGACCAGGACCAGCCAGAAGATCCCCAGGAAGGCGTACGCCGCCAGCGGCCACACCCCCAGGAACAGCCGGACCCCCAGCAGCATCTTGGCCGGATCCGACAGCCACCCCAGGCGGGACCCGTCGCCGGTCGCGGCGCCACTGAGCCAGACCTGCAGCCCGGCCCAGGCCGCCAGGGCGACCCCGCCCCAGATCAGGCCGCGCAGCCACAGCTCCCGCGCCCGCAGCGCCAGCCCGACCCCGATCAGCGCCACCGCGGCCACCAGGCACTGCTCCGGATTCCCGAGCACCGCCAGCACGATGCCCAGCGGCCACAGCCGTCGCCCCAGCACCAGCAGCGCCGACCCGGCGAGCAGCCACAGGTCATAGTGGCCGAGCATCGACAGCGAGGTGGCCAGCGCCGGGGACGCGGCGATCAGCAGCACCGCAGCCCGGCGCCAGGCGCCGGCGGCCCGGGTCTGTCCCACCAGCGCGCCGAGCACCACTACCCAGGCCAGCCCGCCCAGGGCCCACCACAGGGCATCGGGCCGGTCGGCGACCAGCTTCGCCACCAGGACCGAGCCGAGCGACGAGCTGAACGATCCGGTCGGTTCGGGGAACGCGGCCCCGGCGGTCCGGATCGGCACCAGGAAGGCCGGCCCGACCCCGGACGGGCCGATCCGCACCGCGCCGATCCCCAGCACCAGGACGCAGAACACCGCGAACGGCAGGCGCTCCAGCCAGCCGCCCAGCCGCGTCATCCCGGCGGCAACGGTGTCCCCGACCGTCATCGGGTCTGCTCCGCGGCGATCTCCCGCAGCTTCTGCGTGGTCCAGCCAGTGCTGACCGCACCGGCCCGGGCGCCCGCCCGGCCGGCCGCCTCGACGGCCAGGGCGATCAGCTTGCGCGCCACCGGGGCCGGCACCCGCCGAATCACCGGGTCCAGGGCACGCCCGGCCCGGGCGCAGGCCGCCTCGGTCGACAGCACCCGGGCGGTGACCGCGACCAGGACCTCCCAGGGAGTCCGCGGGCGCTGCGGCAGCCGGGCGGCCTCGGGGTGGCGTTCGGCGAACCGGCGGCGGGACTCCCCGGCCAGGTACGCCCGCGGCACCCGCCGGGCCACCTCGTGGATCGGTCCGCGGTGAGCCACCTCCAGGGCCGGGTCGACCAGCATGGTGACCCCGGCCCGGTGCAGCCGGTAGCCCAGTTCGGAGTCCTCCCCGTAGCCGAAGCTCTCGTCGAATCCGCCGGCCGCCGCCCAGGCCGCCCGGTCGATCGAGGCGCAGGCCGCCCACAGCGTCCAGCGCTCCTCCGGGGCCAGTGCGTACGCCCGGGCCCGGGACTGCTGGTTCGCCGGGCGGGCGTACACCTCGACATAGCGGTTGACCGGATCGAACACGTCGCGGGTGACCGAGATCACCCCGACCGGGGTGTCCCCGGTGTGCTGGGCGAGATGCCCGGCCAGCCAGCCGGGCCCGGGGGTGAGGTCGTCGTCGCAGCGGATCAGCACCCGCCCGGCGGCCGCGGCGTACCCCCGATTCAGGGCGGCGGCCACCCCGCGCTGCGGATCCTGCACCAGCCGGCGTACCGGCAGCCGATCGGCATACCCGGCCAGGACACGCTCGACCGCCTCCGAGGGCCCATCCAGCACCACGATGACCTCGAAATCGCCGTCGAACTCCTGACCAGCCAACGCGTCGAGCAGGGCCGGCAGCCGATGTTCCCCGCGAAAGGTCGGAACAATGATGGATACTTTCGGTTGCTTCGGCACGACTGTTCCGCCACCCCTTTTCGGTTCCTGTTGCGGCTGATTTCCTGAGCCGAATGCGCTCGGGATAATGTCCCGATCAGGATTACTGTCGCACAGACCTGCCGGGGGGTACGCATGGCGCAGCCATGGACGTTGTGGGTACTGCCGACCAGTGCCCTGGGCGGGGTCGCGCGGCACGCGCTGGACGTGGCGCGCGTCGGGATTCCCGGGTATCGGCTCGCGGTCCTGGCGCCGGCCGGCCCCCTGCTGGGGCAGCTTCAGGAACTCGGGGTACCGACGATCGAGGCCGAGTTCGGTCCCGAGCACGGCCTGCGGGCGTCCCGGGCGAGTCTGCAGCATGCCGTCGACGCGTTGGCCCCCGCCGTGGTGCATTCGCATCTGGCGTACGCCGACGTGGTCACCGCCCTGGTGCGTACGCCCGGCGTCCGGGTCAGCACCGAACACGGGATCGCCGCCGACGACCTCGTCTATCACGGCTCCCGCACTCGGGCCACGGTGATGGCCCGGGCCCATCAGGCCCGCACCGCCCGGTTCGCCGCACTGATCGCGGTCTCGGCCGCAACCCGGCAGGCGATGCAGGCCAAGTGGCATCCGCGGACACCGATCACGCTGATCCGCAACGGAATCGACCCGGTGCCCGCCACCCCACAGCCCGGGCTGCGCGTCGCCTCGATCGCCCGGCTGGCGCCGGAGAAGCGGATCGACCAGTTGCTGCGCGCGTACGCCCAGCTGGCCGACGAACCGGGCGCGACCCTGACCATCGCCGGCACCGGCCCGCTGGCGGGTGAACTGAAGGCGCTGGCGGCCGAGCTCGGACTGCAGGTGGCGTGGCCCGGACACGTCGACGCCGCCGAGCTGCTCGCCCGAACCGATGTGCTGGTGCAGCTGTCGGTCTGGGAGAACTGCTCGTACTCCCTGCTCGATGCCGCGGTGCGCGGGGTCGGGGTGGTTGCTTCCCCGGTCGGTGGGAATCCCGAGATCGTGCCCGACCGGTGTCCGGTCGACCCGGGCGATCCGGGCGCGGTTGCCGCCGCGATCCGGACCCAGGGACAGGACCTGTCCGCCCGTCCCGTCCTGACCGAGTGGCCCACCGTCGCCGAGATGGGCGCCGACATTGCCGGTGTCTATGACCGCGTACTGCACCGACCGGTCGGTCCCATCAGCTACGCAGGAGCACACTGAGATGGCCAAAGCACCCCTGGCGTGGGACCTCGGCGAGGAGACCGAGAAGGCCAACCAGATCCGGCGCCTGGACTTCATCCTGTTCGCGCTGCTGGTGTTCGACGGGGTCGCCCTGGTCGTCGCGCCGCTGAACGAGATCGCCTTCGGTCTGTTGGCACTGCTGGCGCTCACCCGACGTCCGGACCGCAAGGTCCCCCTGTTCTTCCCGGTGTTACTGGTGGGCCTGGTCGGCGTCATCGCCGTCTCGGGCTTCCTCAACCACGTGGACGGGACGCGCCGGGTGCTGCACCTGGTGTTGTACGCCCTGACCGCGATGTTCATCGCCTCGGGCCGCGTCCACCTCAAGTCGGCTGCCTGGGGCCTGTTCGCCGGGCTGGCGATCAACCTGGTGTGGGGACTGGTGTTCATCACCACCGCCCCCTACCCGAACCGGCTCGTGGGCTTCATCATGGACCCCAATGCCGCCGGGTTGATCTTCACCACCCTGGGCGCGGTGGCGCTGTCCCAGATTCCCCCGGGCCGCTGGCGGGTGATCCTGCAGATCATCGTGGTGGTGGCAGTGGTCGCCACCTTCTCCCGCACCTCACTGCTGGCCCTCGGGCTGGGCTATGCCTGGCTGATTCTGGGGCACCGAATCCATCCGATTCTGGGTACCGGGGTGCTGGGCGGGCTGATCTACGGCATCGCAAACCTGCCCGACACCTGGATCCGGATCGGACCCTGGGCCGAACGCACCGGCAGCGATCTGCTGCGCGACCGGATCCTGATCCAGGAGCAGATCATCGTCGCGCAGTCCCCGGTGTACGGCACCGGCCCGGGCACCGCCAAGGTCCAACTCAGCGAGAACGTCCGCCTGTTCTTCCACTCCAGCTATCTCGCGCTGCGCGCCGAGGGCGGCTGGATCGCCCTGGTCTGTCTGATGGCGCTGTTGGTAATCCTGTTCTGGCGGCTGCTGTGGCTGGGCAAGCAGCGCTCCCCCTGGCTCGAGGTCGCCATCATCGTGCTGCTGACCTGTGCGACGAACATCGGCGAGGCCCTTCTCACCCTGCAGGCCGCGGTGGTGCTCGGGTTCGCGATGCGGCATCTGATCCTGCAACGCGAGGAGCCCGACCTGATCCCGGCGCACTACCGCAATCGCTGGGAAAAGCTGTGAGCCTCCCCTCCGCCACGAGCCAGACCTTCGCCACCAACCTGACATTCGCCACAAACCTGACCTTCGCAACAAACAACGGCGACATCGGCGGCGGCGAGGTGATGCTGTTCGAGCTCGCCGAGGCGGCGCGCGAGCTCGGCCATCAAGTCACCATCGTCGGCCCCAGTCACCCCCGCGAGGTCGTCGAGCAGGCGCTCGACCGCGGGTTCGCGACCGTCGAGATCACCGCCCGAACCCGGCCCCAATACCTGCGCGGACTGCGTCGCTGGGACGCCACCGAGCGTCGCGGGGTGCTGTGGTGCAACGGACTCGTCCCGGCTCTGGCCACCGCCGGACACCGCGACCGGATCGTGCATCTGCACCGAATGCCCAGCCCCCGACAGCTGCCCGCCGCCCGGCTGGCCCGGCTCGGGGCCCGGGCGACCGTGGTGCCGTCCCAGTTCCTGGCGGACCGGTTTCCCGGCGCGGACGTGCTGGCGAACTGGACCGAGCCGATCCCGGCCCCCACGGTGCGGCAGCAGCCCCCGGGCCCGGTGCGGGTCGGCTTCCTGGGCCGCCTGGCGGTGGAGAAGGGCATCGTCGAGTACGCCCGGGCGGTGCGCCAGTTGCAACGCGACCAGCCCGGACGGTGGCTGGCCCGACTCGGCGGCGAGAGCAGATTCACCGACCCGGAGCAACGGCGTACCGTCGAGGCGGAGTTGGCCGACCTCGACCCGGTGGACCGGCTCGGTTGGGTGAATCCGGCGGACTTCTTCGCCGAGGTGGACGTCCTGGTCGTCCCGTCCCGCGCCGAGGAGTCCTTCGGCCTGGTCGTCGCCGAAGCGCTCGGCCACGGCGTGCCGGTGGTGATCAGCGATGCCGGGGCGCTGCCCGAGGTGGCCGGCCCCGACCATCCGTGGGTGGTTCCGGCCGGCGACCCGGTCGCGCTGGCCCGGGCCATCACCGCAGCCGCAGCGTCGGGCCCGACCCCGCAGGGCCGGACCCGGTGGGAACAGCACTACTCCCCCGAGGCGGGTCGGGCCCGCTTCGCCGAACTGCTGCCCCGGGTACTGCCGGCGCCGATCGCCATCGCGCACGACTATCTCACTCAGCGGGGCGGGGCCGAGCGGGTCGCGCTGACCCTGGCCGAGGCCTTCCCGGGTGCCCCCCTCTACACCACGCTGTACGAACCCGCCGACACCTTTCCGGAGTTCGCCGCGATCGACGTCCGCCCCAGCTGGCTGAACCGGTTCGGTGCGCTGCGACGCAACTACCGCGCCGCCCTCCCGCTGCTGGGCCTGGCCGCCGCGACCCACCGGATCGACGCGCAGGTGGTGATCGCCTCCACCTCGGCGTGGTCCCACGGGTTTCCCACCCGGGGCCGGCGGATCGCGTACTGCCACTCCCCGGCCCGCTTCCTGTATCTCAGCGAGGAATACCTCGGTGGTCCGCTCCACCGCTCCCCGAAGGGGTGGCTGTTGGCAGCCCTGCGTCCGGGACTGCGCCGCTGGGACCAGCGCGCGGCGAGCCGGGTCGATACCTACCTGGCCAACTCCACCGTGGTCCGCGACCGGATCGAGCGGTTCTATCACCGCCGCGCGACCGTGGTCCCCGCGCCGCACAGCATCGATCCGAGTGGCCCCCAGGAGCCGTTCGCCGGGATCGAGCCCGGCTACTTCCTGGTGGTGTCCCGGCTGCTGCCGTACAAGAACGTCCAAGTGGTGATCGACGCGTTCCGGGCCATGCCGGCCGAGCGTCTGGTGGTGGTCGGCACCGGCCCGTACGAAGGGACCCTACGTCGGGACCTGCCGGACAACGTCACGCTCGCCGGCCGGGTCGATGACGCGCAGCTGCGCTGGCTGTACGCGCACGCCGAGGCGCTGATCGCGATGAGCTTCGAGGACTACGGACTCACGCCGCTGGAGGCGGCCTCCTTCGGCCGGCCCACCATCGCGTTGCGTGCGGGAGGCTTTCTCGACACCATCATTGACGGATGCACTGGTGTATTGTGCGACGAGGCAACAGCTGATTCCGTACTGAGAGGCATTCAGGTGAGTCGGGGGACTCACTGGTCACCGGAGCGGATCAGACAGCACGCCACCATGTTCGACCGAACTCATTTCGTCGGGCAGGTGACAGCGCTCCTGGAGGGGGACCATGAGCAACACCCAAGCACGCAGAGGTAGTCCACGACTCACGCGGCACCACCGCGGCAGGCTGGAGTCACTGGCCCTGCTCACCATCGACGGGCTGCTGATCGCGCTGGCCAATCTGGCCGCCGTCTACGGGCGCACCGGCGTGCGCTGGCCGAGCAATGCCACCAACGTGGTGGAACTGGCCGAGCAACTGGTGGTTCCGGTCACGCTGACGTGGGTGCTCATCTCACTGTTGCGCGGCGCCTATCGCGCCGACACCCGCGGAACCGGGACCAAGGAGTACACCATCGTGCTCCAGGCCGGCCTGCTCACCGCGAGTCTGCTCAGCGTCTGGGCGTACCTCTTCCAGGTGCCGCTGTCCCGCGGCTACTTCGCGCTGCTCTTCCTGATCGGGATCCCGCTGCTGCTGGTCGGTCGAGTGGTGATCCGCCGGGTGATCCATCGCCTGCGGGAGCGCGGTTTTTTCGCGAACCAGGTGGTCGTGGTCGGGCAGCCGCAGCGGGTTGCCGACCTGATCAAGGTGCTGGATCGAGAGTCCTGGCTCGGCTACCAGGTCCGGGCCCAGATCCTGCCGGCGCGGACCGAACCGACCAACGCGGCCGTCCCGGTCTCGGGGACCCTCGACGACATCGTCGCCGGGATCGAGGCAGTGCGCTGCGACTCGGTCCTGTTCACCGAGGGAGCCTTCACCGAATCGGCCGACTTCCGTCGCCTGGTCTGGGAGTTGGAGGACAAGAACGTCGACGTGATCCTGGTCCCCGGGCTGAGCGACATCTCCGCCGACCGGGTCCGGATCCAACCGGTTGCCGGTCTGCCCCTGATGCACGTGGAGCGGCCCGGATCGGTTGCGGCCAACCGGGGGTTCAAGCGAGCCTTCGATCTGACCGTGGTGCTGCTCGGCCTGCTGCTGGGATGGTGGGTGCTGGTTGCCGTGGCGATCGCGGTCAAGCTCGGCGACGGCGGCCCGGTGCTGTACCGGCAGATCCGTGTGGGCCGCGAGGGCAAGCTGTTCTCCTGTTTCAAATTCCGGTCCATGGTCCCGGATGCCCATCTTCGGGTCCGCGAGCTCCAGCAGCACAACGAGGGGTCCGGAGTTCTGTTCAAGATGAGCGGCGATCCCCGGATCACCCGGGTCGGCCGGTTCCTCCGCCGGTATTCGCTGGATGAGTTGCCGCAGCTGTTCAACGTCCTGCGCGGCGAGATGAGCCTGATCGGGCCGCGTCCGGCGCTCCCGGACCAGGTGGCCCGCTACGACGAGGACATGCGGCGTCGGCTGCAGGTGCGTCCCGGCCTGACCGGGCTGTGGCAGGTCTCTGGTCGCAGCGACCTGTCCTGGGAGGACACCGTCCGTCTCGACCTGTACTACGTGGACAACTGGTCAATGCTGCAGGACCTGAGCATCCTCGGCCGGACCCTGCATGCGGTCATCATCGGTCGCGGCGCCTACTGAGCACTCCCCCAGCGGGGCCGGCGGAACAGCCACCACAACGGCTTCCCGAGCAGGGTGGTCAGCAGCAGGGGGCCGCCGATCCCGGCCGCCGTTCCGGCGACCAGGTGCAGCCACACATCGGTGACGCCCAGCCGGAGCAGCACGACCCGGACCCCGGCGGCAAAAGCGATATGAGCCAGATAGATCGGGAGTGAGTCGCGGCCCAGCCGGGCGAACCAGTCGAGCTGCCACCGTCGGGCGATCGCTCCGGCCAGCAGCAGCACCACCAGCACAGCCAGAACCGAACAGAGCACGCCGAGAAGCACCGACGTGGGCCCGTACGCCGGACCGGTACTGGTCGGGGGCAACGCCCACGGACTGAGCACCACGATCAACCCGGCCGCGGCCACGAGCACCGCGACGGCCACGGCCGGACGATCCAGGAGCCGACCGGCCACCCGGGCCCAGCGCTCGTACCCGCACAGCGCGCCGAGGACGAAGAACGGCAGCAGCGCCCCGCCGGCGAACATGATCTGGTCCTCATGTCCCCAGGCGGCCAGCCCGACCACGATGCTGACCCCGGCCACCAGCCGGGGCCGGCCCGACAGCGCCGAAACCCCGAGCACGGTCCCCAGGGCGAGCGTCGGCAGGAACCACAGATGCCCGATCGGCACGAAGATATTGACCACGTCCAGCCAGGTGACCGGATTGTTCTTCACCGATGACGTGGCCACCTCCAGCCCGCCCTGCAGCAAGGTCCACAGCAGATAGAGGTACGCGAAATCCGCGAGTCGGGGCAGCAGGTACGCCCGAGCGCCCCGCTGCCGCACCGGGCGGGTCATCAGCAGCCCGGACACCCAGGCGAACACCGGCAGGTGGGTCAGATAGACCACCCGATCGACCGCCCGCAGCCCGCCGGCCAGCTCCGCTGGCACCAGCCCGGCGGTGAACACACCGCGCAGGACATGGCCGAAGACGACCAGGAGCATCGCCCAGCCCCGGGCCAGATCCAGCGACTGGTCCCGGGTCGGCCCGGTCGCCGTGGCCCCTTGGGTGGGGCGCCGCGCAGTGTCCGCCGGCGGAGTGGTCACAGCGCCCGGCGCGGGCGTTCCTTGTCCCCGCCACCGCGGGAGTCGTCACCGTTGCGGCTGTACTGGGAGGCCTTGGGCGCCCGGGCCCGCGGCGGGTTCTCCGGCTGACTCGCCACCTCCACGCCCACCCCGGCCGGGACGGCCGGCTGGGTCCGGGTGATCTCGGGCTCGGTGAACTGTTCGGTGCTGATGGCCCGGGCCGGACCGAGCACCGACGTCGTGTCATCGCGCATCGGCATCGGCTGGGTGGAGCGCAGCACCGAATCCTCGAACTCCGCGGTGTCCTCCACCATCAGCATCGGGACCTCTTCGGTCATCGCATGCTTGCGGTTGCGGTAGTAGTAGTCGTTCTTGTAGGTCCGGTAGCCGTACCCGTACATGACCGATCCGAGCTGACGCTGCGGCACAACGTTGAGTACGGTCCCGAGCAACCGGCCGTTCACCTGCTCGAGCACCTTGTTCGCCATCTTGACGTGCTCCTTGAACGTACGCCCGACCCGAATCACCAGCAGCGCCCCGTCCGAGGCGGCGGTGAGCAGTCCGGCATCGGTCACCGGCAGGATGGGCGGGGCGTCCAGGATCACCAGATTGTCCCGGGACAGCGCCTTGATCAGCGCAGCCATCCGCTTCGAGCCGAGCAGCTCGCTCGGGTTCGGCGGAATCCGACCGGCCGGCAGCACCTGCAGCAGCCGGCGCTCGGTGGCGACCAGGGCGTCCTCGATCGCGACCTCCCCGGCCAGCACTTGGGTCAGCCCGACATCGCCGTCGAGATTGAAGATCCGGGCCTGCATCGGGCGACGCAGGTCGCAGTCGATCAGGATCACCGGCTGGCCCGCGGCGGCCATCACCCGGGCCAGGTTGGAGGCGATGGTCGATTTGCCCTCGCCGGCGTGGGAGCTGGTCACCACGATCGACTGGGGCGGATTGTCCACGTCGACATAGCGCAGGTTGGTCCGCAGTTGGCGCATCGCCTCGGAGGCGACGCCGAGGTCGGTGGTGCCGCGCTGGCGCTGTTTGCCGATCTCGGAGGCCTTCGGGATCACGCCGAGGGCGCGGGAACCGATCAGTTCCTCGATATCGGAGACGTGCCGGATCCGGTTGTCGACACTCTTGCGCAGGAAGGCGATCAGGTACCCCACGACCAGGCCGACCAACGCACCGATGCCCAGGTTCACCCACAGGTTCGGCGAGACCGGAGACGTCGGCAGGGTCGCGTCCTCCAGCGGGACCAGCTTGATCACCGGTTCCCGGTCGGGATTCCCGCCGGTCTCCAGCTTGGCGGCCTCCTCGGCGGTGGCCCGGACGAAGGCGTCGGCGAGGTCCCGGGCCCGGCCCGGCTGGGAAGCGGTCGCGGTGATCCGGAGCATCGGCGACCCGTCGACCACCGCCGCCGTCGCGCTGTCGCGTACCGCGGCCCCACCCTCGGGGATGCCGAGTTCCTCGGCCACCCGGTCGGCCACGATGCCGCTGGTGACCAGGGGCACATAGGTCTGCGCGCGCTGCACCCCGAGGGTCTGGTTGGAGAAGGCCTCCCCCATCGAGGCGGCCGAGCCGGAGGTGATCAGGCCGGTCGCGGAGCTCTGATAAAGGGTCGGCTGCATTTGCGTCCAGACAAATCCGCCCGCAAGGCCCAGCAGTACGGCGACCACAAGGAGCATCAAATGTGCTCGGGTCATCCGTACGAAATCGAGTATGGTCACGCCAGCTCCCGCTCGGTCTTTTCAGGGTCGCTGCATTCTAAACAGGAAATGTCCCGGAACTGGCACTGACAGCTAGCATCAGCCCTGTGCCTGAGCTGTCGTTGCCCCTGCCGGTGCGGGTCCGGATGACCCATGCCGCCATGCAGTTCCTGGCCGACGAATCCGGCGCCGACTTATTGCACATCAAGGGGCCGGCCCTGGATCCGGAACTGGCCGCCCAACGGCCCCCGAGTTCGGACGCCGATGTGCTGGTCCGGCCGGCCCATTTGCGACGTTTCATTCGTGCCCTGGCCGGCACCGAGTGGAGCCTGCGGACCCGTTTCGCGACCGGCTCGGCCTTCGAGCACGCCGCGACCTACTGGAGCGAGGTCTTCGGCTACGTCGACGTGCATCGCTCGTTCCCCGGTCTGGAGGCCCCGGACACCTTCGAGGTGCTGTGGGCCGACCGGCATCCGGTCGACCTGGGCGGATATGCCTGCGCGGTTCCCGGACAGACCGCGCAGCGGCTGATCCTGCTGGTGCATGCCGCCCGCTCCGGCGGGTCCCGGGATGTCGGGATCGCCTGGGAGCAGGCCGACAGTGCCGAGCGGGCCCGGATCCGGCAGCTGGCCGAGCGGCTGGACGCCGAAATCGCGCTGGCCAGTGCCCTGGGGGATCTGGAGCAGTTCCGCGAGCACCGGGCGTACCGGCTGTGGCGTACCTTCGCCGACCCGAGCAGCACCCGCTGGGACGAACTGCGCGGGCGGGTCGAGGCGCACCCCCACCTGCTCGGCAAGGCGGGGATCCTGGTGCGGGCGCTGGTCCCGAATTTCGAGCATCTGCAGATGGCCGCCGGGCACCGGCTCAGCCGCCGCGACCGGGCGTACGCCTGGCAGGAGCGGTATCGGCGGGCCTGGCGGGAACTGAGGCACCGCCATGACTGAGGCAGCACGCCGCCTGCGCCGCCGGGCGTACGCCGATGTCGAGCACGACGGGGACCGCTTCGTGGCCCGGCTCCCCGATGGACCGGCGATGCGTCTGGTGGGTTCGGCCGGGGTGATCTGGGACTGTTTCGTCGACGGCGCCACCGCCGATGAGGTGACCGCCGAGGTTGCCGGCGCGGTGGGGCTGGCTCCCGACGCGATCGCGGCAGATGTGACACACTTCCTCGATGACCTCGTCCGCACCGGCCTGCTGGAGGTGACCTGATGCATCTGATGTTCGTGTGCACCGGAAACATCTGCCGGTCCCCGTACGCCGAACGCCGCGCCGCCCAGTTGGCCCCCGAGCTGACCGTCAGCAGCGCCGGCACCGACGCCATGGTCGGGGATCCGATGTATCCCGAGATGGCCGAGCAGGTGACCCGGCGCGGCGGTGATCCCGACGGGTTCATCTCCCGGCAACTCGATCCGGTGCTGGCCCGCCAGCCGGATCTGATCCTCACCGCCAGCGCCCGGCACCGCCGGTGGATCATCGAGGACTGGCCGGAGCTGGCCCGGCGTACCTTCACCCTGGATCAGTTCACCGGGGCAGCGGTACGGGTCGAGGACGCCACCGGCCCGGACCTGATCGACCGGGTGCATCGGATGCGGCCCCGGGCGGACCCGCTCGGTGACATTCCCGACCCCTACCGTCGCGGCCCGGCCGCCGCGGCCCAATGCGCCGACCTGATCGACCGGCACCTGACCCTGATCCTGCCCCGCCTGGTGGGCTGATCCGAGGCTGCGCGGGTCCTCCTGGCTGCTCGCAGGTTTCCCGACGGGTCCGCGGGCGCTCCTGGCCGCTCGCAGGTCCACATCCGGCCCGCGGCCCCTGCAGCACCCGCGCCACGGAACTCACCCCGCGCCACCGATCACAACCCGCGGACCCGAGTCGGCGCCGACCGCAGCCTCCATCCTCCTGGCTGCTCGCAGGTCCACATTCGGGCCGCGGCCCCTGCAGCACCCGCGCCACCGAACTCAACCCGCGCCGCTGAACATAGCCCGCGCGACCGAGCTCAACCCGCGCCACCGAACACAACCCGCGCAACCGAACTCAACCCGCGGACCCGAGTCGGCGCCGACCGCAGCCTCCATGACGGTCCGCGGGTCCCCCTGGCTGCTCGCAGGTCCACATTCGGGCCGCGGCCCCTGCAGCACCCGCGCCACCGAACTCAACCCGCGCCGCTGAACATAGCCCGCGCGACCGAGCTCAACCCGCGCCACCGAACACAACCCGCGCAACCGAACTCAACCCGCGGACCCGAGTCGGCGCCGACCGCAGCCTCCATGACGGTCCGCGGGTCCCCCTGGCTGCTCGCAGGTCCACATTCGGGCCGCGGCCCCTGCAGCACCCGCGCCACCGAAC
>NZ_AUHH01000008.1 GCF_000423085.1 Granulicoccus phenolivorans DSM 17626 = NBRC 107789 = JCM 15570 | reverse complement strand
CACGTCGATTCGCTACGGCGAACGATTGGCCGAGATCGGCGCCACGCCGTCGATCGGCACCGTCGGTGACAGCTATGACAACGCCCTGGCCGAGACAGTCAACGGCTACTACAAGACAGAACTCGTCCGCGGACCCGCCCGCTCGGGGCCGTGGAAGACCGTCGAGGACCTCGAGCTCGCGACCCTCGGCTGGGTGCACTGGCACAACACGCAACGCCTCCACGGATACCTCGGCGACGTCCCGCCCGCCGAGTTCGAGAACGCGTTCTATGCTGTCCCCAACGACCGCAACCTGCTGGTCGGAATCAAATAGCGCGAGTCTCCATCAGACCCAGGGCGCTTCACACCTCACGCAGATGGAGGGCCGGTTCGTCAGCCAGGCACCGCCACCGCCCGGCTATGGCCCCGCTTGGGGCAAGCACGGTGATCGTCGGTATCGCAAAGGCGGCCTGGCGGGGTTGTTCTTTTCCAGCTAGTCTCGCGGACCTGCGTTCATCGACTGGTGGCGACGCGGGCGGTGCTCGCCAACCACGAGGACAGCCTCGGTCGCGGGCCGTCCGGCCCGCTCGCCGTTGTGGCTTGTGCGGATGCACCCGGGCGTCGGAGTGAGGCGGGTCGCTGACGCTGACTCGGATGTCGGCGTCGCACGGTGAACCGCCGGCACCTGTGGTTTCTGCTGGGGCTGTCAACTGTCCTGCATCCGGCGGCACGCCTGTAGCAGTGCGCGGGTCGTGGCTGGGGACTCGCCGGAGCGGAGAGAGCGAGCGGCCGCGATCAGGGTCGCGGCGCGAGCCGGTGGGTCGAGGTCGGTCCAGGGGTCGCCGGCTGGCGGCACGGCGGGACCGCCAGCGGCTCGATAGGCATTGAGGAGGATCGTCCAGGGCTCGTCAGGGAGCAACCCTGCCGCCCAGAACGCGGCTGGGCGCGCAAGGTCCCAGGCCGGGTCGCCGACGCCCGTGTCGTCGGGGTCGAGCAGGTACCAGTCGCCCGCCGGCGAGGGGCGGCCCAGTTGACCCAGGTGGAGGTCGCCGTGGATCATCGCGGTGCGTTGTGGCCGGCGTAGCCGGCTGGCAAGGTTCTCGCCGAGTTCGACCAGCCAGATCAGGTCGTCGTAGGGACGGCGGCGCAGATAGTCAATCGCCCGGCCAAGCCGGGCAAGCACGCCCGCCTGCGGGAATGACGACCCAGCGGGACGGGTGCGATGCAGCTCAGCAAGCAGGGTTCCCAACTGCGTCCACGGTGGCCGGTGGTCGGGAGCCAGCACGGCTACTCGTGGCCAGATCGTGGTGAGTTGTCCGTCGGGCGCGAGTATCGGAATGCCGTGCAGTGGCTGAACCCAGAAGCGGCTTGCTCCGGGTTGGGTGATGACCTGCAGCCGGCGTCGTAGGAGTGCTGTATCGGCCCCAAAGGGGTGTATCTTCACGACAACTCCGGCGCAGGCGTAGAGCCGTGCGCGCGCCCGATCGGGCTGCGGTCGGCGCTGGCCCTGGTGGGCCAACTCAGAGACGACAGTGTGCGAGGCCGCTTCACCGCCATGGTCACTCGCCACTGTTCGCACGAAGTCGGCTATCCCTCTCGGGATCACTGCCTGGATCTCGCTCACCTGGAGTGAACTGCCGAGATCGTTGAATGTGCCGGCGTCGGTACCGGACGGGTCAACTGGAGTCCGAGGTAGACCCACAGAGCGATGAATGCGACCCCGATGAGGAGCATCACGATCGTCCTGGTCCTCAGCCTGATGGGGGCTCGCGGCGCCGCTCGGGCGTCACCAGCGCTTGGGTGAGTCGATTGATCCTTGCTGATGTCAGTCTCCTGATGACTGCGTAGCGATGGTGACGGCTCCCGCGATTTGCAGCGGACGGTGAACTGCGGAGCGGGCCGAAGGACACCATCGAGTCCGTCGTGTGCGAACCTGGGTTGCCCGCTGAGTTCGCCATCGGGATGGCTCGTTCGTCACGCCCACGGCGTCGGAGGCATGAACCGCGTGCGGAAGCGGTGCCGCGATCCGGCTGGGCGCGGCGAACGAAGAGGGCTAGTCAGCAGAACGAAACTGGTGGCCCGCGACGTTGCGATGGCTGATAGTGCTCGAAAGAGTGGAAAGGCCGCGGGGTGGCGGCCGCAAGTACAGGCTTGGCCACGACTGGCCTGGTGAATGACGGCGTCGGGAACCTTCGGTGCAGCCAGTCGCGCGCCGACCGCAGGGTGCGGCGTACCCATAGTCCTGCGCCCAGCGCCAGCAGCACGCCGACGATGCCGGCGGCCAGGGTTGAGGTCGAGACCAGCACCCACAGCCGTACCGTGGTGTCGAAGTTGCTGCCGGGGAGATAGCTGTGTTCGGGGCAGCTTCGAGCCTGTGCGAACAGGTCCAGGTGGACGCCCACGGAGGCGAGCAGCGGAAGCTGCGGGGAACAGGTCTTGTCGCTCACGTCCAGACTGCCGGCCGCGCTAGCCAGGCCGATCCCGCCCAGCACCGTCATCAGCGCAGCGCTCCAGAGGCTGTGGTGACGGTTCCTCATCAGCGCTCCTCGTCCGGACACGCCCAGTGTAGTTGGGCGACACGGCCTGGCGGAGGCAATCGGCGAGCGGGTCAGCGGCCCTTGTAGCGCATGGTGAGCATCATGCCGGCTTTGGTGTGGTACTCGTTTTGGCAGTGGAGTGCCCATGTTCCCGGGTTGGTGGCATCCAGGTGCACGGCGGTGGTGCTGGATGGGGGAACCAGGAGGGTGTCTTTCCTCAGTCCGTTGTCCAGCGCGAAGGTGTGGCCATGCAGGTGCACCGGGTGTGCGCGTGTGGTGGTGTTGACGACCTCGAGCAGGAGGCGGTCGTTGTCGACCACTTCAAGGGGTTGATTCTGGCCGAAGGGCGCACCGTTGATGACCCACCGGTAGGGGTTGGCCTGCCCGCCCAGCTCGATGGTCGCGCGCGCATCGATCGGCCGGGTCGGGAGCAACGACGACTCCTCCGGGTACAGGTCGAGCCCCTGAGTGAGTTGGCCTGTGAACTCGGCCAGCTGGACCGGTGGTTCCGGTGGGCTCCCGGACCCGGTGCGTACCAGCGCGAGGCCGTGGCCGGGCTTGTTCCATGGCTTGGCCACGAGAGGGAAGACGCCGTCACCGAGGGTGACCAGGAGGTCGTATCGTTCGCCCATGCCGAGATAGAGCGCGGAGGTGGTGTGCGGCTTGACCGGGTGGCCGTCGGTGTGGGTGACGGTCAGGCGATGTCCGCCGAGGGCGAGGGCGAAGATCGTGTCCGAGGCGGCGTTGATCACGCGGAGCCGGACACGGTCGCCGGGGCGGCCCTGGTGGGTTACGGGCGCTGTCGGTACTGCTCCATTGATCAGGTAGAGCGGATAGGGGATGTCGCCAGCGTCGCCGAAGAACGGCTCGTTGCGGGAGGACAGCTGAACGGCCTGGGTGCCGGTGGTCGAGGGGCGGCGGGCGTTCAGGCGCCGGAACATGTCCTCGGGGGTTTGACCGTCGACGACCAGCCAGTCATCCAGGACTACGGTCCATTCGGCGTCGTAACGGCCCGGCTCTGCGGGATCATCGACGATCAGTGGCCCGTAGAGGCCGCGGTCCAGTTGGACTCCGACGTGCGAGTGGAAGAAGTAAGTGCCGGGCTGGGGTGCGGTGAACTCGTAGAGATGCTGTTGCCCTGGCTGGATCGGGTTCTGCGTGAGTCCCGGGACGCCATCGACGTCGTTCGGAATGGGCATTCCGTGCCAGTGGATCGTGGTGGGGCTGGGGAGTTGGTTGTCCAGGTTGAGGCGCAGCAGATCGCCCGGATTGGCTCGAAGGTCGATCCCGGGAAGGGTGTCGTTGTAGGCCCAGGCCTCGGCCAGCGTGCCGCCGAGGTCGATGATCGAAGGCGCTGCCCGCAGCGTCTTCTGGACGATGGGTTGATCGGTGAGCGATCCACGTGGCCACCGCGAGCCACCGGGAATCGCAGGGTCGCTCGCCGCGGGTACGCATCCGGTGAGAAGCCAGCTACCGGCGAGTGCGAATCCACCGCCCAGCAGTGCTCGACGTGAGGTTCCGGTGTCGCGGGGTGGTTGGATGCCGGCACTGGTGGTCGGAGAAGTCCGAGCTTGGGAGATGGCCACCGCTCAGTCCTTCACGAGGTAGGGCACAGGGTCGGCACCCTTGCCGTTCTCGTAGAGGGCTAGGTGGAGGTGGCAGGCGGTGGACAGCCCGGTGGTTCCGACGTAGCCGATCACGTCGCCCTTGGTGACACTCTGGCCTGCGCTGACGGCGTACTTGCTCATGTGGAGGTAGGAGGTCTCGACGTTCTTGCCCTTGATACGACCGTGGTCGATCCGGACGTTGTTGCCGGCGCTGCGGCTGAAGTTGGCCCTGGTCACGGTTCCGGACTGAGTGGCGTAGATGGGGTTCCCGCACGCGCCTCCGATATCCGCGCCGTTGTGCAGGCGCATGGAGCCGAGGATGGGGTGCTTGCGCATCCCGAATCCCGAGGCCACGCCACCCTTGGTGGGCCAGGTGAACCTGCTGAGGTCCTTCAACCGGGTGAGTTCTGCCTCGATGTCGGAGGCGACTTTGCGCTCGCGTTTCTCGTGTTTGGCGAGGAGAGACTGGAACCGCACCTGGTCGACCTGAGCGGCGGTTGCCTGGAGTTGTTTGCTGCGGTTCTCCAGCAGGTCCTCGAAGGTGGGCGCCCGCTCAGCGGCGACGGCTGCCGCCGAGGCGGGGGGCAACGGCGCATCAGCGGCATGAGCCGTGTGTCCCTGGTCCAGCGACCCGCTGGCGCCGATGAGGACGGCAGCTGCCAGAGCGATAATCCTTGCCGTTCCCGGCAATCGCTTCGCGCGAACCTCGCTGGCAGCCACCCCGTCCCCTCTCGACGGCGGTAAGACTAGCCTAAGAGTTTCTCAGATTCCATTCAGGGTTCTAGTCGTGACTGGCATGGTTCAGGATCTGTTCGACCATCGCTCGAACGTGGTCGTCCTGCAGGCGATAGAGGACGTTGCGTCCCTGCCGGTCGCCGGCGGCGAGGTTCAGGTGGCGCAGGATGCGCAGGTGGTTGGAGACCGAGGCTTGCGACATCGCCAGTTCTGTGACGAGCTCACTGACGGTGGCCGGGGAGTCCAACAGGCGAGCGAGGATCAGGACGCGCGCCGGCGTCGCCAGGCCGCCCATCACCTCCGCGATGCGCTCGGCTTCGCTGGCATTCAACCTCATGAACCACCACCCCTCTTCCGGAACGCGGCCTGGATTGATCCAACCAGATTCCGAGCGATCTGTGGCAATGCATCATTACATCATGATATGTTTAGATCATGAGTGCTGCGCATGAAGATCACGAAGACGACTCCCACGGACAGGGCAGGTGGGAGCTGTACTTCGCTATCGCCTCCGGCGTGACCTACATCGCGGGGCTGATCGCTGAGTTCGGCTTTGGTGCCCCGGAACCGCTGGTGCTGGGCCTGTATCTTGCGACCTACTTCTGTGGGGGCTTCTTCACCGTGCGGGGGGCGTGGGGCTCGATCCGCCGGGGCCGGTTCGAAGTGGACTTCCTGATGATCGTGGCCGCCGCCGGTGCAGCAGCGGTCGGCAGGCTCTCCGAGGGTGCCGTGCTGTTGTTCCTGTTCAGCCTCGGACACGCCCTGGAGGAGTACGCGATGGCCCGCGCGACTCGCTCGATCAAGGCGCTGGGCGAGCTCGCACCCCGCACGGCCACGCTCCGCGTCGGCCCGGACGAGCTTGTTGAGCGTCCGGTGGAAGAGCTTCAGGTGGGCGATGTCGCGGTCGTGCGACCGAACTCGCGGGTACCTGCGGATGGTTTCGTCAGCGTCGGCAGCACGGCGATCGACCAGTCCGCGGTGACCGGGGAGTCGATCCCGGTGGAGAAGGCTGCAGTGCCCGACGTCGCCAAGGCCCTGGCCAATCCCGACGCGATCTCCAGTGGCTCGCGGGTCTTCGCCGGGACGGTGAACGGCCCCGGCGCGTTCGACATGGTGGTGACCGCAGCGGCCGCCGACACCACATTGGCGCGGGTGGTGAAGCTCGTCACCGAGGCTGACACAGCCCAATCGCCCACCCAGCAGTTCATCGACCGGTTCCAGCGGTTCTATGTGCCCGCGGTCATCCTGGCCGTGGTCGTGGTGTTGGCGGTCGGGATGATCTGGTTTGCCGAGCCGTTCGGTGACAGCTTCTACCGGGCGATGCTGGTCCTGGTCGCGGCCAGCCCCTGCGCCTTGGCGATCGCAACCCCAGCAGCTGTGCTGGCGGGGATCGCTCGGGCTGGCCGCGCCGGCGTCCTGGTCAAGGGCGGTGCCCCGCTGGAGACTCTCGGCAAGGTCGACGCCATGGCCTTCGACAAGACCGGCACCCTCACCTGGGGACACCCCACGGTAACCGACACCATCCCAGCACCAGGCGTCCTCGTCGATGAACTCAATGCGATCGCCCTGGCTACCGAGACGTTGAGCGACCACCCGTTGGCGACTGCCATCGTCCGCGATCTCACCGAACTGGTCGGAGCGAACGCGCGCCGCGTGGCGACCGACCTCGAGGCCGTCACGGGCCGTGGCATCCGCGCGACGGTGGATGGTGAGATCGTCCTGGTGGGCAGCGTCCGGATGATGGCCGAGGCCGATCACGAGCTGCCGGTCGAGGTCAAGGCCTCGGTCGATCAACTCCAGGACGAAGGCCGCACCACCATGGTGGTCACCCATGGCGCCCGCGTGCTCGGCGTGATCGGTGTGATGGACGCGCCCAAAGCCGAAGCCCGCCAGACGCTCGACGTCCTGCGCGAGTCCGGCATCGGGGAACTGGTCCTTATCTCGGGGGACAACCAGGCGGTCGCCGACGCCGTGGGCCGCTCGGTCGGGATCGACCGGGCCATGGGTGAGTTGTTGCCCGAGGACAAGGTGGTCGCGATCCGCAACCTCACCGAAGGTGGTCGCACCACGGCGATGGTGGGCGACGGTGTGAACGATGCCCCCGCGATGGCCAGCGCGAGCCTGGGCATCGCGATGGGCGCTGCCGGGTCGGCGGTCGCCCTGGAGACCGCCGACATCGCTCTGATGGCCGACGACCTCGGACGGGTACCGTTCATGGTGCGACTCAGCCGAGCAACCTCCCGGCTCATCCGGCAGAACCTCATCGCAGCCCTCGCCATCGTCGCGTTCCTCGTGCCGGCCAGCCTGCTCGGGCTAGCGATGGGTCCGATCGTGTTCATCCACGAAGGCTCGACCATCCTCGTCGTCCTCAACGCCCTGCGACTGCTGCGGTTCGACCACAACCGCGACCACCACGGCATCACCCACGAAGACCGTCCGGCCGGACGTGCAGGATCGGCTGCTCCACGGCAGGAACTCGCCGGCCGCACCCAGACCGAGTTGGACGGGCGAGTGGAGTGACGGCCCTGAACGGCTGGATCGCGCTGGCCTTGTACCTGATCGGTCTCGGTCTGGCGTTCGGCTTTCGAGCGGTGGTTCACCTGCGCCGCAACGGAGATACGGGGTTCCGACTCAAAGCAGGTGCGGCGGGCTCCGCCCAATGGTGGGGGAAGCTGCTGTTCGCGGTCGCGCTACTGCTCGGACTGGCAGGCCCGGTGACGCAGATCGTCGGCATCGGACGCCTGACCATCCCCGGCGGCACGATCGTGGAAGGGATCGGGCTGGTCCTTGCACTGCTCGGGATGAGGACGTTGCTGCGGGCGCAGCGGGAGATGGGCGCTTCCTGGCGGGTTGGCGTCGACCCGGAGGAGCACACCGAGATGGTGACCGATGGGACCTTCGCGATGGTGCGCAACCCGGTGTTCTCCGGGATGGCTGTGTCAAGCGTCGGGTTGTTCCTGCTGGCCCCGACGATCGCCTCGTTGACGGCGACGGTCGTGCTGCTCGTCGCCATCCAGGTGCAAGTCCGGGCGGTCGAGGAGCCCTACCTGCGCGCCGCCCACGGCGACGCCTACCGCGACTACGCCGCTAGGGTCGGCAGGTTCGTCCCAAGAATGGGGCGAACCTTTCGCCAGCCCCCTCGGTAGCCGGAATCGGCCGGGTCGAGGACATGGGACGCGCGTGGCAGCTTTTAGCGCCGAACTGCGAACCCGAGCAGCAGGAGGCCGAGCAGGCTGGTCGCGGCCAGAAGGCCGGCGGTCCATGTGCCGAGAGTGACAGCCGGGGTCAGTCCGGTGCGTAGTGGGATGGTGGTGGCGCGGGCGCCGGCGGTGTCGGCGGGAAGGTCGTCGAGGAGGGTGCCGTCGGGGGCGAAGGCTTGGCTGGTGCCGGTCGTGGAGACGTTGACGACGCTTCGGCCGGTTTCGATTGCTCGCATCCGGGCGAAGGCGGCCTGTTGCAGGTTCTCGTCGGTGCCGCGGAAGTCGCCGTTGTTGGATTGGAGCAGGTATAGCTGAGCCCCGTCTTGGGCGCCCTGCCAGATGACGTCATCAAAGATGACGTCGAAGCAGATCGCCAATCCCACCCCGACGCCGTTCAGGTTGATGTGCGGGGAGTTGGTGCCGGGGGTGTACTCGCGTCCGATCAGGCCGATCAGGTCGGGTGCGATTCGCTGGTAGAGCCAGCGGTCGGGCACATACTCGCCGAAGGGTACGGGGTTGGCCTTGTCGAACAGCTGGACTTCGCCGTCGGTGGCCGGCCAGAGCAGGGAGGTGTTGTAGGTGTTCTCCCCGCGGCGGGTTGCAGCGTTCACCAGCAAGGGCGCCGAAACCCGGTGGGACAGCTCATCGAGCGCGGTAAAGGGCCTCCTGCAAGCGTCTTCGTGGTCAGGTGGTCAAACTCCATCAGGCACGTGATCTCGCGTCAATCCTCAATCGCTGCGAGTAGTGCCGTCGTCGGACAGAGCGCAGCGGCACGCTTCGGCCACGAGCTAGACTCGTCGACAACCCGAGGAGCGAGCATGAGATCACAACGCGGCGGCGCCGCAGGCGCCGCCGCGTTGATGCTCATCGGTGCGAGCAACCTTGCTACCGGAGTGAGATCGGTGAACATCGCCGATACAGCCTGTATGCCGCAGGTGCCCCTGATCGCGCCGTTCGGCGTCCACCTCGATCTGTTGGTCGAGTCCGAGCTGTGCCCAGAGCACAGCTACCTGCCAGGGCTGAACTTCGGACGCTTCGCACAGTCCTTCATGGTGCTCTCAGCAACCACCTTGATCGCCGGCCTGGTCGTTCTGCTGCTCGGGCTCGGCGTGGGACTCTACGCCCGCCAGGCAGCAAAGACGGCCCGCGACTGGTTCCGGACACGCCTAAGTGATGCCAGGCCGGCGACCCTTACCGTGCCTACCCACGTTGCCGTCACGGCCCTCGTGGTGGCCACCCCCGGACGTCGCCCCTATCACCCGCTTCAACGCCGAGGCCCACCCGCCCTGTCCTGCTGATCGACTCAACTCGCACCCGTGCGCAGACGAGCGCCCTTTCGGTGAACGCCGAGGTCCTGGTGCTCGGCGCGGCGCTGCGGTGCGTCCGAACGACGACAGACAGGTCCAACCACCTTGACCACATCAGACGACCTTTTGGAGCGCATCCACCGTTTCAGACAGACCGACAGGTGGATCTTCTCCACCATGCTCTTCTCGGCCTGCCTCAGCCTGTACGCCTCCTTCGTCCTGTCAACCGACGCCATCCGGCTAGCGGCCAACCCCAAAGTCGGACTCCCATGCAACCTCAACGAGGTCATCAACTGCAGCGCAGTCGCCAGATCCTGGCAGGCCGGACTGTTCGGATTCCCGAACGCGTTCCTCGGCCTGATGGCCGAGCCCGTAGTCATCACCATCGCGGTCGCCAGCCTCGCCGGCGTCAGGTTTCCGCGAGGCTTCATGCTCGCCGCCCAGATCGTCTATGGCCTGGGCTTCGTGTTCGCCTACTGGCTGTTCTTTGAGTCCACTTTTGTCATCGGGGCGCTGTGCCCCTGGTGCCTGTTGGTGACTGTGTCCACCACCTTGGTGTTCGCATCACTCACCCACGTCAACCTGCGCGACAACAACCTGTTCCTCCCAACGAGCCTGCACAAGACCTTGACCAAAGGGCTTCGCCTGGGAGTCGACAACCTGCTCGTCGTGCTCTGGCTCGGAGCGATCACCACCTTGGTGCTCGCCAAATACGGTCCAGCCCTCTTCGGGTAAGGACCCCAACCAAACGACCTGCCCACACACCGCGTCGCCGCCAGTCAGCACGCGTCCTACCCACATCTTCCGGCAAGGAGCCCTACATGCCCAGCAATCAGAAGCCCAAGAAGCCAATCGTCGACGAACGCCCCGAACCAGGGGAACGTGGCGCCCGAAGAACCATCATCTTGATCTGCGCGGTGCTGGTGATCTCGGTGGTCATCTTCGGCATCATCCAAGCCAGTCGCCAGCCCGCCGCCGTCGTCGAGCCGTCCACACCCGTCCCCACCGAAACCTCCGGCGCGCTCGTGGTACGCGAAGACTCCCGCCGACTCAACGACGCGCCAGATGCCACTGTGACCTTCGTAGAGTTCCTGGACTTCGAGTGCGAGGCCTGCGCCGCGGTCTTCCCGGCGATCGAGCAACTCCGGCAGACCTACGGCGATCGAGTGTCCTTTGTCATCCGGTACTTCCCGCTACCCAGCCACTTCAACAGCGAACGCGCGGCCAGAGCGGTCGAAGCCGCCGCTCAGCAAGGAGAACTTGAAGCGATGTACACCAAGATGTACCAGACCCAGACCGAGTGGGGTGAACAGCAGATACCCAAAGACGACCTGTTCCGCCAGTACGCCCAAGAACTCGGCCTCGACCTTGAGCAATGGGACGCCGCGTACAACTCTGAGGCCACGCTCCAGTTCATCCGCAACGACTTCAACGACGGTGTGGCCCTGGGCGTGACTGGTACGCCAACCTTCTTCCTCAATGGAGAGTTGATCAGTCCTGAGACCCTTGATGACCTCACCACCATGCTCGACCAGGCGCTCGCTGAGTAGACCGCTGCGGGTGCGGTACTGCCTACATGTCTGAGCCACTGCGGGTCGGCAGCGACTACTGGCCGGTTTGGGCATGCACGTACGCCGGCTCTCGCCCCATCGGCCCCGCGGCTCTCGATTGTGTCAGAGTCATCGTGATCCGTAGTGGTAGCGCACTCCTCGTTGGCGAGTTGGGGCAAAGGCTTGTGAAGACGGGGGATGTGGTCCTCCTTGCAGCAAACGTCCTGTGCGGAAGCGAGCCTGAGGGCCACATCACCTTGACCACGATCCATGCGGATACGGACTATGTGATCGATCAGGTCTACTGGCAGCACGCTGGGCTCGTGCGGGATCGGCTTGATGCTCAGGACTTCGCGGCGACCATCTACGCCGAGCCAGCGCAGGTTCTCAGCCTCGGTGAAAGGCAGGCCGAGGCACTCACAACTTGGCTCGACGAGATGGTCGCGCTGAGCGCCGAGCGGCCCGTTGCTCGCTACTTCTTCCGGATGCAGGCCCTGTGGTTTTCCATAGCACACGTCATTGCCCCGTTCATCAAGGCGTCCCCGGTGCGGATATCAGCCGCCCGGCCGAGTCATGTCCGGCCAACCTTGCCGAGGGAACGACGGTTCGCTCCCATCAGGGAGGAGGCCCGCAGAGTTGCTGAGCTGTTGCGGACATCACCCGAGCGGCGATGGACTCTCGCCGCTTTGGCCATGGAAGTACACCTGTCGGCTGCTCAGCTAGGCAGGGTGTTCGTCGACGCCTTTGGCAAGACACCGCTCGCGTTCCTAACGATGGTGCGAGCCGAACGCTTGGCAAGGTACCTGCGCGAGACGGACCTCACTGTCACCGAGGCAATGTGGCGGGTCGGATGGCGCAGCCGAAGTCACGGCACGGAACTGTTCCGTCAGTACGTCGGACTGACGCCGGGTGCCTACCGACGACGCCAAGGGTCGTGTGGGCGCAACTGATGTACCCGATCTCGTCGTGTTCAGTGCCCGATTTCGGGACGTCTGTCTTCCCTAGGCCTCTCATAGCCGGTCGGTGATGTAGTCCGGTAGGGACTCGTCAGGTTCGTGTTGTCGCCTGGCGGTCTTGGTCGCACCCCTGGCCCGCCGTGCTTCTTGATGTTCCTGGCGTACCTCACGGTCACCGACGATCGGGTGATCTCGGCGGAGGGAAGGTCCAGGATGACTGCGACGGAGGAAGTACGAGCCAAGCGGGACGCGAAGCTCGATGAGCTGCACGAGAAGCTGACTGGCGCGGTGGAGACGCTGGTCTCCGGGCGGGACTGGGCCCGCGCGTTGGCGTTCGCGGCCCGGTTCCGATCGCGCTCGTTCAACAACGCGCTGCTGATCTGGGTTCAGCACGAGGCTGCGTTCGAGGCTGGCCGGGTGCCCGGGCCGGTGCCGTCGTATGTGGCTGGGTATCGGCAGTGGCAGCAGCTTGGCCAGCAGGTGCAGAAGGGCCAGCCGGGTTACATGATCTTCGCTCCGGTGACCGGCCGGTTCGCCTCGTCGAATCCTGGTGATCCGTCGTCGTGGCGTCGTTTGGGTCCGCGCGAGAAGCACAAGGTCAACGAGGTAGTGCGCACGAAGATGGTGGGCGCTCGGCCCGCCTATGTGTGGGACGTGACGCAGACCGAGGGCGATCCGATCCCTGAGCCACTCGCACCGAAGCTGCTGGACGGCGAAGCCCCGCAGGGACTGTGGGATGGCCTGGCCATGCAGGTCGAAGCGTTGGGGTTCGAGGTGCTGCGTGTCCCGGATGACGGGCGGATCGGCGGCGCGGACGGCCTGACCGACTACGTCGCTCGGCAGGTATCGGTGCGTACCGATGTGACGGAGGTCAATCAGATCGCCACGTTGGCGCACGAGCTGGCGCATGTGCTGATGCACGACCCCAAGGATGAGGACGCTCGCCAGCATCGGGGTGTTCGTGAGGTGGAGGCCGAGAGCGTGGCGTTGATGGTCGGTGCTGCGCACGGGTTGGATACCAGTGGTTACACGATTCCGTATGTGGCGGGGTGGGCGTCGTCGGTCAAGGACGCTGAACCTGTGGAGGTCGTCAAGGCGACCGGTGAGCGGGTGCGGAGGACGGCGCTGGGCATCCTCGACCAGCTGGACACGTTCCAGGTCGCCGATGGCACGCCGCCTGGTCTTGCGCGTGATGTTCCCACTGCTGAGCCGAAGGCGCTGCATGTGCCGCCGCAGTCGGATCATCGGCCGGCGGTGAGGGTGCCGGTGGTGGCGGGTCGGGGGTTGTGATGCCCGCGCGTGCCGACTTCACCAGGGCGTTGCTGCGTGCCAGCGGTGCTTCGACGCTGGCGGCGTCGGCCCGGCATCTCGCGCAGGCGGGGGTGCCGGTGTTCCCCTGCCAGCCGAGTGGGAAGCGTCCGCTCACGACGCGGGGGTTCCACGATGCCACCACCGACATCGGCCGGGTCGAGGCGTGGTGGTCGCGGACGCCGGAGGCGAACCTGGGTGTCCCGACTGGTGCGGTGTCGGGGATGGTCGTGGTGGATGTGGACGTGCATGGCCCGGTGGATGGGCGGCAAGCGTTCGCCCGCGCCGAGCGAGCCGGGCTCGTCGATGGCTGGGGTCTGCTGGTGGAGACCCCGACGGGTGGCCTGCACGCCTACTTCGCTGCGACGGTGGGGGTCGAGCAGCGGTCATGGCAGGCCGCTCGCGCGGGGGTGGACTTCCGGGGTGATGGCGGCTACATCATCGTGTCGCCCTCGGTTCGCATCGTCGGCGGTGTCCCGATCCGCTACGAGGTCGCCAACGTCGGCGACCAGCCTGCCGCCGCGCTGGACTCGCGTCGGCTGCGGGACTTCCTCGATCCACGCCCCGGACCAGTGCGGCAGGGTCGTGGGTTGGTGCGGTTGGCGGATATGAACCGGCTGGCGTCCTGGGTCGCTGGGCGTGGTGAGGGTGAGCGGAACCGGGGACTGTTCTGGGCCGCGTGCCGCTTGGCCGAGAGTGACGTCTCTGCCTCGGATGCGCTCGATGTCCTCAGCGCAGCCGCCAGCCAGGCCGGGCTGGGCGAACGCGAGATCGCCACCACGGTGCGCTCCGCCTACCGGATCGCGCACCCCGCGCCCGAAGCCGGTGGCCCCGGCCTCGGTGGCGGCGCCTGGTTCGAGCGAGCCAACGCCCCGAACCCAGGCATGGGTGGGCGGAGGCTGTGATGAAGACGACCGGTAGGCAGTGGGCGGGGCGCACCGCAGTGGTGGGGACGGTGTTCATCGCGCTGGGTGCGTTCTGGCTGAGCTTTACCGCGCTCGCCGATCTGGCGGCGCGTTCCGGGGTCGACCGGGGACAGGCGTGGGCGTGGCCGTTGATCGTTGATGGGATCATCGTGGTGGCGACGGTCGCGGTGGTGGCGCTGGCTGGGCAACGCTCAGCCTGGTATCCCTGGTCGCTGCTGGTCGGCGGGGCGCTGGTGTCGGTGACGGCGAATGCGATCCACGCTGTGGTCGCTGCGGACGCCGATGTGCCCGGCCTGCTGGCTGCCTCGGTGGCCGCGGTACCGCCGGTGGTGCTGCTGGCGATCACCCATCTCACCGTGATCCTCACCCGCACCTTCCCACAGGAGTTGCCGGGGCAGCCTGAGGTGTTGTCCGAGATCCCGGAGATGCTGTCCGAGGTGTATGCCGGACCGCAGGGTGTTGTCCACTCAAAGTCGTTGTTGTCCGTTGCCTCTGAACCTCTGGCCGATGAGCGGGAGTTGTCCTTAGCCTCGGATGAAACCCCTGGTCGTTCTGATCGCCGGGCTCGTGCTGCGGCGTTGCGGGCCGCGGGCTGGTCGAACAAGCGGATTGCCCGCGAGGTGCAGGTGCATCCGGCAACTGTGGGGAGATGGTTCGCCGCCGCGCACCTTCCCGACACCAATGATGACGCCGCCGGCGAGCGGGAGGAGACGCGTCAGCGCCAGCCCTCCCCTGACGACGCCGACGGCCCCCGCCCAGCACCGGCATTCGTCGAATGGCTCATGGGCCTGCCGACTGGATGGGTCACCGATAGCGGCGGCCTGACGCAGAATCAACAGATCACCGCCCTCGGCAACGGATTGCTACCCCTCCAGGCTGTGTCCGCGCTGTCACTGCTCGCCGCGTGAACGTGGGCTACGAGAGAGCGGCGTCCTCCGGTGCTCCCGGTGTCGTTCCCAGAGCGGCGAGCAGGCGGACCCGGACTCGCTGCTTGCGCTGCTCGAAGAACGAGGTGAAGTCGGCCAAGTCGAGCGGAAGGCCGTCGAGGTCGTCCTCGGCAAGGTACGTAGCTCGCTTGTTCTCGCTCGGGAAGGCGGTGTCCATCCACTCCGCAGGCAGTCCATCCTGCTTCTCGATGTTGGCGGCCCCACCCAGCAACTGAAGGTTCGGCAGCAGGCATGCGGCGGCCAAGTAGTCGTCGACCTTAATCGAGCGGGACGCCGGCACCGAGGAACGGGACATATTCTCCACGACGGATCTTCGAGCACTTCGCCACGCTCGCTGGTAGGGAGCTGTCAACTGACTCGCCGCTCGTGAGGACACCTGGCGCCGAATATGCATCGTACAGTGTATAGTCATCGTATGCTGACTATTTCCGATCGACTCGACGTGATGAACCGGCTCGGCCGAGCTATGGCCGACCCGACCCGCTCCCGCATTCTGCTGACCCTGCTGGCCGGGCCGAGCTACCCGGCGGTGCTGTCCCGCGAGCTGGGGTTGTCGCGCTCGAACGTGTCGAACCATCTGACATGCCTGCGCGGGTGCGGGATCGTGGTGGCCGAGCCCGAGGGCCGACAGACCCGCTACGAGGTGGCAGACCCGCACCTGGCCCGCGCGCTGACGGCGCTGGTGGATGTCACGCTTGCGGTCGACGAGAGCGTGCCGTGCATGGACCCGGACTGCGGGGTCGAGGGTTGCCAGGCGGGGGAGGTGCGGGCGTGAGCGCGGTCACGGGTTCGCAGGTCGAGCATGTCGACCTCGACGACCACGATGATGACGATGACCGGCCGTGGTATCGGAGCCCGAGCGTTCTGATCCCGATCGCCTCCGGCGTCGCGTTCGCCGCCGGCCTGGTGTGCGAGTGGACCGGCGCGGAGACCGCGGGCCTGGTGCTGTTCTGGATCGGCCTGCTGCTGGGCGCGTACACGTTCGTGCCGGGCGCGCTGCGCAAGCTGTTCACCAAGGGCAAGTTCGGCATCGGGCTGCTGATGACGATCAGCGCGACCGGCGCGGTGATCCTCGGCTACGTCGAGGAGGCCGCCGCGCTGGCATTCCTGTACTCCATCGCGGAGGCGCTGGAGGACAAGGCGATGGACCGCGCCCGCGCAGGGTTGCGGGCGCTGTTGAAGCTCGTGCCCGAAACCGCACTCGTCAAGCGCGGCGACGCCACCGCCGAGGTCGAGGCGAAGGAGCTGCGCGTCGGGGATGTCCTGGTGGTCCGGCCGGGCGAACGGATCGCCACCGACGGCACCGTGCGGGCCGGGCGGAGCAGCCTGGACACGTCCGCGATCACGGGTGAATCGATCCCGGTCGAGGTCGAACCGGGCACCGACGTCTCGGCCGGGTCGATCAACACCACCGGCGTGCTCGAGGTCGAGGCCACCGCCGCCGGCACCGACAACTCGCTCACCACCATCGTGGAGCTGGTCGAGCAGGCGCAGGCCGAGAAGGGCGACCGTGCCCGCCTGGCCGACCGGATCGCCCGCCCGCTGGTGCCCGGCGTGATGATCCTCGCCGTGCTGGTCGGCGTGCTTGGGTCGCTGTTGAGCGGCGACCCTGAGCTGTGGATCACCCGCGCTCTGGTGGTGCTGGTCGCAGCCTCGCCGTGCGCGCTGGCGATCGCCGTCCCGGTCACCGTTGTTTCCGCGATCGGCGCGGCGTCGAAGTTCGGTGTGGTCGTGAAGTCCGGGGCCGCGTTCGAGCGGTTCGGCGGCATCCGCCACGTCGCCGTCGACAAGACCGGCACGCTGACCCGCAACGAGCCCACGGTGACCCGCGTCGTCACCACCGGCGCGACCGAGAATGAGGTGCTGGCGTGGGCGGCGAGCCTGGAAGGTCACAGCACGCACCCGCTGGCCGCCGCGATCACGAAGGCCGTCCCCGACGCCCCGACCGCGCACGACGTCACCGAGACCGCCGGGCGCGGCATCACCGGCACGCTCGGTAGTGCCCGTCTCGCCGTCGGTAGCCCCCGCTGGCTGGACGCCGGCACGCTGGCCGACCAGGTGCAGGTGATGGAATCCGAGGGGATGACCGTCGTCATCGTGCACCGCGGCGACCGGCCGGCTGGCGCGATCGGGGTGCGTGACGAACTGCGCCCAGAGGTTCCCGAGGTCATCGCCACGCTGAACCGCCGCGGGATCGGGGTGACGATGCTCACCGGCGACAACGCCCGCACCGCCGCAGCGCTGGCCGGCCAGGCCGGCATCATGGACGTGCGCGCCGAGCTGCGCCCCGAGGACAAGGCCACCGCCGTCGCGGAGTTGTCGAAGTCTCAGCCCACTGCCATGATCGGGGACGGCATCAACGACGCTCCCGCGCTGGCGGCCGCGGATGTGGGGATCGCGATGGGAGCCAAGGGCGCCGATGCTGCGATCGAGTCGGCCGACGTCGCGTTCACCGGCCACGACCTGCGCCTCATCCCACAGGCCCTCGCCCACGCCCGCCGCGGCCGCAACATAATCAACCAGAACGTCGTGTTGTCGATCGCGATCATCGTGGTGCTGCTGCCGCTGGCGATTACCGGAGTCCTCGGGCTCGCCGCGGTCGTGCTTGTACACGAGGTCGCTGAAGTCGTCGTCATCCTCAACGGGCTCCGCGCGGCGCGGCGCACGAAGGCATGACCGATCCCCTTGACGGCTCCGCTCCCTCCCCGGGAAAAGCGGGTGCCGTGGAAGCGAGTTCTGTCGGCCCGGCGGCGGCGCGCGTCCGGCTCCGCTGGTTCCTGCTCGCGTGCGCCGTCGCCGCTGGCGCGGTGCTGATCGATCAAGGCAGCAAGGCACTCGCCCTCGCTCAGCTCAGCGAGGATGACCGTATTCCGCTCTTGGGAGACTGGCTCGGCTTGCAGCTCGCGTTCAACCCCGGCACCGTGATGTCCCTCGGAGCCGGCGCAACCTGGCTGCTCACCGTCATCGCCGCGGCGGCCTCTGTCGCTCTACTCGTCGCCGCAACCCGCGCCCGCACCGTCGGGTGGGCGGTCGCGATCGGCCTGGTGTGGGGAGGCGCGGTCGGCAACCTGCTGGACCGGCTGTTCGCCCCTCCCGAGTTTGGCCGCGGTCACGTCACCGACTTCCTCGCCTACGGCAACCTGTTCATCGGCAACCTTGCCGACGTCATCCTCGGTTTCGGCGTCGCCCTGGGCGTCCTGCTTTACCTCCGAGGCCCACACCACACCAGGAACGGACAATGATGGTCGCAGAGTATCAACGGCACGCGGCTGCCGGAACCGCTGGGTCGCCAGGCGGCTGTAACGCGGCGGTGGGCGCATGATCCTGTCCTCCGTCCTGCAGGCGATCGGCCTATTCATCGCCACGAACATCGATGACATCATCGTGCTCTCACTGTTCTTCGCCCGAGGCGCGGGCCAGCGCGGGACCACCGCCCGAATCCTGGTCGGACAGTACCTCGGGTTCGCTGGCATCCTGGGCGCTTCCGTGCTGGTGACGCTCGGGGCGGGAGCGTTCCTGCCGCCAGAGGTCATCCCCTACTTCGGACTCATTCCGCTGGGGTTGGGACTTTGGGCTGCGTGGCAAGCCTGGCGCAACCGCGGTGCCGACGATGACGATGAGGCAAAGGTCGAGGGCAAGAAGGTTGGGGTGTGGACGGTGGCCGGGGTGACCTTCGCCAACGGCGGGGACAACATCGGCGTCTACGTCCCGGTCTTCCTCAGCGTGGGCCCAGCGGCCGTGGTGGCGTACTGCATCGTGTTCCTCGCCCTGGTCGCCGCCCTCGTCGGCCTGGGCAAGTTCGTCGCCACCCGCCGACCGATCGCCGAACTCCTGGAACGCTGGGAACACATCCTGTTCCCGATCGTGCTCATCGGCCTGGGCATCTTCATCCTCGTCAGTGGTGGTGCCTTCGGCCTCTGAACTCGTAGCCGACTGCGTAGATGGCAGCGTGCTGTGGTTGCTACCTGGCGGCTGAGTGTCCCGGTGCGCTGCGCGTGTGAGCGGCCCAGACGACGTGCTCGGCGCCGCTGCCTCAACTGAGCCCACGCTGACCGCGTAGGCGTCGATCACGCGGTCGGTGCCGGTGTTGAAGGCGTCGCGGATATCACTTGGATCACCACATCGCTGGGCCCGGCTCTTGTGTCAGGCGCAGCAGGAGGTGGGGAGTTCGTTGCGGAAGAGGTTCGCGGTGAGGCGGATGCCTTCGGCCATGGTGAGGTAGGGGGCCCAGGTGTCGGCGAGTTGGGTGACGGTGAATCCGGCGGTGATGGCGTAGGTTGCGGCGAGCATCATCTCCCCAGCGGTGTCGGCGAGGGCGTGGATACCGAGGACTTTGCCGGTGTCGGCGTCGGCGACGACCTTGATGCCGCCGCGTGTGTCGTGGTTGGCGATGGCCCTGGGCACGTCGGAAAGTCGTAGGAATCGGCAGGCGCACCGGTATCCGGCGGCGATGGCGCTGGCTTCGGTGATCCCGGCGGAGGCCAGTTGGGGTGAGGTGAACAGCACAGACGGCAACCCGGTGTAGTCGACTCGCTCGTCGTGACCCAGGGCGTTGTGCGCGGCGATCTTCCCAGTCCTCGCGGCGACGTACACGTACTGGGGCACGTCAGTGACGTCACCGGCGGCGAACACAGCCGGGTTCGTGGTCCGCTGCTGCTCGTCTACGATGACGAAGCCGCGCTCGTCGGTCGCGATACCCGCAGCAGGAAGGTTGAGCCCTTCGGTGCGCGGGGTGCGACCGGTGGCAACGAGGACACGTTCACCGGTCGCGTCCTTCCCGTTGCGGGTCGTCACCTGGACCAGGCCCTCGTGCTGGGTGATCGTGGCTGCGCGGTCGCCGATGACGCTGATCCCCTCGGCCAGGAAGGCCTTGCGGAGCTCGGATGACAGTTCCGGTTCGGCGTGCGGGGCGAGCCGACCGATGACGGTGACCTCTACTCCGAGCCGGGCGAACAGCTGCGCCTGTTCCAGGCCGACGAAGCCACCGCCGATCACCACGAGCGACGCGGGCAGTTCCGTCAGTTCCATCGCTGTGGTCGACGTGAGGTAATCAACCTGCTCAAGCCCAGGGATTGCCGGCACGTGCGGCTCGGCGCCGGTGGCGACGAGATACGACTTCGCGCGCACCGGTCGTCCATCCACGAGCAGGGTTCCCGCGTCTGTGAACGTTGCAGTGCCCGGGAGGATGTCAAACCCGTAGGCAGCGGCGATGTCGGCGTACTTGGTCTGGCGGAGCATCCCAACCAGATCATCCTTCTGCTCGATGAGCGCGCTGAGATCGACCATCCCAGCAGAGCTGGGGACGCCTGAGAACCGGTTCGTGAGGGCGGAGTGCCGGGTGTGCGCGGCCGCGAGAAGCGTCTTGGACGGCACACAACCCACGTTCACGCAGGTACCGCCGAGGGTTCCCGATTCGATGGCGACCACGCTGGCCCCCTCGAGGCGCGCGTGGATCGCTGCGGACATCGCCGCCCCGCCCGTCCCGATCACCACGAGATCAACCTCCGTGTGCCATGTCACGATGCCTCCTCCAGTTCGAACCGGCCACTCATGCGGCCACTCCTGAAAGAATGGACCTTAAAGTATGCTTGAAGGTCAAGTCGGTGGCCGAGGTGACGATGCGGATCGGAGAACTCGCGGGGAAGGCGAAGACGAGGGCGTCCACGCTGCGGTACTACGAGGAGCGCGGGCTGCTCCAACCGCCGGAGCGCACCCCGGCCGGGTACCGCAACTACGGCGACGAGGCGGTGCAGCGGCTCGAATTCATCGACCGGGCCCGCGCAGCAGGGCTCACCCTCGCGCAAACCGCCGAGATCCTCGAAGTACGTGACGCGGGCGGGTCGCCGTGCGGTCATGTTCGAGACCTCCTCGACCGGCGACTGGTCGAGATCGACGAGCAGCTCGAGCAGCTCCGCCTGCTCCGTACCAGCGTCGCCGAGCTCCGCGCGAACGCAGCACAGACGCCGCCGGAGGCCTGCACACCCGAGTCGATCTGCCGGTACCTCTGACCAATCGGCTGAAGGGTCTTGCTGCCCGGAGGGAACCGTTGTCTTGTCCGCGTAAGGTTGTCGCGCTCGCGGTAGTTCGTCAGGAACTCGTAGAACGTGTACGACTGCGCGGTCTCGGGCTTGAAGTTCCAGAGCAGGAAGGAGCCGACAGGGTATCCGTGCCTCAGACAAATTCACGATGGATAGCTGGCATCAGATACTCGCGCTTGCGGATGGCGGTGAGCATCTCCTCGATGCTGCACGGGGTCTAGAAGTACATGCGGCTCTCTCGATTCGGGCTGACGGGTGGTCAGACTGCGGTCTCGTCGTTGACGGCGACGACGGTGTCGTAGAGGCCGTAGCGGCGCAGGCCCTTGTGGGACTCGATGCCGGTGTAGGACAAGGAGGAGTCCTCGTAGCGGCGGAAGGCGAAGACGGCCTGGTTCATATGGGTGGCGTTAAAGACGCCGAGATTCACGAGGAGGTGGAAGTCCTCGACGGTCAGTCCGGTGACGGTGCGGAACAAGCCGGGTTCGAGCTTGGTGATGACGTCGGTAAGAGTGTTCTCACGGAAGTCGGTCAGGTACATGAACGCAGGGACGCGGGTGGCGAACTTGACCAGCTTCTCCTGAATCTGCGTCCGCTTGGACTTGTACTCCTTCTCCTCCTCCGTCAACTCCTTCTTCTCCGCCGGAGTAATGTCGTCGCCCTTCTCCTTCTTCGCCTTCTTCACGGCGTCGCTCTTGTTCACGACGGTCTCGAAAATGTCGCTGCCGAGCGCGCGGAAGCCTTCGATGTTCATGACGGCGTTGAGGGCGTCGGGGTTGTTCATGATCTTGCGCAGGGTGTCGTTGTCGACGTTGACGAGGATTGCGGACTCCCACTTGCGGGCCAGGAGGGTCGCGGAGGTGCCCGACATGGCGATGTCGAGGATGCCGCCGGCATCGACCTGGGTCATATTCGACCCGTCGTACGCCAACACGGGCAGGAACTTCACGAGCTCCTCGACGGCTTGCTCAGGGTTCGGCGTCTCCGGCGAGAGACCGGCGCCGTAGTCGGCGATCTGACGCAGCGCGCGAGTGGGCGCGAAGTCGAACACGAAGCACACAGGCTTGAGGACTGCTTCGGCGCTCGGGTTGTCTCCGTCGGGATTCTTGATCGACCACGGTGACTGTACGCGGAACGCTGCCTGAAAGTAGGTCTCGGGTGAGTTGAGGTTGCGCAACATCAGGATCGAGGACCACTGCTTGACGGTGACGCCCGTGGTGAGCTTGCCGCACGACAGGGTGATCGTCTTGGTGTCGTGGCCGTCGCCGATCGCCGCCCGCACTGGCGGGAGAGCATCCAGCCCGATGCCCGCGCCGGGACCCGCGACGACGAGGACCTTGTAGTCGTGCCAGAACACGTTCTGCTTCTCCGCGAGCAGGTTCGACATTGCCTCGCAGGCAGCAACGTTGGGCAGGAACCAGAACGAGTGCTGAAGGTACGGCAGGAGTCGGACATCGGAGTACGGGAATGGCGGGCGGGTGCCCATCCGCATCGCGTCGACCTGGGTGGGAAGGTGAGCGCCGCGGACGAGATCGAGCCACTTCTGCACGTCGGTCTTGTGGGTGAACTCGGCGTCCTTACCGATGCCCTTTGCCTCGAAGAACTCGTTGAGGTCGAACTCGTCGAACTCTCCCTGATTCGCAACGGCAATCAACTCGTCAGGCATCTGGTACGTGAACAGACGCATCTCCGGGAGCGACCCGTACGGGTTCCAGGCGTCCGGTTGCGCGACGGCGTACTCGGCCTTGGCGCGCTGCTCATCGGTGTAGGTCCAGTTGAAGATTTGCTCCTCGATGAACTCACCGGTTGCCAGCGCCTTGAATGGCGTGCCCGACAGGTACAGGTAGGCGCGGGTGGTGATCGGCAGGAAGTCGTCCTCGTCGTTGCCGAGTTCGTCAAGCTCCTCGTCGAAGGCCACGAGGCCGTCGTTGTACTCCGCGGCCAGTTCCTTCTGCTTGACTTTCTCGTCCTCGCCCTCGAACAGCTCCTTGGCGGACTCTCGCCACGCACCGAAGTGGTATTCATCGAAGATGACGAGGTCCCAGTTGGTGGTGTGGACCCACTCGTTCTTCGCCTTGATGAGGCCGGTCTTCCGATCTCGCCCGAGCAGGTCCTGGAACGATCCGAAGTAGACCAGTGGCCGAGTCTTGTCCGCCTCATCTGGGCTGCCCCCGGTGGCCGAGGAGAGGTACTGCCAGCCGTCGAAGTCGGCGTGAGACTCCAGGTCGGTCTGCCAGGCGTCCTCCACTGCGGGCTTGAAGGTGACCACGAGGATGCGTTTGGCGCCGAGCCGCTTCGCGAGTTGGTAGGAGGCGAAGGTCTTCCCGAAGCGCATCTTGGCGTTCCACAGGAACCGTGGCACCGCGTGAGAGTCCTCGGCCCAGATGGACTTGTAGTAGCCCTCGGCCTTGTCCACGGCGCTGGCTTGCTCCGGGCGCATCGGAAACTTCTCATGATGGGTTCCACTGAGCTTCACGCCTGTGCGAAGCTCAGTGATCGCCGTGCGCACATCGTCTGGGGTGCACCACATCCACTCTCGCGCTGAGCCGAAGATCGGGTTCTCGAAGCCCTTGTCGATCAGCCGTTGGCGCACATCTGAGTCGCGAAACACCGTCCCGTCGCCTCGTTCGGCGAGCTCATCAACGTGCAGCGTGTATGCCTGCTGCATCTGCCCCTGAGACTCGCGGATGCGCGCGTTCACATCCGCCTTCGTCGTCTGGCCCACCTTGAGAAGCCCCGCGTAGCCGACTGGTGGATCGTTCGGCGACCATGCGTAGATTCGCAGTCGCGCCTCGGGCTTCTTGGGGAGGAGTTCGTCAATCTCCCGCTTCACTCGTCCGCCTCCATCGGGCGAACGATCCGCTCGACGAAGTCGATCTCGTCTTCCGAGAGTCCGTACTTCTCGTAAAGATCATGATCGTTCCAGTCTCGCGTCCAATCCTGGGTCGGAACGAAGGCATAGACCTTCCGCGTGGTGTCTTGCGAGGGCTTGTGAAGGAGGATGAGAAAGCGCGTCAGACGGCAGCGGAGGTACGACAGCGCGCTCTCCGCCTCTCCTCGTGTATCGAAGGTTCCGATGCAGAGGTACGTCTCGGAGGAGATGCTCCCGCTCTCGCCAAGGAAGGGAGTGCTGATGATCCGATGGGGATAGGTGTCCTTATTTCCCGTGCCGGGCGCGGCGCGGCCAACGTAAACCTTCCAGCCATCGATGAGGTGAGCGCCCGAAGGGATCGATGCTCGGTCCACATACCCAGTCCCACCGTTCTGGTAGATGAGCACGTCGCCAGGCGCCTTTGACGCTCTGCCCTTGAACGTGGTCTCAAATCCAAAGGGCTTACGGGAGCTGACCAGCCTTTCGAAGCGCTTGCTCTCCGGCAGTGCCAGCGAGTGCTCCTGCCCGGTCTCGACGGCAATCACCTTGCGCAAGATTGACAGAGCCTCGTTGAACCGGATGAAGACATCCGCGCCTGGTTCGAGCAAAGAGCGAGTGGCCGTGGTCGTCGGCCAATCCTTGAAGTGGGTGGTGACCTCGCAGAGTCCGGGGTGGTCGCGATCCCAGAGGAAGTAGCACACCCCGCCCTTTAGTCCGACGCCTGGGAACACGTCCGAAGCGCTCAGGTAATCGTTGATTGCCCGCACGCGGCTGTCGGTCAGCATTGACTCCCTGAACTCATCGAGGCCTTTTCCTCCCGCAAACCAACGCGAGGGAACGATCATGGACAAGAAACGCGGGTCGAGTTTCTTGGCCTGCTCTACGAAGAGTTGATAGATCGGGGCGGCGCTGGTCCCATGACCGCCGTCGCTGAGCTGGTAGGGCGGGTTGCCGATGATGACGTCGAACTGCATGGTGTCTCCGAACAGCTCCGCGATGCGGGCTTTGATGTCGTCGGTGTGGATGAAGGCGTAGGCGTGAGTCTCAAGGTCGTCACCACGGGCGTAGTCATCCTCGCCTGCGCCGCAGTAGATGCACTTGCGGTTGGTATAGACGGCGACTTCCTCGCTGGTCAGTGGATCAGCACGGAACTCCCGCTTCCCGCCGCCCCAGGTGTGCTCGGTGCGCTCGAACCAGATGTTGCCGTCCTCGGTCGTGAATGACCTAGCGATCGAGTGCGGGCCGTTGGCGAACTTCGAGCAGTAGACGCTCCGGCGCGCGAGCAGCGCCGTGAGTTGGGTGATCCCGATGCCGAACACTTGGTGGGTGAGGATGTGATCGACGCGTTCGGTGAGGTCGGGGATCGTCAGGATCAGGCCGTCGGTGAGTCGGCGCACGATCTCGCGGAGGAACACACCAGACTTGGTGAACGGATCGAGGAACGTGACATCGGGGTTGGCCCAGATGTCGGCGCCGTCGTTGGCGTCTGCCCACGCGGCGGCAAGCGTGTCGAGCATCTGGTTCGCGAACTCCGGCGGGGTGAAGACCTCATCGTTGGAGAGGTTCGCGATGCAGGTCAAGACATCCGGGTTGTGCCCTCGGAGAGTCAAAGGTGCAAGGGTCACGCGGCGGCCTCGGCGATCTGAATGACGGTCATCGTCGGGTAAGTCTGCGCGGGGACGAACAGGTCCTCGTCATCGAGCTCGCCGAATAGGGTTCCCTCGTACGAGGCGCGCTGAGTGAGGTCGTCGTAGCGAAAGTCGCGCCTCTGGAACTTGCCTTTGCCGAGGTAGCCCCACTCAGGAAAGGTGATCGGCTGGCCGCTTGGCACGGTCATGGTCAAGGCATCGCCCTGGACGATGTTCACGGTGAGAACCGCGCGGGCCGCTCGTGCCCACTGGTCATCGTTGCCGATACCCAAGAACGTGTTGAACACCTCGGCGAGATTGTGACGGCACTCTTCGGCGTTGTCTGCGAGAAGTTCGATACCGTAGGTGCACATGAGCGCGAACAATGCGTAGTGGCGCTTCTCGAACTCGCTCTTGCCGTGCCGAAGCTCGACCGTGGCGAGCTTGCGAGCCAGGACGGGGATGAGGAAGTTGCCCGAGCCGCAGGCGGGTTCGAGTACGCGGGAGTCGATCCGCTCAGACTCGTGCTTAACGAGGTCGAGCATGTCCTCGACCATCCACGCCGGCGTGAACACCTCGCCGTGGTCCGCAACGCGTTGCTTGGACTTCACCAAGCGCTGGGCGTCTTTCAGGTTCATCTTCCCCCCTCCCGGTGCTCGTCGTTGTCATGAGCGTAGGAGCGTCCACCGACACCGGGATGGGCTACGTGGAGCTCTTGGTCACTGGCCGCCGCACCCGCGCGCACCCAGTCGTCTATCTCGCTGGCTTGGAACTTCCAGAGGCGTCCGACCTTGTGGGCGGGCATGGCCTTCTCGGCGATCCAGGTGTAGACGGTGTCTTTGGTGACCCCGAGGTGGGCGGCGATGTCGTCTGCGGACAGCCACGGCTCAGCCACGTTGGTCCTCCCTCGCTCAATGGCCCAGGCAGGCCAACACCCACGATGATACCGGCTGAGGTACGGCTTGAGTTGGGTTTCTCCGGGCGTGGCCGAACGAGACGGGTTTCGAGAGTGGCCGCTGCGTTCTGCCGATCAGCGTGGGATGCGCACCTTGAGCCAGGCGGTCACCGTGTTCCGCCAGCGGTCCAGATCGCTGTTCCAGCAGAGGGTGTGGCCGGCATCGAAGGTCTCAAGCTCAACGAGGTCCGGGCGAGCGTCTCGGAGTGCTTGTGAGAGCCGGATCGGCACGGAGTCGTCTCGGGTGCCGTGGAGGATCAGGGTCGGCGTGTTGAGCTCTACGGCTCGGGATGTCCAGTCGAAGGTGGGAAGTGGGATGCGTCCTGGCAGGCCGACTGTGCGTGCCAGTGGGTCGAGGGTGAGCCACGGGATCGCGAGGTGCCCGGCTGCTGCAGGCCATCCGCTGCGGGCGCAGTTGGACTTGATGACTTCGGTCCAGTTGAGGACTGGGGAGTCGAGTACGAGCGCGGCGATCAGTCCCGGATGTCGCGGGTGGTCGGCGAGCTGGAGAGCGACAGCGGCACCCATCGACCAGCCGAAGATCACGACCTGTTCGGCTCCTCGTCGGACGGCGTACCCGATGGCCTCGTCAACGTCGCTCGTCTCTGCGTAGCCGAAGGTCGTCCGGCCGGTGCCAACTCGCGGCCCTTCTGCTGTGTTGCGGTAGCTGACGACGAGGGAGGTGTAGCCGAGTTCGGTTGCGGCGAGGACGCCGCGGAGGGTGCCGGCGCGGGTGCTGCCGAGGCCGTGGATGTGGATGGCCCAGGTCGCGAGGTCGCCGTCGATGCGCCAGGCCGGGCATGGTCCTGCGGGGGTCGTGATGGTGATGTCGCGTGTGTGGAGTCCGGCGTCGGCTGGGGTGGCGTAGTAGATGCCGCTCCAGGAGGCGCAATCGCCGGTCTTCGGAGTGAAACCCGATGTGGTGCCCGTGATCCTGCGAGCGACGCGGGTGGGTCCTCGATCGACGCTATCTGTGGCGAGCTGCGCCCAGCCGCCGTGCTCGAACCAGAGATTGTAGATGCCTGGCGCGGCGGCCTGGTCGGTGCGGTCGAGCACGATCAGGTCGCCGTCGTCGGTGTACTCGACGCCTCGAACGGTGAGGTCGAACATTCGTGGGCCGACGGGTGCGGTGAGCCGCCGCGCGATGGCCCACCCGACCCCGGCAACCGCTGCCGCCGCGGCCCCAGCGCCGAGAGCGATGCGGCCTATCACGACTCCCGCTCCTCGACGTAGGGAACGGGCGAGGTCGTCGCGAGGGCACTGTCGCTTCCGACGAGGTGGCTCTCGGCGCGTTCGAGCAGGTCGCGGTCGTCGGTGCTGATGTCGAAGGTGATGCGAGGGTCGATCATCGCGTCGCGGATTTCGACGATCACTCGGTGGAGGTGCCCTTCGGGGTCTTCGCTACTGGCGGCGAGGGGGTCGGCCTGGCTCAGCCCGGGCCGTGCGCGCGTCGCCTGGTGCCAAAGCGACTCCAGCTGCGCTGTGAGGGCGACGGTCTGCCTCTGCCGGGCGCGGTGCTGAGCGCGACGGACGGCAGGCTGGATCGCGAACCCGGCACAGAGGAACACGAAGGTCAGGACGGAGAGCGGATCGTAGGCGGACTGGATAGTGTGCATGAGGTCGAGGTGGCCCGTGGCGTGGGCAACGTCCATGACGATCACGGCGAGGCAGAGCGCGACGCCGAACGCCGACCCCAGGCTCAACAGTGCCGCGGGGAGGTGCTGGATGCCGGTGTTGTGCCGGTACTGCCTTATGGCGAGGACGAGCATCGCCACGACAATGACGAGGCAGTAGGTGAAGTTGATGATCGAGTAGACCGCCGCCGCTGGCTGTGCGCCGAGGTCGATCATAAATCGTGTGGTAGTGGTGCCGCGGTCGATGAGCAGGAACGATGCGGTGATCGCGAGCAGCGCGACGAGCAGGACGGGGATGCTGACGGCGGCTCGGACGAGCCTGGGCCGGTACTCGCCGGTCTTCATGACGCCGCGGCCGAGGAAGAACAGCCCGGTCATCAGGAGCGCGTCCGCGATCAGGGTGGCGAGGTTGGTGCCACCGAGCAGTCGATCGACGGCGCTGTAGGCGGCATCCACGTTGAGCGTCATCGCGATGGCGATGGTGAGGGCGGCGTAGGTGATGCTTCGGTCGGTGCGTTTGCGTCGGAAGATGAGCAGGCTCGCCACGAGCGCCCACATGAGCGTTGCGACGAGCGTCTGGATCATCCGAATATCTCCGAGTATCTGGACTCCGCGAACACCGACCCTCGGATGCCGGCGGCGAGCCGGTCGGCGAGGGACTCGGCGGCGATCTCGGTTTCGCTGTCGAGGTCTTGCCGCCTGAGCAGGCGACCTCTGGTGTACGGCGGGATGTTGGGCAGCAGTACCTCCCCGACTGCACAGCCGTCGCCTTCGCCGTGGCCAAGGATCATGTGGGCGAGCTCGTGGAGCACGAACTGCTGGCGATGCAGCGCGGAGTCGCTGCGGGCGTGAAGCACGACGTCTTCGGCATCGGTGGAGAGCCAGAGCGCGCAGAGGCCGTCGTGGGTGTCGAGGTCTGCGAGTTCGACGACGCGGAGCCTACGGTGCCGCCGGTCTTGGACGGTGTGGAGGAGATCGTCAAGGGCGAAGGTATTGCCGAGCTCAAGGCCCGCGACGGCCGCCGATACGGTCTGTTCGATCTTCACGGTTCGCCCCTTCTCTGTAGGGAGCAGGGACCGGTGGCGGCTCCATCGTGCGGTACCGGTCAGTGCTCGGGCATGTGTGTCATTTCCTCGTCCAGGAACTTGGTGATGGCGTGGAGTGCTTTCGGCGAGATATCGCCGAGGGTGCGGGCAGCGTAGGACTTCACCTTCGCGGCACGCATGGACCGAACCAGGTCGAGCTGCGCAGAGACCTTCTCGGGAGTGGCAGCACCGTCCTCGCCGAGCAGGAACGCGGCGTCCACGTCGAAGAACTCCGCGAGCCCTTCGAAGACGGCGGGGTCTTGGACGTAGCGGTGGCCGTTGACCATGTACGTCCAGCGCGACCGCGACAGGTTGGTGCCTCGTTCTTGGAGGTAGCCGGCGATCTGCGAGTAGGTCGGCTCCGTGCCGGACTCGGCGACGGCGACATCCATCAGGAGCCGCAGACGTTTGGCGAGGTCTTCGGCCGCAGCCTGGCTCTCGTCTTCGGTCATGACGGTGACCCCCTTCCCTTCGCAACGGGCAAGGCATCGATGTAGTCCACCCAGAAGGTGGTTGTGCATGCTCAACCGTACTCGTTGAGCATGCACAAATCAAGGCTTGCGCATGCTCAACGGTCAGTGTTAGAACAGGACTCCGGGGCATTTTGAGCATGCTCAATGTTGCGTCCCGGTCTCGGCTCGGGCTGCCTCAAGGAGGTGAACGATGTCCAGCTCACGGTCTGGGCGCGGGTGTTCGCGCCTACCTGCCAGGTGTACCGCCGCGCGCAGCCGCGTCGCGGCCCGCCGAAGAGGAGGCCGGAGCATGGCATCGAACGAGGACGCCCGCGCGGCGCGAGAGGCGAAGCTCGACGAGCTGCACGAGAAGCTGACCGGCGCGGTCGAGTCGCTGGTCTCGGGTGACGACTGGCGCCAGGCGCTCGCCTTCGCGGCGCGGTTCCGGTCGCGGTCGTTCAACAACACGATGCTGATCTGGGTGCAGCACGAAGCCGCGTTCGAGGCAGGCCGCGTGCCCGAACCCTTCCCCACCCTGGTTGCCGGGTACCGGCAGTGGCAGGGGCTCGGTCGGCAGGTGATGAAGGGCCAGCCGGGCTACATGATCTTCGCGCCCGTGACGGGCCGGTTCGCCACCGCGACCCCTGCCGATGCGGGCTCGTGGCGGCGGCTCGGGCCGAGGGAGACGCCGAAGGCCGGCGAGGTGGTGCGCTCGCGGATGGTCGGAGCCCGGCCGGCCTACGTGTGGGATGCCTCCCAGACCGACGGAGAACCATTGCCAGTTCCGCCCGCTCCGACGCTGCTGGAAGGCGAAGCACCCTCGGGGCTGTGGGACGGGCTGGCCGGGCAGATTCGCGGCGCGGGGTTCGAGGTGCTGCGGGTGCCACACGAGGGGATGATCTCCGGCGCGAACGGCATGACCGACTATGAGGAGCGCACGGTAGCGGTGCGGGAGAACATGGACCCTGCTGCGCAGGTCAAGACGCTCGCGCACGAGCTGGCGCACGTGCTGATGCACGATCCCGACGACGAGGAAGCACGTCAGCATCGCGGCATCCGCGAGGTCGAAGCCGAGTCCGTCGCGCTGATGATCGGTGCCGCGCACGGCATGGACACCACCGGGTACACGATCCCGTACGTCTCGACCTGGGCCGCCCGCGTGGACGGCCAAGAGCCCGTCCAGGTGGTGCAGTCCACCGGCGAGCGGGTGCGGAAGACCGCGCTGGCGATCCTCGACCAGCTCGACACGCTCCAGGTCGGCGACGGCACCCCGCCCGGACTCGAACGCGACGCTCCCAGTCCGCGCACCTCCCGTACGGCTGCGAACTCGGTGGAGACCGATCGTCCGCGTGCTGCGTCGGCGCCAGCGCTGGCAGGGCGGAGGCTGTGATGCCCGAAGCATTCGATGTCCTGGCGGCGCTCATTCGCGTGGATCGTTCACCGAGCCTGGGGCTCGCGGCGCGGAGCCTCGCGGCGGCTGGCGTGCCCGTGTTTCCGTGCGTCGTCGAGGGGAAGCGTCCGCTGACCCGCCGTGGGTTCCTCGATGCGAGCAGCGACCCGGAACAGGTTGCCGCGTGGTGGTCGCGCACACCGAACGCGAACATCGGCATCCCGACCGGCGCTCCATCCGGCGTTGTCGTCGTCGATGTCGATGTCCACGGCCCCCACGACGGCCGCGCGGCGTTCCAGCGCGCCACCGACGCGGGGCTCGTCGATGGCGCGGGTCTGCTCGTGCGCACACCCACCGGAGGCGCGCACGTGTACTTCCCGGCGACCCCGGGCCGCGAGCAGCGGTCGTGGCAGGCAGCCACCGCGGGCGTCGACTTCCGGGGCGACGGCGGCTACATCATCGCTCCTCCCTCCCGGCGAATCATCGACGGCAGTGTGTGCCGCTACGAGGTCGCGGACATCGCCGCGCACTCGGTCGGTCATGTGGACGCGGCCCGTCTGCGGGACTTCCTCGACCCGCGCCCCGTCGCTCCACTACGCGCCAGCAGCGGCTCGATGGATGAGGATGCTGAGCGGTTGGCGACGTGGGTCGCTGGGCGGGGTGAGGGCGAGCGGAACCGAGGCCTGTTCTGGGCTGCCTGCCGCCTCGCAGAGAACGGCGTCTCGCCCGCCGAGGCGCTCGATGCGCTGGGTGCTGCGGCACAGTCGGCGGGTCTGGGTGATCGCGAGATCACCACGACCGTGCGCTCCGCCTACCGAGCCACCCAGCCCGCATCCGAAGTGACGCCCGGCGGCCGGAGCCAGAGCGCGGGTCGGTGGTTCGGTCGCTCGGCGAGCCCACCGTCCGCAGCCTTGGGGAGGGCTGGGCTGTGAGGCGTGAATCGGGAGGGCGGCGCTGGGCCGCGATGACGGCGGTCGCGGGGACGGTGTTCATCGCCGCCGGGGCGTTCTGGCTGTCGTTCACGTCGTTGGCCGATCTGGCTGCTCGCTCCGGGATCGGGGCTGGGCAGGCGTGGGCGTGGCCGCTGATCGTGGACGGCATCATCGTCGTCGCCACGGTTGCCGTCGTCGCGCTCGCCGGGCAGCGCTCGGCCTGGTATCCGTGGGCGCTGCTGGTAGGCGGCGCGCTCGTGTCGGTGACGGCGAACGCCATTCATGCTGTCGTCGCCGCGGACGCCGACGTGCCAAGGATGCTCGCGGCCTCGGTCGCCGCGGTGCCGCCCGTCGTGCTGCTGGCCATCACGCACCTGACCGTGATTCTCACCCGCACCACCGACCCCCATGCGGAACCCGCCACTGCCGACTCGTTCTCGACGAACACCGCGGATTCGATGCCTGCGCTGCCGCCTGGCGAGATGGAGGCCAACCGTCGCGATGAGGGTGTGGCGGATCGGCGGGCGCTGGGGTGGGAGCTGCGCGAGGCGGGCTGGTCGAACAAGCGGATCGCCCGCGAACTCGGGGTGCATCCCTCGACCGTGGGCCGCTGGTTCGCCGTCGCGCACCTCACTGACACCACTGACACCGCCGACGAGCGGGAGGAGACGATCCCATGAACACCACTGAGAACCCCCAGCGCAACGATTCCGCGAGGCCCGATCCCGCACGGCTGGTGCCCGAGGAGCCGCGGGAGCGCCCCGAGTCGGTCGAAGTGATGAGTACGCCGGAGGCGGTGCGGGCCGCGCCGGTCGCCCGCGACGGCAAGCGGCACGCGCTCGTTCGTGGGCGAGGCGTGGAGTGGGTGCGCCCCACTGACTTGATCGCCCGGCACTCGGCGCACGCGGCCGGGCGGGGTCTCGACTTCCAGGCCGAGCTGGCACGCCGCACCCGCACCCCGCTCGGTGCAGGTGTTCGTCGTCTCGGGGATCGCGCCCGGCGGTTGCCGCCGATCTCGGCGTTCGGGTGCAGCACCGCACCTGCCTCGCAGGTGTCCCGCTCCGGGGTCTCGATGAGTTGACGGTGGTGACAGGTCATGGCTGCGACGGCATCGGCATGCAGGACGCGCTCGTGGGAGCGAGTGCGCACCTGCCTGCCAGGAGGTGCCGACACCATGACCAGACCAACCAGCACCAGCACCGAGCAGACGGCCGACGGGGCTGAGGACTTCACCACCGGCGAGGGCCTGCGTGCCCTGCTCAATCGCCTCGCCGAGGGCGGCGAGGATGCCTGGGTTCACGACCCGGTGGCCCGCGACCTGATGGAGTTCGCCGCCGACAAGTACCGCGCTCTCGCGAGGAAACACAGGCTCGACACCTGGGAAGCGGTGACGGCGGCGTTCGACGCGATGCAGTACCGCTCGACCCGCGAGGCCAACGATCCGTGGGCGATCATCACCCACGCCGTGCGGATCACCTGCGTCTACGAGGAACGCGCCCAAGGCCTGCTCTGCTCGGTGCACCAGGCTCGTCGCGCGCACGTTTCGGCGTTCCACGATCCTGAACGGTTCTCCGAACGCGACACCGCGCTGGCCGACTATCATCCCGCGTTCCACACCACCGACCTGCGTCCCAGCGACCTCGAACCGGAACCGCGCGACAGTCTCGGGTCAGCGCAAGCGTGCATGTCCGCTGGATCGGCGGCCGAGGACGCCATCGCGATGCTGTGCCTGCTCGACTGGCCCGCCGACACCGCACGGGCCGCGGTCGAGCACGTCTGCGGGGCGTTGACGAAAGCCGGCACCCGCCAGTCCGCCTACGAGACGCTGCGCCGCGACCGGCACGCGCGGGCACTGCTCGACCTCCCGCGCCGCTCCTGGGCCGCACTGCTGAAGGCGCTGCTCGGGAACCCGCACCCGGCCTACGTCGCCACCAGCAGCGGTCGCGGCATCCTGCTCCGGCTGCTGCTGGGCGAAACGCTCGACCTACTGCTCCGCGACGACGATCTGATCCTCGCGCTCGCTCTGGCCGCTCCGAGTGGTGGAGGCGGTGAGTCGTCGTGACCGGGCCACAGATCGGCAGCATCCAGCTCGACCGCACCGTCGAGTCGATCCTCGTCGGCACCCGGCACCGCGCCGACCTCGGCGACATCGACGCCCTCGCGGCATCCATCGGGCGCGACGGATTGCTGCAACCACTCACCATCACGATCGACGGCGTACTGGTGTGCGGGGCACGACGCCTGGCCGCGATCAAGAAGCTCGGCTGGCGCACCGTCAACGTGTGGGTGCGCAGCGGCCTGTCCGACCGGCTCGGGCAGCTCCTCGCCGAGCAGGACGACAACATGCTCCACAAGCCCTACACCCAGCTCGAAGCCGCCGGCCTCTACCGCGAGATCAAGCAGGTCATGGCCGAAGACGCCGCCCGTCGCAAGAGCGCGACCCAGTTCAGCAGCGAGAACCAGCCAGGAAACGACGGTGGTGCAAAATTTGCACCACCGTCGAGCGGGCCGCTTGGGAAGGCCCGGGAGCAGGCGGCGGCGATGATTCCGGGTGGCGCGTCGCACACGACGCTGGAGAAGATCGGCTACCTCGAAGACATCGCTGGCAACCCTGCTCTGCCAGAGACTCTGCGCGCCGAGGCCGCCGCCGGGTTGGGTCGGATCGAGGCCGGTGACGCGGTGCATCCGATCTATCAAGCGATCCGCGATGCCGACACCGCTGCGCGGGAGCGGCGCGAGGCAGAGATGCACGCTCGCGCCGAAGCAGCCGTGGCCCAGGCGAAGTCGATCAAGAAGGGCAAGCGCACCCCACCCAAGCCGTTGCCGCTCGTCACCGGCGACGGCCAACCCGTCCGCTACCCGCTTCGCGCGTTCGTGCAGACCTGGGGCGAGCTCACCAACTGGTGGACCCACTACGACGCCGACACACTCGCCGCCGAGTTAACCGACGAGCAGTTCGAGAACTTCCTCACCACCACCGACGGCACCGTCCGGTTCGCCGACGCCCTCCGTGCCGCACGCGAAGACGCGGTGGAGCGGCCACGACTCCGCGCGCTCTGACCGCTGGCATGGGTGTCGGATGTGCACCTGCTCGGCATGAGCCCTGCACCCACCGATCCCCGGAACCGCCGCCGACTCGTCGCCCTCATCGCCGCCGGCATCGTCCTGCTGCTCCTCGCCAGTGTCGGCGTCTACGGACTCCTCACCGGCCCCCGCACCAGCACCAGCACCGATCCCGGCCCGGAGCCTGGCCCGACCACGACGGCACCGCCGACCGTGGCACCGAGCACGCCCCGGACACCACGGGTTCCAGCGGTTCCGCGTTCGGTAGACCCCGAGACCTTCGCTCGCGGCGTCGCGTCCACGCTGTTCGCGTGGGACACCGCCTCGGGGCTGTGGCCGCTGGACTACAGCCCGACGATCCTCGCGGTCGGTGACCCCAGCGGGGACGAACAGGCGGGGCTGGCCTCCGACGTAGCCGTCTACCTGCCGACCCGAGACGCCTGGATCGAGCTGCGGCAATACGCCACCCGCCAACACCTCACCATCGAGGCCGCGTACGTCCCCGACGGCTGGGCCGACGCGGCAGCGCAGGCCCAGCCGGGGCAGCTCGCGGCAGGAACGACGGCCGTCACGATCGAGGGCACCCGCTACCGTGCCGGGGTCTGGAACGGGCAACCGGTCACCAGCGAGCATCCGGTCGCGTTCACCGTGTTCGTCGTCTGCGCCCCGACCTACCCGACCTGTCATCTGCTGCGGCTCTCGCAGCTCGACAACCCGCTGCGCTGAAGGGCTGGCGTCGTGTTCCGCAAAGCCACCATCGCAGCGCTGGCACTGCTGTTCTTCGCCCCCGCCGCCACGCTCCTCGGGATCGGGGTGCTGATGAACCCCGCCGCTGCGTACTGCGCCACACCTGCCGGGAGCGTGAACCTCGGACCGATCCCGGACGCGCTCACCGTGACCACCGCGAACGACGAGACCTTCACGCTGAATCGTCAGCAGCTCACGCACGCGGCCACGATCATCACGGTCGGCAACGGCATCACCAACGTGGGCAGGCCGGGAATCAAGATCGCGCTGATGGCCGCGCTCACCGAGTCCACGCTGCGGATGCTCACCAACACCGGCACCTACCCCGACTCGGCGAACTACCCGAACGACGGCAACGGCGGCGACCACGACTCCCTCGGCCTGTTCCAGATGCGCCCCCAATCCGGGTGGGGCACCGTCGCCGAGTTGATGGACCCGAACTATCAGGCGCAGGCGTTCTTCGGCGGGCCGACCGGCCCGAACTACCCCTCGCCGCGCGGGCTGCTCGACATCCCCGGCTGGCAACAGATGGACCCTGGCGAAGCCGCCCAAGCCGTCGAGGTCTCCGCCTTCCCCGACGGCTACCGCAACTACGCGCCCGTCGCCGACAGCATCCTCGCCGCCCTCACCACAGGCGGCGGTGCCGCTAGCGGCGCGGGCGGCCCGGCGGTCTTGTCGTCGCGGGTGGTGTTCCCGCTGCCCGAGGGCACCTGGGTGCTGACCTCGCCGTTCGGGATGCGAGTGCACCCGATCACGGGCGAACGGAAGATGCACACCGGCACCGACTTCGCCGCGCCCGACGGCACGCCGATCCTCGCCGCCGCGGATGGCACCGTGACCGTCGCGGAGTTCTCCGGTGGGTACGGCGGCCTCATCGTCATCGAGCACACCATCGACGGCCAGACCGTCGCCACGGCCTACGCGCACATGTGGCAGAGCGGCATCCACGTCCGTCCCGGTGACCGCGTGAACGCAGGGCAGCACATCGGCGATGTCGGCTCCTCGGGCATGAGCACCGGCGCACATCTGCACTTCGAGGTCCGGCCCGGCGGCACGAACGGGGAAGCCATCGACGCCGCCGCCTGGCTCAATGAGCACGGGGCTGCGAACCTGCCGACAGCGACCAGCGGATCACCCGCCGCCTGCAACAACACCACTGCGGGCACGCCGACCGGCGTCGATGGAGACCCCGACCGGCTCGTCGACGATCCCACCAGCTCGGGCAAGATCACCGCCCGCATGCTCCACCTCTACCAGCAGACCCTCGCAGCGTTCCCCGACACCGGCTGGGGCTGCTACTCACCACGCCCCGGCACCAAGTCCGAGCATCCCCTCGGCAGGGCTTGCGACATCACCTTCGGCAACCGCATCGGCCAGCGACCCACCCCGGCACAACTCGACGCCGGCTGGAAGGTCACCAACTGGATGAAGGACAACGCCGACGTGCTCGGCGTCGAGTACCTGATCTGGCAAGGCCAAATCTGGTCCGTCGCCCGCGACGCCGAGGGCTGGCGGCCATACAACGGCGGAGGCATGCACGACCCCGCCTCCATCACCGGCGGCCACTACGACCACCTCCACCTCACCGTCAAGGCAGGGTGACCTGCAATGGGTGTCTTCCCCGACTTCGACGGACTCGGCGGCATCGGCGACCTCCGCGCCGTGGTCGGCGCGCTCCTGACGTTCGTCCTGATCGTGGCCGTCCTCATGCTCATCGTCTCCGCGATCGTCTGGGCGATCGCGACGGCCCACGGAAACTACGCGACCGCCAGCAAAGGCCGCATCGGTGTCCTCGTCTCCGTCGGCGCGGCCGTCCTCGCCGGAGGCGGCGTGGCCTGGATGAACTGGCTACTCACAGTCGGTTCAAGTTTGTAGCTGCGGCTTCGCGGTCATCGGTCTGATTCCTCCGCGTCGGCGCTCGCTGTCTCGCACTGGTCGAGCAGGCGCGCGAGGTAACTGTATGCCGCGAGGCGCTCCATCGCTTCCTGCTCGGACAGTTCGGTGCGCGTGTGCGTCGTCACGTTGCGGACCGTGAGGTTCAGACCAGTGGCCAGCGCGTTGAGGGCCTTAGCGAGCGGTTCAAGACCGCCGCGCATGCTCTTCACCGTCTTGTCATCCGACCCTCCCGGCCAGGTGAGCTTCGGCTTGCCCGGTTCAGGAGCGCCCGACGATAACGTCTGCTGCCAGAAGACCGTGTCATCGACATCGTTCCGGCCGAGACGTTCCTTCCAGTGGACCGTGAGGCCTTCGGCTGCTTCACGAACTGCAACTCGGTACTGATGCGTCGTCCAATGGGCGGAAGCACCAGCCCAGACCACGGGGTGAAACTGTGCGGGAGCGAAGGTCGGAAGGTCAGAGTCGGTACGTGACTCGGCGTCGACGATCATCGCGTCGAGCCTGCCCTTGACGTTGGCGGTCGTAGTCCGAATATCCCGAGGCGCGATGGGGGCCTTGGGCGCAGACATAAATGACCAGTTAGAGATCGGGTCGATCGCTCCGAGACCAGCGATCCCAATGTAGGCACCGGTCACTGACACAGCGCTCGCCGCCAGGCCAGCAGCCTCCGCGACACCGAGTTCGAGCCGTTGAACCTCGCTCTGGTCCTGGCCTTCCTTTGTCCACACAGTAGGAAAGAGGCCGCGCGCCGACATGTGATCCGACTCAACCTGAGTGCTCATCCAGGCGTCGAACGCTTCCTCGAACTTCTCAACAGCGGCACGCAACCGCTGGAGGTAATCCACCCCGTACTGACTCATGTTCCTTGCACCTCTCGTCCGGCGGTCCCGTGCGGGCGAGCGACGCACAGATACTCCAAGGCTACGGGCGGCCACCGACAGGGACGGCGACGAGCGCGCACCTGTCGCGTGTACCCCGTCTGCGAGTTCGTGGGCGGGCCGCCCGTCGCCAAGGAGACCTACCGTGTTCGATCTGCTCGCCAACGTCATGTCCGCGCCGCTGCTGGTGCCAATGGACATCAACATCGACCCCAACACCAACGGCCTGCCGGGGATCAACCAACTGCGCACCATCGTCGGCGCGGTGATGACCATCGGCCTCATCCTGTCCGTGCTCGCGCTGATCGTGTCCGCGATCGTGTGGGGCTTCGGCGCGAACTCCTCCAACCCACACCTCGCCTCGCGCGGGAAGATCGGCGTCCTCGTCTCCTGCGGCGCTGCGGTGATCTGCGGCTCGAGCGTGACGCTCATCAACTTCTTCTGGAACGTCGGCCAGTCCGTCTGACCCGCCCCATCGTCGTCGAGAGCTGGTGTTCGTGATGGGCGTGTGCGACGTTCCCGTGATCTCCTCGGTGTGCGATGCCGTCGGCGAAGGAGCCGCGTCGTTGGTCGCGGCCCCGTTCGACTGGCTCGCGCAGGCGATGGGTGCCGCCGCCGGGTGGCTGTTCGAGGCGGTCTGGTCGGTCTTCGACACCACGACGCTGGTGGATGTCACCAAGCCCGGCTACATCGCCGTCTACAACCTGCTGTTCGGCATCGCCGTCTTCGTGATGCTGATCTTCTTCTGCCTCCAACTCATCACCGGGCTGATCCGCCGCGACCCCACCGCCCTGACCCGCGCCGCGCTCGGCCTGGCGAAGTCCGTCCTCGGATCGTTTGTCGTCATCACGCTCACGGCACTGCTGCTGGAAGTCGTCGATCAACTGTGCATCGGGATCGTGCAAGCCGCCGGAGAGACCACCGAGTCGATGGGCGACAAGATCGCCCTCCTCGCCGCAGGGCTGGTCGGCATCAACATCGCCGCTCCCGGTGTCGGCGCCATCATCACGATCTTCATGGCTGGCCTCGCGATCACCGCCGCCGCGATCGTGTGGCTGTCCCTCCTCGTCCGGAAAGCGCTCCTGCTGGTGGCGGTCGTGTTCGCGCCGCTCGCGTTCAGCGGTGCCTCGTGGGACGCCTCGCGGGGGTGGATCGGGAAGTGGGCGATGTTCGTCGTCGCGCTGATCTGCTCCAAGCTCGTGCTCGTCGTGATGTTCCTCGTCGCGATCACCCAGGTCTCCGCACCGATCGACGCCGACCTCGCCTCGGTCAGCGATCCCATCGCGGGGATCGTGCTGATGGCGATGGCCGCGTTCGCCCCGTATCTCACGTACAAGTTCATCGCGTTCGTCGGGTTCGACATGTACCACGCGATCGGCTCCGAGCAGGACGCCAAGAGCGCACTCAACCGCCCGATCCCCGTCCCGACCAAGCCGCAAGGAGGCGGCGATCGGAAGAAGGTGCTCGACGGGAGCAGCAGTGGCGGCGGGAACGCGGGCGGAGGCTCCGGTGGAGGAAGTAGCACACCGCCACCGCCGAAGACCCCGGCACCGGCACCCGCCGCGGGTGGTGGAGGTGCCGCCGCAGGCGGGGGCGGCGCGGCCGCGGCCGGCCCCGTGGCCGCAGGGGTGGTGGTCGGGGCGAGTGTCGCCAAGGGTGCCGCGACCGCCGGGCCGAAGGCCGGAACGGCGCTGGGAACCCAGGGCGAGCACGCCGCCGACGCAGCCGCGCAGACAACGCCACCGCCCGCCGCCTCACCTGCGGCACCGCCGTCAATCTCGGCACCACGACCGCCGAGCACCGACCCGTCACCGCCGCCGAAGCAGCCCCCGCCGCCCGCGCCACGCCCACCAAAGGAGTAGATGATGAGCAGCACGAACCAGGACCGGCCCACTGCGGGTGAACTCGTGCCGGTGAAGTTCTCCCGCCTCACCCGCCGCGGCGTCCTCCTCGGCCTGTCGCTGACCCAGCTCATCACACTCGCCATCGGCGGAGCCACACTCATCGGCGCGTTCTACGCCGGAGGTGGGATGCTGCTCGCCTACAGTGCCCCGATCTGGGTACTCGCCGCCGCGCTGACTTGGATACCGATCGCGGGCCGGCCGATCGTGGAGTGGCTGCCCATCGCCTGCTGGTGGCTGTGGCGTACCACCGGCGGACAACTGCTGTACCGGCGCAGGATCGTCGTCCCGCGCCCCGTCGGCACCCTCGCACTGCCCGGCGACATGGCGCGACTGCGCGAGTACACCGACCCCGACACCGGAGCGGGGATGATCCACGACCCCCACGCCGCCACGTTGACCGTGGTGTGCGAGGTCACCCATCCCGCGTTCGTGCTCCTCGATCCCGGCGAGCAGGAACGCCGCGTCAGCTCCTGGGGCCGGGTGCTGGCCACCGTCTGCCGCTCCGGGCGGATCGCGACTCTTCAGGTCTTGGAGCGGACTCTGCCGGACTCCGGCACCGGACTGGCCGAATGGTGGGCCACCCACGGCACCCCGGACGGATCATGGGCGGCCGACACCTACGCAGAACTCATCGACCGTGCCGGACCCGCCGGCGAACGCCACGCCACCACCCTCTCGCTGTCACTGGACATGAAGACCAGCGCTCGGCAGATCAGGACCGCGGGCGCCGGGATGCGCGGTGCTGCCGCCGTGCTGCGCCAAGAGATGAACACTCTCATCGCGGCGCTTCGCTCCGCCGACCTCTCGCCGTCGGGATGGCTGACACCAGGGCACATCGCGGTGATGCTGCGTTCCGCCTACGACCCAGCGATCGCCGCCACGCTGGAACGGCACGGCAGGCTCGGCCAGTCCCTCGCGACCGCAGGGCCGGTTGCGGTCACCGAGACCTGGGGCAAGCTGCGCACCGACTCCGCCCACCACGCGGTGCTCTGGGTCAGCGAGTGGCCCAGGTCGCTCGTCTATCCGGGATTCCTGTCGCCCGTGCTGCTGTCCACCGGCATCCAGCGGTCGTTCTCGCTGATCTGCACCCCGATGCGCTCCGATGCCGCTGCTCGCGACATCCGCAGGAAGAAGGTCGAGCACATCTCCGACCAGGCCCAGCGCGCGAAGATCGGCCAGATCGAGGACGCCTCGCAGACCGCCGAGTATCACGACGTGCTCCAGCAAGAAGCCGACCTCACCGCCGGCCACGGCATCCTCCGCTACACCGGCCTCATCGCCGTCTCTGCGCCCACCGGCGAAGAGCTCGATGCCGCCGTCGCCGCGATCGAGCAGGCCGCGATCCAAGCCTCCTGTGAGACGCGGCTGCTCGTCGGCCAGCAAGCCGCCGCCTTCACCGCCGCCGCGCTCCCGCTCTGCCGGCGGGTCTGAGTTCAGCCTTCAGGGCTGACGAGGATCGTGGCTGATGGATCGACATCGGGTGCCCAAGCAAGGGTCGGCAGGTCAGCGCTTTCCAGTCCCGCGAGTTCGAGCGCAGCCTGTCCCGACAGATGCGAAGAGATGATGGACTGCCCGTTTGCGACTGCCGCGTAGAACTGTGCGGCGTAGTTGATCGCATCGGCGTCTTCGATGCTGTCGGCCATCCCGATCGCGAACGGCACGACTCGAGCCACCAGGTCGTCGATCTGGGCTGCGGAGCGACACGAGTTCAGCAGGACGAGGAGCGGAGGATCGTCGGTTGCGCTGATCGCGCGTGCGAAGGCTAGCGCCGTCACGATCACTCCCTCGTGGGGTTCGTCTGCTTCATCCTCAAAGACGATCAGGTCGTCGTTGCTGTGGCCCGAGAAGTGGACCACGTGAGGACGGAACTTCGTGATGCCGTCCAGTAGGTCAGCCGTAGTTGCTGCTGGCCGCACATCGAGTTCGATCTGGTCACGGTGCAAAGCCGACTCGACCGCTGCCCGGATGCGCTTCTGCTCCCTTCCAACGCGGAGGTCACCTTCGGCCGAAGCACCCAGCATGAGCACTCGGAGCTTCTCCGGCTTGGGCGCTGGGAGCTGACGCAGCGCGTGACTGACGGCTACCTCGGCACCGCTGATCCGCGATTCAAGCTGGGCACGTTCAGCCGCCGCCCGCCGGTCGGCACGCTGCTGCTCGCTCTTTCGGCGTCTCTCGGCGGCATCGGCCTCCGACTGTTCGGCACGGGAGAGCTTGGTCTGTAGCGCGGCCTCGTCCTTCGCGTAGCCGGCTGCCCGGGTCTGCCAGCGGCTGGCCTCCTTGCCCGCAGTCTCCGCTTCCTTCTCGCGGCGCTCGGCGTCCCGCAACTTGCTGCTGCGGGTGGAACTGCTCGTCGTCTTTGCGGCAGCCTGCCGCGCCTTGGCGGCATCGGCTCGCTTCGAGGACTCCTTCGACCGGTACTCACCCGCCTTCTTGTCCGCGTCGATCCGCTGTTTGCGCTTGCGGTCAAGCTGTCCTCGGTACTGACTTGCGCTCACTCTGTCGGGCTCCTGCCTCGTTTGCCCTCGTGTCATCTACAACGCTAGGCCGCACCACCGACATTTTCCGTTCGCTGGTGCGCACCTCCCCGTCATACGGCACCAGGAGGTCACCATGCCTACGTTCTTCGATTCGACTGCCGACGCCGCCGAGGCGTCCGAAGCCTTGCGCGGCCTCGCGCACGCGAGCCGGGGCTTCGATCAGCCCGCCGAGATGTACGGGGTGATCGGTGATCTGTCCTCGGGCATGCGCTCGCTGCGGCAGGCGCTCGACCAGATCGCCGATGTTCACGAGCGCAAGGCCGCGCACGCGTTCAACGACGCCGGAAGCCACGAGGCAGGCGTGCGGGAGGCGCTCGCTGCTGCGGAAGAGTTGCGTCAGGCCGCGAACCTCGTCGACCGGGCCCACGACCGGCTCGCGGAAGGCTTCATCGCCGCGGGGCGGATCGCCTGGCACCCCGAGCCCGCCGTCGAGGAGGTCATGCCGTCGCGGTGGGTCAGCGTGGTGTTCCTCCAGGGCGAGGAGGCCGACCGGCCGTTGCACATCCTGGGCGAGCTGGGACACGTGGATGCGGTGGACTTCCTCGCGCAGTGGGACTACGGCGACGAGACCACGCAGGCCGCGCTGGAGAACGGGTATGTCTACGACAAGCCCGGCGAGGGCACCAACGATCGGGTTGCGCTCTCGGGCGACTACGCGCTGGTCGTCAACCCGCATATCGGCTACGTCTCGCTGCTGCGCCGCTACACCGAACCAGAGGCCGAGCCCCAGGATGCCGAGCTGGTCGAACCGGCTCCGGTGCAGCCGGGGCCGGAGCTTCTGGTGTCGTACTCGTCGCCGGGCGCTCCGAAGCGAGCCGACCCGCCGACCCCGAAGCGGGATGGGTCGTGGTTCGAGCCGGCCAAGATCACGGCGGTCAAGCAGTCGCGGGGGCTGGTGCGGTGACCGAGGATCGCGCGCGGCTGCATACCGCTGTCCTGGTGGCACCGTCGAAGGAGCGGCGGAAGCTCCGCAAGCAGCGCCGCAAGGCCGAGGCCCGACTCCACGCCGAGCAGCGAAGGACCGCGCTCGCCGCCGCGAAGGCAAAGGCCGAGGAGGAGCGTGCCGAGCGCCGCGCGACGGTCTACCTGCCGAAGGCAGGCGAGTCCGGCGCTGCGCGGCTGCGCACTCCGGGCCGGTTCCATCTGACGCGGCATCAGGACACGTCGGCGACGCTGGCGGGTGCGTACCCGTTCGTCGCCGAGGGCGGTCTCGGCGCCGATGGCGTGTTCGTCGGCCAAGACCTCTACTCGGGCGGGAGTTTCGTCTACGACCCGTGGGTGCTCTACGCACGCGGCATCATCACCGCACCCAACGTGGTGCTGGCCGGGATCGTCGGCTCCGGCAAGTCATCGCTGGCCAAGTCCCTCTACACGCGCTCGCTACCGTTCGGACGGCGCGTATACGTGCCCGGCGACCCGAAGGGCGAACACACCGCCGTCGCCAACGCCGTCGGTGGACGTGCCATCGTCCTCGGTCACGGACTCAACACTCGCCTGAATCCGCTCGATGAAGGCCACCGGCCCAGCGGTCTCTCGGATGAGCAATGGGCGTCCACTGTCGCAGCCCGACGGCGTGACCTGATCGGCGCACTCGCGGAGACCGTGCTCGCGCGGGGATTGTCGCCGTTGGAGCACACCGCGATCGACATCGCCCTGACCCAGACCGTGCGGGAGAACGATGTGCCGATCCTGCCGATGGTCGTTGACCGCATCCTCGCCCCGAGCGCGGATGCCGACGGCCGGTTGGCCGAGGACGGCAGGCTCGTCGGCCACGCGCTGCGCCGTCTCGTGGCCGGCGACCTGGCCGGACTGTTCGACGGGCCTTCGACGGTCGCGTTCGACCCGTCGCTGCCGATGATCTCGCTCGACCTCTCGCGCGTCACCGAGAACTCGACGCTCATTTCGGTGTTGATGACGTGCTCGTCGGCGTGGATGGAGTCCGCGCTGCTCGACCCGAACGGTGGACAGCGGTGGGTGATCTACGACGAGGCCTGGCGGCTCATGTCCCATCCAGCGCTGCTGCGGCGGATGGATGCGCACTGGCGACTCGCGCGGCACTACGGGATCGCGAACATGCTGATCTTCCACAAGCTCACCGACCTCGACAACGTGGGCGACCAAGGCTCAGCCATGCGCTCCCTGGCGAACTCACTACTCGCGAACGCGGAAACGCGGATCGTGTACCGGCAGGAGTCCGACCAGCTCGGACCGACCGCGACCGCCCTCGGTCTGACCGGCACGGAGCAGCAGCTCTTGCCGAACCTTGGCGTCGGCCAAGGGCTGTGGCGGATCAAGGCCAGGAGCTTCGTCTGCCAGCACCAACTCCACCCCGACGAACTCGCCCTGTTCGACACCAGCAGCCGCGCCGCAGGAGGACACCGATGAACCTCACCGGCCCGCGCCGATCCACCCCGAACGAAGACGATGCCACGGCTCCCGTCGAGCTGCCGCACGTCCTCGTCACCGTCGCTGCAGACGGCACCCTCACCGCCACGGTCGATGGAACACCGTTCGCGTCGCCGGACGCGGGCGACTGGACGCGCGCGACGTTCGGGCCGCTCATGGATGCCATCACCAACGACCGCACCATCGCAGTCCGAGTCGAGGTGCGCGAGAACGACGGCAGCGTCTTCACCGACATCCTCCGCACCCGCAAACCCCGACGCGCAGTCGCACCGTCCGAGACCCCTGCGCCGGAAACTCGTCGAAGTCGCCACGCCCGACGGGTGCCGCGCTTGGCTGAGGTCACCGCGGGCGGGTTCGTGCCTGGCGAGGATGTCGCTGTCGCGACGATCGTCTCCCACACCGACGCTACCGGGACCGGCGAAGCCCGGACGCTCATCGACCTCGACGACCTACCCGACGGCACACACGAGGTGATCCTGTTCGGGCGCATCTCGGGCACGCTCGCGGTGCGGCGGCTGACATGAACCAGCGGCAGGCCGGGGGCATGGGCGACGAACTCACCAATGCCGCCCTCATTGGGCTGATCGGCATGTTCGGGATCGCCCTCGTTCTCCGCGCCGGTGGCAGTGTCGCCGCGTTCCTCACCGGCACACCCCAGCCAGACGCCGGCGCAGCGGCGGGACTCGCCGTGCTGTTCAACCCCGGCGACCCGGCAACCGCGCTCGGTGCCGACGGTCTCAACCCGGTCGCCTACTGGCTCGTCAGCGCGGCACTGCTCGGCGGACTCGCCACCGGGATCGTCTGGGTGTGGATCGTGCTGCGCCGCCACACGCGGAAGACCGAGACCGACCCGCACCGCCTTGCCGGGATCGCGACCAGCCATGAAGTCAAGACCGCAGCATCCGCGAAGGCACTGCTGCACCGCGCGGCCACACTGCGCCCCTCCTTGGAATCACCAGCCCCGCAGGATGTCGGCTACCTCCTCGGTGCCAGTCGCGGGACGGAGGTCTGGGCATCTGTCGAAGACTCGATCCTGCTGATCGGCCCACCCCGCTCAGGCAAGGGCCTACATGTCGTCATCAACGCGATCCTCGACGCACCCGGAGCGGTCGTCACCACCAGCACCAGGCCCGACAACCTCACCGCGACCCTCCGCGCCCGACGCCGCAGGGGCGGACCGGTCGCGGTGTTCGACCCGCAACACCTCGCCGAAGGCATCCCCGCCGGGCTGCGCTGGTCGCCCATTCGCGGCTGTGACGATCCGCTGACCGCGATGATCCGCGCTAACGGCCTCGCAGCCGCCACAGGACTCAGCGCCGGAGGGGTCGAGTCCGGCGGGTTCTGGGAAGGCAAAACCCGCACCGCACTCCAAAGCCTGCTGCATGCCGCCGCGCTCGACGGCCGCCAGCCAGCCGAGCTGTTCAGATGGACCCTCGACCCCAGCGCCGCGTCCGAAGCCGTCGCCATCCTCAACTCACACCCGAACGCGGCGATGGGCTGGGACGACTCCCTGGCCGCGATGATCGACGCCGACCCCAAGACCCGCGACAGCATCTGGCAAGGCGTCTCCCTCGCACTGGCCGCACTGGCCGACCCGCGCGTGCTCGATGCCGTCACGCCAGGCCCGCACGAGCACTTCGACCCCGAGACCTTCCTCACCGAACAAGGCACCCTGTACCTGCTCGCCACCGGAGCAGGAGCAGGAGCCTCGGCATCGCTGGTCGCGGCGTTCGTCGAAGACCTCATCGAAACCGCCCGCCGACTTGCCGCCCGCTCGCCCGGAGCACGGCTCGACCCGCCGCTACTGCTCGCGCTCGACGAGATCGGGAATCTCGCACCGCTGCCGTCACTGCCGACGCTCATGGCCGAAGGCGGTGGCACCGGGATCACGACCATGCCGGTCTTGCAGTCCCTCGCACAGGCTCGCGACAGGTGGAGTGAACACCAGGCCGGCGCGATCTGGGACGCTAGCATCGTCAAGATCATCCTCGGCGGCGCATCCAACAGCCGCGACCTCCAAGACCTCTCCACGCTCATCGGAGAGCGCGACGAGTACACCGACAGCGTGACACTCGGCGACCACGGCACCCGCTCCAACCAGCGCTCGATCCGCCGCGTCCCGATCCTGCCGCCAGACCGCATCCGCACCCTGCCATTCGGCACCGGCATTGCGATGCTGCGCTCCGCGCCGCCCATCGTCACCGACCTCCGCGCCTGGCCGACTCGCCCCGATGCCGCGCAACTCCGCAGCGACCGCGACGAACTCGAAACACTGCTGCGCCACCGCCCCGTCACCTGACGCTGCGTCTGGGTGCCGAAGCGCACCTGCCTGACACAGCGGCCACACACGGCTGGTCGCCCGAGTTCAGGAGGACGCCATCATGGCCATTCGTACCCACCAGTCCATCTCCGGCTTTGTCGCCTCGGACCCGCAGCTCAGCTACACCGACCGCGGCGACGCACGGCTCTACATGAAGGTCGGCATCGAGCATTACCGCAAGGAGCCCGACAACTCCTTCACGCAACTGGAGACGACGTTCCACGACCTCATTGCGTATCGCGGTGCTGCCGAGCAGGGAGCCGAGCGGCTCGCCAAGGGCGACAACATCATCGCCGACGGACGGGTGCGCGACTACTCCTACGAGCGCAACGGCCAGCGGTACGAGGGCGAGGAGTTCATCGCGACGCGCATCGGACACGACCTCGCCCGCACCCGCTACGAGGTGGATCGCAGCGAACGCACTTCCGGCCGAGACGCCGCGGCGTTCACCGGACCTCAGCAGGCCGCGCCGTCCACCGCGGCTGCCATCGGAATGTGAGCGATCCCGCCATGAGCGATCAGTTCCACCCTGAGCACGACGACATGCCACCCGAGGCAGGTCTCGCGTCCCCGCGTTTCGACGTGCCCGAGCCGCCGCATCCGGTCAACTGGAATCTGCTGACCGCCAACGATCTCGAAGCCGAGTTGCTCGAACTGAACCGTTGGGTGGACTGGCTTCGCCACACCTACGGACTTCCGGCCAGCGTCGTTCCGCCCTACTGGCACCGTCACCCCGAGCTCCTCTGGGAACTGTCGGCGCTGCACCTGCACTGGCTGTGCGCATACGACCCCGAGCAGAATGGGTCGGCACCGCTCGGCTGGCACCGCGACTTCGCCGATGCCCGTGCCCGCCTTCGTGATTGGGTGTCGGCCTGCGGTACGCGGCTCGACCGAGACCGCCCGACTCGCCAGACGAGCTGGCCCGGTGAAGACCCCACTCAGCCCATCGAGGACTCACCGATCACGGATCGCGACGAAGACTTCGTTCGGTTCGTGATCGACATGGTGGATGCGCGCCAGGAAGCAGAGGATGCCTTCTTCGCGGGCATCGACCCGGAGACGGGCGAGGTGTGAATCGTGGCGCGCCGCTATGAACGGAAGACCGGGCAGCGTCAACAGAGCGAGCGCGAGCTGACGATCCGCGCCGAGTTCCACGAGCCGCCCGACCTGGACAAGCTCTGCGAGCTGCTGATCCGCCTGGCGCTCCAACAGTCGGGAGCGTGCCGTTCGGAGGGATCGACGCGACCGAAGCGCCCTCGTGCCTCCGCGAGCGCGTCGTCGTAGAATGGAGGCATCCGTCGCGGATGGCGGATGTTGTGGTCCTAGCGCTTCGCCGCCACGGCGAGGCAAAGTAAACGTGGCCGACTCGGCCTAGTCCTACAGCCTTCGGGCTCTTCTCACGATCAACATCCGCTCTCACAAGTCCGCGTCGGCAGGACCAGTGACTGTGGAGAAGAGCCATGACGATCATCGACGCGGACCGAACCGCGATAGACAGCCTCGTAGCGCCCACCCCGTTCCCCGGATCATTCGCCGTCTCCTACCTACGGGTCTCCACGAAGGAGCAGGCGGAGAAGGGCGGCCAGGCGGAGGGCTTCTCGATCCCGGCCCAGCGCGAGGCGAACCAGCGCAAGGCCGACCAGCTCGGAGCAACGATCATCGAGGAGTTCGTCGACGCGGGCGAGTCCGCGCGCAAGGCCGACCGGCCCGAACTGATGCGGATGATCCAGTACGTCGCGAAGCACAAGACGAACTACTGCATCGTCCACAAGGTCGACCGGCTCGCCCGCAACCGAGCCGACGACGTGACCATCCACCTCGCCCTCAAGGACGCCGGCGTCACGCTGGTGTCGGCCACGGAGAACATCGACGAGACCCCGTCCGGGATGCTGCTGCACGGCATCATGTCCTCGATCGCGGAGTTCTACTCCCGCAACCTCGCCACCGAGGTCGTCAAGGGTCTGTCGCAGAAGGCCGCGCAGGGCGGCACCGTGACGAAGGCACCCATCGGCTACCGCAACGTCGGCGTGCGCGACGAGTTCGGGCGGGAAGTACGCACCGTCGAGATCGACGAGGAGCGAGCCCCGTTGGTGCGGTGGGCGTTCCAGGTGTTCGCATCCGGCGACTGGACGACGAGCCAGCTTCACCAGGAGCTCGTAGCGCGCGGGCTCACGACAGCGGCGTCGCCGCGGCGACCGTCCCGACCCATCGGGAAGTCGTCGGTGCATCGGATGCTGACGAACCCGTACTACAAGGGCAGCGTCCGCTACCAGGGCGTGACCTATGCCGGAGCGCACGAGGCCATCGTCCCCAACGAGGTGTGGGACCAGGTGCAGACCGTGCTCGGCACGCACCGCTCGGCAGCAGATGCAACGCAAGTCCACGAGCACTACTTGAAGGGGACGGTGTTCTGCGGCCAGTGCGGCTCGCGGCTACTGGTGTGCAACGCCAAGAGCAGCCAGGGCACGATCTACCCGTACTTCGTGTGCGCGAGCAGGCATGGTGGCAGAGGCGACTGCACCCGGCAGGCGATGCTCATCGAGCAGGTCGAACGGCTCATCGAGCGCTTCTATGCCAAGGTGCAGCTCGATCCCGAGACGACGCAGGCGGTCTCGGCGATGATCCATGCCCGGTTCGACGAGATGATGGCCGAAGGAGCCGCCGAACTTGCCGACCTCGCGTCCCGGAGAACCCAACTCGAAGGCGAGCAGCAGAAGTTGCTGCAAGCCCACTACGCCGGAGCCATCCCGCTCGACCTGCTCAAGAAGGAGCAGGACCGGATCACCGCGTCGTTGGAGACCATCGAGCACCGGATCACCGCTCACCACGGCCACTATGCCGACGCGCGGGCGAACCTCGACGACTCGCTGAAACTGCTGTCCAACGCAGCCGACCTCTACGAGCACGCCGACGACGCGAACCGCCGACTGTGCAACCAAGCACTGTTCAGGGCGATCTACATCGACGAGGACAACGACGTGCGCGTCGGCTACCGGAACCCGTATGACGGACTGAGCCTCTCCGGCCTCCACGCCGACGCCCTGAGCTGGGCCGCCGAGGCGAAGAAAATGGGCCAGGCGCGAACCGCGACCAAGGGTGGCCCCTTGGTCGCAAGTTCACACCTGACCCGTTTGGGGTGAGTAACGGGACTTGAACCCGCGACCACCTGGACCACAACCAGGTGCTCTACCAGCTGAGCTATACCCACCATGTCTGCCCCAGAGAGGCCGGCTGGCCTCGCTTGTGGCGACCGAAGAATACTAGCGGGAAAATCCGCCCAAGGGAAATCAGATCATTCTGCGGCCGGGGTGGCCCCGGTCAGCGAGCCCTGATGTTTGGCTGCGGCGGCCTTGCAGGTGTCGGTGTCCGGGCCGGGCTCACCGACGAACAGCACCTCGCGGTAGTAGCGCAGCTCCTCGATCGATTCCTGAATGTCGGCCAGCGCCCGGTGGTTGCCCGACTTGGCCGGGGTATTGAAGTAGACCCGCGGGAACCAGCGCCGGGCCAGTTCCTTCACGCTGGACACGTCGACGTTGCGGTAGTGCACGAACTGCTCCAGCGTCGGCATGTAGCGCGCCAGGAACGCCCGGTCGGTGCCGATGGTGTTGCCGGCCAGGGGAGCGCGGAAGTCACTGGGAATGTGCTGCTTGAGGTAGTCCAGCACCTGCTGCTCGGCCTCCTCGGTGCTGACCCCCTGGTCCAGCTCGGCCAGCAGCCCGGACTTGACGTGCATGTCCCGGACGAAATCGGTCATCCGCTCCAGTGCGGCCGGCTCCGGCTTGATCAACACGTCGACGCCGTCGCCGAGAACGTTCAGCTCCCCGTCGGTGACCAGGGCCGCGACCTCGATCAGGACGTCGCCGCCGGCCAGGTCCAGTCCGGTCATCTCACAGTCGATCCATACCAGCTTCTCGTTGCTCACAGCGTCACTCTAGGACGCTGACCGGCCCCGGCCTACGCGGCAGCCAGCGGGTGAACCACCCGGCCCCGGCCAGGCACACCGCCGCGGCCAGCAGCGCCGAGCCCCACAGCGGCGCCGCGGCCACGGTCGCGGTGACCAACAGCGGGCCCGCCGCATTGCCTCCGTCGACCATCAGGCGCCACACCGCCAGGTACCGCTGGCGGGCATTCTTCGGCGCCGTGTCGGCGCCCAGGGTCATCACGACGCCGGCGGAGAAGCCGTTGCCCAGGCCGATCCAGAACGCGACCAGCCCGATCGCCCACGCCGTGGTGGCCAGCGGCAGCACCGCGAACCCGATCGCCAGCGCGAGCAGGGTCGGGACCGCCGCCCAGAACCGGCCGTAGCGATCCATCACCCATCCCGAGGGCAGCGTCATCACGATCTCGGCCAGGCCGGCGGCGGCGAAGAAGAGACTGATCAGGTGCGGTGGTACGCCCTGCTGCGCCGCCCACAGCGGGACGATCGTCAGCCGGGCGGCCCGCACCAGCATCAGCACCATGGCCCCGATGCCGAGGGTGAGCAACGACTTGCGGTTCTCCCGGATCACCGTGCCCAGCCGGGGCCCGGTGTCCTCGGTCACCGCTCGGGCGCCCTCGGGCTCGGGCAGGGCGAGCATGATCAGCGCCGAGGCCAGGCTCATGATCGCCGCCGCCACGTACGCCGCCCGGGTGTCGAAGGCGGCCACCACCCCCGCGGCGATCAGTGGCCCGATGAACCAGCCGATCCGGAACGTGCCGCCCAGCCCGGACATCGCCCGGGCCCGCAGGTGGATCGGCACCGCCACCAACAGGTACGCCTGCCGCGCCAACTGGACCATCGACGCACACGCGCCCGCCACCGCGATCGCCACGATGAACAGCCACAACTGCTGCGACTGCCAGGCCAGGATCATCGCGGCCGCCTCGATCACACAGGCGCCGATCATGCTGCGCTTCTCCCCGAATCGCGCTGCAATGGCACCGGCGGGCAGGTCGGCCAGCAGCCCGCCCAGCCCGTACACCCCGACCACGAACGCGGCCATTCCCGGGCTGGCGCCCAGATCGATCGCCGAGACCGCGATCAGCGGTACTACCGCGCCGAATCCGATCGAGACCAGCAGGGTGGGCAGGTACGCGGTGATCAGCAGGACCCGCCAGGAGAAGTCGGCCGGGGGATGGGTGGGCTCGGGCACGGGGACACGCTACGCCCCGCGTACCCGCGCCGGTGTCCCACTTCGCGACTGTGGCGCCCCCAGTAGGATTCGAACCTACGACCCGCAGATTAGAAGGCTGCTGCTCTATCCAGCTGAGCTATGAGGGCTTCGGGGGCAAAGTTTAGCGGTCTGGGACCGCAACCTCGCCCGCGCTACTGTGGCACCCATGCACACCGCCGCACCTCCGACGCGTCCTGCCGACCTGTCCGCCGGTGCCGCCGGTGCCCCGGCCCCGGATGCCGAACGCAGGGCGCTGCGCCGCTCCGGGCTGCCGATCTCACCGCCGGCCGGGGAGAATCCACTGCTGTCCCTGGTGAAGAATCCCCGGACCTGGCTGGTGCTGGGACTGATCCTGCTCGAGGTGATCTGCGCCTGGCGGATGTATGCGGAGAACGTTCCCGACCGGCAGGTCCCCGGGGGGACCCTGCTCGGTCTGGGCGTCGACCAGCTGCCGCTGTTCGTGCAGTACGCCAGCTACACCGCGGTGCCGCTGGCGCTCCTGTTCATCCTGCTGGACCGCTTCTGGCGCCCGCGTCCGCTGGTGTGGCTGCTCACCTTCGGCTGGGGCGCCTTCGTCGCGACCTACGCCGCCATGCATCTGAACACCTGGGCCGCCTCGCATCTGGGGATCCTGGGCAACGGCGATCCCGCGACCGCCAGCCGCGCTGCCGTCTTCGTCGCCCCGTTCGTCGAAGAGGCCACCAAGGCCAGCGTGCTGTTCCTGCTCGCGATCTTCTTCCGCAACCAGTGGGTCAACCGGATGACCGGGATCGCGCTCGGCGGGCTGGTCGCGACCGGGTTCGCCTGGATCGAGAACGTCCTCTACTACGGCCGGGCCTACCGCGCGGCGGCCAACTCCACCTCCGCCTCGACGCTGGATCCGGAACAGGCGATGCAGCAACTCGTCTTCGTCCGCGGCGGCCTGACCTTCTTCGCCCATCCGATGTTCACCTGCATGACCGGCATCGGCCTGGCGATCGCGCTGCGACATCGCTCGAAGATCGTCCGGGTGGTCGCGCCGCTGTGCGGCTACCTGGCCGCCGCCCTGGGCCACATGTGGTTCAACGGGACCCTCTCCACGGTGACCAGCGAAGCCACCCTGCTGATGTTGTATCTGCTGATCGCGGTGCCGGTGTTCCTGAGCATCCTGGTGATGGCGATCACCCAGCTGTTCACCCAGGCGCGCCTGGTCCGGGCCCGGCTGGAGGACTATGCCCGCACCGGCTGGCTGCTGCCGACCGACCCGCGCAACATGGCCTCCCTGCGCCGGCGCCTGGTCGACGTCGTGGTCGCGTTCGGCCGGCTACTGACCGGAAATCCGCGCTCCTTCGTCTCCACCGTCCGGATCCAATGGGCGATGCTCGAACTGGCGTACCTGCGCGACGGCATGGTTCGCGGCCTGATCGACGAGGCCGGCCACATTCGGGAGAAGGTATTGCTGCGCCGGATCCGGGAACTGCGGCCGACCGCTCGGGTCGGGCCGCCCTCACAAGCACCGGCAGACACCCCCTGGATCGGTCCGGGCGCGGCGCCCGCGGCGTACCTCACCCCGCAGTACAGTCCTGTCAATCCCAGTTGGGGGCCGCCCGGACGCTGATCCCCGGCCCCCGCGTACGGCTCGCTCATCGAGGAGACGCATGGCTGAGGCCGGCATGAGCGGCGGCGTGCTGTACGCCGCCCTGGTGGAACTGCGTGACAGCGTACGCGCCGCGCGACTCCCGCTCGACCTACCCGGCGCGCCCCTGCAACGGGCCACCGCCGCCGAACTGGTGGCCCAACTCGACGACTACGTGTTGCCACGACTGGCCACCCTGGACGCGCCGCTGCTGGCGGTGGTCGGCGGGTCCACCGGTGCAGGCAAGTCGACCCTGGTGAACTCGCTGATCGGGCGTCCGGTGACCACGCCCGGCATCATCCGGCCCACCACCCGCGCCCCGGTGCTGATCCATCATCCCGATGATGCGCCCTGGTTCGACGATGAACGGATCCTGCCGGGACTGGCCCGGACCTGGGAACCGACGCACGACCACGGCTCGATCCAACTGGTTGCCGAGGACACCCTGCCGCGCGGCCTGGCCCTGCTGGATGCCCCCGACGTCGACTCGGTGGTCGAGGAGAACCGGAAGCTGGCGGCCCAGCTGCTCGCCGCCGCCGACCTGTGGCTGTTCGTGACCTCCGCGGCCCGGTACGCCGACGCGGTGCCCTGGGAGTTCCTGCGGCATGCCGCCGAACGCAGCGCCGCGGTCGCGGTGGTCCTGGACCGGATCCCGCCGGCGGCGATGGCGGAGATCCCGCCGGATCTGGGCCGCCTGATGAGCGAACGGGGGCTGGCCCACTCGCCCCTGTTCGCCGTCCCGGAGGTGCCCGTCGACGAACAGGGCCTGTTGCCCGACGCCTCGGTCCAGCCGATCCGCAGCTGGCTGGCCGCCCTGGCGGCCGACCGCGGCAGCCGGCAACGGGTCGTGGAACAGACCCTGGCCGGCGCGATCGCCTCGATCGAGTCCCGGGCACCGGGAATCGCCCGGGCGATCGACGACCAGCAGGAGGCGTTGGACGGGCTGCGCGCCGACGTCGACACGCTGTACGCCGAAACCGCCCGCAGCATCGCGGCGCAGACCGCGGACGGCACGCTGCTGCGCGGCGAAGTGATGCAGCGCTGGCAGGACTTCGTCGGAACCGGCGAACTGCTCGCCAAGCTGGACCAGGGCGTCAGCAAACTCCGGGACCGCATCGTGGCGGCCTTCCGACCCCGCCGCGACGCCAACTCGGTCAAACTCGCCGTCGAATCGGGACTCGAGGCGCTGATCCGGGAGCAGGGTGAGGCCGCCGCGGAGCGGGCCGAAGCCTCCTGGCGGGCGAATCCCGCCGGCCGTCAGTTGCTCGATCAGTCCGGAGCGGACCTGTCCCGGGCCTCCCGGGAGTACCCGGCCGCGGTCGCCCGGACCATCCGGGACTGGCAGGGATCGGTCCTCGACCTGGTGGCCGACGCCGGGATGGACAAGCGCGCCCGGGCCCGCTTCCTCGCCCTCGGCGTGAACGGGGCCGGCGTCGCGCTGATGATCGTGATCTTCGCCCAGACCGGCGGGCTGACCGGTGCCGAGATCGGCGTGGCCGGCGGCACCGCCGCGCTGGCCCAGCGCGTCCTGGAGTCGGTCTTCGGGGACGAGGCGATCCGCCGGCTGACCAAACAGGCCAAGGCCGAGCTCGATGCCCGGGTGACGGCGCTGCTGGATTCGGAGAAGGCGCGCTTCCTTGCCCTGCTGGACGACGAGCATGTCGCACCGCAGGTCGCCCGCGACCTGCGCGGGGCCATTGCCGCGGTCCAGTTGGCCCGGACCGGGCACAGCGACCCGGCGCTGACCGCCGAGACCGAGACCGTCGGGGCCGACGGCGCTGCCGCCGGGACGCCGGAGTTGCCCGGCGTACCGCGGGAGATCACCGCCGGGGAGCAGGGGCAGGCGTACCAGCTCGAGGCGCAGCCGCAGATCGTCGACGCCGAAATCGTCGGCGAGACCCGGACCCACACCCTGTTCGACGAGGCGGCCGAAGGAAACCGCGATGGCCAGGCCTGACCTGGGCGCCCGGATCCGGGCGCTGCGCGAGGCCGCCGACCTGGCCGACGGCCGCGTCGATCCGGGCCCGGTGACCACCGCCCGGGGCGTGGTCGAACGGGCCGGGCGGCGCCTGGAACTGGCCGGCGACAACACCGTGGTGGCGATCGGCGGCGCCACCGGTTCGGGCAAGTCCTCACTGTTCAACGCGCTGACCGGGACCGAGCTGGCGGTGCCCGGCGTCCGCCGCCCCACCACCGCCACCGCGATGGCGGTCAGCTTCGCCGAACGCGACTCCGCCGAGCCCCTGCTGGACTGGCTGGAGGTCCCCACCCGGTACTGGGGCGGCGACCTCGAGCATGCGCCCGGCCTGGACCGGCTGGTGCTGATCGACATGCCCGATCACGATTCGACCGCCCTGGCCCACCAGCAGCAGGTGGACCGGTTGGTGCAGCTGGTCGACTCGATCGTGTGGGTGGTCGACCCGCAGAAGTACGCCGACGCCGCCCTGCACAATCGCTACCTCAAGCCGCTGGCGGCCTACTCCGACGTGATGCTGATCGTGCTGAACCAGATCGACACCCTGTCCGCCGAGGAACGCAAGCGTTGTCTGGCCGATCTGCGCCGACTGCTGGATTCGGAGGGCCTGGGACGGGCCGAGGTGCTCGCGGTCAGCGCCGCGACCGGCGAGGGGGTCGACAAGCTGCGCGCCACCCTGCGTACGCGCGTGTCGGCGAAGAAGGCGGCCGCGACCCGGGTCGCCCATGACGTGCGCACCGCCGGGGAAGCGCTGGCCCGCGCCAACGGGACCAAGGCGGCCGGCACGGTGTCCCGGGAGACCGCCGACCGGCTGAACAAGGCCCTGGCGGTCGCGGCGAATGTCCCGATCGTCACCGAGGCGGTCGGGAACGCCTGGCGACACCGGGGATCGCTGGCCACCGGCTGGCCGGCCCTGGCCTGGCTGGGACGCTTTCGGCCGGATCCGCTGAAGCGGCTGCACCTGGACCGGCTCGGCATCGGCAAGCGCCGCACGCAGGAATCGATCGACCCCGTCCGGGCCCCGCGGACCTCCCTGCCGACGACCAACTCGGTGCAGCAGGCCCGGGTGGATGCGGCCGTGCGGGACCTGTCGGACGAGGTCACCCCAGGACTCGGCCGCGGCTGGCGGGACGCGGTGCGCGCCGCGACCCAGCAGCACCGGGGGATCATCTCCGACCGGCTGGATCGGGCGATCGCGACCACCGACCTCGGGTTGGACGCCGACCGCGGCTGGTGGCGCGCGATCACCGTGCTGCAGTGGATTCTGATCGTCGCGGTGCTGGCCGGGCTGATCTGGCTGGGGGTCGACTTCCTCATGCTCTATCTGCAGTTGCCGCCGCTGCCCACGGTGCAGTGGCGCGGGTTCGGGGTGCAGACGCTGCTGGTCGTCGGTGGGGTGGCCGCCGGTCTGCTGGTCGCCCTGTTCGCCCGGATCGGGGTCGAGATCGGGGCCCGGAGCAAGCAACGCAGCGCGCGCCGAGCGCTGCAGAAGTCGATCGCGCGGGTGACCGACAAACTGGTGATCGAGCCGGTCAACGCGGAAGTGACCCGCTACGAAACGGTCCGCCGCGATCTGGCGGAGGTCCTCGGCCCGGCGTGATCTCCGGGAACTTGTCCCCAGCCCCGCCGCGCCGCAAGCGTTGTCCACAGGTACGCCGGGGCGGGCGTACCGATTCCGCCGCGACGGCCATCCTTCGGGCACAGCCTGAACGAAAGGGATCACCATGGACGCCAGCGTGACCGTCACCGGACGCATCGGAACCGACATCGAGAAGCGGGTCACCCGCCAGGGAGTGGAGTACGCCCGCTTCCGCCTGGCCAGCACCCCGCGCATCCTGCGGGCGGGGGAGTGGAGCGACGGGGACACCACGTGGTACTCGGTCCGCTGCTATCGCAGCGTCGCCCACAACGTCGCGCTCAGCGTCCGCAAGGGCGACCCGGTTCTGGTGACCGGACGGATGCGCACCGAATCCTGGGTCGATGAGGACGGTGTGCTGCACGAACAGCTGGTGATCGATGCCAGTGGGGTCGGCCACGACTTGGCCTGGGGCAGCGCCACCTTCCGCACCGAGCGCCGCCGCTCCGCCGAGCCGGCCGGGCCCGATGCCACCGCGCAGCCGGAGCCGGAACCCGACCCCGAAGGGGGTACGCCGACCGACGCCGACCGGGAGGGCCTGGCCGTGGCGCAGTGAGGAGGGCGCACGGGCTGGCATACTGTCCGAGGTTCCCCAATCCCCCAGTGGAGGTTTGATCCGGCAATGCCCGAGTTCGTCTACACCATGCACAATGTCCGGAAGACCGCCGGCGAGAAGGTGATTCTCGACAATGTCACGCTCTCCTTCTACGAGGGCGCCAAGATCGGTGTCGTCGGTCCCAACGGCGCCGGCAAGTCCACCATGCTCAAGGTGATGGCCGGGCTGGAGAAACCCAACAACGGTGAGGCCATGCTCGGCAAGGGCAAGACGGTCGGCATCCTGTTGCAGGAGCCGCCGCTGACCGAGGGCAAGACCGTTCTGGAGAACGTCCAGGAGGGCGTCGGGCCGATCAAGGCGAAACTGGATCGGTTCAACGAGATCGGCGAGCTGATGGGCGAGCCGGACGCCGACTTCGATGCCCTGATGGAAGAGATGGGCAACCTGCAGACCGAGCTCGATGCGAGCAACGCCTGGGACATCGATTCCCAGCTCGAGCAGGCGATGGACGCCCTGCGCTGCCCGCCGGCCGATGAACTGGTCGATCACCTCTCCGGCGGCGAGCGGCGCCGGGTCGCGCTGTGCAAGCTGCTGCTCGAGCAGCCCGACCTGCTCCTGCTCGACGAGCCCACCAACCACCTGGACGCCGAATCGGTGAACTGGTTGGAGGGCCACCTCAAGTCCTATCCGGGTGCCGTACTGGCCGTGACCCACGATCGCTACTTCCTGGACAATGTCGCGGAGTGGATCTGTGAGATCGACCGCGGTCGGCTGCACCCCTATGAGGGCAACTACTCCACCTACCTGGAGACCAAGCGGGAGCGGCTCAAGGTCGAGGGTCAGAAGGACGCCAAGCGCGCCAAGATTCTGGAGAAGGAGCTCGACTGGGTCCGCTCCAGCCCGAAGGCGCGGCAGGCCAAGAACAAGGCCCGCCTGGCCCGCTATGAGGAGATGGCCGCCGAGGCCGAGCGCAACCGCAAGATCGACCCGTCCGAGATCAACATCCCGCCGGGCCCCCGGCTGGGCACCGATGTGCTGGACGTCAGCCACCTCAGCAAGGGCTTCGGCGACCGGCTGCTGATCGACGACCTGTCCTTCACCCTGCCGCGCTCGGGCATCGTCGGCATCATCGGCCCCAACGGTGTCGGCAAGTCGACGCTGTTCAAGATGATCGTGGGGGAGGAGCAGCCCGACTCCGGCGAGCTGACCCTCGGCAAGACCGTGTCGATCTCCTATGTCGACCAGGGCCGAGGCGGCCTGGATCCGAAGAAGAACGTCTGGGAGGTCGTCTCCGACGGGTTGGACTACATCAAGGTCGCCAACTTCGAGATGTCCTCGCGGGCCTATGTCGCCTCGTTCGGGTTCAAGGGTCCGGACCAGCAGAAGCCGACCGGTGTGCTCTCCGGCGGTGAGCGGAACCGGCTCAACCTGGCGCTGACGCTGAAGATGGGCGGCAACCTGCTGCTCCTCGACGAACCGACCAACGACCTGGACGTGGAGACCCTCCAGTCGCTGGAAGACGCGCTGCTGGAGTTCCCGGGCTGTGCCGTGGTGATCTCCCACGATCGCTGGTTCCTCGACCGCGTGGCGACCCACATCATGGCCTGGGAGGGCACCGAGGAGAACCCGGCCTCCTGGTACTGGTTCGAAGGCAACTTCGCCGACTACGAGAAGAACAAGGTGGAACGGCTCGGACCGGAGGCGGCGCGTCCGCACGCCACCACCCACCGTCGCCTCACCCGCGGCTGATCCTGCGCCGCGCCCCCTTCCCCTGGGAAGGGGGCGCGTTTGGTTCTGGTCGCACAGCCCCTTGGGAGAACACGGTGCGACAAGTAACCTTGTGGGATGGCGGTGAGCCGATCATCCTTGAGAGTGCTCATCGGCATGGTGTGCCGGACGGAGCCATGCTCCATGCTCTGCGGTTTCCGGTGCGCCACTTCGTGCAAGAGGATTTTATGGTCATGTTCGTCGGCCCGGATGAGTCTGGAACGCTGGTGGAAGTTGGCGTGGTGGAGTGGTATGGCGATCTCGCGATCGTTCATGCCATGCGACCCGCTCGTGAGAAGTACTTGAGGTGAACTGGCATGACCCGACGCTCGATCGAGGAACTTGCGGCTCGTGCGGATGAATTCGCCGATGCCTTTGAGGGGTATTCACCTGCGCCCGGTGATCAGGATGCTCCGCTGCCGCCCCTGATGGCGGTTCGGCTCGCGGCCTGGCGGCGGGATGCAGCGGAAAGTGAGCTTGCCGAGGCAGTGAGGGCCGCTCGGCACCAGCACATCTCTTGGCGCCAAGTAGGCGACGCGATCGGAACCAGTGGGGAGGCTGCTCGGCAGCGGTATGGAGCGCGAGCCCGCGGCTGAGCCCGGACTCCGGACTCTCGGTTCGGGCCGACGCGGTCGTACAGTGCTGCGCATGGATGAACTGGTCGTCGGCTACCGCAACGGGGAACTACGCAAAAAGCTGCGCGTCAAGCACGCGATGCTGGGTGCTTTGTGCCTCCTCCCCGGATTGCTTTTTGTGGTTGCCTACTTCGTGCTCTTCCTGAACTCGATCTTCCCGCCGGCGGTGCTGCTGGCGATCGGGATCGTCGTCGGTCTGCTCGCGGTGCTCGGCGTACTGATGATGGCCGGCCTGTTCATCCCGGGTACGGCCAGGGCCGAAGCCCCCAACGGCGTTGCCTGGGTGCTGCGCCGCGACGGGGTCATGGTCAACACCCCGCGCGGGCCGGTGCACACCCCGTGGTCCCAGGTGCGGATCAGTGCTGCCACCGTCGCCGGACAGCCCGCGGTCAGCGTCGGTGGCCCGCAGGCCACGACCACCTACGCCGCGGAGTACCTCACCCACAACCAGCAGCAACTGGACGCCGCCGCACGCCAGCTGAGCCAGCCGATCTGGAGTTGACCGCGCGGCTTCTGGACTGCCCGGCTCCTAGACTGCCCGGCATGAACGAACTGGTGGTGGGCTATCGCAACGGCGAACTCCTCCGGCGGGTCCGCCGCAAGGAAATGCTGCTCGGTGCGATCCAACTGATCCCCGCACTGCTGTTCGGGGGGCTGGCGATCCTGCAACTGGTCACCGTGGGGTGGGCCATCGCGCTCCTGTTCGGCGTGCTGGCCGTGTTCCTCCTCGGCTACGCCGTGCTGATCATGGTGGGCGCGTTCACTCCCGCGTACGCCAAGGCCGAGGCCCCGAATGGCGTGGCGTGGGTGCTGCGCCGCGACGGAGTCATCGTGAACACCGCGTCCGGCCCCGTGCAGATTCCGTGGGCACAGGTCAGCATCACCCCCACCACCCTCGGTCGGCTGCCGGCGATCACCGTCGGTGGCCCGGCCGGGAGAACCAGCTGGGTCACGCAGTACCTGACCCACAACCTGCCGCAGCTCGACGCCGCGGCCCGGGCCCTGAGCACCCCGACGCTGCGCTGATCAGCGCGCCAGCAACTGCGCCAGGGTGATCGCCCGACGCTGCTCCAACTGCTCCAGCTGCAGCCGGCAGGAGAACCCATCGGCCAGCACCACCGCATCCTCCCCGGCCGCGCGCACCGCCGGCAGGAAATGATCCTCCGCGACCGCGACCGAGACCTCGTAATGCCCCTGCTCGACCCCGAAGTTGCCCGCCAGCCCACAGCAGCCCGACACGGTGGTCACCTCCGCGCCGGCCCCGGCCAGCAGCGACTCGTCGGTCTGCCAGCCCAGCACCGAGGCGTGGTGACAGTGCGGCTGCGCCACCACGCGTACGCCGGTCAGGTCGGGCGCCTGCCAATCCGGGGTCTGCGCCAGCAACTCGGCCAGGGTGTGGATCCCGGCGGCCACCTCGGCCACCCGCGGATCATCCAGCAGTTCGGCGGCATCCGAGCGCCACACCGCCAGACACGACGGCTCGACCCCGATGATCGGCGTCCCGGCGGCCACGATCGGGTGCAGCACATCCAGGGCGTGCGCCAACTGCGCCTTCGCCCCGTCCCGCTGCCCGGTGCTGATCCAGGTCAACCCGCAGCAGGCCCGGTCCTCGATGAACCGCGGGGCGTACCCGGCGGCGATCAGCACGTCGACCAGGGCCGGCAGCCCGTCGAAGGCGAACGACTCGGAGAACGAATCCACCCAGATCGCGACCGGCTTGCCCGAGGTGGCCGGGATCGACGTCCGCGCCTTGTTCGACCCACTGGCGAAACGCGGAATGCTGCGCCGCTGATCGACCTGCGCGGTCCACTTCACCAGCCGACGCAGGCCCGGCGCGCTGGCCGCGGCATTCACCAGGGCCCCGATGCGCAGCTTCGAGATCAGCCGGCCCCAGCGCGGCAACCAGCCCATCAGGTAGTGGCTGCGCGGGCGTACCCGGCCCTCGTACTTGCGGTCCAGCGCGACCGACTTGTAGTGCGCCATGTCGATCCCGGTCGGACACTCGCGATAACAACCCTTGCAGGACAGGCACAGGTCCAGCGCCTGGTTCAGCTCGGGGGCGTCCCAGCCGGAGACCACCCCGCCGTTGATCATCTCCTGCAGCACCCGCGCCCGGCCGCGGGTGGAGTCCTTCTCCTCGCGCGTGGCCTGGTACGAGGGGCACATCACCGACCCCGACCCGAGGGTGTCCGAGACACATTTGCCGACCCCGGTGCAGGCGTGGATCTGCCACACCAGCTTGTCATCGGTACGCCGCAGGGGCGCATTGCGCATCTGCGGCACCCGCAGGTTCTGCACCACCGGATCCGGGTCGACCAGCACCCCCGGATTCAGCAGATTGCGCGGATCGAAGATCTGCTTGACCTGCTGCATCAGGGTCAGCGCCTCGGGGGAGTACATGATCGGCAGCAGCGCCGAGCGGGCCCGGCCGTCGCCGTGCTCCCCGCTCATCGACCCGCCGTACCCGGCAACCAGCTCGGCCGCCTCGGTGACGAAGTCCCGGTAGCGCAGTTCGCCATCGGGTTCATCGAGCGGGAAGTCGATGCGGCAGTGCACACAGCCGTCCCCGAAATGCCCGTACGGCAGCCCGTGCAGCCCGTACTTGGTCAGCAGGGCATCGAAGTCGCGCAGGTAGGCGCCCAGATTCTCCGGGCGGACCGCGGCATCCTCCCACCCGGCGTACGCCGGCTTGGCCAGGCTGACCCCGGCCAGCCCGGCCCCGTCGGCGCGGATCTTCCACAGCGCGGCGGCCTCGGCGGGATCCTGCACCACCCAGCCGTCGATGTGGCGGGTGTCGGCCATCAGGGCAGCGGTCCGTTCGGCCAGTCGGTCCGGATCGGTGTCGGCCAGTTCGACGAAGATCCAGCCGTCCCCGTTGGGCAGCTTCGGGATCGAGTCGAGCCCGTGCTTGTGCGCGACCACGTTCACGATCCGCCGGTCCAGGCCCTCCGCGGCGGTCGGGTGATGGGGCAGCAGCAGTGCCGCATCGTCCCCGGCATCCGGCATCGTCGGATAGCCCAGCGCGATCATCGCCTTGTGCGGCAGATCGGCGACCAGCTTCACCTGCGCCGACACGATGGTGGCCAGGGTGCCCTCGGTCCCGACCAGGAACTTGGCGACATCGAAACCGTTCTCCGGCAGCAGATGCTCCATCGAATAGCCGGACACCTGCCGTCCGAACAGGCCGAACTGGGTCCGGATGGTGGCCAGGTTCTCCTGCACCAGCCGCTGCAGCGCGGTCAGCGCGGGAGAGTCGGTGTCCTGGCCCGAGCCGACAGTGAGTCGCTCGCCGGTGCCGAGCACCACCTCCAGGGCGATCACATTGTCGGCCGTACGCCCGTACCCCAGGCCCCGCGGGCCGCAGGCGTTGTTGCCGATCATCCCGCCGATGGTGCATCGCGTACTGGTCGAGGGATCGGGGCCGAACTTCATCCCGTGCGCCAGGGTCTCCCGATTCAGGGTCTGCTGCACCACCCCGGGCTGGACCCGGGCGGTCATCGCCGCCGGATCGATCTCGATGATCTCGTGCAGATGTCGGCGCAGGTCCACCACCAGGCCCGGACCCACCGCGTTGCCCGCACAGGAGGTACCCGAACCGCGGGCGGTCAGCGGCAGCCCGGCATCGCGGGCCAGGTCCAGCAACGCGACCAGTTCATCGGTGGTACGCGGGGTCGCGATCGCCTGGGGGACGACGCGATACAGCGAGGCGTCGGAGGCGTACAGCGCGCGGGCCAGGGACGAATCGTCGATGATCTCGGTGAGTCCCCGGCGCTCGGCGGCGGCCAGAAAACGGGTCAGCGCGGTATCCAGCGCCTCGGGAGCTTCGCGGAGATCGGTCATGGCGGCCAGTCTAGAGCCGGACCGCGGGGGTCACTCGACCTCGAGCACCTTCGCGAACGTCCGCCCGATCGCCCGGAAGTCCTCCGGATCGGCCACCTCGACGAAGTTGCGCCGCACTCCGGCGACATGGACCGGTGCGGCCCGGCGCAACAACTCCAGCCCGCTGTCGGTGATCTGCGCCCACACCCCACGCCGATCGGTGGGGCAGTTGACCCGCTCCACCAACCCGGCGCGCTCCATCCGCGCGATGGTATGGGTGAGCCGGGACCGCGACTGGTGCACCGCATCGGCGAGCTCCGACATCCGCAGCCGATGCTCGGGGACCTCCTCGAGGCAGACCAGGATCTCGTACTCGGCCAGATCGATCCCGAACTCACGCAGGTCGTCGTCCAGGCGCTGATTGATCCGGGCGACACCGAGCAGGTAGGTACGCCAGATCTGCTGCTGCTCCTGGTCCAACCACGCGATGCTCTCGGTATCATTCATGACCCCAGTCTAGCAAGTGATTGATGATTCAACATATTTGCGGGCTGGGGAGAACCCAAGAATGTCGACCCGGCGCGGCCGCGCGGAGGCGCCGCGATAGGCTCGGACGACGCCGCAGCTGACCATCTCGGAGGGAAGTCGATGACCGACACCACACTGGAAGCACGTCTGGCAGATCGGGCCCCGTCCTACAGCGCGATGCTGGTCCGCCGGGTGGCGGCCACCCCCGATCTGGTCGCCTTCCGCTATCCGGACGCGAACGAGAACTGGGTCGCGATGACCTGGCGGCAGACCAAGCACACCGTGTTCGAATTGGCGGCCGGCCTGCTCGACCTGGGGCTGCAGTTCGAGGATCGGGTCGCGATCGCCGGCTCCACCCGGATCGACTGGATCCTTGCCGACCTGGCGGTTTCCTGTGCCGGTGGGGCGACCACGACGATCTACCCGTCGACCCATGACGAGGACGTCGCCTACATCATCACCGACTCCGGCGCCCGGATCGTGGTGGCCGAGAACGTCGCCCAGGTGGACAAGGTTCTCAAGCATCCCGAACTGCGCGAGCAGTTGCTGGCGATCGTGCTGATCGACGGCACTCATGACGACGACCTCATCGTCACCTGGGACCAGCTCCACGCGCGGGGCAAAGCCTATCTGGCCGAGCACCCGAACGCGGTCGACGAAGCGATCGCCCGGACCACTCCGGACATGCTGGCCACCCTGATCTACACCTCCGGCACCACGGGTCGGCCCAAGGGAGTCCGCCTGCACCATGATGTGTGGGCCTACGAGGCCCGCGCGGTCGAGGTCATGGACATCATCGACCAGAACGCCGAGCACCTGCTGTGGCTGCCGCTGTCGCACGTGTTCGGGCGCGTGCTGTTGGCCGCCCAGCTGCAGATCGGCTTCCGGGCCGCGGTCGACGGCCGGCTGGACCGGATCGTGGACAACCTCGGCAAGCTCAGCCCGACCTTCATGTGCGGCGCGCCGCGGATCTTCGAGAAGGTCCGCGCGACGGTGATGCGCAGCACCGCCTCGGGGCTGAAGGCCCGGATCTCGCGCTGGGCCTTCTCGGTCGGCAAGCGCCGCTTCGCCCTGCTGCAGCAGCACAAGCCGGTGCCCAGGACGTTGGCCGCCCAGTACGCCGTCGCCGACAAACTCGTCTTCTCCAAGCTCAAGGCCCGCCTCGGCGGCAAGCTGGAGTTTCTGATCTCGGGATCGGCCAAACTCTCCCAGCAGGTCCAGGAATGGTTCTTCGCCGCCGGGATCCCCGTCCTGGAGGGCTACGGTCTGACCGAAACCTCCGCGATCAGCTTCGTCAACCACCCGCGGACGCCGCGGCCGGGAACGGTCGGTCCGCCGGTGCCGGGGACCGAATGCCGGATCGCCGAGGACGGCGAGATCCTGCTCAAGGGCCCCGGGGTGATGCGCAGCTACCACAACCTGCCCGAGCGGACCGCGGAGGCGTTCACCGAGGACGGCTGGTTCCACACCGGCGACATCGGCGAGGTCGACGCCGACGGCTACCTGCGGATCACCGATCGCAAGAAGGATCTGATCAAGACCTCCGGCGGCAAGTTCGTCGCTCCGCAGAAGGTCGAGGGCGCCATCGTGGCCAACTGCCCCTACATCTCCCAGGTCGTGGCGTACGGCGAGGGGCGCAAGTACATCTCGGCGCTGGTCACCCTCGATCCGGACGCGATGAAGGGCTGGGCCGAGACCCACGATCAGGGCAAGCTCAAGGACCTCACCTACCGCGAGCTCACCGAGCACCCGGAGACCCGGGCAATGATCCAGCGCTGGATCGACCGCGGCAACGAGCGGCTCGAGCGCTGGGAGACGGTCAAGAAGTTCACCATCCTGCCCGAGGAGTTCAACCTCGACGCCGGTGAGGTGACCGCGAACATGAAGATCCGCCGCAGCCGGATCACCAACCTGTACGCCAAGGAACTCGACAGCATGTACGAGGCGGAGCCGGAATGACCACAGGCGGCGCCACGCTGGGCGTGGTGAGTCCGCTGGAGTTCGACACCCTGACCCGTTGGTCGGACCAGGACCGTGCCGGGCACGTGAACAATGTCCAGATCGCCGGCTACCTGCAGGAGGCCCGGACCGACTTCCTGTTGGCCGGGCCCTGCCGGACCCTGCTCGACGAGGGCATCGTGGTCACCGCCCACCAACTGGAGTATCTCCAGGAGATCCACTACGTGCCGGGACAACCGCTGCGGACCCGGATCTGGACCGCCTCGGTCGGTGCGGCCCGGCTGGTGCTGGCGTACGAGATCCTGCAGGGGGAGACCCTGGTGCACCGCGCGACCACGACGCTGTGCCCGCTCAACTTCGACGACGGCACGGTACGCCGGTTCACCGAGCAGGAGCGGTCCTGGTTCGCCGCGCGCGCCCTGGCCGACGGCCGCCCGGGGTTCCCGCTGGGCCGGATCCGGCACCGGGCCATCGGGGCGGCCGCCGCGCACCGGCACCCGCTGCAGGTGCGCTGGTCCGATGTCGACCGGTACGGCCACGTCAACAACACCACCTACCTGGAGTACTTCCAGGAGGGGCGGATCCAGGCCCTGCTCGACACCGGGATGGACATGCCGGGACTGCGCATCATGGTCGCCCGCCAGGACGTGGAGTACCACAGCCAGACCGAGCCGCGCCGGCGCCCGTTCGAGGTGGTCTCCGCGGTCCAGTCGCTCGGAGTCACCTCCTCGGTGGTGGCCCAGGAGATGCGCGATGTCGAGACCGGCACGGTGAAAGCGAGCGGGCGTACGGTTCAGGTGCTCACCCGCGACGGGGTACCGGTCCGGATGCCGACCCTCCTGCGCGCGGCGGCGCAGTCCTGGATGCTGCCGGCCGAGTGAGCCCGGCCGGCCGAACACGCAGTTTCGATCCGGTCAGCGTTCGATCCAGGCAGCCTCGTCCGGTCCCAGCGTCCCGCCCCGCAGATGGGCCGAGGCCAGCAGCACCTCACCGGCGGGCAGGCGGACCGGCTGCTCGCCGAAGTTCACGATGCAGGTGAAGCCGGGTTCGCGGGTGAAGGCCAGCACGTTCTCCCCGGCATCCAGCCAGGTCAGATCGCCGTCCCCCAGCGCCGCCAGGCCGCGGCGATAGGAGAGTGCGGCCCGGTACAGCTCGAGGAACCCCGAGATGTCCCCGTCCTGCTCTTCGACGCTGAACCCGGCCCAGTCCGCCGGCTGCGGCAGCCACGTCGGCTGCCCCCAGCCGTACCCCGGCTCGGCGGTCCACGGAATCGGGACCCGGCAGCCGTCCCGGCCGCGCATCCGGTGCCCCGACCGTTCCCAGGTCGGATCGCGCAGCGCGTCCTCGGGCAGGTCCAGCACCTCGGGCAGGCCGAGTTCCTCGCCCTGATACACGTACGCCCCACCCGGCAGCGCCAGCTCGAGCAGAGCGGCCGCCCGGGCCCGGCGCTGACCGAGCTCGGGATCCAGCGGGAACTGCTTGAACCAGTCGTCGTGCACCCCGATCTCCTCGGTGGCCACGCCGTCGGCGGTGAAGCGACGCCCGGTCCGGCTGCGGCCCAGCCGGGTCGCGATCCGCTCCTGGTCGTGGTTGCCGAGTACCCAGGTGCACGGGGCGCCCAGTCCGGCGTGCGCCGCCCGGGCCTGATCGATCACGTGCCGCAGCGACTGCGCGCTCCACTCGGCCAGCAGATAGTCGAAGTTGAAGGTGGTGTGCAGCCGCCCCGGCTCCACGTAGCGGGCCAGCCGGGCCGCCGGGGTCAGGTACGCCTCGGACACGAAGACCCGCGGGCCCTGCGGGCTGTCGGTGTACTCGTCGGCGATCGCCCGCCAGCGGCGATGGATCCGCTCCAGTTCGGGGCGGTCCCAGGACGGGTGACCGACATACTTGTCCATCCGGACCGCGCCGGCCCGGTCGGTCGGCAGATCGGGCAGGGTCTGATCCTTGGCCATCGAATCGGCGACATCGACCCGGAACCCGTCGATGCCCCGGTCGAACCAGAACCGCAGCACGTCGTCGAACTCGGCGGCGACCTCGGGGTTCTCCCAGTTCCAGTCGGGCTGGCGGACATCGAACAGGTGCAGGTACCACTGCCCGTCGGGGACCCGGGTCCAGGCGGGGCCGCCGAACTGGCCCTGCCAGTTGTTCGGTGGGAGCTCGCCGTGTTCCCCACGCCCGTCGCGGAAGATGTAGCGGGATCGCTCCGGGGAACCGGGGGCGGCGGCGAGCGCGTCGCGGAACCACCGGTGTTCGTCGGAACTGTGGTTGGGGACCAGGTCGATCAACACCCGCAGGCCCCGGCGGTGGGCGGCGGCGACCAGCTCGTCGGCCTCGGCGAGGGTGCCGTAGTCGGGGTTGATGGCGCGGTAGTCGGCGACGTCGTAGCCACCGTCGGCCTGCGGCGACGGGTACCAGGGGCTGATCCAGATCGCATCCGCGCCCAGGCCCGCGATGTGGGCGAGATGGTCGATGATGCCCCGCAGGTCACCGATGCCGTCACCGTTTCCGTCGGCGAACGAGCGCGGATAGATCTGGTAGACCACCGCGCTGCGCCACCAGTCCAGGGAGTTCGAGGCGTACGCGCTCACAGCTGGAGTCCTTTCCGGGGCTCGGCCGGGGCGTCGTCGGGGGTGTTGCGCATCGCGTCGGCGGCCCGGGTCAGGTAGTCCAGCAAGATCTCCTCGAGTTCGGGGGAGATCGCGGTGGTCGCCAGCGCGGCCCGCATGTGACCCAGCCAGATATCGCGTTGCACGGTGGTGATCCGGAACGGCATGTGCCGCATCCGCAGCCGGGGGTGCCCGCGCTGCTCCTGATAGGTGCTCGGGCCGCCCCAGTACTGCTCCAGGAACATCCGCAACCGATCCTCGGCCGGGCCCAGGTCCTCCTCGGGGTACATGGCCCGGAAATCCGCGTCCGCGGCTACCCGGCGATAGAACTCATGGGTCAGCTGGGCGAAGAAGGCATGCCCGCCAACCGCGTCGTAAAAGGTCTCAGGAGGGATCGGTCGGTTCACCCGGCCCATTATGCCCGGGCGGTCCCGGCCTCCTGAGCCTCGGTGCCGACCGCGGTCTCGGCCGGCCGGCGCGGCAGCCTCGGGCGCAGGCGTACGCCCTGGCGGGCCAACACGATCAGCGCGACGACCACGGCGATCCCGGTGCCCAGGGCGCCGACCAGCAGCGTCGCGCGGGCGCCGAAGAGGTCACCGATGGCGCCGACGATCGGGGCACCCAGCGGCGTCCCGCCCATGAAGACCGCCATGTACAGCGCCATCACCCGGCCGCGCATCTGCGGTTCGGTGGACAACTGGACGGTGACGTTCGCGCTGGTCATCACCGTCAGCGAGCACAGCCCGACCAGGACCAGGACCACCAGATAGAACCAGTACGAGGGCGCGAAGGTCAGCGCGAACATGCCGAGGGTGAAGCCGGCCAGCGCGCCCACCAGCACACTCATCCGCGGCCGCGACCGGGAGGCGGCGATCAGGGCCGCCGCGAGCGTACCGATGCCCATCACGGTGCCCATCAGGCCGTACTGCTCCGGGCCGACCCGGAAGGTCTCGGTGGCCATCAGGGCATTGGTCACCTGGAAGTTCATCCCGAAGGTGCCGAGCATGAACACCATGAACATCACCAGCAGGATGTCGGGGCGGCGGCGGACGTAGCTCAGGCCCTCGCGAGCCGATCCGCGACCGCGCCGCGGCGGAGCCGGATGCAACTTCGCCGGATCCATCAGGGTCAGCGCGATCAGCGGGGCCAGGTAGCTGACCGCATTGATCGCGATCGCCGGGCCCACGCCCCAGGCCGCGATCAGCAGACCGGCCAGGCCCGGCCCGATCAGCCGGGAGGCGTTGAACGTGGTGGAGTTCAGCCCGACGGCGTTGGTCAGGTAGGACTCGGGCACCATCTCGGAGACGAAGGCCTGCCGGGCCGGGCCGTCGAAGGCCGACACGACGCCGGTCAGCGCGGCGATCAGGAACACGTGCCACAGCGCCACCGTGCCGGTGAGCACCAGGATCGCCTGGAGCAGTGCGATCAGCCCGAGGGCGATGTTGGTGACCTGCAGCAGCCGGCGCTTGGCGAACCGATCGGCCACCGCCCCGGCCCACGGCGAGAGCAGCAGGATCGGCAGGAACTGCAGCCCGGTCACCAGCCCCAGCGCGCCGGCGGAGTTGTTGGTCAGTTCGGTGAGGACCAGCCAGTCCTGCGCGACCCGGAACATCCACAGGCCGACGTTGGAGATCATCATCCCGAAGAAGAACAGCCGGTAGTTCGGCAGGTGCAGGGAGGCGAAGATCCCGGTGTACTGACGTGCGGGAGTCACTGGTGCAACACCTCCTGGAGCACGGCGACGGCCTCGTGCAGGGTGCGGCGCTGCTCGGGGGACAGGGTGGTCAGGCGACGCATCATCCAGGTGTCGCGCTCGGTGACCGCGCGCTCGGCCCGGTCCCGGCCGGTCTCGGTCAGCCGCAGCAGGCGCTGTCGGCCGTCCTCGGGATTGTCGTACTTCTCCACCAGGCCCTCCTCGACCAGGCAGTTCACCGTCCGGGTCATCGAGGGGGCGCTCACCCGTTCCTCGACCGCCAGTTCGCCCGGGGTCCAGGGCCGCTTGCGCAGCCGGATCAGGACGCCGATCTGGTGCGGCGGCAGGTCCGTGCTCTCGTAGCGGACCCGCCGGGCGATGCGCTGGCAGGCCAGCCGGACCTCGTTGGCGAGCGCGCTCAGGTCGGCATCCCCGTCGGGCGGGTCGGTCACAGCGGCGGTCGGGTGGGCAGAGGTCTGGGAGGTCACTTATTTAGCATAGTTCATTACTTTGGCTAAACAAGTGGTGCGGGCGGTCAGCCGGCCGGCGGGTGGGGGAACTCGGCCGGCACCGGGATCACGGTGCGGGTGGTGTAGTCGAAGAAGACCAGCCCGGTCTTGCCGACCGCGATCACGGTGTCATCACTGGTGCGCACCATCCGGTACGCCAGGTCGACGCTCGCCCGGGCCCGCTCGGCGACGCCGACATCGATCCGGATCGGGTCACGCAGAAAGCCCTCGGCCCGGTAGGAGACCATCAGATCGGCCACCACGATCCCCTCGGGGCCGGCCTCGACGCGGTCCAGCTCGGCGAAGTAGCGCGAGCGGGCGTCCCCGAACAGGGAGACCACCGCATCGTTGCCCAGGTGGGCGCCGAGGTTCACATCGGAGAAGCGGATATCGGTCTCGGTGGAGAAGGTGAAGACCTGGTCGGGATAGTCGAGTTTCACACGTGGCATGGCCGTACTTTTGCACACGCGGTCAGCGTCGGTAGCTGACCCGCCCGCGATAGATGGTCAGCTCGACCGGATCGGGCAGGTCCCGCCCGTGCCAGGGGTTGTTCCGTGACAGCGACAACGAGTCCTCCCGGTCCACCCGGGTCCGCCGGGTCGGATCGATCAGGCACAGATGCGCCGGGCTGCCCGGCTGCAGCGGCTGTCCCTGGTCGGTGAGCCCGGCGATCCGGGCCGGGGCGTACGCCATCCGGTCGGCGACCCCGGCCCAGTCGAGCAGCCCCGGATTCACCATCGCCTCGATCACCACCCCCAGCGCGGTCTCCAGCCCGAGCATCCCGAACGCGGCGTCGGTGAAGGCGTGCTCCTTGTCCTGCCGGGCATGCGGGGCATGGTCGGTGCCGACCGCGTCGATCGTGCCGTCGGCCAGCGCATCCCGGATCGCGGTGATGTCCTCCTCGCTGCGCAGCGGCGGGTTCACCTTGTAGGTCGGGTCGTAGCTCGCGACCTCGGCCACACTCAGCATCAGGTGGTGCGGCGTGGCCTCGGCGGTGATGTTGATCCCGCGGGCCTTGGCCCAGCGCAGCACGTCGACGGTCTCCGCGGTGGAGGCGTGGCACACGTGCACCCGGGAACCGGTCAACTCGGCCAGTTGGGCATCGCGGGCCACGATCACCGATTCCGCCTGGGCCGGCCAGCCACCCAGCCCGAGCCGGCCGGAGTATTCGCCCTCATCGCAGCAGGCACCCGGACCGGCCAGCCGCGGATCCTGGGCGTGCTGGGCGATCACCCCGTCGAAGGCCCGCACATACTCCAGCGCCCGGCGCATCAGCAGCGGGTCATGGACGCATTTGCCGTCATCGGAGAACATCCGCACCCCGGTGCGCGCCATCAGGCCCAGTTCGGCCAGTTCCTCCCCGCGCAGGCCCTTGGTCACCGCGCCGACCGGGGCCACGTACGCATGCCCCGCCGCCTCGCCCAGCCCCCGGACCAGATTCGCGATCTCGGCGGTATCGGTCACCGGGGAGGTGTTCGCCATCGCGCACACCGCGGTGAAGCCGCCGCGGGCCGCCGCCCGGGTACCGGACTCGATGGTCTCGGCATCCTCCCGGCCGGGTTCGCGCAGATGGGTGTGCGGGTCGACCAGCCCGGGCAGGGCCAGCAGACCGGCCGCATCGATCCGCTCGGGGCGCGACAGCTGGGCCGGCTCGACCAGTCGGCCGCCGGAGACACCCAGGTCGGTCCGGGTCCCGTTCGGCAATTGCACCCCGGCGATCAGCAGGTCGGTCACATCGGCTCCCTTGTTCGGATCATTCACTGCGGCGTTCCTTGCTGCCGCCGGTGGCGGCGGTCTCCCCGCTCAGCACGTGGTAGAGCACGCTCATCCGCACCGCGACCCCGGCGGCGACCTGCTCGAGCACCAATGACTGGGCCGCATCGGCGGCATCGGCGGAGATCTCCAGGCCCCGGTTCATCGGGCCCGGGTGACAGATGGCGGTGCCCGGCCGCAGCCGGGCCAGCCGGTCGCGGGTCAGGCCGTAGCCCACGGTGTACTCCCGCGGGGTGGGGAAGAAGCCTCCGGCCATCCGCTCCCGCTGGACCCGCAGCATCATCACCGCATCGACCTCGCCCAGCACCGCGTCGAAATCGGTGCAGACCTCGACCGGCCAGGTGTCCACGCCACTGGGCAACAGGGTCGGTGGCGCCACCAGGGTGACCTGCGCGCCGAGGGTCTGCTGCAGCAGGACATTGCTGCGCACCACCCGGGAATGGGTCAGGTCGCCCACGATCGCGATCTTCTTGTCGGCCCAGTCGAAGTCCGGGTCGCTCGCCCGGAAATGTCGGCCCAGGGCAAACCCGTCGAGCAGGGCCTGGGTCGGGTGTTCATGGGTGCCGTCGCCGGCGTTGATCACCGAGGCCCGCACCCACTGCGCGGTCTGGGCCGGGGCGCCGGAGGCGGAGTGGCGGACCACCAGAGCGTCCACCCCCATTGCGTCCAGGGTGGCCACGGTGTCGCGCAGGGACTCACCCTTGGAGGTCGAGGAGCCCTTCGCCGAGACGTTGATCACATCGGCCGAGAGCCACTTGCCGGCCAGTTCGAAGGAGGAGCGGGTCCGGGTGGAGTCCTCGAAGAACATGTTCACCACGGTGCGACCGCGCAGGGTCGGCAGCTTCTTGATCTCGCGATGCTGGACCTCCGACATCTCCTCGGCCAGCTCCCAGATCGCGTCGATCTCGGGGCGGCTCAGGTCGGCCGCGGACAGCAGATGCTTCATGCGCGCTCCTGGGAAATGCGGACCTCGGTGGTGTCGTCGGTCGGGGCCAGCCGGACGACCACCCGTTCGGTGGCCGAGGTGGGCAGGTTCTTGCCGACCACGTCGGCGCGGATCGGGAGTTGGCGGTGGCCCCGGTCCACCAGGACCGCGAGGCGGACCGCGGCGGGCCGGCCGAGTTCCTTCAGCGCGTCCAGGGCGGCGGCCACCGTACGGCCGGAGAACAGCACATCGTCGACCAGGACGACGGTGGCGCCGTCCAGCGGGGCGGGGATGTGGGTCCGGCCGACCTTGCGCACCGGTTGCCGGCGCAGATCGTCGCGATACATGGTGATGTCCAGGCGGCCCACCGGGACCTCGCCCTCGACCTCGGCGATGATCGCGGCCAGCTTCTCCGCCAGCGGTACGCCGCGGGTCGGGATCCCGAGCAGGATCAGGCCCGCCCGGCCCCGGTTGGCCTCCAGGATCTCGTGGGCCATCCGGGTGAGCGCCCGGGAAATCTCCTCGGCGTCCATCACCACCTTGGTGGCTGGCTCGGTCATCGGATCCTCCCTGTGCTGGCCCACCCGGGGTCGCGGCCGCGTCGGGTGGACTACGGTAGGCGTGTGAGCGATCTGTTGAGCATCGTAATCCCTGCAGCCCCGACCGTGACGGCGTGGCCGCTCCTCGAGGTCGGCGTACCCGACTTCCTGGCGGTCTACCTGGGGATTCCCCTCGGAATCAGCCTGATCATCGCCGCCTTTGCGGGCGGCTCCGGGCTGATCCGAGCCGGCCGTGGCAGCAAGGTGACGTTGACCGCGCCGGTGTGGCTGGGGAAGCGGGCGCGCAAGGCGCTGACCACCGACCCGACCCCGAGCGAGACCGGAGGCGCAAGTGCCCAGTGGTGATCTGACCCCGAACCAGATCGACGATCTGACCACCGCCCTGCAGGTGGCCGAGCAGGAATCCGGGTTCCCCTTCGCGCTGCACCTGGGCCCCCTGGCCGGGGAGCCGCGACCGGCGGCGCTGGAACTGTTCAAGCAGGTCGCCGAGCCCGACTCCACCATCTTCATTGCCTGCGATCCGGACCGGCGCGTACTGGAGATCGTGCTCGGGAGGAGCGTCCGCGGCTGGCTCACCGACCAGCAGGCCGCGCTCGCCGCGACCGCGATGGTCGCCGCGTTCCGCGAGGGCGAACTCGTCGACGGCCTGATCCAGGGGATCCAGGTGCTGGCGTTGGGAGCCCGGCACCAGCCGGTCGTGCACGCCGACGATCCGGCGATCGAGGGCTGACCTCAGCCGGGGTAGCGGCGGGTCCAGGCGTCGGTGCGAACCTCGCTGACGCGGATGCGCAGCTCCGGGAAATCGGCGGCCAGCAGGGCGCGCAACCGGGGCAGCCACAACGCCTCGGCGGCCCAGTGCGGTACGTCGATCAGCACCGGCGCATCGGCGTACTCCAGGGCCTCGGTGGCCGGGTGGTGCCGCAGGTCGGAGGTGACGTACGCGTCCACCCCGGCCCGTTGGGCCGCATCCAGGTGGGAATCCCCGGCGCCGGCCAGCACCGCGACCGTGCGTACCTGCCGGGTCGGGTCGCCGCCCAGGCGTACGCCCGGCACGGTCGGCGGGACCGCGGCGGCGACCTGCGCGGCGAACGCGTCCGCGCTGAGCGGCTCGGCGAGTTCGCCGAGCAGGCCGATGCCCAGGTCGGTCGGTCCGGGGGCGAGCTCGAGGAAGTGGTACGCCGGCTCCTCATAGGGATGCGCCGCCAGCAGCGCGGCCCGCACGGCGGCCCGGCGACCGCGGGGGAGCACCATCTCGACGCGGTCCTCGGCCACCGTCTCGGTGACCCCCGGCCGGCCCAGGAAGGGCTGCGCGCCCGGCAGCGGCCGGAACGACCCCGTCCCGGGCACCGACCAGTGGCAGTGGTCATAGTCGCCGATCGTCCCGGCTCCGGCCGCGCCGAGCGCCGCCACCACCGCGGCGGTGTGCTCCACCGGAACGAACACCACGACCTGGTCCAGCGCCGCCGGGCGCGGATCCAGCGGGGTCAGCGCGGTCAGGCCGATCCCTTCGGCCAGACTGCGGCACACCCCGTCGGTGGCGATGTCGGCATTGGTGTGGGCGGCGAGACAGCCGATCCCGCCGCGGATCAGATCCAGCAGCATCCGGCCCTTGGGCTGGCGCCCGTCGATCCCGTGGACCCCGCGCAGCAGCAGCGGGTGATGCGCGATCAGCAGATCGGCACCGCTGTCGGCCGCCTCCGCGACGACCGCGGTGGTGACATCCACGCTGAGCAGGACCGAGGTCACCGGATCCTCCGGCGCCCCGCAGACCACTCCCACCCGGTCCCAGGACTCCGCGGACGCCGGGGGATAGCGTCCGTCCAGCCACCGAGTGAGGTCGGCGAGAGTGGTCATGCCCCCGCGCCCCCGGCGTTGTGCTGCTGCGCGTGCAGGGCCCGCAACGCGTCGTCGCGACCCTCCAGCAGAATTCGACGGGAGGATTCGTTGATCTCCGCGGTGCCCAGCCAGGCGTCCAGCCGTTCCACGAACCCGGTCTCCTCGTGGTACCGCGGGAACAGCCCCGCGATGGCCGTCTTCGCCATCGAGGTGGACTGGGTCGCCCAGATCCCCTCCTGCGCGCAGATCTGCTCGACCAGCGCGAAGTAGCGGGCCTCGTAGGGAGCCAGCAGCTCCTGCTGACCGGGCTGGTAGAACTGCGTGCACACCGAGCGGTGCGTCTCGTTCGGGATGGTCGCGCTGGCGGTGGCCAACTCCCAGGCGGCGGCCTTGGTCGCGGCATCGGGCAGCGCGGCCCGGGCGCCGGCGGCGTGCTCGGAACCGGCGATCGTCTTGTCCCGCTCGGCCTCGGCGTCGATCTCGGCAGTCCCGATCGCCCCGATCGAGGCGAGCGCGATGACCATCGACCAGCGCAGGTCGGCGTCCACGCTCAGGCCCTCGGGCACCCGGTCGCCGGCCAGCCAGGCCCGGACCGGCTCGGCCGATGCGGCATCGCTGATCCCGGCGATCAGGGCGCGGGCGAAGGCGAGCTGGTGATCCGACCCCGGGGTCGCCCCGGCCAGCAGCTCCGCGGTCATGGCCGTACGCCGCCGCAGCAGGTCGGGGCGCTGGGCGGCGGGGGCGTACCGGTGGATCGCGGTGAGGGACTGGCCCAGCACCCGGCCGACCGCGGTGATGTCGGTCTCGGACCCGATCGCCCGCTCGATCATGTCCAGGTAGGCGACCACCGGCAGTTCGCCGTCGCGGGTCATGTCCCACGCGGCCCCCCACAGCAGCGCCCGGGAGAGCTCGGAGCCGACCGCTCCGGTCTGCTCGATCATCGTCTGCCGCGAGGCCGGATCGAGTCGGATCTTGGCGAAGGTCAGGTCGGAATCATTGACCAGCAGCAGGTCGGGGCGGGCGCTGCCGATCAGCTCCGGCACCGTGGTCGCGGCACCGGCGACATCGAGCTCCACCTGGGCGGTGCGTTCCAGGCAGTCGCCGACCCGGTTGAAGCAGCCGATCGCGATCCGGTGATGCCGCAGCAGCGGCTGCTCGGGGCTCGCGCTCTGCTGCACCGACAACGCGGTGATCCGGTTCTGCTCATCGACGGCCACCTCGGCGCGCAGCGTGTTCACCCCGGTGGACTCCAGCCATTCCTCGGCCCAGCCGGACAGGTCGCGGCCGGACGCCTCGGCCAGGGCGGCCAGCAGATCGTCCAGGGTGGTGTTGCCGTAGGCGTGCTTGGCGAAGTACGCCTTCGTGCCGGCGATGAAGGCGTCCTCGCCGACGAAGGCGACCAGCTGGCGCAGCACCGAGGCGCCCTTGGCGTAGGTGATGCCGTCGTAGTTCAGCTCCACGGCTTCCAGGTCGACCATGTCGGCGGCGATCGGGTGGGTGGAGGGCAACTGGTCGGCCCGGTAGGCCCAGGTCTTGCGCGCGTTGGAGAAGGCGGTCCAGGCATGCTCGGGGTCGGCGTCCAGCCGGGACTGGGCGAAGTGCGACCCCCACTCGGCGAAGGACTCCTTCAACCACAGGTCGTCCCACCAGCGCATGGTGACCAGGTCCCCGAACCACATGTGGCACAGCTCGTGCAGGATCGTGTTGTCCCGGGACTCGTACTGCGCCGAGGTGGCCCGGGACCGGAACACATACTCGTCGCGGAAGGTGACCAGGCCGGCGTTCTCCATCGCGCCCATGTTGTACTCCGGCACGAACGCCTGGTCGTACTTCCCGAACGGGTAGGCCACGCCGAAGATGTCCTCGAACACCTCGAACCCGCCCTGGGTGGTCGCGATGATCCGGTCGGTGTCCAGGTGCTCCACCAGCGACTGGCGACAGATCACCGAGGCGGGCAGTTCCCCGGACGCCGACCGGATGGTCCGCTTCACCTCGGCGTACTCACCGACCACCAGCGCGGTCAGGTAGGTCGAGATCGGCTGGGTCTCGGCGAAGGTCCGGGTGGTGAAGCCGTCCCCACTGCGGGCGGAGACCTCGGCGCCGTTGGCCGCCACCAGCCAGTGGCTCGGGGCGGTCACCGACCAGGTGAAGCGGGCCTTCAGGTCGGGCTGCTCGAAGTTCGCGTACACCCGGCGAGCGTGCGCCGACTCGAACTGGGTGTACAGGTACACCCGGTCGTCGACCGGATCGACGAAGCGGTGCAGGCCCTCGCCGGAGCGGGAGTAGCGATGGATCGCGACCACCCGGAGCTCGTGTTCGCCCTCGGAGAGGTCCAGCCCGAACCGGGTGCCGTCGAAGTGGGCCAGGTCCACCGGGCGCTGGTCCAGCTCGGCCTCCAGGATCGCGTCGGCGATGCAGTCGACGAAGGTGACCCCGGCGCGGGAGCGGAAGGAGATCTGCGAGGTGGTGACGAACTGCTCGTCGGGCCGGATCGGCTGGTACGGATAATCACGGCCGGTGAGATCGACGGCGATCCGGTACGAGTCGGTGCTGATCAGTGTTGATCGGGCAGCCGCCTCGGCTCGGGTGATGTTCGCTGGGTACATCCGTGGCCTTCCCTGTTCGACCCTGTGAGCCGTCTGACTTGTTGTGCGAGAGTATCGCCCCGCCGGTGGCAAATGCATTCCGTCCCGGGTCCGAATCCGCCCCCTATGCTGGGGCCATGACTGACGCCGTGACGCAGACCCCCGATGCCGCAGCCGCCGATGAACAGACCCGGGTCGACTTCTGGTTCGACCCGATGTGCCCCTGGGCCTGGATGACCTCCCGCTGGATGCTCGAGGTGGAGAAGGTACGCCCGGTGCACACCGTGTTCCACGTGATGAGCCTGGCGGTGCTCAACGAGGGCCGCGACCTGGCTCCCGACTACCGGGCCCGGATGGATCAGGCCTGGGCCGGTGCCCGCGTCGCCCTGGCGGTCGGTGAGCAGTACGGGCCGGACACGCTGCGCACCTACTACACCAACGTCGGCACCCGGATCCATCCCGAGGGCGAATCCCCGCTGGAGCTGGAGACCGCCATTCGCGCGCTGGCCGATACCCAGCTGCCGATCGAACTGGCCCAGGTCGGGCTGACCGACGCCAATGACGACGCCCTGCGCAAGTCCCACCACGAGGGCATGGATCCGGTCGGCAATGACGTCGGTACGCCGGTGCTGCACATCAACGGGATGGCCCTGTTCGGCCCGGTCATCTCCCCGGCCCCCGCGGGGGAAAAGGCCGGTCGACTCTTCGACGGCTTCAAGCTGATGACCGAGTACGAGGGGTTCTTCGAGGTGAAGCGCACCCGGACGGTGGGGCCGAACTTCGTCATCGCCGATCACTGATCGGTGCCGTACGCCCGGCGTACGGACGCGCGCAGGTAGGCCTGCCAGACCGGCTGCGCGGTGAGGTCGTCGCCGAGTTTGCGGCTGCGCAGCACGAAGCGCACCTCGCGCTGGGTGGGGCTGTCCCAGGACCCGTTGATCGGGGTGGGGCGGCCCCACACGTGCGTACTGAGGGCCTGCACGGCCTGGTTCTGGACCTTCGAGCGACCGGTGAACGTCGACATGCCGGCACCGGAGACGGCATTGTCGATGTGGATGTGATTGCTGTGGTTCGCGTCGAACAGGTAGGTCAGCACGTACGCGAAATGCAGATGCAGACTGGCGGCGACCCCCCAGTACCGCCGCAGCATCGCCGGATCGTCCGGGTTCTGCCACTGATCGCGCCGCATCGAGGCGAGCACCGACCCGTTCGCCATCAGGGCACACAGATCGAAGGCGCGGCCGGCGTTGTGCCACGAGGTGCCCTTGGTCGCCGCCTCGGTCCAGGCGCCGTAACTGCGGATCCGGTCGGCGGACTGTCCGCTCAACTCGCTCCACTCGGCGTACCAGGCCTCCAACTGGTCATGGAAGCCCGCGGTGAGGTGGAACTCGCGGGGCCGGCGATCCTCCTCGTAGAGCAGCGTCGCACCGCCCAGGGTGGTGAAGCCCGGAAGGGAGTTCTGGGGGACCGGGGTCGGCCGGTCCCGGGTCAGCGGGTTGTCCACGGTGCAGCCGGCCAGGGCGAGCACGGCCAGTCCGGTGGACGCGCCCAGCAGGGCACGACGCGACAGCGGGGTACGACGCGACAGCACAGGCACGACCGGATCAGCGGCGCCGGCCGCGGGCGGCCGCCTGCAGGTCGGCGATCACTTCGGCGGCGTTCGGCAGTGGGTCGTCGCGGTGGCCGGGGGTCGGTCGCGCCGCGCGGGCCGGCCGGGAAACCTCGCGGGCACGCAGGGCCCGGTCGAGGCTGACGATGCCGGAGACCCCGTCGCGGCCGAATTCGTGCGGCTCGACGTCGGGGGAGGGAGTGCGGTGCGCGGGCATGCGCCCAGCCTAGGCGCCGGTGCCGAATTCGGGGGGCCGAGGGCCTAGCCTGTCAGGCATGCCCGAAGGTCACACCCTGCGCCGGATCGCGAATGAGCTGAATGCCCACTTCGCCGGGGTGGCGCCGACGGTCTCCAGCCCGCAGGGCCGGTTCGCGGATGCGGCCGCGCTGCTCAACCGGACCGCGTTCGAGGGGGCGGACGCCCACGGCAAGCTCGTCTGGGCCCGCTTCGCCGAGGACCGGATCGTGCTGATCCACCTCGGGTTGATCGGCACTTTCACCTTCGCGCCGCTGCGCCCGCCGGTCGGCCAGATCCGGCTGCGGATCCACAACGACCGGATTGCCGCCGACCTGCGCGGCCCGCAACGGTGCCAACTCCTCACCCCGGCCGAATTGCGGGCCAAGGTCGGCAAACTCGGGCCCGATCCGCTGCACGCCGACGCCGACCCGGAGCAGGCCTGGAAGAAGATCCACGCCTCGACGAAATCGATCGGCGAACTGCTGATGAACCAGGCAGTCCTGGCCGGGGTCGGGAACGTCTACCGGGCCGAAGTGCTGTTCCGCCACGGCATCGATCCGGCGCTGCCCGGCGCCAAGCTGCCCCGGGCCCAGTGGGACGCGATCTGGACCGACCTGGTGGGGCTGCTCACCGAGGGGGTGCGGATCGGCCGGATCGATACCGTCGCGCCCGAGCACACCCCCGAGGCGATGGGCCGCCCACCCCGAGTGGACGACCACGGGGGAGAGGTGTACGTGTACCGGCGCGCCGATCTGCCCTGCCTGGTCTGCGGTACGCCGGTCAGCACCCGGGAACTGGTCGGGCGCAATCTCTACTGGTGCCCCACATGCCAGCGCCGCTGACCCACACCCTCACCTGGCAGGACGCCACCTTCGAGTTCGATGCGGCCGGGACGCTGCGGCACGTGACCCATCAGGGTCGGCTGCTGGTGCTCACCCTGGGCCTGGCCGGCGTCGACATCGCCGGTACCGCGCACCGGCCGGTGGTCGAGGAGGTCACCACCGATCCCGACGAGGTGGGCCACGCCGGTCGCTGCGGGCCGCTGCGCTGGCGCTCCCGACACGGTTTCGATCGGACCTGGTCGTGGCGGATGGTCCTGGAGAATCCGACCGAGGAGCCGATCCGGGTGGCCCGGGTGCATCTGGACGCGCGCGGCGCGCACGACACGGTGACCTGGGCGCACGCCGCCGGGGCCTGGGCGCTGCTGACCTTCCCGGTGCCGGGCGGCCCGCTGCTGGGGCTGCGGCTCACCCGCGGCGATGTGCGGCGCGACGACGACTGGCTGATGCTCAGCGACCTCGTCCTGGAACCCGGGCAGCAGTACCTGATCACCTGGTCCGGCCAGTGGTACGCCACCCCGCGCGAGCTGGCCGCCACCCAACCGGGGTGGTTCCCGGCGACGCTGACCGCGACCGGCCGGGAGCCGATCCTGATCCGGCACCCCGATGCGGTGATCACCGAGAACGGGCGTACCGCCGAGCCGGTCGACGGTGTGGTGGAGGTGGCCGCCGAGGGGGTCGGGCCGGTCGACGTCCGGGTCGCCGACGCCGCCGGAGTGACCCGGTTGCGGGTCGCCGCGGCGGGGGTCGGCTGGGACATCGGAGCCGAGGAGGCCCGCCGGGTGCTCGGGGCCGGCGTACGCACCGACGCCGAGGCGATCGTGCTGCAGCACCATCGGGCCGGCACCGGGGACCCGGCGGCGGTCGAGGCCGCGCTGGCGGAGTACCTGGACCGGCCGAGCGGACCGCTCACCCCGCTGCGCATCCCGGCGCTGATCGCCGAGCACCAGCGCACCGGCGACCCCGACCTGGTGGACCGGGCCCTGACCGTCTTCGCCGAGGTGCCGCTGACCCGCGGGGCCGGGCTGGCGCTGACCTCGATCTGGACCACCGCCAACCTGACCGGGCTCGGGGAGGATCCCCGACTGGCCGCGGGCCTGGCCCGGATCGCCCGGGCCCGGCCCGAGGATCGCCTGTTCGCTGCCGAGTTGGGGGTGATCCGGGGTGGGGACGCCGCCGCGGCGGGCACGGCGTACCTGGAACTGGGCCTGGGACGCGGCCTGCTCGGGGCGCCCCTGCCGCAGTGGTCGCCGGCCCGCAGCGCGTACGCCTGCGCGGTGCTCAGCTTCGGCTACCAGTTGCGCGGACTGCCGCCGGCCGAGGTCGAGGCGACCTGGCCCGCCGGTGCCGCCGAGGTACTGGCCCGCGCCGAGGCCGACATTCGCTGCCGGGTCGCCACCGATCAGCTGACCGCCCGCTTCGATCCCGGCCCCGACCAGCGGGCGGCGCAGGCCCGACTCGCTGCCGGGGACGCCGCCCGGGCCGCTGCCTGGCTGGCGCTGAGCGAGCACTAGCTGCGCGCCCGGACCTCCGGGTTCCCGGATCGGGAGCACAATGGGGCGGTGAGAAAGCGCTGGCGCTCGGCGCCGATCTGGTTTGCCCGGCTGTTCTATCTTGCCGCAGTGCTGGAGTTGGTGTTCCTGCTCTTCCGGTCGCTGCACTGGGTGCGCGGGGTGGCCAACTGGTTCTCGGTGCTGTTCCTGGAGGTGGGGGTCGGCTCCCTGGCGATGGCTGCCCTGCTCGCGCTGCTCGGGGTGGCGCTGGGCCGGGCCAAACGGCTGGCGTGGTGGGCAGCCACGGCCATCTTCACCGTGCAACTGGTGTTGAACGTGGTCACCATCGTGGTGGTGAATGTGACCACCGAACGGCACGGCGACCTCGGCATCCTGATCCGGGCGGTGGTCGGGGTCACGGCGAACCTGGTCCTGATCGTGCTCCTGCTGGTGAACCGGCGGGCGTTCACCGCGCACGTGCCGCCGGCCAATCTGTGGAAGGCGGCCCTGACCGCCCTGGTGGGGGCGCTGATCACCGCCGCGATCGGGACGATCCTGGTGCTGGTGCTGCCGATCCAGGGGCAGCCGCCGCGGACCCGGTTGGTCTGGTTGTATCACCGGATGACCGGCGACCCGGTGCCGCCGGTGTGGACGCCCCGATGGCTGGACGACCTCCTGGGCGTCCTGCTGACCCTGACCGTGTTGGCCGCGGTTCTGGTCCTGCTGCGCTCCCGGCAGGCCGCGACGGTCAACGCTCCGGCCGACGAGGTCCGGATCCGGGCCCTGGTGGCGCAGTCCCCGGACGATTCCCTGGCGTACTTCGCGACCCGCCGGGACAAGGTCTGGTGCTTCGCCGAGGACGGGTCGGCCGCGGTGGCGTACCGGGTCGTGCTCGGCACCTGTCTGGCCTCCGGCGACCCGATCGGTCCGCGGGTCCATTGGCCGGCCGCGATCCGGGCCTGGCAGGCCGAGATCGGCCGCTACGGCTGGGTGCCGGCGGTGATCGGCGCCTCCGAGGCCGGGGCGGAGGCGTACGCGGCCCACGCCGGGCTGCGGGTGATGCCGCTGGGCGATGAAGCGGTGCTGTCGGCCCGCACGTACTCGCTGGATCATCCGGAGCTGAAACCGGTCCGTCAGGCCGTGCACCGGATGCAGCGACGGGGCTACACCGTGCGGGTACGCCGGCACCGGGAACTGACGACAGCCGAACTCGAGGAGGTGGGCCGACTCGCCGAGAGCTGGCGCGACACCGAGGACGAGCGCGGCTTCTCGATGGCGCTGGGCCGCCTCGGCGACCCGCTGGACGGGGACTGCCTGCTGGTGGAAACACTGTTCCCCGACACCGGCGCTGTGGCGGCGCTGCTGTCGCTGGTGCCCTGGGGGCGGGACGGGTTCTCCCTGGACCTGATGCGGCGCAGCCCGGAGGTCGACAACGGCGCGGTCGAGCTGATGGTCACCGAACTGCTGACCGGGCAGCCCCAGGTGCAGCGGGTCTCGCTGAACTTCGCGATGTTCCGCTCCGCGTTCGAGGAGGGCGCCCGGATCGGGGCCGGCCCCCTGCTGCGGCTGTGGCGCCGGCTGCTGCTGGTCGCCTCGCGCTGGTGGCAGATCGAGTCGCTGTACCGCTCCAACGTGAAGTACCGGCCGGAGTGGGTGGCCCGGTTCCTGTGCTTCCCCGAGGGCACTGACATTGCCCGGGTCGGTGCCGCCTCGGCGTTCGCCGAGGGGTTCATCGACCTGCCGCGGTGGCTGGTCGGGGAGCCGCTGGAGTCGCTGCCGCCGACGCCGGAGCAGGTGGCCGCCGCGCTCCCGGCCCCGGAGCCGGTGACGGTCCACCGGCCCGAGCAGGTGGAGGTACGCCTGGCCAAGCGGGCCCGGGTGCTCGCGGCGGGGGAGCAGGCGTACCCGGCCGATTTCGCGCCCGACACCAGTTGCCGGGCCGCCGTGGCGGCCCCGGCCGGAACGGCGGTGCGGATCGCCGGTCGGGTGCTCGGCATCCGACACTTCGGCGGGGTGTCCTTCCTCGATCTGCGGGACTGGACCGGGGATGTCCAGGTGCTGCTGAGTGCGGACCGGATCCCCGATCTGCGCAAGCTCGCGCACCTGATCGACCTCGGCGACCAGGTCGGGGTGCACGGCACGATGGGGCGGTCCCGGACCGGGACGGTCTCGGTGCTCGCCGACGGCTGGCAGCTGACCAGCAAGGCGATCCGGCCGCTGCCGGACAAGCATCACGGCCTCACCGATCCCGAGACCCGGGTGCGCCGTCGCTATCTCGACCTGGCGATCAACCCCGACGCCCGGGACCGGCTGCAGGCCCGCTCCGCGGTGATCGGGGCGGTACGCGACACGCTGCGCGCCGACGGTTATCTGGAGGTGGAGACCCCGATCCTGCAGACGGTGCACGGGGGTGCCAATGCCCGGCCGTTCCGGACGCACATCAATGCCTACGACGTCGACCTGTTCCTGCGGATCGCGCCCGAGCTGCACCTGAAGCGGTTGTTGGTCGGTGGGGTCGATCGGGTCTTCGAGATCGGCCGGAACTTCCGCAACGAAGGGGCCGACGCCACCCACAATCCGGAGTTCACCGTGGTCGAGGCCTACCGGGCGTACGCCGACTACACCGACATGCGCCACCTGACCCGGCAGATGATCCAGAACGCGATCGTCGCCGCGACCGGCCGCTGCGAGATCAGCGGGACCGGTCCGGACGGGGCGAAGGTCACCCTCGACGTGTCGGGGGAGTGGCCGGCGATCACCGTGAACGATGCGGTCAGCGCCGCGGTCGGGCAGACCGTGACGGCCGACACCGATCGGGAGACGCTGTTGGCGATCGCGCGGCGGTGCGGGGTCGAGGTCGACGCCGACGACGACCGGGACACCATCCTGGAGGAGCTGTACGGCGAACTGGTCGAGGCGAACACGGTCGCGCCGACGTTCTATCTGGACTTCCCGGCGACGGTGTCCCCGCTGACCCGGCCGCACCGCAAGGATCCGCGGCTGGCCGAGCGCTGGGACCTGGTCTGTCTCGGGATGGAGCTGGGCACGGCGTACTCGGAGCTGGCCGACCCGGTGATCCAGCGGGAGCGGTTGACCGAGCAGTCGCTGAAGGCTGCCGGTGGTGATCCGGAGGCGATGGATCTGGACGAGGACTTCCTGGAGGCGCTGGAGTACGGGATGCCGCCCACCGGCGGGCTCGGGCTGGGCCTGGATCGGATCGTGATGATGATCACCGGGACCTCGATCCGCGATGTGATCACCTTCCCGCTGGTACGTCCCCGGGGCCCGGTGCGATGACGGTGGCGGTGAAGGAGGCCGTCGCCGAGTTCGGCGGACGCCCGGTCCAGTGGTGGCAGCGGGGCCAGGGGCGCCCGGTGGTGGTGTTCAGCAACGGCTGCGGGCTGTCGGCCGAGCACTGGCGTCCGGTGCTGGACCGGCTGCGGCGCGAGGAGTTGGTGACCTTCGACCGGCCGGGACTGTTCGGTACGCCGTGGCCCGGGGAGCTTCCGACCCTGGCCCAGGAGGTGGCCACCCTGGCCGGGCTGGTCGAGGAGGTCGGAGCCCCGCTGATTCTGGTGGCCCATTCGATGGCGGCGTTCCATGCCGAGGCGTACGCGCGGCAGTACCCGGGACGGCTGGCCGGGTTGGTGCTGGTCGAGCCGTCGGCGGAATTTCTGGCGACCGATCCCGGCCCGGGCCCGTTGTGGCCGGCCCGGGCGGTGCGTCGGGCGAGCGGCTGGTGGCCGCTGCGCCGGGCCGGGGCGTGGGTGCATCACGTGAGTGCGGTGCAGCAGAGTCGGCTGCAGATGACCCATGTCTGGCCGGAACGGATCCAGGAGATCTACAGCGATCCGGACTCGCTGGCGGCGGCGGTGGCGGAGTTCTTCGCCTATCGGGCCCAGGCCTGGGACCTGCTCGGGGTACGCCGGGCGTACCCGTGGCCGGAGCTGCCGGTGACGGTGCTGACGGCCGAGCGACCCGACCCGCGGTACGCCTGTCAGGCCCGGCTGGCCGCCCTGCTCGGCGCGCGGCAGACGGTGGTGACGCGCTCGCGGCACCTGATGATGGTGGATCGGCCCGATGCGGTCGCCCGGGCCATCCACGCCGTGGCGCGGGAGTAGGGTCGAGACATGTTGGTTGCCTTCTCTGTCAGCCCCTCCGCATCCGGTGCCGACGGCTCGGTGCACGACGCCGTGGCCGCGGCGGTCAAGGTGGTCCGCGACTCCGGACTGCCGAACCGGACCGATGCCATGTTCACCACCATCGAGGGGGAGTGGGACGAGTGCATGGCCGTGGTGAAGCGGGCCTGCGAGGCGGTCGCCGCGTACGGGCCGCGTGTGTCATTGGTTCTGAAGGCCGACATCCGGCCCGGGCACACCGGGGAGCTGACCGGGAAGGTTGAGCGGCTCGAGGCTGCGCTGGACGACCTGGGCTGAGCCGGCGGAGCTGTTCGGACCGGGCAGATGGCGCAGCTTGCGTCCCTCCCGGGCCCGGTCCGCGGCGACGCTGCGCTGCCAGAAGAATTCGCCGGCGAACAGCAGCCGGTTCAGGCCGCGGTCACGAACCAGGCTGCGCAGCAGCCGGGGTACCGAGTAGACCTTGCGACTGGCGTGGACCAGTTCGCGGTTCAGTTCCGCGGGGGTCATGTTCGTCGGGTAATGGACAACGTTGCCGGTGAACTTCGACCAGTCCCGGTGGATCAGCCGGTGCTGGTGGGTCTGCCAGACCGGGGTGCCGGGGACGAAGTACATCGACTGCACCAGCATGCCGCGGATGTCGTTGTCGATCACGAAGTCGGCCAGCCGGTCCCCGACGCCGGCGGTGTGGGTGTCGGCACCGAGGATGAACAGGCCGCGGGCGTTCAGGCCGTGGCGCTGGATGTTGCGGATCGAGGCCAGGACGTCGTCGTGGGTGCATTTCTTGTGGTAGGCCTCGAAGGAGTCGTCCTCGAGGAACTCGATGCCCAGGGCCAGTTCGAAGAAGCCGGCGCGTTTGAGCAGTTCCAGCAGTTCGTCGTCCAGGCCGACCTCCCAGCGCGCCTGGGCGGTGAACCGGTAGCCGCGGAAGTCCTCCTCGGCCATCGCCTCGAGCACCGAGATCGCCCAGGGGCGCAGCGCGAAGAAGTTGTCATCGACGATCCAGCAGGCCTTGTTCAGTCGGGGGAGTCGGCGCTGCTCGTAGAAGTCGATGGTGTGGTGCAGGTCGGCGATCACCGCTTCCGGCGTACGCCCGCGCATCTTCTTGCCCCAGTGACGGACCACCGCACAGTAGTCACAGCGGAACGGACAGCCGCGGGAGGCGAGCACCTGCGGCCACAGCGCGTTGTGGCCGACCATGGCGGCGTAGTTGTGGACCAGGGAATGGTCCGGGGAGCGCTCGATATCGGTCGGGGCGACCCGCTCACCGGTGTGCACGAGCCGGCCGTCGCGCCGGTGGGCGACGCCGCGGAAGTCGATCGGCCGGTCGGCGGCGAGGGCGTCGAGGAACTCCAGGATCGACTCGTCGGCTTCGCCGAGCAGGACGTAGTCGGCGTGCTCGGTGGCCTCGGGGTAGTTGAGTGAGGGATGCATCCCGCCGAGCACGATCATGGCGTCACTGTTGGCTCGAATGTGCGCCGCCAACTCGTAGGCCCGGGGTGCGGCGAAGGTGAAGGCTCCGATGAAGACGAGGTCGGCATCCAGCACGTCGGCCCAATCGATCCGGGCGATCGACTCGGAATAGAAGTAGGTGTCCGGTACCCGGTCGCGGACGATCGTGGCCAGCAGCGTCAGGCCCAGTGCGGGGTTGCGCAGATACTTGTCGTAGGTGACCAGATTGCGCAGCGAGCGGCGATAGGGGAGGTTTCCGGGTTCGAGGAAGCGGACCTTCCGAATGTCCATGGCTCAGCCTAGGCATCCGGCGGGGTCAACCGCCGGCGTGCAGCATGGCGTCAAAATAGCGTCCAAAAAGGTCTTGTATGACGTCAAGAATGGTGTCATTCTGAAGTCATGCAGATGTCAAAGTATGTGAACCGAGTCCAGGAGCAGCTCGTTGCGACGACCGCCCTGGCCGATGAGAACACCCAACAAGTCGCCCAGAAGCTCGGGGCGTCCCTGGAATCCGCGCTGCGGCTGGCCCTGGTGGAGGCGTTGAGTGACGCCGCCGTCGAGGCGAGCGAGACGGGGGTTCCGATCGAAGTCCGGATCGTCGACGGGGAACCGCACTTCGTCCCGCAGTTCCCGGAGGCGCCGTTCGAGGCGCCGACCGGTGAGGACGAGGCGACGTCGCGGATCAGCCTGCGGCTGCCGGAGTCGGTGAAGAAGCGCGTGGATGACGCGGCCGAGGAAGACGGCCTGTCGGTGAACGCCTGGATCACCCATGCCGTGGTCGGCAAGCTGCGCCGTGGCATGCGCGGTGGTCCCGGTGGCGGGCAGTGGGGCTCCGGGCCGTGGGGTCCGCCCGGGCGTGGCCCGTGGGGTCCCGGTCCGTGGGGTCAGGGTCCGTGGGGTCCGCCCGAGGGTGGGCCCGGGGAATTCCGCCGTGGTGGTCGCGGAGGCCACCGGCGCGGTGGTCGGCGGGGGCCGCGGGGCCCCGAGAGCTGGGAAGGGCCCGAGTCCGAGTCCCAGGAATGAGCACTGACCGGTGGCGAACGTCGTTTTCGGTGCAGCAGATGCGCGCAGAGCTCGGCCAAAGTGCCTCTGACTGGACCGGGTCGGATTCTGCTGCACCGCAAACGACGATCCGTGCGCGAGCCCCCGAAACGCAGGACGGCCGCGGGTGTGTGATGTGCGCCATACTGTGAGCGAGGGGGTCGCGCGTACGCCCAGAACCGCAGGTGGATCATGGCCGCCGAGAACAGGGACGTGGTTGTCATCGGGGCCGGGCACGCCGGCCTGGCGGTCAGTCACGAATTGAGTGTCGCGGGGGTCGATCACGTCATTCTGGAGCGCGCCGCCGCGGTGGCCAGCGCCTGGGCGGGTCGGTGGGACTCCTTCACCCTTGTCCTGCCGAATCACACCATCCAACTCCCCGGACGTCTCTACGGCGGGGATGACCCGCACGGTTTCCTCGCCCGGGACGACGTGGTGGCGCTGCTGCGGGAGTACGCCGACTCGTTCGCCGCACCGGTGCGCACGGGCGTGGAAGTGACCTCCCTGCGGCCGCGCCCCGACACACGGCTGGAATTGCGCACCGCGGCCGGCGACAGCATGGTCGCGCGTGCCGTGGTCGTGGCGACCGGGGCGTACCAACGACTGCGCCGCCCGGCGTGGGTCGCGGATGTGCCGGACGCGGTGCGCGTGCTGGAGGTGGGGGAGTATCGCAACCCGGGAGCGCTCCCCGAGGGCACGATCTTGGTCGTGGGGTCCGGCCAGAGTGGCTGTCAGGTCGCCGAGGACCTTGTCCTCGCCGGGCGATCGGTGGTGCTCGCCTGCGGCAGGTCGACCTGGAGCCCGCGCCGGGTCGGCGGGCAGGACTTCGTTGACTGGCTCATCCTGGTGGGTTTCATGGACACCAAATCCGACCAACTGCCCGATCCTCGAATGCGCCTGTTCGGCGGAGGCCAGATGACCGGCCGGGACGGGGGACACGATCTGACCACACGCACCCTCCGGGCGGCGGGGGTGCGGCTCGGGGGCCATCTCACCGGGGTCGAGCACGGTGGGGCGCGGTTCGCCGGTGACCTCCGCGAGAGCGTGGCTTGGGGGGATCAGCGCTACGCGATGCTGTGCGGGCTGATCGAGCGCAGGTGTGGCGAGCTGGGCGTGACTCCTCCCGCACTGCCCGGACCTGAGCCTTTCGTGGCTGATGAGCTCGAGTCGCTGGACCTCGGCGAGGTTGGCGCCATCGTGCTCACGACGGGCTTTCGGCCGGCGTACGCTTCCTGGATCGAGCCTGCGGACGCGTTTGACGAGATGGGCCTGCCGTTGCAGACCGACGGTGCTTCGAGTGTGGTACCCGGGCTGTTCTTCTCCGGCACCCCGTTCCTGCGGAGCCAGAGTTCGGCACTCCTGCGCGGGGCTCCCGACGATGCGCCAGTTGTTGCGGCGGGGGTGCTGCGGCACTTGGCTTCGTAGAATCCGCGGTTCTGGACGGATCGGTGACTCGGCCCACAGCTCACTCCCAGCCGTCCAGGGTCATTCCGGCGCGGTGGCGGGGTCACCCGAGCGGGGTTTCAGCCGGTTGACTGCCGCACGAAACTGTGACGAGTCGCGAGCTCGGGCGGACGCGGTGAAGAAACTGCCGTTCCGCGAGACCGGAGCCCCGCCAAGATCCACCAGTCCCTTCTTGGTGGCGCCCACCGCAATGGGTGATCTGCCCGTGAGGCTTCGAGCGTACGCGGCGGTCGCCGACTCGAGGCCCTCACCCTCGGTGACCTGGGTCAACAGCCCGAGCGCGAGGGCTTCATCGGCAGGAACCATCCTTCCTGTCAGCACCAGGTCGACCACTCGCGGCTTGCTGAGGTACTGGGTGAGTTGGCGAACCGGGCACGGCAGGCCCACAGTCACCTCGGGCCAGGCGAGAGTTGCCCGGTCGCTGGCGATTCGGAAGTCGCAGGCCAGTGCGATCTCAGCGGCCAGGCCGATGCAGGGGCCATCAATGGAGGCGATGGTCGGCAACGGGAGTTCAGCAATCAGGTCGCAGACTCGTTGAATTTGCTCGAGAAAGGCCATCCACTCTTCGGAGCCCAGCGCCGCCACGTCAGGCAGATTGGCTCCCGCGGAGAAGATGCCCGGACGCCCGGACAGGATCAGCACACTCCCCTCGGGGGCGGCGGGCGGGTTCGTGACCACAGTCTCCAAGTCCTGCAACATGCTGGGGCTGATGGCGTTCACCTTGTTGGGGGCATCGATCCGGACTGAGATCACGCTCCCTGCGACATGCACCTGGATGCTCGGTCCCGCTGCGTCGTCCGCGTTCACGGTAGCTCACCTTGGCGCGCTGTCGTTCGAACCTGAGGCTGCATCGATACTCCCGAGGAGAATAATCTAAAGCATTCGCTGTAGAAAGTTGAGTCAATCTAGTCATCCAGACTCGATGACGTCAAGGGGCCGGGAGTGGCCGGCGGATCAACCGGTCGTCGCAACACTCGTTGGCGCTGTTGCATCCACCGGTGAGTCCCGTCAGCCATCCAGCGTCCGGGTCGGTTAGGGTTTGCGGCATGGCTGGTCGGGCGAAGGTGAACTGGCGTACTAGCCAGGGGGAGCGCACCGTCGATGAGATCCTCGACACGGCAAGCCGGATGATGTCGGAGCAGGGGTACGACGGGGTCAGCGTTGCCGCCTTGTCCAATGAGGTTGGCGTGAATGTCAGTTCGATCTACTGGCACTTCGGGTCAAAGGCAGGCCTGCTTGCAGCCCTCATGGAACGTGGTGCCGTCCGGTACTTTGCCGAAATCGATCGGGCCATGGCCGCGCCGCCTCCCTTGGCGTCCGCGTCCGAGCGTATTGCGTGGGCGATGGCGCAAGTCGTGGACGTAGTTAGCAGTCATCGAGAGTTCCTGCGCTTGCTTATGCTGCTGGGATTGCACTCGCGTGACCAACCGACCATCGAGGGTGTTCAGCGGGTCTGGGCCGAGGGGCGCGCGAGTGTGTACCGCCATCTGCGCTGGGCGCTTTCCGGGGAGTACGGGCAGGAGATCGCCGCAGCCATCGCCGACGAGATCGTCGATTTCACCGTTGTCCACATCAACGGTGCGTTCCTGTCCAGCGAGATCCGCGCCGACCTGGAGTTCGCCCGGCTGGTGGAAGCTTTGGTCAACTCGCAGATTATTCTCAGCGAGCAGGCTGTGGACCGGTACCGATCGCAGAACCCATAGTTCGACGCGTCGCCCATAGTTCGACGCGTCCGAGTTGCACCAGCGCATCGCACGGGGGTGGCCCCCGGCGGGCAGTGCATCGTTGTTCTGCCGAACGCTGGATGTGTGCGGTGCTGGCGTCGGGACCTGTCTGACGCGCCGACACGGGGTCGACCCCGATCTTCTGACGTGCCCAACGGGCGACGTGCGGCGCCCTGCTGTGATGAGGGCCACATGGGCCGGCAAGTGTCCGGTGATCGGTCAGGCCGCCGTGTCGTCCCAATCCGTTCGCTGAGCAGTTGCGCACCTTTGAAAACCCACTCTTGACATCAGGCCGTGGATGGACTGTTATAAAGCTCACACAAACCTAAAGCGATCACTTTACGAAGACTCTTTGACCGGCGGCTTCTCCGCCTTGGAGGTTGACATGACCCATTCCCCATTCGATGCGGATGTCGCGATCATCGGCTACGGGCCATCAGGCGTGGTCGCGGCGAACGCGTTGGGGCAGTACGGAATCTCGGCCATCGCGTTGGAGCGTGAGGTTGACATCTATCCCCGGGCACGAGCCGTCACCGTGCATGAATGGACGATGCGCTGCTTGCAGAGCCTGGGCCTGGACGAGGAGGTGAAGAAGGACACCGATGTCTCGCGGGCGTTGCGATGGATCACCTACGACGGCCAGGAACTGATGCGGATGAACTCCCTCCCCGGCAATTTGGGGCACGAGCAGGCCTACGCCATCTACCAACCGCTCCTGGAGGAAACGCTGCGCAAGGGCGTTGAGCGCTATGAGCAGGTGAGTGTTCGGTATGGGAATGAAGTGACCGCAGTGGATCAGGACGCTGAGGGCGTCACTGTGACCATGAGGTCGCTCGGGAGCGGCGAGACCAGCACGATCCGGACGAAGTACGCCCTGGCGTGCGATGGCGGGTCAAGCTTCACGCGAAAGTACCTCGACGTGCCGCTCGAGGGGGAAACCCTGCCCGTGCGTTGGATCATCATCGACGCAAAGGTCAAGCGGTGGTGGCCCAACCGCCACATCCTCACCTTCTGGTCCGACACCGAGCGACCTGTCGTGGACATCGCCCTCAGCCGTGGCAACCACCGGTGGGAGATGCCGCTCAAGGCCGACGAGACCGATGCGGACTTCGACAGCGCGGACAAGGTGTGGCCACTGCTGGAAGCCTTCGGGGTCACCCACGAGGATGTCGACCTGCACCAGTGGGCGTTCTACAACCACAACGTCAGGTTCGCCAAAGACTGGCGGGTCGGTCGAGTTTTCCTCGTCGGTGATGCCGCTCACCTGATGCCGCCGTGGGCAGGTGCGGGAATGCAGTCGGGAATGCGGGACTCCTTCAACCTTGCTTGGAAGCTGCGCGAAGTGATCCAGGGCCGTCTCCCGAGCGGCCTTCTCGACAGCTATCAGCCCGAGCGGGAACCGAACGTCCGCTTCTACACCGACCTGTCGGTGCAGATGGGACGGCTGGTCAAGCAGGAGATGTCGCCCGAGGAGATGGCCGCAATGGCCCCCAAGCCCGGGGAGCTTCCTCCGATGCTGCTGCCTCCCTTCTATGTGGACGGCTGGTTCAGTGCGACCCCGACTCCTGAATCGGCGGTGGGAAAGATGATTCCCCAGCCGCGCGTCGGGGATCCTCGTGGCGTGATCGACTTGCTGGACGCCCATCTTGGCAATGGATTCGTGCTACTGGGCGACGGGATCGACCCGGCTGAGGTCCTGACGGTCGAGCAGAAGGCAGGCTGGGATTCGCTGCTGGCCAGGTATATCGCGGTCCGTCAGCCGGACCAGGGAACTGCGGGGCCCGATGAACTGATCGATATCGAAGGCACACTCTTGGAGTGGATGCGGGGGCACGGCGTCCGGGTGATCGCGGTCCGGCCCGACAAGTTCGTGGCCGCCAGTGATTCAGCCGGTCTCGACGTCCCGACCAGCACAGTCGCTGGGGAACCCGCCCCCGCCACCAAGTGACGCACCCAACCGTCACTTCGCCATTCAGCCATCAACAAGGAGAACAAGATCATGACCAGTGTGAAGGAACTCGGGTACTACGGTTTCGAAGTTTCCGACCTGCAGGCCTGGGAGAAGTTTGCCGTCGACGTCGTTGGCATGACCATCGGGCGCAAGGACGAGAAAACGCTCTCGCTTCGGCTGGACGAACATGCGTACCGTCTCGTGCTCGAGCAGGGGCCCGCCGATGATGTGACTTTCCTCGGATTCGATTGCGGGACCGACGAAAACCTGGACGCTCTCATCCAGCGGCTGCAGCAGGCCGGGCATTCCGTGGAGGACCGCACCGGGGAGTTGGCGGCCCGCCGTCTGGTCAACCGGATTGCGGTCGTCGAGGACCCGCTGGGGATCCGGGTCGAGCTCTTCGTCGGTCCCACGATCGCCGAGGCTCCCTTCGTCTCACCAGTCACGAAGTCCGGTTTCGTGACCGAGGGATTGGGGGCCGGCCACGCGGTTCTCGTCGGGCCGGATCGTGACGCCCTGGTCAACTTCTACACCCTGCTCGGGTTCGAGATCAGCGACTACATCAAGCAAGAGGTCGCCCCTGGGGTGGCGATCGAGTTCGCGTTCATGCACTGTAACGGTCGGCACCACACGTTGGCTTTTGCCGGAGCCCCCTTCCCCAAGCGAATCGATCACTTCATGGTGGAAGTGCGGGACTCGACCGATGTCGGCCTGGCATACGACCGTGCCCTCGATAACGGCGTACCGATCTCGCGAACCTTGGGTCTGCATCCGAACGATCGGATGTTCTCGTTCTACGCTGCCACTCCCTCTGGATTCTCCATGGAGTACGGGCACGGCGGGGTGGAGATCGGGCCCGATTGGGAGATCGCCCACTACGACCATGTGAGTGTGTGGGGTCACCGACCCCCCGCCGCTGAGGCGCCTTCCCACTGAATCACGAACGGATCGCATCACGAACGGATCGCCCGACCACCTTCTAGACCACGAGGAAGAACCTTGTCCCAAGAACAGCATGAACTCACCTACGAGAGCACCCAGCGGACCGTCAGGACTCGCGACTGGACGATCAGTTACCACGAGGCAGGTGAAGGACATCCGGTCATCCTCCTGCACGGTAGTGGCCCGGGAGCAGCCGGATGGGTGAACTTCTCGGCCAACATCGGCCCCCTCGCCGAGCATTTCCATGTGTACGCAATCGATTTGCCGGGGTGGGGAGCATCCGACCCCTGTACCCGTGATCAGTTTGATCCCGTGGGCGCCACTCTGCAGTTCATGGACGCACTCGGTATCGACAAGGCGGCTATCGTGGGCAACTCGATGGGTGGCGGTGCCGCCCTCGTCATCGCCGACGATCACCCGGAACGGATCAGCCACCTGATCACCATGGGCGCCCCGACCGGGTTCGGTCCGAAGCTCTTCAGTGCAGGAGACGGGCCCACCGAAGGTTTCAAGGCTCTGGTCCATGCGTATCGCACGCCAACCCCCGAGGCCATGCGCAATCTTGTCGAGGTCATGGTCTACGACAAGTCGTACGCAACTGAGGAAATCTGTAACGAGCGCGCGCGGCTGGCGAGCAGTCGTCCTGAGCACCTGACGAACTTTCTCGACACGCTCGCGAACGGGAGCACGCCGTTCGCCGACCTTGAGCGGTTGCGCGGGTCAAAAGTTCCGACTTTGCTGATTCACGGCCGGGACGACCGGGTCGTGACGTACGAGAACTCACTCATTCTGGTGGCACATATTCCGAACTCCCGCCTCGTCCTGCTCAACCGTTGCGGCCACTGGGTGATGATCGAGCACGCGGATGAGTTCAACCGACTCGTTGTGGATTTCGTGAAGAACAACTAGGTCTGGCGGCCGGACGTACCTGGCCGGCCTGTCGAACCCAGGTACTTCCTTCCGCGGCGCACGCGGGCTTTCCCCCAGTTCAGCTCGGTGGGAAGGCCCGCGTCCGTCCCTGACCTCGAATCGATGAGAAGCGATGATCACAACCACGCTGAACCTTCCCCAACTAGTCGCACAACGTGCCGCCCAAATCCCTGACGATTGCTATCTCCAGGATGTGGCCGGACCGAGCATGACCTACGCAGAGGCGCATCAAGCGGCGCTGCACTGGACTGCGGCCCTCGATGCCCTCGGTGTCACCGCAGGTGGCACGGTGGCGACCATGCTCCCGCCGGGCATCGACTACACCGCCCTGGTGCTCGGGATTGCCTGGAGCCCGGGCGTCGAGGTGCCGATCAACAACGCTGCCAAGGGTGCTCTCCTCCAGTACATCCTCGCCGACTCGGCCGCACAGGTGCTCTTCATTCATGAGCGGCTGCTCGCCGCTCTCGACCTCGTCGATCTGGCAGCGACCGGGGTCAGGGCGGTGATCGTGTTTGGTGAAGCGTTGCCGGACCGGCCTGAATCCGCAGTTTCGTGGCGCACTGCCTCGGACGTCCTTGCGGCCACCCCCACCGCTGCTGACGCATCCGGACTGCAGGGACCTCGAGATCGAGCCATTGCCTGGATCATGTACACCTCCGGCACCACCGGACAGTCCAAAGGCGTGATGTGCACGTGGCGTCAGGTGCGTGAAAGCACGGCCTGTATGGCGCCGCTGGACCAGATGTCTCCCGGGGACGGCTACTACTCGGTGCTCCCGCTGTTCCATCAAGCCGGCCGGGCAGCCCTCTTTGCCGCAGCCATGTTCGAGGGACGCTGTGTGTACCGCGCATCCTTCAAGACTGATCGATTCTGGTCCGACATCGCCGAAACGCGGTGCACCGCCACCATGATGATGCCGGTGATGGCCAAGTTCCTGTTGGCCGCGCCCCCCTCCGACCTGGATGCCTCGACACCACTGAAGTACGTGGCGATGGTTCCGCTGCTTCCGGAGATCGACGCATTCCGGAACCGGTTCGGCGTCACCGCCCGGACCGGATTCAACATGACCGAGCTCGCGATGCCCATCCTCACCGAAGGTTTGGACCAGACCGTGGCCGGAAGCTGCGGCAAGGTTCGCGACGGCTTCGAATGTCGCCTGGTCGATTCCGACGACCAGGAGGTGGCAATCGGCGAGACGGGTGAACTCATTGTCCGGGCCCGCGAACCGTGGACGCTGATGGCCGGCTATTGGAACCAACCCGAGAAGACCGTCGAGGCATGGCGCAATCTCTGGTTTCACACCGGAGACTCATTCTTCCGAGACGATGACGGCAACTACTTCTACGTCGACCGGCTCAAGGACGCGTTGCGTCGCCGCGGGGAAAACATCTCCTCCATTGAAGTGGAAACCGAGATCAATGCCCACCCCGCGGTGGCCGAATCCGCCGTCATCGGTGTGCCTGCCGAGGATGGCGAACAAGAAGTCATGGCCTTCATCCGTGTCGAACCCGGTCACACGGTCACCGAGGCGGATGTCTACCAGTTCCTGCAGCCCCGGCTCGCTCGCTACATGCTGCCCCGCTATATCCGATTCATCGACTCATTCCCGAAAACGGAGGCGACCCTGCGGATTCAGAAGGCGAAGCTCCGCGAGATCGGTGTCGATGGTCAGACATGGGAATCGGCCTGACGACCCAGTTGGCGAGCCTTCCTCAACCAGCCCGCGCACCGGCGACGGCGCGCAGCGAAGGCTTGACAACGCCGGCGTGGTCAGCCGTAACCTATGTCACACAAATCTAAAGTGATCGCTTTGGGTAGTCTAGGAGGTCCCATGGAGGATTTGCACCGTTTGCCGGCGGATCATCCGGCCCGCCAAGTTGGGTCGGGCGACCTCCGCGTGGTCGCCCCGTGTACCACCACCGCCGCCCAGCGGATCCACAAGGACGAACCGCGTATGGTCGGTGTCGATTCGCGGGCCTGGAACTTGCCCCGGGGCGTCCGCCCATGACCGTCAACCATCTTCTCGAAGCGGAGTTGCTCGCCACGGTCAACGCGATCTGGTTCGACATCGACCATCGGACCGGTTCCCAGGTGTCGTCCTACTTCGTGCCGAACGGCTCGTTGTTCTTCGGTACCACCGAAGTTCATGGCACAGCCGAGATCAACGCTGTCTACGCGCGTCGGGCTGCCAGCGGCACCCGATGTTCGCGGCACATCACCACGAACCTGCACGTCGTCGAGGCCGACGCGCACCAGGCTATCGCGGTGTCGAATTTCATCCTGTATGCCGCCGACGGCCAACCTCCGATGCCGCTGACTGCGCCACTGACCGTCAGTGACGTTCGCGACGAATTCCAGTTCGTCGACGGTCGATGGCTGATCAGCCGCCGCCGTATCACCAACATCTTCGTTTCCCCCGACGCCGAGTTCACCGTGCCCTACAGCACGAGCGCGACGCCACCACAACGAGAGGGCAACCAGTGACCGAGCAACCGCCGCACAGCCACCCCCACACCTACGACTTCCCCCTTCCCCCGGCCAAGGGCATCCACCCCGTCGCGGAGGGCTACCTCCACCCGACATTCATGCCGCCGGAGGCCGAGGCCGCCCTCACCGCCGGGTTGCGGCACTACACCGACCCGTTCGTCGGCGTCACCACCGACGGAACCCCGAAACCGGGACTGTACGAGTTCGACCCGACAACACAGGACCTGAGTGAGGCAATCGCCGCGGCGCGAACCTATCTCGAGCTCCTCCCGCCCTCGCACCGGCACATGGGCAATCTCCCGATGGACTCGGCCCAATGGCGCCTCTGGACCAACGCCTTCCCGTCCTGGGTGCCGACCGGCGCCAGACTGGGCGGACTGGACGCCGAGGTCCGCGAAAGTGCGCTGAAGGTGATGCAGGTCAGCCTCAGCCCCGAGGGATACCGTACGGTCCGCGAAGCAATGAAGCTCAACGCGGCGCTCGGCGACATCATTGATGACTACCGCGACACCCTCACCGAATTCAACTACTGGTTCACCATCTTCGGTCACCCAGGAGAGGACGCGTGGGGATGGAAGCTGATGGGCCACCACGTTGCACTGCATTGCGTGTTCGTCGGTGCCCACACCGTCCTGGCACCCACCTTCATCGGCGCGGAGCCCACCAAGGTGACCACCGGGCCATACGCCGGCTCAGAAACCCTGACCGCCGAGACCGATCTGGGTCTTGCTCTCCGTCGCGTCCTGACGACCGATCAGGAATCCCGTTTCCTGCTCGGAACATCGATGCTGTCCAAGGACCTCCCGCCCGAGCTGGCCGGACCATTCAACGGACGCCACCTCGGCGGCGCAGGCTCCGACAATCTCGTCCTGGCCCCCGAGGGGATCACCGCACCAGAACTCACCAAACCACAGCGAGAGCGACTCCTCCGCCTTGTCGAGGTCTACATGGGACGACTGCCGGCACCGCAGGCCGCACGGCGGATGCGTCAGTTCGAGCACCATCTCGATGACACCTACTTCGCCTGGCGCGGTGGCCACGGCGACACAAGCCCGTTCTACTACCGCATCCACTCACCAGTCGCACTGATCGAGTACGACAACCACCCCGGCATCTTCCTGGGCAACACCGAGCCGGAGCGCTTCCATGTCCACACCATCGTGCGCGAGCCCAACGGCAACGACTATGGGCGCAACCTGCTGGCCCAGCACTACGCCGAGCACCACCAGAAGGGCAGCAGCCACGTCGGCTGACAACTCCTGACACTACGCCGGAAAGGCGATCCGATGCGTCGCGCACCCAGGACGATCATCGCCGCGACCAGCAAGGTCTGATCCCCCCATGCCCCGGGATCACACCCCTCCATTTCCGTCCGCGCACCAAGGAGCCACCGCATGACACCGCCGACCGACCCGCGCTCGAACATGAACACCTATGCAACCGAACGGGAAAACGAGGTCGCTGAGCTGGCCGTCAGAGATTTCAGCACCGAGGAGCCCGACGAAATCAGCCCTGCCGGGAGCCCGACCTGGTACTTCCGGGGCCAGAACTTCATCGTCGCCCTGACCTCGCTGAGGGCCGGCGACAGCCTGACCCGCGGTTCGGACCAGGACGAGGAATTTGTCATCCTCCTGAACGACTCCGCACCAGATGTCCTGGTCACGGCCCAGGAAGACGGAATCGCCACCTCCGAGCACGTCACCGAGCGGGCGCTGATCGTCGTACCGCCCGGCGCGAGCACCGTCACCGCCCAGTCCGACACCGAGGTCGTGCGACTCTTCGACGTCCGCACCTCCGACGTGGTGGCACGAGCAAGTAACTCCGCCTCCTACGCCACGCCGCACCCGCGGGTGGCTCCGTTGGTTCCCTGGCCCGACCCTGTCGACGGTCACCGGCTGCGGATCTACCTCGTGGACCGAGTGGCGAAGAACCCCCAACGCTTCGGCCGCATCTACCGGACGTCGGCCTTCATGGTGAATTTCATGGAGCCGCAGGAAGGGCCGCGGGACACCGAGAATCTCTCGCCGCACCACCACGACGACTTTGAACAGGGCTCCCTGGCGCTTGCCGGGGACTGGATCCACCACGTCCGCACGAGCTGGACGCCTCGGCAGAGCCAGTGGCGCGAAGACAGGCACGACCGGGTCGGTTCGCCATCTCTGGCGGTCATCCCGCCGCCGACCATCCACACCAGCGTGGCGATCGGGCCCGGACGCAACCAGTTGATCGACATCTTTTCACCTCCTCGGGTTGACTTCTCCCAGCAACCCGGGTGGGTGCTCAATGCCGAGGACTACCCGGCCCCCGCAAGCACGAGCGAGGAGAGCAACCGATGAGCAGCTTTCTCGACGTCACCCAGGGGCCCGGGCCGACGATCGGAACCTTCGTCAAACTGCCTGCGGTCGAAAGCATCGAACTGCTCCACCTTGCCGGGTTCGACTTCATCGTTATCGACATGGAGCACTCGCCGCTGAGCATCCAGACAGTCGCCGGACACCTCGCTGCCGCGAAGGCGCTCGACCTGCCGGCACTCGTCCGTATCCCGGACCACACCCCCGCCTGGGTCGGTCGCTGTCTGGACGCCGGTGCAGCCGGAATCGTCGCCCCACACGTCGATACCCCCACGCAGGCACAGTCGCTGAAGGCCAGTGCACAGTTCGAACCCCGCGGTGTCCGCGGCGCCGGATCCACCAGTAGAGCAGGCGGGTGGGGCCTCCTCGACCCGTCCGACTACTTCACACCCCGACAACCTCCCGCAGTCGTCGGGCAGATCGAGAGCGAAACGGCCCTGGCGAACGCAGCCGACCTGATCGGACCGGACGGTCTGGATGCGCTGTTCATCGGGCCCGCTGATCTGTCCATCTCGATGGGCAAGCCCATCGATCACCCCGATGTTGCCCCACGGATCAGCGCTGTGGTCGCGGACTGTCGAACGCGCGGAATCCCATGCGGCATCGCAGTCGGGGCCGAACCCGAAAGGGCGGCGCAACTCCACGACGCGGGCTACGCCTTCATTCTGGTCAGCAACGACGCGACGCTCCTGGGCAGCGCCGGCCGTTCTCTGGTCGACGGCATCCGTGCCGGCTACACCCGGGCGTAAGAAGACCTCATCGGTGGCGTCGGGCTCGCTCAACGGCTTGTCCCGGGTCTGCCGGCATGCGATGAAGACCGGCCAGGTGCGAGAGAACCCGGTGCGGGAGATTAGTTGGCTGCGTGGCGAGAGGGGCGGCGTGTGCCAGACATCGAGATGGAGGCGTGCTCGATCTTCGTCCCAATGTGCAACCGTGAGGTGCCACGCGCACGCGCGCCGATCCTGTCGGATCCGGTGGATACGCTCGTACCCGGCCCTGACCAGGGGTTTTATTGGAGCGGATGACGGGAATCGAACCCGCGTAATCAGTTTGGAAGACTGAGGCTCTACCATTGAGCTACATCCGCGTTGCCCCGCAATGGTAGCGGGGAATCCTCTTCGACGCATCTGCGTCCCACCGCGCGCCCGTTTGGGACTGGCCCGGGCGCGGGTTAGGCTCCGCACGGGTTCGGCCGTGAACGTGGAGGGCAGATGTCGAAGGTAACCAAGAGTCGCTGGCTCCCGGCGGCACTGATCGCCGTGGGTGTGATCGTGCTGGTGGTGCTGATCGTGGTCGGGGTGTCGGCCACGCGTACGCAAGGTGGTACGTCCGCGGGGGAACCGCTCCGGGTCAATGGACAGACCAGCCAGCCCGAGGAATCTTCCGGTGGGGAGTCGACCGTGGCGCCGGCGTCCCAGGACCCCAGTGCGGCGAGCACCGCTACCCCCGGGGACACCTGCACCACCACCGACCAGCCGTTGACGGACCCCTCCACGATGTACATCGACTCCATGAAGGAGAAGAGCGAGGTCCAGAGCCTGGGGGAGGAGCCGGACGGTACGCCGAAGGCGCCCACCGGCGGTGAGCAGACCGGCTGGTACAACCGCAGCCCCGATGTCGGCTCCAAGCAGGGCAACGTCATGATGACGATCCACACCTTCTCCCCGAAGAACGGTTCGAATGCCCTCGGCAACCGGATGTACGCCCCCGGCGCGCTCAAGTCCGGCGACGTCTTCCGGATCACCGACGATTCCGGCAAGCAGGTCTGCTACAAGTACTCCGGCAACACCAAGATCTGGGTCGCCTCCTACGACGAGAACTCCGACGTGTGGCACAACCCGAACGGCAAGCCGCAGCTGGCCATCCTGATCTGCTGGGACTACAACCAGCCCAAGGACGACTGGGACTCCCGGATTGTGTTCTACGCCGACTACATGCCGATGGGCACCAAGTAACCCATCACTGACCACCCGTGGCGCCCCGGTGCCCCGTCCCGTGTACACTCGGGCGGGTCACCGGGGCGTAGCGTAGTGGCTAGCGCGCCTGCTTTGGGAGCAGGAGACCGCAGGTTCGAGTCCTGTCGCCCCGACCACTGTTTTTCGTTGTCCCTCCGCGGATGAACGCCCGGGCGGGGCCCGTGCTGTCTCCGTATTTGCCCGGTGCCACGCGTACCGGTGCACCGGCCAACGCCCGAAAGCCCCGGTAAATATCCCTTGAAATGATGACTTGATCGGGCTCCCCGGATCCGAATACTGGTAATTATCCAGTCCATCCCGGGAGGCCATCGTGCCCACTCCATTCGAGGGCGAAATATTCACCATCCTGAATCCGGACAGTTCGGAACTGATGCTCCGGGGATGGGGGAACCAATTTGTGGCGGTGTTCGAAACCCTTGATGGTTTTACCGTCACCCAAGCCGCAGACGGCTACTACGAATACGCCCGGCTGGCCGAGGACGGCGAGTCCCTGGTCCCCAGCGGAGTCCGGGTCGGGGCGGCAGATCCGCAGACCCTCGGCCTGCCCAGACACGCTCGAATCACCCGGGCAGCCAGTATGCGCAGCGCCGAAGCGGCCCAGGACGCCCTCGGTCCCGTCCCGCGCTGGATGCAGCGGCGCGCCGAGAACCTGGAACGACGAATCGCCCGACCGCCCGCGGGACTGCCCTCGGCAGGCCCCGAAGCGACCGAGGGGCCCGGGGCCGCACCGCCGCCGGCCACCACCACCGGCGACTATCTGGGCCTGGTCCTGCTGGTCGATTTTTCCGATTTTCCGGCAACCATCTCGCGCCAGGAAGTGGATGATTTCTGCAACAAGCCAGGCTATTCCGGGTTCGGGAACAATGGCTCCGCTTTCGATTATTACCGCGACGTTTCCGACGGTAAATTGCGCTACAAGAATCATGTGGCGGCGTACTATCGGGCCAAGCATCCGCGCACCTATTACACCGATCCAGCGGTGGCCTACGGGACCCGGGCGCAGGAACTGATCCGAGAGGCACTGGATTCACTGGTCGCGGGAGGGTTCGACTTCTCCGCTCTGACCGCCGATTACGCCGGCTTCATCCGGGCGCTGAGCGTCTTCTACGCCGGGGTGCGCTCCAACGCCTGGTCCCAGGGGTTGTGGCCGCACTCCTGGTCGCTGGCCACCTCCTACGCGGTGCCCGGCGGGCGCAGATTCTCCGACTATCAGATCACCGACCTCGGCAACCAACTGACGTTGCGCACGTTCTGTCACGAGAACGGTCACATGATCTGTGACTTCCCCGATCTGTACGACTACGACGCGGTCAATGTCGGCAACGGCATCGGAGACTACTCGCTGATGTGCTTCGGCGGATCGGACAAGAACCCCACCCAGGTCGAGGCGTACCTGAAGCATGCCGCCGGCTGGGCCTCCCGGGTGACGACGCTCACCAGCGGGATGACCGCCACGCTGGAGTCGGGCAAGAACGATTTCGCGCTGCACGCCCGCAATGCCCAGGAGTACTTCATCCTGGAGAACCGCCAGCAGACCGGTCGCGACGCATCGCTACCGGACGCCGGCATCGCCATTTGGCACTGCGATGTCAAGGGCAACAACAGCTTCGAACAGATGACACCGGCGCAGCACTACGAATGCTCGCTGGAGCAGGCCGACAACCGGTTCGACCTCGAACGCCGCGTCAATCGAGGTGACGCCGAGGACCTGTACGGCGGCGCCGCGGCAGCATTCGGGCCGGGAACCGCGCCCAACAGCGCCTGGTGGGACGCGAGTACCTCCGGCCTCGACATCGACCAGATCTCCGCGGTCGGCGCGAGCATGACCGTGCGGACCCGGGCCACCGGGGCCCAGACGTACGCCAACCTCGGTGTCGACATGGTCTTCGCCACCCACCATGCGCAGAACGGTTGGGTCAGCCTGTCCGGGCTGGGCTGGCGCAAGATCCAGACCGGTGCCGCCGATGGCGTCACCAACATGCTGACCACGTTCGCTCTGGCGAAGGCGCGAAACCTCAAGGTCACCGTCCGGGCCGATCCGGCCACGGTGTTCCAGGCCTATCTCTGATCCCCACCCAACTGACGAAGGACGACCCATGTGGACCCAGGTCAACCAGGTCTTCACCACCCACCACGCCCAGAACGCATGGGCCCACCTTGCCTCCGACAACGCCTGGCACAAGATCCTGCCGAACGCCGCCGACGGGGTCACCAATGTGCATCTGCTGCTCTCGTTGGCCCGCGCCAACGGGAAACAGGCCTTCGTCGTGCTCGACGCGGCCAAGAACATCACCCAGGCCTACCTCTGAAAGGTCACACCATGTCCGCTCCAGACATGTCGCCGTACGGCTCCGCGGAAGCTCCCGCACCGATGCCCCTCGACCGACTCGCAGCGGCGGGGTCCGGCGGCGCCGACGAGGCCCCGGCGGCACCGTCGTTGACCCCGGCGATGCCGGCGGCCGACGATGCTCCGTCGCCGCTCCCCCTGGACCAGTTGCTGGCCCACGACGCCTCCGCACCGGTTACCCGCGATGCTGACGCGCCGGAGGCCACGCCGGTGGATCTCCCCACCGATTTCACGGCCACTCAGACCGACGTCCGCGCCGACGCGCGCCCGGTCGGCGAGGCCTCCACCCAGTTGCCGGCCGACCCGCCGACCACCTTCCCGGATGCGAGCAAGTGATGGGACTCTATTTTCGCAACGCCACGGGCGACACCGTCTTCGTTGCCTACGCCTATTACAGCCCCGGCTGCGGAGCCGTGCAGTGGTCGAAGAAGGGCTGGTATCGGATCGGCCCCAACGGCACCGTGAAGGTGTTCTCCGGGTGGGCCGGCGACGGGAAGTACTTCTTCTTCGCCGAGAACGAACGTCGCACCCGATCGTGGGGCGGACCGTTCTACACCCCGCTTCCCTCGCGGGCCTTCGACTGGTGCTGGAACACCGGCAGCACCGACAGCCGGACGCTCGGTCTGGCCAAGTTCGAGGTCGGTTGGGGCGTGCTCGACCACACCGTGAACCTACAGGCCTGAGTCGCCGACCACGGATCGGCGGCGGGGCTCACGCAGGGTCGGCGAACTCCCGGATCAGCGCGACCTGCTCGGCCAGGTTCTGCGCCAGGAAACTCATGTGCGTGCTGTCGGGGGAGTACGCCAACTCCGACCCCGGGATCTGGTCACGGACGAACTCGGCGGTCCGCTGGTCATAGATCGATCCGGGCTGGGCGTAGTACAGGAACGTCGGCACATCGAACCGGGCCAGATCGGCACGGAAGTCCGCTTCCCCCATCGCCCGCCAGTACGCGCGCAGCGTCGCCGGGTCATTCGGGGCGCCGGCGTACATCTCCGCGGCCGTCACTCCGGTCAGGGCCGCGGCCGCCTCGAGCGGGCCGTCGAACTGCGGGTCCGCGACGAACGTGCGCACCTGGTCGCGGGTGTGCGGGAACAGCGCCTGCTCGTAGAAGTAGCGCAGGAACGTCGGCAGGTCGGTCTCCTGCAGGGCCAGATCCGCCGCGTACCGCTCGGGGGAGTACCACCCCTGGTACAGCCCGCCAACGAAGTCGTCCCGGTTCACCAGCGACGGGGTCATGTCCATGATGAAGGCCCGGTTCATGAACTGCGTCCCGTACCGCGCCACGTACGCGAACATCACCGACGCGCCCATCGACAGGCCGACGAAGTAGGCGTCGTCGATGCCGAGGAACTCCAGCAGCTCGTGCGCGTCCTGCGCCGACCGGTCCAGCGAGATCGCGCCGGCCAGCGGGGTTTCGCCCCAGCCGCGCTGGCTGAAGGTGACACAGCGGAAGCGATCGCTCAGCCCGGCCAGCAGCGGCAGTTGGTTGGTCGCCGAGCCGCCGTAGGGGTGCGGGTTGAGCAGCGCCGGGCCCGTGCCCAGGTCGTAGTACTCGATCTCCACCCCGTCGGAGGCGGTGAAGCGCTTGCTGGTGGGCTGTTCGGGCCGGGGGTCGGACACGGTTCTCTCCTTCGGTTGCTTCCGCGCCCAGCCTAGGAGGGGTCCCCGTTGGTACGCGGGGGCCCTAGGCTGGGGGCCGGGGCAACAGGTGGGAGGCAACGATGACGCTGTCGCAGGCTCAACTGGACCGGGCCGGGGGTGTCCTGCTGGGGCAGGCCGTCGGTGATGCGCTGGGCGTACCGTACGAATTTGCACCGCGGATCCCCGTTGGCCAGGCCCGGATGATCGGTGGCGGCCTGGGCCCGTACGCGCCGGGCGAGTGGTCCGACGACACCCAGATGGCCGTGTGCGTCGCCCGCGAACTGACCGGCGGATTCCACGGCGAGCCGACGCTGCGGGCCATCGCCGAAGCCTTCCTGGGCTGGTTGGACGACGGCGCCACCGATGTCGGAAATCTCACCCGCAGCGTGCTGAGCAGTGCCCGGCACCAGTGGGACCTGCTCGCGGCGATGCACCGGGCCGCGACCCAGGCGGCGGCCGCCGACCAGGCCGGCAACGGTGCGCTGATGCGGACCGCGGTGGTCGGGCTCATCGCCCCCGACGATCGGGTGCGCACCGCCGAGGCAAGCGCGCAGATCGCGGCGCTCACCCATGCTCACCACCTGTGCGTGGAATCCAGTGTGTTGTGGTCGGAGGCGGTGCGGTTGGCCGTGATGGAGGAGACGCTGGATGTCCGCGCCGGACTCGACCTGCTCGCCGCGGATCGGCGCAACGACTGGCACGACCTGCTGGACCAGGCCCAGTCCCGGCCGCCGGAGAGCTTCAACCCGAACGGGTTCACCGTGCACGCCCTGCAGGCGGCATGGTCGGCGATCCATGCCACCCGCCACGAGAGCGGAACCGCGCACGTCGAGGCAGCCCTGCAGACCGCGGTCGCCATTGGGCACGACACCGACACCGTCGCCGCGATTGCCGGAGGACTGCTCGGCGCCTGCTACGGCGTCGCCGCCATCCCTGCCGAGCAGGCCGCCGCAGTACACGGGTGGCCCGGCCTGGGTGGGGCCGACCTGGTCGAGTTGGGCCGGCGGATCGCGGCCGGGCCGATCGACCGTTGACACCGGCGTACCGATCGACAAAGCTGAATCAGGTCCCAGCCGACGATCACAACGAGGTCACCGCCGTGCGTGGAAACAACGACGACAACACCCCTGCATCGGTAGCGCTCCAGGAGGGTCCGCCGAAACTGGCCCCCGCGGAACTGCGTGCCGCTCAAGAAGAAACCCTGGCTGCGCCGCGCCGCGCGTACGGGCTCCCGGCCAAGGTCCTGTTCACCACCTTCGACCTGCTCTACGGCAAGAAGCGCACCCTGTCGAAGTTCAAGGTCCTGGAACTGGTCGCCCGGGTGCCGTACCAGGCCTGGGAGCAGGTCGCCTACATCGCGATCACCCACGTGTACGACAAGACCGGGCTGGCGCGCCGGATCGCCGAGCGGGTCCGCGAATCGCGCCACCAGCAGGACAACGAGCAGTGGCACCTGCTGATCCTGGAGGAGCTGATCGCCGAGTCGGGGAAGAAGGAGAACAAGATCTACTTCTTCTGGATCCCGCAGGCCATCGCGCTGGTCTACTACGCGGTCTCCTGGTTGCTGTTCGTGCTCAAGCCCGAGGAGTCCTACAAGCTCAACGCCGACTTCGAGGACCACGCCGAGCACGAGTACATGGGCTTCGTCGCGGAGAATCCGCACCTCGAGACGACCCCGTACGACTCCGACCTGACCACGGTCTACGGCACCTACGCCTCCCAGGCCGACCTGTTCCGCCAGATCGGGCACGACGAGCGGGTGCACAAGCTGGACTCGATCGAGCGGATCGAGCAGGCGCGCTTCAGCTGAGGTGGGACCGGCTCCTCGGGCAAGGGGCTTCCCGCGATGGGAAGTTCGGGGTCGGGGCTTGCTGCGATAGGAAATTCGGAGCTGGGGCTTCCCGCGATAGGAACGTCAGCGCGGGGGCTTCGTGCGACAGCCCGAGCGATTCGGCGACGGCAGAAGGGTCCTCGCGGGTGCTGCAGCAGGTGCGGGAAAGGGTTCCAGCCGCAGGATGTTCGGAGCCGTCGCAGGACGCCCGGGCGCTGCGTTCCCGCGATGGAATGTCGGCGCACGGCTCGCCGAGACGGAGATCACGTACGGGGGAGGCCGCCAGGGGGATGTCGGCGCCGGAGCGTCCCGCGACAGGAACGCCAGTGCGGGGGCTTCGTGCGATAGCCCGGGCGATTCGGCGACAGCGGGTGGCTCCCGCGGGTGTTGCAGTGCCTGCGGGTTGAGCCTTGGTGTCGCGGTGTGGTCGGTTCGGGTGCGGAAAGCGTACTGGGGGATTTTTCTGTCGCGGGACGGGCTCGGGTCGGCATAGCTGTCGCTGGCTGGCGGAAGCTGCGCGGGTTGACCCGGCACCGCGACGGGACTGGCCGTTGGCCTCAGTCCCTTTCAGCCCCGGCGGCCACGACCGGCTCCTCGGTCACATCGGTCCGAAAGACCCGGCCGCAGAACGACATCAGGTGATAGGTCGCGATCGCGGCCACGGTGCCGAGAATGATCCCGCCGAAGGTGAGATTGCCCAGATGGATGGTGAAGTCGGCGATGCCCATGATCAGCGCGACCGCCGCGGTCAGCTGATTCTTGGGCCGACCGAAGTCGACCCGGTTCTCCACCCACATCCGCACCCCGATGATCCCGATCAGGCCGTACAGGGCCGTGGTCACCCCGCCCAGCACCCCGGCCGGGATGGTGAAGATCACCGCACCGATCTTCGGGCACAGGCCCAGCAGCACCGCGGTGATCGCCGCGACCCAGTACGCCGCGGTGGAGAACACCCGGGTGGCGGCCATCACGCCGATGTTCTCGCCATAGGTGGTGGTGGGAGAGCCACCGAAGGACCCGGCCAGCATCGTCGAGGCCCCGTCGGCCATCAGCGCGCGCCCGGTCAGCGGCCCCAGATCCCGGCCGGTCAACTGTCCGACCCCCTTCACGTGCCCGACGTTCTCCGCGACCAGGGCCAGCACCACCGGCAGGAACATCAGGTAGACCGGCAGGTGGGCGGAGTCGAAGCTGGGGAAATGGAACTGGGGCAGCCCGATCCAGGCCGCCTCGCCGACCGCGGAGAAGTCGACCTCACCGCGGATCACCGCACAGACGTAGCCGACCAGGACGCCGACCGCGATCGACAGCCGACCGATCAGGCCGCGGAAGATCACCCCGGTCAGGATCACCGCCAGCAGGGTGACGAACGCGGTGACCGGGGACTTCTCGAAGTTCGCCTTGGCCGCCGGAGCCAGGTTGAACCCGATCAGCGCGATGATCGCGCCGGCCACCACCGGCGGCATCAGCTTGTCCACCCAGCCCGATCCGGTGAGGTGAACGATCACCCCGACCAGGAGCAACAGCGCGCCGGTGAGCACCACCCCGGCCAGCGCGGCACCGGGCCCGCCCTGCGCGGTCGCCGCCCCGATCGGAGCCAGGAACGCGAAGGAGGAGCCCAGGTAGGACGGCAGCCGGTTCTGCGTGATGATCAGGAACAGCATGGTGCCGATGCCGGAGAAGAACAGCGTCGTCGACGGCGGGAACCCGGTCAGGATGGGGACCAGGAACGTCGCCCCGAACATGGCGACCACGTGCTGCATCCCGAACCCGATGGTGCGCGGCCAGGTCAGCCGTTCCTCGGGCAGCACGATGGTGCCGGCGCCCGCACTGCGGCCGTCACCGTGGAGTGTCCAGTGCATCTGAGTCCCTTCCCGTGGGCCCGGCGCGGAGGCGTACGGGCCAAAAATGCGGGGACAGCGTACCGAGCGGTGTCGGTCTTGATGCGCAGTGAACCGGTGTGGATAGAATCAGCCGGTATGCGTCAACGTGGCGCCACATGCCGTAGGCCGACTGTCGGCCAGAATCCCCAAGGGAGAGACCACCTTGCCTAGCACTGTTGAGAAGCTGAGCCCGTCGCGGGCCAAGATCACCATCGAGGTGCCGTTCGCGGAACTCAAGCCCAGTGTCGACAAGGCGTACAAGGAAATTGCCAGCCAGGTGAACATCCCCGGCTTCCGCGCCGGCAAGGTGCCGCCGCTGGTCATCGATCAGCGATTCGGTCGCGAGATGGTGCTGCAGCAGGCGATCAACGATGCGCTGCCGGAGCTCTACAGCAAGGCCGTGACCGAGAACGAGCTCAACCCGCTGGGTGAGCCGGAGATCGAGGTCACCAAGCTGGAGGACAACCAACTGGTCGAGTTCACCGCCGAACTGGACGTGCGCCCCGACATCGAACTGCCCGACCTCAGCGACGTCAAGGTCGAGGTCGACACCCTCGAGGTCTCCGATGAGGCCGTCGACGAGCAGATCAAGGTCCTGCGGGAGCGGTTCGCCTCGGTCCGCGAGGTCGAGCGCCCCGCCGCCGAGGGCGATGTGATCGTGGTCGACCTGGTCGGGTCGATGAACGGTGAGGAACTGGAGGAGGCCACCGCCAAGGACATCTCCTACAAGCTCGGCGCCGGCGGCATGATCGACGGCCTGGACGAGGCTGTGACCGGCCTGTCCGCCGGTGAGTCGGCCGAGTTCAACTCCGAGCTGGTCGGCGGTTCGCTGCGCGGCGAGCGTGCCGACATCAAGGTCACCGTCACCAAGGTCCAGGAGCAGGACCTGCCCGAGCTGGACGACGAGTTCGCCCAGATGGTCTCGGAGTTCGAGACCGTCGAGGAGATGCGCGCCGACCTGGCCGACAACCTGCTGCGGCAGGCCCGGCTGGAGCAGGCCGCCACCGCCCGGGACAAGGTCCTGGAGGAGATCATCGCCAAGATCGACATCGACGTGCCGGAGAAGCTGCTGGCCAACGAGATCGAAATGCGGCACCAGCAGATCACCCAGCAACTGGCTCAGGCCGGGCTGACCCTGGACCAGTACCTCGAGCAGTCCGACGAGGAGGAGCAGACCGCCGAGGAGTTCTGGGCCGACATCGACGCCCGCGCCAAGGACGCCCTGAAGGCGCAGATCCTGCTCGACTCGGTCGCCGACGATCGCGAGGTCGGGGTCGACCAGAACGACCTGACCCAGCTCCTGCTGCGCAAGGCCCAGCAGTCGGGTACCAGCCCGGAGCAGGAGGCCCAGCACATGATGGAACACAACCACATGGCTGAGTGGATGGCCGAGATCCGTCGCGGCAAGGCGCTCGCGCTGGTGGTCGAGACCGCCACCGTCGTCGACACCGACGGCAACGAGATCGACCTGGAGAAGCTGCAGTCCGACGGTTCGTACGCCGACCCGGCCGAACTCGCCGACGCCGAGGCCGAGGGTGACGACGAGGACGCCGCCGAGGAGGCTGCTGCCGCCGAGGTCACCACCGACGAGGCTGCCGCCGAGGAGACCGACGAAGCAAAGTGAGCCCCGGCGACGCACCGACCGGGCGCTGAACACTCGGCGCTGACCACCCGGCACTGAACACACACGGTGGCCGATCCCTGAGGGGGTCGGCCACCGTGTCGCTTCCCGGGGTCAGCCCAGTTCGCGGATTCCGGGGACGACCTGCTCGGCAAAGGTCGACAGGAACCGCTCCTGATCGTGGCCGGGGCCGTGGAAGACCAGGTGGTTGAAGCCCAGATCGGTGTAGAACTTGATCTGCTCGATGGCGGCCTCGGGGGTGGACGCCACGATCCAACGCTTGGCGACCTGCTCGATCGGCAGGGCGTCGGCGGCGGCCTCCATCTCCTCGGGGTCGGTGATGTCGTGCTTCTGCTCCTTCGACAGCGACAACGGCGCCCAGAACCGGCAGTTCTCCAGCGCCCGCTGCGGATCGGGGTCGTAGGACAGCTTGATCTCGATCATCTTGTCGATGGCGTCCTCGCTGCGTCCGTTCAGCTCCAGGCCCTCGCGGACGGCGGGCATCAGCTGGTCGCGGTAGAGCTCGACCCCCTTGCCCGAGGTGCAGATGAACCCGTCACCCTGGCGACCGGCGTACTTGGCCACGGTCGGGCCACCGGCGGCGATGTAGACCGGGATCGGCTGGTCGGGCCGGTCGTAGATGCTCGCGTCGACGGTCCGGAAGTAGTCGCCCTCGAAGGTGACCCGATCCTCGGTCCACAGCCGGCGCATCAGCCGGACCGACTCCCGCAGCCGGGCGAAGCGGCCCTTGAAATCCGGCCAGTCGGTCAGCCCGACCGCGATCTCGTTCAGGGCTTCGCCGGTACCGACCCCGAGCATGATCCGGCCCGGGTACAGGCACCCCATGGTGGCGAACATCTGCGCGATCACCGCCGGGTTGTACCGGAAGGTGGGGGTGAGCACCGAGGTGCCCAGGATCAGCCGTTCGGTGCGCGCGCCGACGTGGGACATCCAGATCAACGAGTTCGGCGCATGCCCGCCCTGATGCCGCCAGGGCTGGAAGTGGTCGGAGATCGTCGCGGAGTCGAAGCCGAGTTCCTCGGCCCGGACCGCGAAGTCAGCGAGCTCGCGCGGGGCGAACTGCTCGGCCGAGGCTTTGTAGCCAATACGAATCATGGGGTCAGCTCCTCCTGCTGGGGGTGCGCACGAGCGGCCGGGCCCGAAGCCGATCCGTCCGACCATGCTGTCGGGTGTGCTGCACCTGGTCACGGTGGAGCCTAGAGCAGCGTACGCCGGACCGGTGGCCAGGGGTGGGGCGGACGGCCCAGGGTGCGCCGTGAGCGAACAACGCCCGGAACCCTCAGGTTTTGTCGGAGGTGCCGGGTAGGTTCGGAGTCGTGAACACACCTGGTACCGAGATCCGGGCCGCGGCGACTCCGGGCGTCGGCGGTCTGAACGACAACGTCTACCATCAGCTGCTGGCCAACCGGATCATCTTCCTGGGCTCCGAGGTCACCGACGAGAACGCGAACGCCATCTGCGCGCAGATGCTGCTGCTCAATGCCGAAGACCCGCAGCGCGACATCTACCTCTACATCAACTCCCCGGGCGGTTCGGTCGACTCGGGCATGGCCATCTTCGACACGATGGAGTGGATCTCCAACGACGTCGCGACCGTGGCCATGGGGCTGGCTGCCTCGATGGGGCAGTTCCTGCTCAGCGCCGGCACCAAGGGCAAGCGCTACGCGCTGCCGCACAGCCGGATCATGATGCACCAGCCTTCCGGCGGTCTGGGCGGCACCGCCTCCGACATCCGGATCCAGGCCGAGCAGTCCCTGCACATCAAGAAGGTGATGGCCGGGCTGATCGCGCAGCACACCGGCCAGACCGTGGAGCAGATCAACGCCGATTCCGATCGGGACCGTTGGTTCACCGCGGAGCAGGCGCTGGAGTACGGCTTCATCGACCACGTCTACACGTCGGCGTCGCAGATCAAGACCGATTCGCCGAATCAGTGAGGATGCAGAATATGAACTTCGACAGCATGGCTGCCTTCAACGCTGAGCAGATGATGCGGGCCGGCGTGCCCGCCCCGCGGGCGGCGCACTACCTGCCGCAGTGGGAGGAGCGCACCTCCTACGGCCTGCGCCGGATCGACCCGTACGCGAAGCTCTTCGAGGATCGCATCATCTTCCTCGGTGACCCGGTCACCGACGAGTTGGCCAACGCGATCATGGCCGAGCTGCTCTGCCTGCAGTCGATGGACTCCGATCGTCAGATCAGCATGTACATCAACTCTCCGGGCGGTTCGTTCTCGGCCATGACGGCGATCTACGACACGATGAACTACATCAAGCCGGAGGTGCAGACCATCTGCCTGGGCATGGCTGCCTCCGCGGCCGCGGTGCTGTTGGCCGCCGGTGCGAAGGGCAAGCGGCTCGCGCTGCCGAACTCCACCATCCTGATCCACCAGCCGTCGATGGGCCAGCCCTCCTACGGGCAGTCCTCCGACCTGGAGATCCAGGCCAAGGAGATCATGCGGATCCGGGCCCTGATGGAGCAGATGCTGGCCGACGCGACCGGGCAGACCATCGAGCAGGTCAGCAAGGATGTCGACCGCGACAAGTACCTCACTGCGGCCGAGGCGAAGGAGTACGGCATCGTCGACGACGTGCTCACCAGCCTCAAGGAACTGCAGAACTGAATCGAAGATGCCTCCCCGGCCCCGCGTCGGGGAGGTATCGTGTCGCCACCGCAGCCCGGGTCAACCGATCCTGACCCGACCCGGGTTAGGGTGGCGGACAGCCCAGATTTCGCCGGGCGCACAATGGTCTCCAGGACCCCCGGGGTCCGGGGCAGACGAGAATTACAGCAGTGAAGGGGAACACCAATGGCACGCATCGGGGAGACCGGTGACCTGCTGAAGTGCTCGTTCTGTGGTAAATCCCAGAAGCAGGTCCGCAAACTGATCGCCGGCCCGCACGTGTACATCTGCGACGAGTGCATCGACCTGTGCAACGAGATCATCGAGGAAGAGTTCTCCGAGACCTCCGATGTCGGCCTGCTCGACGAACTGCCCAAGCCGCGCCAGATCCGGGAGTTCCTGGATCAGTACGTGATCGGGCAGGATTCGGCCAAGAAGGCGCTGTCGGTGGCGGTCTACAACCACTACAAGCGGGTCCAGGCCCAGTCTCAGCCGACCGCCCGTCGGGCCGCCGACGAGGACAACGTCGAACTCGGCAAGTCCAACATCCTGCTGATCGGCCCGACCGGCTGCGGCAAGACCTACCTGGCCCAGACCCTCGCGCGGATGCTGAACGTGCCGTTCGCCATGGCCGATGCCACCGCGCTGACCGAAGCCGGCTACGTCGGTGAGGACGTCGAGAACATCCTGCTCAAGCTGATCCAGGCCGCGGATTTCGACGTGAAGAAGGCCGAGACCGGCATCATCTACATCGACGAGATCGACAAGGTGGCCCGCAAGTCGGAGAACCCCTCGATCACCCGTGACGTGTCCGGGGAGGGCGTACAGCAGGCGCTGTTGAAGATCCTCGAGGGCACCACCGCGAGTGTTCCGCCGCAGGGCGGGCGCAAGCACCCGCATCAGGACTTCATCCAGATCGACACGACCAATGTGCTGTTCATCGTCGGGGGCGCGTTCGCCGGCCTGGACCACATCATCGATTCCCGGGTCGGGAAGCGTCCGATCGGGTTCAACAACGACCTGGAATCGCGCCAGGTCGAGTCGGTCGATCCGCTGTCCCTGGTCCGGCCCGAGGACCTGGTCAAGTACGGCCTGATCCCCGAGTTCATCGGCCGTCTGCCGATGATCTCCACGGTGACCCCGCTGGATCGCGATGCGCTGATGCGGATCCTGGTCGAGCCGCGCAACGCGCTGGTCAAGCAGTTCCGCAAGCTGTTCGAACTCGACGGGGTCGATCTGGAGTTCACCGACGACGCGATCGAAGCGGTCGCCGACATGGCCCTGGCCCGGGGGACCGGCGCCCGCGGCCTGCGGGCGATCCTGGAGGAGTCCCTGCTCAGCGTCATGTACGACGTGCCCAGCGAGGACGAGATCGGTCAGGTTGTGGTCACCGGCTCCGTCGTCCGGGACGGGGCGGACCCCGAGCTGATCCCGCGGTCCAAGCTGGTCAAGCGCGAACGGCGCTCCAAGAGCGCCTGACCCGACGCCTCACCGCCAGACCGGCAGGCGCCCCTCGTCGTACCGGGCGCCGAAGCTCCCGGTCGGCAGGATCTCGGCGATCCGGGCCAGGTCGTCGGCGGTGAGGACCAGGTCCGCGGCAGCGACGTTCTCCTCGACCCGCGCCGGGCTGCGCGTACCGGGGATGGCGATGATGTCCTCGCCCTGGGCCAGCACCCAGGCCAGGGCGAGCTGGGCCACGGTGGCGTCCTTCGTGCCGGCCAGTTCGGCCAACTGTTCGGTGGCCGCGACATTCTTCTCGAAGTTGCCGGGCTGCCACCGCAGATCACGATGGCGCATGTCGTTGGCGGCGTACTGATCGGCAGGCCGGGCCTGTCCGGTGAGGAAGCCGCGCCCCAGCGGGGAGTACGCCACGAAGCCGATGCCCAGTTCCCGCAGGGTGGGAAACAGCTGCTCGACATCACGTTCGAACAGGGAGTACTCGGTCTGCAGCACCGAGACGGGTTGGACGGCATGGGCGGCCCGGATGGTCTGCTCGCCGGCTTCGCTCATCCCGAAGTACTTCACCTTCCCGGCGTCGATGAGCTCCTGCACCGTCCCGGCGACGTCCTCGATCGGCACGGCGGGGTCGACCCGGTGCTGGTAGAGCAGGTCGATGCAGTCGGTCTGCAGATTGCGCAGACTGTTGTCGACGACCTCTCGGATGTGCTCGGGGCGGCTGTCCACGCCCAGGTTCGGGGCCGTGAAGCCGAACTTCGTCGCGAGCACGATCTCGTCGCGGAAGTCCTTGACCGCTGCGCCCACGATGCGCTCGTTCTCACCCCACCCGTACATCTCGGCGGTGTCGAACATGGTGACCCCGAGTTCGTGGGCGCGCCGGATGGCCGCGGTGCCACCCGCCGGGTCGGCGTCGCCGTAGGCGATCGAGATTCCCATGGAGCCGTACCCGATGGCCGTGGCGGACAGCCCCTGGCTGCCGAGAGTGCGTTCTTGCATGGTGTCGTGTCCCTTCCGGAGGAATGGCAACACGATACGGACAGGCGCGGGGAAGGTACCGGCCGGTACCGATTATTTCCAGTGCCAGTGCGTCCCGCTCCAGCGATACGGGACCCGGCCGAGCTGGACGTCCCAGGTCAGGTCGGGAATGGCCAGCCGCATCTGGGCCAGGGCGTCCAGCCAGTGATCCACCACCTGACTCCAGTGTTCGGAGGAGTTCGGGAGATGGATCGACCCGGCCAGGCGTACGCCCAGTGGCAACACATCCGGGCCGTCGAACTCCAACCGGTTCTCCTCGGCGGCGGACTGGTTGAATCGCTCGGCGATCCCGGTCAACTGATCGTGCTCCGCAAGCGTGAGACGGCGCGGAGCGCTCGCGCTGAAGCGCAATGAATTCTCGGTGGCGACGTCGGAGGACACGTTCCAGATTAAGCCTGTGTGACCAACTCCACAGCCACATCGATCGATTCACTCTCGGATTCGGCCCACTCGACCTGACCGGTGATCCGGCCCACCGCGCGCAGATCGGCCTCGATCGAGCGCAACCGGGACAGCGCCGCGGCCGGTCCGGAGAACTCGGCGCGGGCCACCTCGGTCTTCATCGACGCCTTCGCATTCGACTTCGCCCCCCGGATCCCGATCAGGGCCTGGGACACCTCACCCAGCAGCAGCGCCGGCCCCTGCGGCAGGTCGGCCACGGTCGGCCACGGGGCCCGGTGGATCGATCCCTCCTGCCACCACGACCACACCTCCTCGGTGACGAACGGCAGGAACGGAGCGAACAGCCGCAGCACCACGTCCAGCGTGGTCGCCAGCGCGGCCTGCGCCGACTGGGCCCCGTCCGGGCCCTGCGCCCCGTACGCCCGCTCCTTCACCAACTCCAGGTAGTCATCGCAGAAGGACCAGAAGAAGGTCTCGGTCGCCTCCAGCGCGGCGGTGTAGTCGTAGGCCTCGAACGCGGTGGTGGCCTGCTCGACGACCAGGTGCAGCCGCTCCAGCAGCGCCACGTCGGCCGGGTTGGACACCGCGCCGGGGCGGGCTCCCATGCCGAGGACGAACTTCGAGGCGTTCAGCACCTTCATCGCCAGGCGGCGGCCGACCTTCATCTGGGATTCGTCGAAGGGGGAGTCGGTGCCCGGCCGGGCCATCGCCGCCCGCCAGCGCACCGCGTCGGCACCGAACTTCTCCAGGATCTCGGTCGGCACGACCACATTGCCCTTGGACTTCGACATCTTCTTGCGGTCGGGATCGACCACGAAGCCGGAGATCGTGGCCCGCTTCCAGGGCACCCGGTCGAACTCGAAGTGCGAGCGCACCACCCGGGAGAACAGCCAGGTCCGGATGATGTCGTGGGCCTGGGGCGCCAGATCCATCGGGAAGGTCAGGCTGAACAGCTCCTCGTCACGGCCCCAGCCGGTCACGATTTCCGGAGTGAGCGAGGAGGTCGCCCAGGTGTCCATCACGTCCGGGTCGCCGATGAAGCCGCCGGGCACCCCGCGCTGCGCCTCGGCGTACCCCGGCGGGACATCGCTGGACGGGTCGACCGGCAGCGACTCCTCGGCGGCGAAGATCGGATTCTGGTAGTCCGGCTCCCCGTCGGCGTCCAGGGTGTACCAGACCGGGAAGGGCACGCCGAAGAAGCGCTGGCGCGAGATCAGCCAGTCCCCGTTGAGGCCCTCGACCCAGTTCTTGTAGCGGTACTTCATGTGCTCGGGCACGAAGGCGATCTCATCGCCGCGCTCGAGCAGCTTCTGCTTCAGGGCGTCGTCGCGGCCCCCGTTGGCGATGTACCACTGCCGGGTCGAGATGATCTCCAGCGGCTTGTCGCCCTTTTCGTAGAAGTTCGCCTTGCGCTGGGTGGCCTCCGGTTCGGCCAGCAGGGCGCCGGCGTCGCGGAGCAGTTCGACCATCGTCTCCCGGGCGGAGAAGGTCGTCTTGCCGGCGATCTCGGTGAAGGCGGCGGCGTTCGGAATCCAGTCCGGGGTGTCCTGCACGATCCGGCCGTTGCGCTGGATGATCGTCCGCATCGGCAACTGCAGCTCGCGCCACCAGGTGACGTCGGTGAGGTCGCCGAAGGTACAGCACATGGCGATCCCCGAGCCCTTGTCCATCTCGGCGTTCGGGTGGGCCAGCACGGGCACCTCGACCCCGAACACCGGCGTGGTGACGGTCTTGCCGATCAGCGCCCGGTAGCGCTCATCGTCGGGGTGCGCGATCAGGGCGCCACAGGCGGCCAGCAGTTCGGGACGGGTGGTCTCGATGACCACGTTCCCGTCGGCCCACGGCACGTCGGCGCCGCCGGCATCGACCGGCTCGGTCAGCGCGAAGGCCAGCTTGTGGTAGAAGCCCGGGTAGTCCCGAGCCTCCAGCTCGGCCTGGGCGACCGCGGTCTGGAAGGTCACGTCCCACATCGTCGGCGCCTCGGACAGGTACGCCTCGCCCCGGGCCCGGTTCCGCAGAAATGCGCGCTGGGTGACCGCCTGGGTGTCCGGGGAGATCGTGGTGTACAGGTGGTCCCAGTCGACCGACAGGCCGACATGGCGCCACAGATCCTCGAAGGCCTGCTCGTCGACCGCGGTCAACTCCAGGCACAGCGCCACGAAGTTGCGGCGGCTGATCGGCACCTGCCGCTTCGGGTCCGGCTTGGCCGGCGGCTGGAAATCGGGGTCGTAGGGGATCGACGGATCACACCGGACCCCGAAGTAGTTCTGCACCCGGCGCTCGGTCGGCAGGCCGTTGTCGTCCCAGCCCATCGGGTAGAACACCTGCTTGCCGGTCATCCGCTGATAGCGAGCGACCAGGTCGGCATGGGTGTAGGAGAACACGTGCCCCACGTGCAACGACCCGGACACCGTCGGCGGGGGAGTGTCGATCGAGAAGACCTGCTCGCGCGACTGCGGCCGGACGAACGCGTACGTCCGGTCGGCGGCCCAATTCGTCGCCCACTTGTCCTCCAGGCCCTCGAGTTTGGGCTTGTCGGGCACGCGGGAATCGGCAGCAGGCGCAGTCGTCATGGCGGCATCTTACGGAAGCGGACGAATCCGAAGCACGTCCGCCGACTGGATGGACGGCCGCGGCACACTAGACTGGCCCGGCCATGACAATGTCCCACGCTGAGCTCGTCGCCGCCCTCACTGCCCGCTGGCCCGAACACCGGATCGGCCCCGGCCTCGAGCGGGAGCGCGCGCTGCTGCAACTGCTCGGAGACCCGCAGACCGCCTACCCGGTCATCCAGATCACCGGCACCAACGGCAAGGGCTCGACCGCGACGATGATCGAGTCCCTGCTCCGCTCGGTCGGGCTGCGCACCGGCCGGCTCTCCTCCCCGCACCTGATCGATGTCACCGAGCGGATCAGCATCGACGGTCAGGACATCTCCCAGCAGCGCTTCGCCGAACTGTGGAGCGATATCGAGCCGTACGTGAAGATGGTCGACGAGATGGCCATCGACGGCATCGCGATGACGTTCTTCGAGGTGATCACGGCGATGGCGTACGCGGCCTTCGCGGATGCCCCGGTCGATGTCGCCGTCGTCGAGGTGGGCCTGGGGGGCACCTGGGACGCCACCTCGGTGGCCGACGCCGCCGTCGCGGTGGTGTTGCCGATCGACCTGGATCACATGCACATCCTCGGTCCGACCATCGCCGACATCGCCAAGGAGAAGGCCGGCATCATCAAACCCGGCTCCCACGCGGTGCTCGCCGGCCAGCAACCCGAGGCCGCGGCGGTGCTGCTGGCCCGGGCCGCCGAGGTCGGTGCGGATGTACGCCTGGAGGGCCGCGACTTCGGGCTGCTCGACCGCCAGCCCGGGGTGGGCGGACAGGTGATCCGGCTGCAGACCGCCGACGGGCCGCTGGGGGACCTGACACTGCCGGTGTACGGGGCCCACATGGCCCGCAATGCCGCCGTCGCCCTGGCGGCGGTCGAGGCCTTCCTGGGCAACAAGCCGCTGTCGGCGGAGGTGATCGCGGACGGATTCGCCGAGGTCACCGCGCCCGGCCGGCTCGAACTGGTCCGCACCGACCCGTCGATCGTGCTCGACGGGGCCCACAACCCGCATGCCGCCCGGGCCGCCGCCGAGGCGGTCGAGGAGGCGTACGGCTTCGCCCCGCTGATCGGGGTGGTGGCGATGATGGCCGACAAGGACGCCGAGGAGGTGCTGCGGATCTGGGAGCCGGTGATGTCCCAGGTGGTGTGTACGCAGGTCTCCTCCACCTCGCGGGCGCTGCCGGCCGAGGATCTCGCCGACATCGCCACCGGCATCTTCGGAGTCCAGCGCGTGCGTACCGAACCGAGCCTGGGCACCGCACTCGAGGTCGCCTCGATGCTCGCCGACCTGGTGCCGGACGGGCAGCCCGGCATCCTGGTGACCGGATCGGTGATCGCGGCCGGAGAGGCCCGCGCCCTGCTGGTCAGCGGCGGCCCGCGCCAGTTCGAAGAGGTCGAGCCCGACCCCGACGACGACCCCGCTCCGGCGGATCCCCTGACCGCCTTCGGAGTGTCCAGCTTCGGCGCCGACGGCTTCGACGAACCGACCGAGGAAGACCTGCGATGAACCTCAATCTCGAGCCCGCGAACCCGATGCGTACCCCGCTGTCGACGGTCCTGTTCAGCGAGGTGCTGGTGGTGGGGCTGGCGATCCCGGTGATGATTATGGTCGCCCACGTCTCGGCGCCGGTCGCCGGCGTCGCCGGCGGAGTGGTCGCACTGCTCGCGCTGGTCGCGGCCGGCCGGCTGCGCAAGGATCACTACCTGCTGGGCTGGATCACCCAGATCGGGGTCCTGCTGTTGGGCTTCCTCACCTACGGGATGATCATCATGGGTGTGATGTTCGCCGCACTGTGGGTGATCTCCTTCGTCCTCGGCCGCCGGTTGGACCAGCGCCGCGCCGGCCAGGGAACCGCGCACTGAGCCGGCGCTCTCCGCGTGGCCGGGAGCGGTCGCGGAAGCCGATACAGTGTGGGCCATGACTGAGCGCACCCTGGTCCTGATCAAGCCCGATGCCGTCCGCCGAGGTCTCGCCGGACAGGTGCTGAGCCGCTACGAAGCCAAGGGCCTGGAGCTGGCCGCGCTGAAGCTGGTGACCCCCACCGGTGAACTGGCCGATACCCATTACGCCGAACACCTGGAGCGGGACTTCTACCCGGCCCTGCGGGAGTTCATCACCTCCGGTCCGGTGATCGCGGCGATCTTCACCGGGGACTCGGCGATCGAGGCGGTCCGCCTGCTCAACGGCAAGACCGACGGCCGGGTCGCCGCGCCCGGCACCATCCGCGGGGACTGGTCGCTGTCGAACCGGGAGAACCTGGTCCACGGCTCCGACTCGGCCGAATCCGCCGAGCGGGAGATCCCGATCTGGTTCCCCGAACTCGCCGGCTGAGCGCCGCGGGCGTACCCGTTTCGGGGGAGACGTCGTAGGCTTGGTCCCCTATGACGACCCACGCTGTTGAATCCCTGTTCCCGCGCCTGGAACCGCTGCTGTCCGAGGTGAGCAAGCCCGTGCAGTACATCGGCGGTGAGCAGAACGCCGTGGTGAAGGACTGGGACGCCGTCCAGGTCCGCTGGTGCCTGATGTACCCCGACGCGTACGAGATCGGCCAGCCCAATCAGGGCGTGGCGATCCTGTACGAGGTGCTCAACGAGATCGACTGGATCCTGGCCGAGCGCTCGTACGCCGTGTGGCCCGACCTCGAGGCCAAACTGCGTGAACACGGCATCCCCCAGTTCACCCTGGAGACCCATCGCCCGGTCGGCGCCTTCGACCTGCTCGGCTTCTCCCTGTCGACCGAACTCGGCTACACCAACCTGCTGAACGCGCTCGATCTGGCCGGGATTCCGCTGCACAGCGCCGAGCGGACCGAGGAGCATCCGATCGTGCTGGTCGGCGGACACGCCGCGTTCAACCCCGAGCCGCTGGCCGACTTCATCGATGCCGCGGTGCTCGGTGACGGCGAGGAGGCCTCACTGCGGATCGCCGACATCGTCCGCGAGTGGAAGGCCGAGGGACGCCCGGGCGGCCGCGACGAGGTGCTGCTGCGGCTGGCGGCGACCGGTGGGGTCTATGTGCCGCGGTTCTACGACGTGGACTACCTCGAGGACGGCCGGATCCGCCGGGTCGCGCCGAATCGCTCCGGCGTACCGTTCCGGGTCACCAAGCACACGCTGATGGATCTGAACGCCTGGCCCTACCCGAAGCAGCCGTTGGTGCCGCTGGCCGAGACGGTGCACGAGCGGTACTCGGTGGAGATCTTCCGCGGCTGCACCCGGGGCTGCCGGTTCTGCCAGGCCGGGATGATCACCCGCCCGGTGCGGGAGCGGTCGATCGAGACGATCGGGTCCATGGTCGAGCAGGGCCTGCGCGCCACCGGCCTGGAGGAGGTCGGCCTGCTCAGTCTGTCCAGTGCCGATCACACCGAGATCGGGGAGGTCGCCAAGCAGCTCGCCGACCGCTACGAGGACGAGTTCGTCTCACTGTCGCTGCCCAGTACCCGGGTGGATGCGTTCAACATCGACCTGGCCAATGAGCTGTCCCGCAACGGGCGGCGCAGCGGGTTGACGTTCGCGCCCGAGGGCGGGTCGGAGCGGATGCGCCGGGTGATCAACAAGACCGTCGACGAGGACGACCTGATCCGGACCGTCGCCACGGCGTACAAATCGGGCTGGCGGCAGGTGAAGCTGTACTTCATGTGCGGCCTGCCGACCGAGACCGACGAGGACGTGCTGGCGATCGCCGATCTGGCCAAGCGGGTCATCGACACCGGCCGCGCCGAGACCGGGACCCGCGACATCCGCTGCACCGTGTCGATCGGCGGCTTCGTGCCCAAGCCGCACACCCCGTTCCAGTGGGCCGGCCAGCTCGATGTGGAGACCACCGACGCCCGGCTGCAGAAGTTGAAGGACGCGATCCGCGCGGACAAGAAGTACGCCCGGGCGATCGGCTTCCGCTACCACGACGGCAAACCGGGCCTGATCGAGGGCCTGCTGTCCCGGGGCGATCGCCGGGTCGGCCGGGTGATCGAGGCGGTCTGGCGCGACGGCGGCCGCTTCGACGGCTGGTCCGAGCACTTCTCCTTCGACCGCTGGATCACCTGCGCGACCCGGGAACTGGCCGAATTCGGGATCGACACCGACTGGTACACCACCCGCGAGCGCGACTACGACGAGGTGCTGCCCTGGGACCACCTCGACTCCGGACTGGACCGGGAGTGGCTGTGGGAGGACTGGCAGGACGCCCTCGATGAGATCGAGGTCGACGACTGCCGCTGGACGCCCTGTTTCGACTGCGGCGTGTGCCAGCAGCTCGACACCGAGATCCAGATCGGTCCGACCGGAAAGACGCTGCTGCCGATTCCGCAGGTCCGGCCGGATCTGGGCTGACCCCGGCCCGCACCTGCTCGCAACGCCACCGGCCGGCCCCGTTCGGGGCCGGCCGGTGTGCTGTCGATCAGGTGCGCTGTCGATCAGGTGGATGTCGATCAGTTGGGGTTCTTGGGCTTCGGGGTGAACTCGTTCACCACGGCCTTCACCTTCGGGTAGACCGGGTTCCACATCAACTGGAACACGTCCTGGATCGGGTTCGCCAGGTGCACCGTGGCGACCCCGGTCTTCTCTGCGGCCTCGACCACCGCGACCGCGACCATCGCCGAAACCGCCCGGACGGTATCCATGCTCGGCAGCAGGCCGGAGCCCGGCTTCGAGGCATCGGTGTTCTCGGCCACCACTCGTGCCGCGGCGGCGATCATCTCGTCGTTGATCCGGGTCGCCCGGCAGGCGATCACACCCAGCCCGAGGCCGGGGAAGACCAGGGCGTTGTTCGCCTGCGCGATGGTGTGGGTGACCCCGTTGTACTCCACCTTCGGGAACGGCGAACCGGTCGCGATCCGGGCCCGGCCGTCGGTCCACTCGAGCAGGTCGGTCGGATTGGCCTCCGCGAGACTGGTCGGGTTCGACAGCGGCAGGATGATCGGGCGCTCGGTGTGCGCGGCCATCTCCCGGACCACCTGTTCGGTGAACGAACCCGGCTGGGCCGAGGTGCCGATCAGGATGGTCGGCCGGACGTTCTGCACCACGTCCAGCAGGCGGTATTCACCCGGCACCGCGACCTGCCAGTCGCGCAGTTCCTCGGCGGGGCGGGCGTACGGCTCCTGGAACGGGCGCATCTTGCCGCCGGTGTGGATCAGGCCGCGGCTGCCCATGCCCCAGAACTTGCGGTACGCCTCGGCCGGATCGGTGCCCTCGCGGACCATCTCCTCCCGCAGCAGGTCGGCGATGCCGACCCCGGCGGTGCCGGCGCCGTGGATGATCACCCGCTGATCGCTGAGGCGTTCCCCGTTCGCGCGAACCGCGGAGAGGACGGCGGCGGCGACCACGGCGGCGGTGCCCTGGATGTCGTCGTTGAAGGTGCAGTGCTGGTCCCGGTAGGTCTCCAGGATCCGGTGCGCGTTGGAGGCGCCGAAGTCCTCCCAGTGCAGCATCGCCTTCGGGTAGAGCCGGGTCGCGGATTCCACGAACGCCGCCACGAACTCGTCGTAGCGCTCCCCGCGTACCCGCGCATGCCGGGCCCCCAGGTAGGTCGGATCATGCAGCAGCGACAGGTTGTCGGTGCCCACGTCGAGCACCACCGGCAGCACCCGCAGCGGATGGATCCCCGCGGCGGCGGTGTAGACCGACAGCTTGCCGACCGCGATCCGGATGCCGCCGACACCCTGGTCGCCGATGCCCAGGATGCCCTCGGAGTCGGTGACCACGATCAGGTCGATGTCATCGGGGCCCTGGTTGGAGCTGCGCAGCGCCTCGTCCAGGTTGTCGATGTCGTCGATGGAGCAGAAGGCGCCGCGGGGCACGTTGAACCAGCTGCTGAACTCCTGGATCGCCTGCCCGATGGTCGGGGTGTAGATGATCGGGAGCATCTCGTCGAGATGTTCGGCCAGGACTCGGTAGAACAGGACCTCGTTGCGGTCCTGCAGGGACATCAGGAAGGTGTAACGGGACAGGTTGTCCGGCTGCTTCTGATACTGGGAGTAGGCGACCTTCTCCTGCGTCTCGATCGGGGTCACCGCGGGCGGCAGTACGCCGTTGAGCCCGAGAGCGTGGCGTTCTTCGCGGGTATACCCAGTGCCGAAGTTGATCATGGGACGAGTGGTGATCTGGCGACCGCGTACGGCGATCTCCACGACCTCCCCCTCGGGGGTGTTCAGAAACTGGAACTGTCGGGCCATAGGGGCGAGCCTAGCGGAGCGGCCTTGGCCTGCGGGACCGGGAAATCCAAGTTTGGTGACTAGACTGCCCGTGCCCCGGGCGCTACCGAGGGGTAAGTCCAAGAAATGCGGAGGTCACCATGTCGGAGGCATATTTCGAGCCACGCGGCACTGCCGGTGAGTGGGAAATTTTCAACGCCACCAAGCACACCGAAACCGCGTGGGGACCCGACTTCCAGCACGGTGCGCCGCCGGCGGCGATCCTGACCCGGGCGATGGATCGCCACGAGCGCAGTGAGAGCACCCGGATCGCCCGGATCACCGTCGATCTGCTCGGCGCGGTTCCGCTGGGTGAGGTGCGTACCCGCGCCTGGATCAGCCGGCCCGGGCGCCGGATCCAGTTGGTGGAGGCGGAACTGGCCGCCGGCGATCGGGTCGTGGCGCGGGCCTCGGCCTGGCGGATGGCGATCGGCGACACCGCCGCGGTCGCCCAGACCACCACCCCGGCGCGACAGCTTCCCGAGCAGAGCGACCGGACGTGGTTCGCCAACACCTGGGGAGCCAGCGGTTTCGTGGATTCCCTGGACTGCCGCGAGGACACCGACGGCACAGTCTGGGCGCGGACGCGGATGCCCCTGGTGGCCGGCGAGGAACCGACCCCGGCCGAACGGGTGATGATGATCGCCGACATCGCCAATGGTGTGGGGGCCGTCCTGGATCCGCGGGAGTGGCAGTTCATGAACACCGACCTGGTGGTGCACCTGCAGCGGCGTCCGCAGGGCGAGTGGATCGGGGTGAGCGCGCAGGCCTCGATCGGCCCCGACGGTGTGGGCACGACCGTGGGCACTCTGTTCGACACCCACGGTCGGATCGGCAACTCGCTGCAGGCCCTCTTGGTCCAACCGCTCTGAACCGGACCCGACGCTGCTCGTGCGGCGCCGCTATCCTTGCGGGCTATGGCCCCCCAGAAGCAACCGCCGCAGCAGCAGGCCCCACCGGTCCAGAAATTGCGGGTGCAGTACGCCAAGCGCGGCCCGGCCCGATTCTCCAGCCACCGGGATTTCGGGCGGGCCTTCGAGCGCGCCCTGCGCCGGGCGGGAATTCCGATGGCGTTCTCCTCGGGGTTCAATCCGCATCCCCGGATCTCGTTCGCGAATGCGTCGCCGACCGGGGCGGCCAGCGAGGCGGAGTACCTCGAGATCGGCCTGGCGAAGGTGTGCGATCCGGAGCGGGTCCGCGTGGCGCTGGATCAGGCGCTGCCGGCGGGGCTGTCGATCGAGCGGGTGACCGAGGGGGGCGGTGCCTCGCTGGCCGACCGGTTGACCGGTTCGCTGTGGGAAGTGACCTGGCCCGGCCGCGAACTCGAGCTGACCGAGCCGCTGCGGGAGTTCCTGGGCCGCAGCGAGGTGCTGGTGGAGCGGATGACCAAGAACGGCCTGCGCGAGTTCGATGCCCGCGGACCGGTCCTGTCGGCGGAGGCAACACCGGATCGGCTGCGCCTGTTGATTCGCCACGAGGTGCCGCTGGTGCGCCCCGATGATGTGCTGAAGGCCCTGACGGTGGTGGCGCCGCAGTGGTCGCTGCCGACCGGATTGCTGGTGAATCGACTGGCTCAGGGAACCCTGGTGGAGGGTGAATTGCGGGACCCGTTGGCCGACGCCTGAGCGCGTCCCCCTGTCTGGGGACGCCGCGGTGATCCCGCATTCGGGGTTTTCTGTGGCACACTGGCATCAGGTTTCGGGGCGCCGCCGGTGCCCCTTCGATGTCGGGAACCTCACTCGAGGAACCCGAGATCTGTGCGAGCCCGCCGCGACGCATGACGACCGCGGCCAGCCCGGCGCACATCGAGAGCCGCCAGCTTTCTGCGCACGCGCGCAGCGTACGAACCGGTCCCGGCCGGTTGAAGGAGCCACATGCTCGACAACGAAACGCCGAACACCCCTGCCGAGGGGGACAGCCCCGAGAGCACCCAGCCCGCCCCGCGGCGACGCCGCCGGGCGGCGAGCCGACCGGCCGGTCCGCCGGTGGATGTCCCCGAGATTCCCGTTTCCGAGCAGCCCACCGTGCAGATGCCCGACGAGTCGGTAGCGGTCGCCACCGAGGCCCGGACCGTGGTGCGGCGCCCCCGGCGCAAGCCGGCCGCGGCGGAGCAGCCGGTTGCCGCGGAGCAAGCTGCCGAGGAGCAGATCCCCGAGCAGCAGGCGACCGACGAGCCGGTTGCCGAGGAGCAGCCCGTCGAGGAGCCGGTCGCCGAGGAACAGGTCGCCGAGGAACAGGACGCTGAGGAGCAGGTCGCCGAGGAGGCTGCCACCGAGGAAACCGAGGGCGAGCCGCAGCCGGTCGCGGTCGACCTGGCGGCCGGCATGACCGCCGAGGACGACCTCGACGCGCCGAGCGTCGAGACCGAGCCCGAAGAGCAGGCCGAGCCCCAGGGGCGGCGCCGGCGTACGCGTCGGGTCCTCACCGATCCGTTCAGCATCGTCCAGGTGCCGGCCACCCCGAAGGCGGACAGCGACACCACCGAGGACGCCGGCGAGCCGGACTCGGCCGAGACCGACGAAGATGCCGACGCCGAGTCCGGGCGTACCCGTTCGCGTCGGCGTACGCCGGCCCGCCGCGACGAGGATGCCGCCGAGTCCGAGGACACCGAGGACGACGGCGAGGATGCCGAGGATGAGCCGGCGGACTCGGAGGACTCCGACAACCAGCCGCGGCGTCGGCGCCGGCGTCGCGGCGGTCGCCGGCGTCGCCGCGGGGGTAACGGCGCGGAGGATTCCGACGCCGAGGACTCCGCCGGGGATGAGTCCGAGGATTCCGATGCCGAGGATTCCGACTCCGACGAGCAGGACGCCGACAGTGATTCCGACTCCTCCGGTGAGGGTCGGCGGCGGCGTCGGCGGCGCCGGCGTCGGGGTGAGGACACCTCCGGTTCCGACGACGATCCGTCCGACACCGTCGTGCGGGTCCGGGAGCCGCGCCGCACTTCGGCCAATGACGAGGTCACCGGGATCGACGGCTCGACCCGGATGGAGGCGAAGCGGCAGCGCCGGCGCGAGGGTCGGGCCGCCGGGCGCCGGCGTACGCCCATCCTGAGCGAGGCCGAGTTCCTGGCCCGCCGGGAGGCCGTCGAGCGGACCATGGTGATCCGACAGAACGAGGAGCTGTCCCAGATCGCGGTGCTGGAGGACAACATCCTGGTCGAGCACTACGTCGACCGGGCGTCGGCGACCTCGCTGATCGGCAACGTCTACCTGGGCCGGATCCAGAACGTCCTGCCGTCGATGGAGGCGGCCTTCATCGACATCGGCCGGGGCCGCAACGCGGTGCTGTACGCCGGCGAACTCGACTGGGACGCCTTCGGGGGCAGCGGGCAGCCCAAGCAGATCGAGAAGGTGCTCAAGTCCGGGCAGCAGATCCTGGTCCAGGTGACCAAGGACCCGGTCGGGCAGAAGGGTGCCCGACTGACCACCCACATCTCACTGCCCGGGCGCTACATCGTCTACTCCCCGGGCGGTCACCTCTCCGGGATCTCCCGGAAGCTGCCCGAGCCCGAGCGCAAGCGGCTCAAGGGGATCCTGGGCGAGCTCATCTCCGCCGACGCGAGCGTGATCGTCCGTACCGCCGCAGAGGGGGCCACCGAGGAGGAACTGGTCCGCGACGTGAACCGGTTGAAGGCCCAGTGGGAGGTCATCGAGAAGAAGTCGAAGTCGGGCCCGGTGCCGCAGCAGCTGTACAGCGAGCCCGACGCGACCGTCCGGATCGTGCGGGACCTGTTCACCGAGGACTTCAGCAAGCTGATCATCGACGGCAACGGGACCCAGAACGACGCCTACGACACGATCACCGCCTACGTCGGGCACGTCGCCCCGCATCTGAGTGATCGCATCGAGCACTGGGAACGCACCGACGCCGACGGGCACACCCGCGACGCCTTCGCCGTGTACCGGATCGACGAGCAGATCGCCAAGGCCCTGGAGCGCAAGGTGTTCCTGCCCTCGGGCGGGTCGCTGGTGATCGACCGGACCGAGGCGATGACCGTCATCGACGTCAACACCGGCAAGTTCACCGGGGCCGGCGGCAATCTCGAGGCCACCGTCACCAGCAACAACCTGGAGGCGGCCGAGGAGGTCGTCCGTCAGCTGCGGCTGCGCGACATCGGCGGCATCATCGTGATCGACTTCATCGACATGGTGCTGCCGGCCAACCGCGAGTTGCTGCTGCGTCGGCTGGTGGAATGCCTGGGCCGCGACCGGACCCGGCACCAGGTGTCGGAGGTGACCAGCCTGGGCCTGGTCCAGCTGACCCGCAAGAAGATCGGGACCGGCCTGGCCGAGGCGTTCACCGAAGAGTGCGAATGCTGCAACGGCCGTGGCTTCATCATCCATGACATGCCGGTGGACTCCCAGGCTCCCGCCGACGGCGGGGATCGGGGCAACCGCCGAGGTGGCCGCCGCGGGCGCGGTGGCAAGTCCGACGGGAACGGCAAGTCCGACAGTGGACGCGGGCGCAGCCACCGGCACGATCATGGCGACGACTCCGAGGAGCACAACGACTCGAAGTCCGAGGAGCCCAAGCCCGAGGATTCCCCGGCCGAGTCGGCTGCGGACGCGGGAGAGCAGCAGGACTGAGTTCCGCCGCCCGGGCGGGATCATCGTTTTCGGTGCAGCAGATTTCCAAAAACGCGATTCCGCTCCAGTCAGCGGGCAGTTGGAAGTTTTTGCTGCACCGAAAACGACGGTCGGTTGCTCAGCCGAGCTGCTGCTTGTCCAGCTCGGCACCGAGCATGGTCACCCCGCCGGTGGCGAAGTTGGGCACATCGGCGGCGGCAGCCTGGCCCTCCGCCGAGCTGAGCCCTGCCCCGAGGGCCTCTTGCGAGTCAAAGTCGAGGGTCGCGATCAGGTAGGTGGTGGGCGTGGACCCGTCGAGGGACTCGGTCTTGGCCACGGTGAGATCGCGCAGGCCGGGAATGGCCCGGGCCAGCGGCGCGTGGGTGGTCGAGTAGTACTCGTCGAAGGCAGCCGGGTCGGTCGGCCGGCCGTAGATGACGTGCAGGCGATACATGGGTTCTCCGCTTCGTTGGTGAGAGGGTCCCCTCAGCGTAGGCGGGTGGCCGCCGGGCTCAGCGGGGCAGGTCCTCCTTGGGCAGCACACCCCACCGCTCCCGGTACGCCGCGGCGAACCGGCCGGGGTTCCCGAAGCCGAGGTTCGCCGCCACCTCGGCGACGGTTCCCGTACCCGCGCGCAGATCCGTGCGGGCCCGGTCCAGGCGCAACTCGGTGAGCTTCTGCCGCGGTGTCTTCCCCAGCTCCTTCGCAAAGGACTCCTGCAGCCGGCGTACGCTCACCCCGGCAACCTCGGCCATCGCCAGGGCGGTCCAGTCCCGGCCGGGGTCAGCGGCCAGGGCCTCCAGCACCACCGCCACCGCCGGACCGCCGGCGACCGGATTCGGCCCGGTCTCGGGGAGCACACTGAGCAGGAACGAGGTGGCCAGCGCATCGGCCAGGGTCAGCGCGACCGGACCGCCGGAGGCCCCGCTGCTGTGCAATCCCTGCAGCAGGCGGAACCAGTCCGCGGTCGGCGCCTGCCGCAGATCGAGCTGGCGGGGCAGCGCGAGCGCACCGTGCACCCCGAACCCCCGAGCGGCCCGGTCGCGCAGCCAGGCCTCGTCGAACTTGACGCCCAGGACATCGCAGTCATGACTCCACCGGGTGATGTCGTGCCGCTCCCCGGCGGCAAACACGGTGGCCCGACCGGCGCCGGACAACACCTCGGTCGAACCGATCCGCGACTCCAACCCACCGGTGAGCGGAAAGTTCACCTCGATCGCGCCGGGGTACTCGCACTGGATCGCGACATCCCGGCCGAAGGTGATCCGGCCGATGGTGACCGGCCCGTAGTCGATGGCGTTCAGCCGAAAGTCGGGTGCCTGCCGGTCCAGCGGACGCAGCCGATGCGGAAAGTAGGTCTGGGTAGCCAACTCGTGGGCCGCATCCCAGGTCCGGGTCCTGCCCTTCCGGTCCATCGGCGCCCTCCTCGTGCCAGTGCGGATGTCGGGAAGCTCCCTTGCTTCCGGCCGGCTCCTTCGCCGACGGCGGCCCGCGCTATTCGTACAGCCGCGCTTTCGGTATTTACCGGGCAGCGCGGTGTTCGTAGCGTACTCGCTTGTAACCCATTGTGGCTCAGGTCACAAGACCGGTCCGGACGAGGGAGTCCCTATGACGATGCAGATTCCGACCCTGGAGTGGACCCGCGAGGTCACCATGGAGCAGTTGGAGCGCAATCCGTACCCGACCTACGAGCGGCTGCGCAAGGAAGCACCGCTGGCGCATCTGCCGATTCTCGGCGCCGCGGTCGCGACGTCGCTGGAGACCTGCCGCGCGGTCGGCGCGAGCCCGGACTTCGGCGGCATCATCACCCCGGCGGGTGGGCGTACCTTCGGTCACCCGGCGGTGATCGGCGTGAACGGCGAGGTGCACGCCGACCTGCGGTCCATGGTCGACCCGGCCCTGCAGCCCTCGGAGGTCGACCGCTGGATCGAGGACCTGGTCCGCCCGATCGCCCGCAGCTACCTGGAGAAGTTCGAGGACGACGGCGCGGCGGAGTTGGTCTCGCAGTACTTCGAGCCGGTGAGCGTACGCGCCCTGGGCGACTCGATGGGCCTGCAGAGCATCAGCTCGGACAAACTCCGCGAATGGTTCCACGCCCTCAGCGTCTCGTTCACCAACGCCGGCGTCGATGAGAACGGCGAGTTCCTCGATCACACCCGGTTCGAGATCGGCGACCGCGCCAAGGCCGAGATCCGCGCCGCGGTGGACCCGCTGCTGGACAAGTGGACCACCGATCCCGAGGACGTGTGGATCTCCCACTGGCTGCACGACGGCATGCCCGAGGGCCAGACCCGGGACCGCGACTACATCTACCCGACGATCTACGTGTTCCTGCTGGGCGCGATGCAGGAGCCGGGCCACGGGATGGCCTCCACGATGGTCGGCCTGTTCACCGATCAGGAGCAGTTGGACGCGGTCGTCGACGAGCCGGGCCTGATCCCGCAAGCCATTGCCGAAGGGATGCGCTGGACCTCCCCGATCTGGTCCGCCTCGGCCCGGGTCGCGCTCACCGACACCGAGGTCAGCGGCTTCCACATCCCCAAGGACACCGTGATCATCCAGTCCTACGGTTCGGCCAACCACGACGAGGCCGGCTGGGATGCCCCCTCGACCTACGATCTGCGTCGCAAACCGTTGCCGCACCTGGCCTTCGGCTTCGGCAACCATGCCTGCGCCGGCATCTACTTCGCCAATCAGGTCTGCCGGATCGGCCTGGAGGAACTGTTCGAATCCATCCCGAACCTCGAGCGGGACACCGACTCCGATGTCGAGTTCTGGGGCTGGGGCTTCCGTGGCCCCAAGGAACTGCACGTCACCTGGGAGGTCTGAGCCATGACCGAGCACACCATCACCATCGCCGGACGCGACGACACCGTCACCGCCGCCGCCGATCAGACCATGCTGGACGCGATGCTGCGCGCCGGGGTCTGGATGCCCAACTCCTGCAACCAGGGCACCTGCGGCACCTGCAAGCTCAAGGTGCTCTGCGGGGAGGTCGACCACCGGGACTCCCCGCTGAGCACCCTGACCGACCAGGACCGCGCCGACGGCTACACGCTGACCTGTCAGGCCGTCGCCACCAGTGACGTCACCGTCGAGGCCGCCGACGGCGGCACCGATGCGGTGCACCATCCGCTGATCGACTTCACCGCCATCGTGACCCGGGTCGACGATGTCGCCCAGGACACCCGCATCGTGTACCTGCGCCCGGATCGGGAGTTCGAGTTCAGCGCCGGGCAGTCGGTGTCGCTGCACGTCCCCGGAGCGCCGGGGGAGCGCCGGCAGTACTCGATCGCCAGCCTACCCACCGACCCCGAGATCGAACTGCACATCCGTCGCGAAGCCGGGGGCGTGGCCTCCGATCAGTGGGCCAACGGGACGATCCGGGTGGGGGAGAGCGTCGAACTGAGCGGTCCGCTCGGCGACTTCGTCTACGATCCCAGCGACACCGACGGGGGACTGTTGCTGCTCGGTGGCGGCACCGGAATCGCCCCGCTGAAGGGGATCGCCCGCGCCGCCCTGGCTGACAACCCCGAGCGGGAAGTCATCGTCTATCACGGGGTACGCACCTGCGCGTACCTCTACGATCAGCAGTTCTGGGCCGACCTCGCCGCGGCGCACCCGAACTTCACCTTCCGCCCGGCGGTCAGCCGGGAGCATCACGAGGGCTGCATGGGGTACGTCTCCGACCGGCTGCTGGAGGATCTGTCGACCTGTCGCGGGATGACCGGCTACCTGTGTGGTTCGGACCGGTTCGTCGACGGGGTCGCGGCCGCGGCGAAACGGCGGCGGCTGGCGCCCCGGCGTACGTTCCGGGAACGCTTCACCCCGGCTCGCACCCGCGACCTGGTCGCCGGCTGACCCGGCGCCGGCGGCGGCTCAGGCGGGTTGCAGCGTGAGCAGGCGCTGGCGCCCCGGCGGATGCTGCAGCGCCCAGCGGGGCACGTCCTCGCTGGGCAGGACGCCCCACCGCCGGCGATAGGCGGCGGCGAAGCGGCCGGGGTTGCTGAAGCCGAGATCGGCCGAGATTTCGGTGACGCTGCCTCGGCCCGCGCGCAATTGGGCCCGGGCGTGCTCCAGCCGTAGCTCGAGGAGCTTCTGCCGGGGCGTTTGGCCGAGCGTTTTGCGGAAGGCCTCCTGCAGCCGTCGGATGCTCACCTGACCGATCTCGGCCATCTCCAGCGCGGTCCAGTTCCGGCCCGGGTCGGCGGCCAGCGCCTCCAGCACCGGGCGGACCACGGTGGCCGCGGTGCGATCGTTGACGCCCCGGCCGTGATCGGGGTCCGGCAGCGAAGCCAACAGGAACGAGGTCGCGACCGCATCGGCCAGCATCGGCGCCACCGGCCCGCCGGACACCCCGCTGCTGTGCAGTCCCCGCAGCAACCGGAACCAATCCGCGGTCGAGGCCCGCCGCAGATCGAGTTGATGCGGCAGCTGCAGGCCGGGGCCGGCGTCGAAGCCCCGGGCGGCCTGCTCGCGCAGCCAGGCCGCATCGAACTTGACCGCAATCACTTCACAATCGGTCGTCCAGCGGGTGATGTCGTGACGCTGGTCGGCGTCGAAGATGGTCGCCTGCCCCCGCGCCGCACCGAACTCCGCCGACCCCAACCGGGACTCCACCGCGCCCACGAGCGGAAAGTTGATCTCGATCGCGCCGGGATATTCACATTCGATCGCGAGTTCGGCCCCGAAACTGACCCGGCCGATCGTGACCGGTCCGTAGTCCACGGCCGCGATCCGGAAGTCGGGCGCGGCGTGTCCCTTGGGCACCAGGCGGTGGGGGAAATAGGCCGCGCTGGTGAGTTCGGTGGCCCCGTCCCAACTCTGGGTACGACTGCGGTGCACTGGAATCCCCCCAATCAGGCGACGCCGCGGGATCCCCCGGATCCGCTTCCGCGGACTGGTGACGCCTGATTCCCCCCGATCGGCGCCGCGCTTTTCGTACAGCCCGCGCTTTCAGTATTTCCCGGTTCCGCGGTTCTCCGTAGCTTGAATGCACAGCCAGCCTATGTGATCTGCGTCATACCCCCTAGCGCGGAGGAAGGAGTCTCCATGAAGATTCAGATTCCGACCCTGTCGTGGGCCGATGACCTGACCGCGGAGCAGTGGGACCGCAATCCGTACCCGGCCTGGGCGCGGCTGCGCAAGGAGGCTCCGCTGGCCCATCTGCCGCACCTGGGAGCGGTGGTCGGGACCTCCCACGAGGTCTGCCGTGAGGTGGCCGGCAGCCCGGACTTCGGGGCGGTCGCGACCCCGGCCGGCGGGCGTACGCTCGGGCACCCGGCGGTGTTCGGGGCCAACGGCCCGATCCATGCCGAGCTGCGCGCGATGGTGGATCCGTGTCTGCAACCGGCCGAGGTGGACCGCTGGGTCGATGACCTGGTGCGACCGATCGCCCGGGACTGCCTGGCCCGGTTCCTCGAGGACGGCCGTGCCGAACTGGTCCGCCAGTACTTCATGCCGCTGAGCGTGCGGGTGCTGGGCGATGCGATGGGGCTGTACAGCATCAGCTGCGAGCGGCTGCTGACCTGGTCCGATGAGCTGAGCGTGTCCTATACCAACGTCGCCGTCGACGACGACGGCCGCTTCCTCGACCAGGGGCGGTTCGAGGTCGGGGACCGGGCCAAGACGGCGATCCGCGAAGCGGTCGATCCGCTGCTGGACACCTGGACCGATTCGCCGGAGGACGTGTGGCTCTCGCACTGGCTGCATGACGGAATGCCCGCCGGCGAGACCCGGGACTGGGGTCACATCTACCCCACGATCTACGCCTTCCTGCTGTGCGCAATGCAGCAGCCGGGCAGCGCGATGTTCGCGACGCTGGTCGGACTGTTCAGTGACCCCGACCAGTTGGCGGCGGTGGTCGCCGATCCGACGCTGATCCCGCGCGCGGTGGCCGAGGGAATGCGCTGGGTCGCCCCCGCCTGGTGCTCCACGCCCCGGGTCGCCATCGCCGATACCGAGATCGCCGGATTCCATGTGCCCAAGCACACGGTGATCATCCAGTCCTACGGGTCGGCCAACCACGACGAGACCCACTGGGACACCCCGACCACATTCAACCTGTGGCGGGCCGCCGACCAGCATCTGGCCTTCGGGACCGGACGCCGGGCCTGCCCCGGCGGCTACTTCGCCACCGCGGTCTGCCGGATCGGGCTGGAGGAGTTGCTGCGGGCCCTGCCGGCGCTGCAGTCGCAGGCTCCGGCCGACGGGTGCTTCTGGGACTGGGTGTCCCAGGGGCCGAAAGAACTTCACGTCACCTGGGGCGTGTAGAAAAGGTCCCGGGGCGTGGGCGCAACAGGCGTGCGCGCCCCGGTTTGACCGTCCGGGCCCGGACACGTAGTCTTAATCCTCGGTGCCGGTACGCCTTGACGGCGCGCAGTTCCGTTGGCCATGGGCCTGGGACCGCAGCGGTGCACAAGTCTTGAGACAGCAACAGAGAGTAGGTTCGCCGTGTACGCGATCGTGCGCAGTGGCGGCCGCCAGCACAAGGTGGCCGTGGGCGACATTGTCGAGATCGACAAGGTCGCCGAAGAGGTGGGCTCCAGCGTGTCGCTGCAGCCGCTGCTGGTGGTGGACGGCGATTCCGTCACCTCCGACAAGGGTGCCCTGGACAAGGTGTCGGTGACCGCTGAGGTGCTGGCCGAGACCAAGGGCCCGAAGGTTCGGATCCTGAAGTACAAGAACAAGACCGGGTACAAGAAGCGTCAGGGCCATCGCCAGCGCTACACCCAGGTCAAAGTCACCGGCATCGAGAGCTGAGGCGGAACCATGGCACATAAGAAGGGCGCATCCTCGTCCAAGAACGGTCGCGATTCCAAGGCACAGCGCCTCGGAGTGAAGCGGTTCGGTGGTCAGCTGGTCAACGCCGGCGAGATCATCGTCCGCCAGCGGGGCACCCACTTCCACCCCGGTGACGGGGTCGGTCGGGGCAGCGACGACACCCTGTTCGCGCTGCGCGAGGGCCACGTCGAGTTCGGCACCCGCCGCGGCCGCAACGTGATCAACATCAAGCCGGTCGAGGTGGCCGCGGCCCAGTGAGGCCACAGCACCACAGCTGAGCGCATACGCTTTGAGGGCGGTCCGGAGATTCCTGGGCCGCCCTTCGCGCATTCCCCACAACCGCGGGACGCCGCGCGAGAACCGAACCAGCAAGAACGGGCAACAACATGGCCATCCCCTCCTTCGTCGATCAGGTGACCCTCGAGGTCGCCGGGGGTAACGGCGGACACGGTTGCGCCTCGGTGCACCGGGAGAAGTTCAAGCCGCTGGGCGGACCCGACGGCGGGAACGGCGGCCACGGCGGCTCGGTCATTCTGCGCGTCGATTCCGGCCTGACCACCCTGGTCGACTACCACCGCAGCAACAAGCGCCGCGCCACCAACGGGCAGCCCGGCAAGGGCGACCACCAGAACGGCGCCAACGGTGACGACATCGTGTTGAAGGTGCCCGAGGGCACCGTGGTCAGCGACGCCGAGACCGGCGAGGTGCTGGCCGACCTGACCGGGCCGGGAACCGAGTTCGTCGTGGCCGCCGGCGGGCGCGGCGGGCTGGGCAATGCCGCGCTGGCCACCTCCGCCCGCAAGGCACCCGGGTTCGCCCTGCTCGGGGAGGAGGGGGAGGCGCGTACGGTCACCCTGGAACTCAAGGTCGTCGCCGACGTCGGCCTGGTCGGATTTCCCAGCGCCGGCAAGTCCTCGCTGATCGCCGCGATCTCCCGGGCCCGGCCGAAGATCGCGGACTACCCGTTCACCACCCTGGTGCCGAACCTCGGGGTGGTCGTGGCCGGGGACACGACGTTCACCGTCGCCGACGTCCCGGGTCTGATCGAGGGGGCCTCGCTGGGCAAGGGGCTGGGCCTGGACTTCCTGCGGCACATCGAACGCTGCGCCGCGCTGGTGCATGTCATCGACACCGCGACCTTCGAGCCGGGCCGCGATCCGCTGAGCGACCTGGACGTGATCGAGGCCGAACTCGCCGCGCACGGGGGACTGGAGGACCGGCCCCGACTGGTGGCGCTGAACAAGGTCGACGTGCCCGACGGCCATGATCTGGTCGACCTGGTGCTGGAGGACGTCAAGGCCCGGGGCATGCGTACGTTCGTGATCTCGACCAAGACCGGCGAGGGTCTGCGCGCGCTGACGTACGCCATGGCCGACCTGGTCGAACAGCGCCGGGCCAACGCACCGGAGCCGGAAGCGCCGCGGATCGTGATCCGGCCCAAGCCGGTCGACGGCGGCGACAGCTTCACCATCCGGCAGATGGGCGACGGCGAGGGCGGCTTCATCTGGCGCGTACGCGGCGACAAGCCCGAACGCTGGGTCCGGCAGACCGATTTCACCAATGCCGAAGCGGTGGGCTACCTGGCCGACCGGCTGAACCGGATCGGGATCGAGGACGAACTGTTGCGGCTGGGCGCCCACGCCGGCGATGCGGTCGCGATCGGTGGCGAGGATGCGGTCGTGTTCGACTTCGCGCCCCAGATCGAGGGCGGCGCGGAGATTCTGGGCCGCCGCGGTGAGGACGTACGCCTGGAGCACGAACGCCCGGCGGCGGTCCGCCGACGGGAGAAGGACGCCGACTACCACGCCCGCAAGGCGGCCGGGGACGGCGATGGCGACGATGCCTGAGCCGGCGGTCGCGGCCGAGGAGTCGGTCCGCAGCCGGATCGGCGCCGCGCACCGGGTGGTGGTCAAGGTCGGATCGTCCTCGCTGACCACGCCCGAGGGTGGGCTGGCGCCGTCCCGACTGCAGCGGCTGGTGGACGCGCTCGCCGATGCCCGGGACCGCAACCGCGAGGTCGTCCTGGTCTCCTCCGGCGCGATCGCCACCGGCCTGATGCCGCTGGGACTGCAGGAGCGCCCGCGGGACCTGGCGACGCAGCAGGCCGCCGCGTCGGTCGGGCAGGGGCTGCTGGTCGCGCACTACACCCGGCGCTTCCTGGAGCGTGGCTACACCGTCGGACAGGTACTGCTGACCGAGGACGATGTGGTCCGCCGCGGGCAGTACCGCAACGCGAATCGGACCCTGACCCGACTGCTGGAGCTCGGGGTGGTGCCGATCATCAACGAGAACGACACCGTCGCCAGCCAGGAGATCCGCTTCGGCGACAACGACCGGCTGGCCGCCCTGGTCGCCCATCTGGTCCGCGCGGATGCGCTGATCCTGCTGTCGGATGTCGATGCGCTCTACACCGATCATCCGGCCAACCCCGGGGCCCGACGGATCGCGGAGGTACGCGACCCGCAGGATCTGCTCGGGGTCGACACCTCCCGGATCGGGTCGCGGGTGGGCACCGGCGGGATGACCACCAAGGTCGAGGCCGCCCAGATCGCCACCTCGGCGGGGATTCCGGTGCTGCTGACCAACGCCGACCAGTGCGTCGAGGCGCTGGCCGGGGGAGATGTCGGCACCTGCTTCCATGTCACCGGACGCCGGCGTGGGGCCCGGCAACTGTGGGTGGCGCACGCCACCCGGGCCGAGGGGGACCTGGTGATCGACGCCGGGGCCGCCCGGGCGCTCACCGAACGCGACGCCAGCCTGTTGCCGGTGGGGATCACCGAGGTCCGCGGCGACTTCCACGAGGGCGATCCGGTCAACATCGTCGATCCGGACAATCTGGTGATCGCCCGCGGCCTGGCCGGCTTCGATGCCGACGATCTGCGCCGGATGAAGGGGCTGACCACCGCCCGGCTGCTGGACACGCTCGGGCCGGACTTCGGCGGTACCGCCGTCCACAAGGACGCCCTGGTCGTGCTGCCCCGGGCCCGCCCGCTCTGATCGGCCCTCAGCCGATGAACGGGCTCAGCGTCTCCACCACCGGGAACGACTGCCACAGCCCGTGCCGGCCCTTCGGCACCGTGACCACCTGGACCGGGCTGCCGCCCTTGCGCAGATGCTCGGCGAGCCGGGTCACCGCACCGGCCGGCGCGAGGCGGGAGGAACCGCCGTGGATCAGGGTGTACGCCGGGTGGTTCAGTGCGGTCAACTTGCCCAGCACGTGCGGCATCTCCGCCCGCGACAGTGCCCAGACCAGGTGCGCCAGGGTCGTCCAGGCGGCGGGATCGCTGACCACGGTCGGCTCGGACCGGGGCACGTCGACCAGGTCGGCGTTGTCGGCCAGGTGTCGGCCCAGACGCAGATTCTCCCGGCCGTTGCGTACGCCCAGCCGGATCACATCGGTCTTCTCGATCGCCACCGGCTCGACCAGGGTGACCGCGCGGACCGGGATCGCGGCCTTGGCCAGCCGCCAGGCGAGGGCGGAGCCGGAGGAACAGCCCATCGAATAGCCGATCACGCTGACCGGCTCGTCGAGGAACTCCGGGGCCGCCTGCTTCAGCGCGGCGTACATGTCGTCGGCGACCTTGGCGAAGGAACCGCGGCGCAGGCTGGACCAGGACCGAGTGGACTGGCCCTGGGACGCGAGCCAGCCGGGGGTGTCGAGGACCAGGACCGGGCGGCGCTGCAGCGAGGCGAGGTAGCGATAGCGGGCGACCTCGAAGTCATTGAGTTCGGCCATGATGCCGAGGGTGGCGATCAGCGGTGGGGCACCGGAGCGGGGTCCGTCGGGTTCGATCACGGCCACGTGCAGTCGGGTGTGGTCGATGACCGTCTCGGTCATCCGGACCGGAAGCGTGTCCGGTCCTGGATACTGCTGAATCAGTGTGCTCATCGTCGGTGCGTCCTCCTCTGCGGTGTGGCTGTCCTTCGTGCCGACCTCTGTTCCATTGTCTCCCCGGGGGCAAAGCGTGTCAGGCGCTCCCCGGTAATCTGTGGGGCATGAATGATCAGCTTGCCGCCCAGTGCCTGTCCGCGCGGGAGGCCGCGCGCGTTCTCGCGGTGACCCACCGCGCCGCCAAGGATGCGGCACTGCACGCGATGGCCGATGCGCTGCTCGCCGCCGAGGAACCGATTCTGGCCGCGAACGGGGCCGATATCGCGACCGCCGAGGGGGCCGGGACCCCGGCGTCCCTGCTGGACCGGCTGCGGCTGTCGCCGGTCCGGCTGGGCCAGATGGCGACCGGGCTGCGGGACCTGGCCGGGCTGCCCGATCCGGTCGGGGACGTGGTCCGGGGGTGGACCAATCCCAACGGCGTGGAGGTACGCCAGGTGCGGGTCCCCTTCGGCGTGATCGGGATGATCTACGAGGCCCGACCCAACGTCACCGCCGATGCCGCCGGGATCTGCCTGAAGGCGGGCAACGCGGTACTGCTGCGCGGGTCCTCCTCGGCGGTGAACTCGAATCGGGCGATCACCGCGGCGCTGCAGGACGGGCTGGCCGCGGCGGGGCTGCCGCGGGAGTCGGTGCAACTGGTCGAAGGGGGCCGGGAGGTCACCACCGAACTGATGGGGGCGCGCGGGCAGGTCGATGTGCTGATCCCGCGTGGCGGCGCCGGCCTGATCAATGCCGTGGTGGAGAACTCCAAGGTGCCGGTGATCGAGACCGGGACCGGGAACTGTCACCTGTACGTCGATGCGGCCGCCGACCTCGACATGGCGGTGACGATCGCGTTGAATGCCAAGACGCAGCGGCCGTCGGTGTGCAACGCGGTCGAGACGCTGCTGGTGCACGAGCAGGTGGCCGAGGCGTTCTTCGCCCGGGCGGGCGAGGTGCTGGGCGGGGCCGGCGTACAACTGCACGGGGACGCCCGGGTGCTGGAGCTGTCGCCGGGTGCGGTGGCGGCGACCGAGGCCGACTTCGAGGCGGAGTGGTTGTCGCTGGACCTGTCGGCGAAGGTGGTCGGCTCGATCGACGAGGCGCTGGCCCATGTGCGGCGGTACAGCACGGGGCATTCGGAGATGATCGTCAGCAATGATGCGACCGCGCAGCATCGCTGGGTGCACGAGGTGGACGCCGCGGCGGTGCTGGTCAACGCGTCCAGCCGATTCGTCGACGGCGGGGAGTTCGGATTCGGGGCCGAGATCGGGATTTCGACCCAGAAATTGCATGCGCGCGGACCGATGGGCCTGCCGGAGATGACTTCGACGAAATACGTTGTGGTCGGAACAGGGCAGACCCGGGCCTGACCCGATAAGGTGCCTGCTATGTCTGCTTTTCTGGTGACCCTCGCGGCCGGCCACGAGATCGTGAATCCGTTGCCGATCCCGAACTGGGGCTTCTTCGTGATCGCCCTGCTGGGCCTGTTGATCGCGCTCGGGATCACCCGGGCCGCCGGCCACAGCCGGCCGCGCAACTGAACGGTGCGGCGACGGTGAGTGACACCGCGCGTGAGTGAACTGGGTCTTGCCCGACCCAAGGGCGAGAACCGACGGTATCGCCTCGGGGTGATGGGCGGCACGTTCGATCCGATCCATCATGGGCACTTGGTGGCCGCCTCCGAGGTGGCCTCGAAGTTCGCCCTGGACGAGGTCGTGTTCGTGCCCACCGGCGTACCGTGGCAGAAGAAGAACCGCGAGGTCTCCGGAGCGGAGGACCGGTATCTGATGACGGTCATTGCGACCGCCTCGAATCCCCGGTTCACCACGTCCCGGGTCGATATCGTGCGCCCCGGGGACACCTTCACCGTGGATACCCTGAAGGACCTGCAGGCCCAGCGGGGCCCGGATGTGGACCTGTACTTCATCACCGGCGCCGACGCCCTGGCGCAGATCCTCACCTGGCGCGGGGCCGACGAACTGTTCGACCTGGCGCACTTCGTCGGGGTGTCCCGGCCCGGGGTGGAGTTGGAGTCGCCCGCGGTCGATCATCTGCCCGCGGACAAGGTGACCCTGCTGGAGATTCCGGCGATGGCGATCTCCTCGACCGACTGTCGGCAGCGGGTGCACGTCGGGGAGCCGATCTGGTATCTGGTGCCCGATGGCATCGTGCAGTACATCGCCAAACGCGGGCTCTATCAGGACGGTGAATGACGGCGATGACCACAGTACGGGCGAACCCCTCGAGAGGACTCCATGGCGGCAACTGAACAAGCGATCACCCTGACCAAGGTGGCGGCCGAGGCCGCCGAGAACAAGCTGGGCAAGAAGCTGATCGCGCACGATGTATCCGAGCAACTGGCGATCACCGACGTGTTCCTGCTGGTCTCGGCGAGCAATGAGCGCCAGGTCTCGGCGATCGTGGATGAGATCGAGCTCCAGCTGCGCGAGCAGTGCCAGGTCAAGCCGGTACGTCGCGAGGGCGACCGGGAGAATCGGTGGGTGCTGCTGGACTACATCGACCTCGTGGTGCACATCCAGCACGAGGAGGAGCGCGGCTTCTACGCCCTGGAGCGGCTGTGGAAGGACACTCCGCGGATCGAGCTGGGGATGACCGAGGAGGTCCCGATGCCCGAGCACGCCCCCGCGGCAGAGCTCGAGGGCAGGGCCGGGGCATGACCGCCGGCCGGCTGGTTGTGTGGCGGCACGGGCAGACCGACTGGAATCTGCAGGGCCGCTGGCAGGGGCAGACCGATGTCGAACTGAACGAGACCGGGATCTCCCAGGCGATCGCGGCCGCGCCCGGGGTGGCGGAGTACAAGCCGAACGAGATCTGGTCCTCGGACCTGAAACGGGCCACCCGGACCGCGGCGGAGTTGACCGGCCTGACCGGGTTGGGCGTACGCACCGACCCGCGGCTGCGGGAAATCTCGATGGGGGACTGGGAGGGCCTGACCAAGGCCGAGATCCTGGCGAAGTATCCGCACCACCTGAATCCCGAATCGATCGATCAGATCCGCGGTGGGAACGGGGAGTCGTTGCTGCAGACCGCCGAGCGGGTCGCGCAGGCGCTGACCGACATTGCCGAGCAGGCGTCCGAGGGGGCGGTGGTCGCGGTGGTGATGCACGGTGCGGCGGCCCGGATCGGGGCCTTCCAGTTGGTCGGAGCGCCGTTGCACCCGGCCGGCTGGCTCGGCCCGTTGGAGAATTGCAAGTGGTTGGTGCTCGACCGTGACCTGGCGAAGGGGTGGCGGATCACGGCGTACAACCTCGGCGCGGACGCCTGAGACACGCCGGGGCGGCTCGATTTGGCACCGGCGCGGAATCCGCGCTATGGTTCTCTAGTTGCCTGAACGGGTCGGAAACGCCCGAGGCACTCCCACTCGGGGCATTGGCGCAGTTGGTAGCGCGCTTCCATGGCATGGAAGAGGTCAGGGGTTCGAATCCCCTATGCTCCACCACTAAAACCCCTGGCCAGGCCGCACATGCATGCGGAGGCCAGCAGGGCGTCGGCCCCGCGTCTACACAAACTGCTACACAATGCTGTCAGTTGCCGGTGGGCGAGCGGGGGACAGGCATGGAATCGATCCGCATATGGGTGCGCTGGGGATACTCGCCCTTCACGTGGACCAGTGAACACGGCAGGGGCGAGGTCGATCCCGAGGAGCTTCCGGTAAGTCCGGAGTTGAAGGCGGCCATGCACGATTGGGAGGACGCCTTCCTCCATCTTGACTACAACCCGATCAGAGGGGACCGGATCCCCCGAGACTACGTCCTTCAGGGCTGGGTCCTGGCTCGCCGATTGGCACGAGAACTGGGTCCGGCCCCGGCGGTCTACTGGTCCGGCGATCTGGCGCTGGATGCTCCTCGACCCCAATGACCGCCAACCGCAAGGTACGGTCAGGACGCTGTCGGCCTTAGGGTCAGCCAGTCGGTGATCGCCGCATCCACCGCGCAGGCGTGATCGGACGGTGGCTCGGGCTCGGAGCCGGGGGATGGTCGCGTTCCACATCGGCGCCAGGGCTGAGTCCACCGATCTGGTTCACCCCGAGCGCAGGTTGAGGGAAGTGGTCAGCCACGGAAGGCCGAGGCGAAAATGGCGGGCAGCTTCCCCCACGAGGGGTGCGCGGCGAACCCGGTCAGGCGACGGCTGGTCACCGGGGCGGTACGCACGGTCATGAACCACGGCGGCTTCGGGAACAGCGAGAACTCCCCGCCCAGCACCGAGCGCGGGAAGGGGCGGAACGGTCCGCGCACCACGCTGCGTTCCACGTCGTCGATCAGCAGCGCGTTGTGCACCACCCCGGTGCCGCTGCCGACATCGGTCAGGGTGTGGCCGGGGAACGCGCCCCACGGGGCCCGGGCGGCGAGGAACCCGAACCCGGTCCACACGTTCACCCCGATCGTGCCGTAGCGCAGGTCGGCGAGCAGGTCGTCGAACCGGGCCGGCCCGATGCTGCGTTGGGTCTGCGGGTCGATGAGGATGTTCGCGCCGAGGGTGCCGGCCAGATGCTCGTTCGCGTGGTCGATCGCGGTCTGCACGAACGCGTCGCCGGTGCCGGGGAGTTCGACCACGCCGAGCACGGCGGCGAACAGTTCGGTGTTCTCCAGCCAGTCCTGCTCCTCGGCTGTCTCGGGTGTCACCAGCACCCGCCGGCCGTCACCGAAGCTCTCGGCGCTGGGCCGTTCGCCGGCCGCGGTGACCCGCGCGGCGCTCCCGGGATACCAGGACGCCCGGGCGGGGACGCGGCGCAGCACGTCGCGCAGCTCGGTGAGGAACGCGTCGCGCTGCTCCCAGTCGGAGCTGAGGATCACCACCTGTCCGGCGATGCAGTTGTGGCCGGCGTTGTGCAGCCGCATGGTCGCGATGTGTTCGGCCTGGAAGCGCAGATCGGCCGGGGACCAGCGGCCCGGGACCACGATGACCGGGGACACCCCGCCCAGTTCGCTGGAGATCGGCACGGTCAGTCGCGGCGTCCCGGCCGCCCTGCGTCGGGCGGCGTCCGCCCCGGTGCCCCACACGATCGCGTCGTGGGTGGCCGCGCTGCCGGTGATGTGCACGTGATCGATGTCCGGATGCGAGGTCAGGTACGCACCCTCCGCGGCACCGCCCTGCACGATCCGAAGATAGCCGTCGCGGATCAGCGGCGACAGTGCCTGGCTGAGCACGGTCATCATCCCGGCGAGAATCGGATTGACCTTCAGCACAACGCCACGCCCGTACGCGACCAGCTCGTACAGCACATCCAGCGGAGCGATGGAGGTGATGTTTCCCGCGCCGAGCACGATCCCGACCCCGGGTTGCGGGTAGCCGGCGGCGATCCCGAGCCCGGCCCGCTCCCGCGCCTGCTCCGCGGTGACGTGCGGCAGGGTCCACACCTCGGCGGAGAACCCGTGCATCAGGATCGCTTCTCGCCGATCGTGGGGGAGAACCCGAATCCGGGAGCGGTCGCCGGGGGCGGGGGTGATCGTCGCGTCGTGCAACGGGCTCCGTCCGGCGGCGAGGTCGGCGAGAGTTGCGGCCAGCGCGCCCGTGCCGGCGAGCGCGGCGTACGGGCCGGACATCCATTCCTCCCCTGCGTACGGGCCGGCGAACGGGATGCCCTTGATCTCGCACGCGGTCCGGGCCCAACTGTCGGCCACCTCGACCATCGACTGATGCACCTCGGCGAGCACGGCGGCCCGCTCCGCGGCCGACAGCGCGCCCCACGCGGCCGATCCGGCACGCACCACCTGAATTGCGGAGTCCAGGGTCGGGAAGCCGGAGCCGGCCGGGCCCGGCCGATCCGACGGTGTGGGAACGGGGGTGACAGTGCTCATCGGATCTCCGTTTGATCGCCGTGGACGCCGAATCCCCTCGACGCTACTGATCAGTATGCAGCTGTGCGAAAGATCAGGGGAACGGGTGGCTGCTCAGACTTTCGGGTTCCTCATTGGGCACCGGAAAAGGTCACGCGTCCCCGAGCAGTCGCCGCGGCGTGTGCCAGAGCACGTCGGCCAGCCAGGCGTCGCCGAGTCCCCAGTTGGCCAGGACCTCGAGCTGGTGGGCGTAGGCGTACGGGATCGTCGGAAAATCGGTGCCCAGGACGACCTTGCCCGCCAACCGCGCCATCGTCTCGGGGTAGTCCGGCGGGATCGGCGCGAGCTGCTCCATGTAGCTGGTGCCCACCATGGTGGTGTCCAGATAGACGTTCGGATGCTGCTGGGCGAGCTCGGCGAACTCGGCGTAGTCGGGCAGCCCGCCGTGCGCGATCACCAGCACGAGCTCGGGATACCGCTCGACCAGTTCCCGGATCGGGCCGATCCCGGTGTGCTCGCCGCGATGCGGCCCGTTCCCGCAATGGATCACCACCGGCGTCCCGGCCGCCGCGATCTGCTGCCACGCGGGGGTGAGTCGGTCGTCGACGGGGGAGAAGTTGCCGACCTGGATGTGCACCTTGAACACGCGTACGCCGCCGGCCAGCGCGTCGGCGACCACCTGTTCGACCTCCGGCTCGGGGAAGAACGTGCCCGAGCTGATCACGGCGGGGTAGGTGGCGGCCAGCTCGCGGGAATAGTCGTTCAGCCACCCGGCCATGCCCGCGCGATGGGCATAGTTCAGCGTCGTGAACGCCCGGACCCCGAGGCGACGCAGGATCTCCACCCGTTCCTGATCGCTGAACCGGTAGGTCACCGGCCAGGGCGCGGCGCCGGTCTCGGCGACGCGATCGAAGAATCCCCACACCTTCTGTTGCACCCGGTCCGGCATGAAATGGACATGGAGATCAACGATCCCCGGGACGCCGAGGCGTTGCAACCAGTCGGGAATCATGTCGTCGGTCAGCACCGACGCAGCTTCTCACATCGATCCGACCTCAGCGGGGCTCGATCCGCAGTGTCGTGGACCGGGCCGTCGCGTTGGTGATGCCGTGGGTCGCGGACCCGGTGCCGTACTTGGCGTACAGCGCGGTGTCGATGTCGTCGTCATGGGCGCCGTCGCGGACGAAGGTGACCTCGTGCACGGTCCCGTCCCACTCGATGGCACCCTCGAAGTGGTGCACGATGCCCTTGTACCACTGCCCCTCGGCGCCGTACATCGACCGGATGTAGGGCGCCCCGGCAACGACCACGTGCCACACCGGGGTCAGGGTCCGGATCGACCCGTCCTTGCGTCGACCGGCGACGCGGATCTCGTACGCACTCCCGAGGGCGCGCAGTTCCCGCTCGGACCATTCAGCCATGACGGTTCCTTCCTCGCTGCTGCGGGCAGATCTGCCGACGGCGGAGATCGGGGGATCCGGCCGCGTGCGGCACAACCATGGAAACATGAGTGACGAAACCACAAACCCGCAGTTCTCCGACTTCGTCCGACGCGAACTGTACGAGCGCCGCGTCCTGGTGCTGGACGGCGCCCTCGACGACGACAACGGCACCCTGCTCGCGACCCAACTGATCGCCCTGGCCGGCGATGATCCGTACGCCGACATCGCCCTGTGGATCCATTCGCCCGGCGGCTCGGTGCCCGCCATGCTGGCGATCCGCGACGTGATGCGGACCATCCCCAACGACGTGTCCACCCTGGTGCTCGGCATTGCCTACAGCGCCGGGCAGTTCCTGCTCTCGGCCGGTACCCGGGGCAAACGCAAGGCCCTGCCCAACGCCCGCGTCCTGATGCACCAGGGCTCCGCCGGGATCGGTGGCACCGCCGTCGACATCGCGCTGCAGGCCGATGATCTGCGGCACACCCGCGACACCGTGCTCGGCCTGATCGCCGCGGATACCGGCCAGCCGCTGGAGCGGGTCTTCGAGGACTCGCTGCACGACCACTGGTACACCGCGGAGCAGGCCCGGGCGTACGGCTTCATCGACACGATCGTGACGTCCTTCCAGGACTATCGCCCGCAGGACCGCAGCACGGTCGGCTTCCGGAGCGCGCCGGAGGGAGCGGTCCGATGAGCAGCTACACCATTCCGAACGTGATCGCCCAGCATCCGCGCGGGGAACGGGTGATGGATGTCTACTCCCACCTGCTCACCGAGCGGGTGGTCTACCTCGGCACCAGCATCGACGCCGGGGTCGCGAATGCCCTGATCGCGCAGTTGCTGTACCTCGAGGCAGACAGCGACAGCCGCGACATCCAGCTCTACATCAACTGCGACGGAGGTGACCCGAGCGCGATGCTGGCGATCTACGACACGATGCGCTTCATCAAGCCCCGGGTGGCGACCACCTGCGTCGGCCAGGCCGTCGCGGTCGGCGCCGTGCTGCTTGCCGCCGGGGCATCCGGCAAGCGGGCCGCGCTGCCGCATGCGCGGATCGTGCTGCACCAGCCCGCGGGGCAGGGCCGGGGGAGTATTCCGGACCTGATTCTCCAGGCCGACGAAGTCATCCGGTTGCGCTCCGACATCGAGAGCGTGCTGGCCGAGCACACCGGGCAGAGCGTCGAGCGGCTGCGCGCCGACACCGATCACGATCGGGTCTTCACCGCCGCGACGGCCCGGGACTACGGCCTGCTGGATCACGTGATCGCCGAGCGGTGAGGCCGGGCGGGGTCTGGTCCTTCCAAAGCGTAAGTGATAGCTTACGGATTGTGAGTGTTGCAATCCGCGATCCGTGGTACGCCCTGGCGGATCCGACCCGACGACTGGTGTTCGGCAAGGTGGTGGCCCGGCCCCGCTCGGTGACCGAGATCGCCGACGAACTGCCGGTCAGTCGGCCCGCGGTCTCGCAACACCTGAAAGTGCTGCTGGACGCCGGCCTCGTCGATGTCGATCGCCAGGGGCGGGAGCGGCGCTACCGGCCTCGCCGTGAGGGGCTGGCCGAGCTTCGCCAGGAGCTCGAGTCCTACTGGGTGCAGACCCTGGACGCCTTCAAGAACCTGGCCGAAGAGAGCTATCGGGCGAACAATCCATCGGAAGGAACCACGCCATGACCAGTGCAAATCCGCAGGAACAGACCAGCCTGCACGTCTCGGTGACCGTCGAGACCCCCATCGAACATGCCTTCGGCGTCTTCACCGAGCGCTTCGATGAGATCAAGCCGCACGAACACAACCTGCTCGCCGTCCCGATCGCACGCACAGTGCTCGAGCCGCGGGTCGGCGGCACCATCTACGACGTCGGGGTGGATGGCAGCATCTGCACCTGGGCCCGGGTGCTCGCCTACGATCCGCCGCATCGGCTGGTGTTCAGCTGGGACATCGGCCCGCAGTGGCAGATCGAGTCCGATCCGAACCGCACCAGCGAAGTGGAGATCCGATTCGTCGCCGAGGCGCCGGAGCGTACGCGGGTGGACCTGGAACATCGCCACCTGGATCGGCACGGGGAGGGCTGGCAGGCCCTGTCCGGGCTCGATACCGGCAATGGCTGGCCGCTGTACCTGCAGCGTTTCCGGGCCGCCGCCGAGCGCAGTGCGGCCCGTGCCTGAGGTCGGCGCGGAAATCGGGTGTCTGGAGCACCTGCCACAGCTGACCGAGGACTGTTGCCTCACGAGGTCGGGCAGTACCTGGGTCCGGCTCTCACAGGTCGAGCACGAACCGCAGCGCTTGGTCGATCGCACGCATCTGGTCGGGCGCGACGACTCCGCGGCGAGAGGATAGTCGCACGGTCGAGATGACCCGGAGTTGATCACAGCGAGCGTACGACGTGTGGCTCAATCCGCTGCTGCCTGGCTCCACCTCTACATGACTGCGCAGGCCGTACGGGGTGGAGCCGATCGGTACGATCATGACAAATTGGCCGGGGCTGTTGTTCAGAATGTCGACCGATGCCACGACCGCCGGCCGCCGGTACGCTGACTCGTGACCGACGGGCTGACCCAGGTCGACGTCGTAGACCTCGCCTCGCCAGATCACGCCAGCGTGTCCCATTCCTGGCGTTCGGCCAGGTACTGCTCCCAGAGTTCAGGGTCGGCGCGGAGTCGCTCGTAGTCCTGGGCCAGACCGCGCAGGAACTCCTGCCGCTCCAGGGCATCAATGGCCGCGTGCACCACGTCGATGACCGAGGTCTGCCGGGCTTTGGCGAGGGAATTCAGTCGCTCGGAGTCCGGACGCCGGACCCGAACGGTGGTCGTATCCGAGGAACTCATGAGCCCATTGTGGACGAATTGTAGAGGGTGATCTCCCCGCTGGGGCAGGCAGCGAAGCATAACCCCGGGGAGCGAGCGCACCAGTCGTCGCTGCCCGCGACGAACCTTCGCTGCCATGGAGTGAAGTGCCGCTGCTCCGGCTCAGCTCGCCTCAGCGGGTCAGGCGGCCAGGGTGAAGTCGGCCCGGGTGGCGCCGGCGGGCACCGGACTGCTGACGGTCAGCGACCGGGCAACGTCGAGGGTGAGGTCAAGCAGTGTGGTGTCCAGCGCCTCGCTGACCGCGGCGATCATTTCGCTGGAGGGTTCCTTGCGGCCCCGCTCGATCTCGGAGAGATACTGCGGCGAGATCCCGGCTCGCGCGGCCACCTCACCCAGCGTGTCGCCGCGCTCGGCGCGTCGGGCCCGCAGGTGGTTTCCCAACAGGTGCCGCCACAACGGTTCGGGTTCCCGGGGCGACCGCGGCGGTGTGGTCGGGCGTACCGGCTGGGGCGTCTCGGCGCGGGCGGGAGCGGTCTGTTCGGTCATGCTCCACCGTACGTCCGCAGACCAACCCGGCACGCAGATTTCTGCTCAGAGCAGCGGCGCCGAGCCCAGGGGACCTGGGGCTGGGGCCGCGCGGGTGGTGCGTCCTGGACTCCGAGGTAGGGGGCCACTGCGTATTCGACCTGCGCGAGCTGGTCTCGAGTGAGGTAGTCGACCGGGTCGCCGACGACATGGTCGACATCGATGGAGCGAACTTGGTCGACGAGGCGCCCCAGGTCCGGTATTCGGCCCCTCGGATCACCAGGCCTCCGGCTCCGTCGTGAGATCTTCACACGTGAGTGTCTCTGCGTCGGTGCGGAACTGTTCCAGCCAGCGCTGGCGATCCAGTAGTCGCAGTGCGTGGCGCAATGTGTCCGAGGTGGTCGCGCCGGGTTGCGCCGCCTCGTGGAGGATGCGCTCGTCGTCCGGTGTGGGGCGGAAGCCGATAGGTGCGGCCACGGCGCCATTCCATCTGGTGTTCGACAACTGTTGAACGGCCATGCTCCGGGCCGGGTTGCACTGATCCGGTGGGCCGATCCTGCCACCAGTCGGGTCGTTTCGGCCGATTCCGTCGGTTGGGCGCCGAGTAGTGGCAGGATCCGCCCACGCTGCGGTTGTGCCCCGGGTTCGCGGCCCTTGGTGCGGTTCGCGGGGCCCGGTCGGTGGGGTGCGCGGGTCCTGCAGGGGCCGCGAACCCCTTGAGGGCCCGCGAGGTCCTGTGAAGGCCCGCGGTCCTGTAAGTGGTGTCGCCCGTGGCGGGCGCCCTGGGGAACACGACCGGTGGCAGCTGGACCGGTAGCGCTGACCCGATGACAGCGACCGGGTGTCCGGGCCGGGTTGCACTGATCCGGTGGGCCGATCCTGCCACCAGTCGGGTCGTTCCGGCCGATTCCGTCGGTTGGGCGCCGAGTAGTGGCAGGATCCGCCCACGCTGCGGTTGCGCCCCCGGGGTTCGCGGCCCTTGGCGCAGTACTCCGGCGGCAAGCCGGCGCTCCGGGTCGGCTGACGAACCGCGTCAGTCCGGCAATTCTGCGCGGCGGCGCGTCAGGTGGGCGATCTCTGCGGTGTTGCCGGCCAGCTCGATCGCGCGGTCGTACGCCGCCCGCGACTCCGAGTTCCGATCCAGCCGGCGCAACAAGTCGGCCCGGGTGGCGTGGTACGCGTGATAGTCGGCCAACGCCGCGGCAAGCGGGTCGAGGAGAGTCAGACCGGCCTGCGGCCCCTCCAGTTCGGCCACGGTGATCGCCCGATTGAGCGCGACCACCGGCGACGGGTCGAGGCGGATCAGCTGATCGTAGAGCGCCCGCAGTTGGGCCCAGTCGGTCTCGGCGATGCTCGGTGCCGAGGTGTGCACCGCCCCGATCGCCGCGAGGATCTGGAATCGCCCCGGCGCCTGGCCACCCCCGGCGGCGGCGACCAGGCATTCCCGGACCAGCCGATGGCCCTCGCCGATCAGCTCGGCATCCCACCGGTCCCGATCCTGCTCGGCCAGCGGAATCAATTCGCCCTCGGTCGAGAGGCGGGCGTTCCGCCGGGCCTCGGTCAGCAGCATCAGCGCCAGCAGGCCCGCAACCTCCCCGTCGTCGGGCAACAACTCCCGCAGCAGCCGCGCAAGCCGAATCGCCTCCCCGGTCAGCGCGGGCCGGATCGGATCCGCCTGCGGGCCAGTCGCCAGGTAGCCCTCGTTGAACACCAGATACAGCACCGTCAGGACCCCGGTCAGCCGGCCGGGCAGGTCCTCGGCCGACGGCACCCGGTAGGGGATTGCCGCCGCCCGGATCTTCGCCTTCGCCCGGCTGATCCGGCGGCCCATGGTGCTCTCACCGACCAGGAAGGCCCGGGCGATCTCGGGCATGGTCAGGCCGCCGACCAGACGCAGGGTCAGCGCCACCCGCGCCTGTGGGGCCAGGGCGGGGTGGCAGCAGGTGAAGATCAGCCGGAGTCGATCGTCCTCGATCGACTCGGCCGGTTCCGGTTCGGGGTCCGCCGAGAGCATCAGGGCCTGTCGATACTTGTCGTTGCGCAGGTGGTCCCGGCGGAGCCGATCGATCGCCCGCCGGTTCGCCGTCGTGGTCAGCCACCCTGCGGGATTCGGCGGTACGCCGTCGCGCGGCCACCGCTTGACCGCGGCCGCAAAGGCCTCGGCGGCGGATTCCTCGGCAAGGTCGAGGTCGCCGAAACGCCGGGCCAGCGTGGCGACGATCCGGACCCACTGCGCGCGGTGGGCGCCGACCAGGGCCTGCTCGACCCCGATCACCGGAACGGCCGCACCTCGATCTTGCGGTCGCAGGCCCGCGACGCGTCGTTCGCCAGCCGCAGCGCCACATCCAGATCCGGGACGTCCAAGACCCAGAACCCGGCCAGGTACTCCTTCGACTCCATGAACGGCCCGTCAGTGAGCAGTGGCTGGTCGCCCCGGTTGTCGACCACGGTGGCAGTGTCGGGATCGGCCAGGCCGCCGGCGAAGACCCAGTAGCCCTCGGCGATCAGCCGCTGGTTGAAGACGTCGATCGCCGGCTGTCGATCGGTGCTGCCGGGCTTGCTCAGGTCGTCGATCACTGAGATCAGGTACTGCATCTAGCGATCATCGCCGATCGTGGCGCGCGGGTCGATAGATGAGTTCCTGCGTACGCCCATCCAGGGTGCGTTGCTCGACCAGCTCGAGGTCGAAGTCCTCGGCGAGGTCGAGAATCCGCCCGTCCCCGGTCCGGCCCGTGAGCACCGGGAAGATCGTCAGGTGCAGAAAGTCGATCAGGCCGGCGGCCAGCAGCGTACGGTTCAGCGACAGACTGCCGTGGGAGCGCAGCGGCACCGGCGACTCGCGTTTGAGTCCGCCGACGATCTCCACCCCGTCACCGCTGACCACCGTGGCGTTTGCGCGATCGAGGTCGTGCAGGGTCGAGGAGATGACCGTCATCGGCAGATTCCACATCCGGGTGACCCACGGGTCGTAGGCCTCCGGATCGCTGTCGGCGGCCAGCATCTGCACGTGGGTGCGGTAGGTGGTTGCGCCGAAGATCATCCGCTGCGGTTGCTCGGCGATCTCGAGGCGACGGGCCAGCAGTTGGGGGCCCTGTTTGCCCCAGTACCCGCCCCAGTCCCCGTGGTGGGAGCCGAACCCGTCGATGCTGGAGAAGACGTCCCAGGTGTAGCTGGTGGACATGATGTTCCCTTCCGCGGCCCGCGGTGGGCCGCTCACCCCTGTTACGAACCGCATCGGTCGAATCGGACAGCGGCCGGTCTGGAAATAGGCAGGTATTTACCTGCATAATGGGGGCATGGATGAGGACACCGTGTTCCGGGCGCTGGCCGACCCGGGCCGGCGACGCCTGCTGGACATGCTGTACGCCCGATCCGGGTTGACCCTGGGTGAGTTGTGCGAGGGCCTGGACCTGCGCCGACAGTCGGTCAGCCAGCATCTGGACCTGCTGGAGTCCGCCGGCCTGGTGACCTCCGTCCGCTCCGGGCGGCGCAAACTGCACTACCTGAACCCGGTCCCCATCCACGAGATCCAGCGCCGCTGGATCCGCAAGTTCGAGCAGCCGCGCCTGGCGGCGCTCGAAGGCATCAAACAACGAGCAGAGGAGTCCGCCATGTCGACCTCAGCAACCACCACCAACACCGTGCCCGACTACGTCTACACCACCTACATCCGCGCCACCGCCGAGCAGGTCTGGGACGCGCTGACCGACGCCGACCTGACCGCCCGGTTCTGGGGGCACGCCCAGGTCTCCGACTGGCAGGTCGGCAGCCGGGTCGATCACGTCCGAACCGACGGATCGGGAATCCCCGATGTCTCCGGCCGGGTGATCGAAACCGACCGACCCCGCCGGCTGGTCTTCGGGTTCGGTGATCCGCAGTTCTACGACGACCCGACCCGCGAGCCGAGCGAGGTCGCCTTCGACATCGAGGCCGGCGCAGATATCGTGAAGCTCACCGTCACCCACACCAAGCTGTCCAGCGCCGAGGAACTCGACAACATCGGCCTGGGCTGGCCGGCGGTGTTCGCCAATCTCAAGACCCTGCTCGAGACCGGCGCCGTGCTGCCGCAGGCACCCTGGGAGTTCCACGCCGACCGGCGGGGCGCCTGAGGGGGATAAATCTCTCCCCGGATGATTCCTTCCACTTCTGTGCCGCGGTGCCGCGCGCCATGATCGAGATGGGCGTACCCGAGTCGGTGCGCCCGGATCCAGAAGGAGTCGCTATGAGCGAGATGGACATCGATCCGATCTTTCCGCGCGGTGACAAGAATGACGCGTACGCCGCGAACTTCATCGGGCAGAGCTACCTGAACATGCTCACCACTGAGGGTGTCGTCATCGGCAACGTGACGTTCGAGCCGGCCTGCCGCAACAACTGGCACATCCATCACGCGAGTTCCGGCGGTGGGCAGATCCTGCTGTGCACCGCGGGCAGCGGCTGGCACCAGATCGAGGGCCAGGAACCCGACGACATGGTGCCCGGCACCGTGATCCAGGTCCCGGCCGGGGTCAAGCACTGGCACGGCGCCAAGGCCGATTCGTGGTTCACCCACATCGCGATCGAGGTCCCCGGCATCGACGCCCACAACGAATGGCTGGAGCCGGTCACCGACGAGGTCTACAACAAGCTGAGCACGAAGGACAACGCATGAGCATTCTGAACGAGACCTACACCCTGGCCAACGGCATCGAGATCCCCAAGCTCGGCCTCGGCACCTGGTTCATCGACGACGCGCTGGCTGCCCAGGCGGTCCGGGACGCCATCGAGATCGGCTACCGCAATATCGACACCGCCCAGGCGTACGGCAATGAGCACGGCGTGGGAGAGGGCGTACGCACCAGCGGAGTCGCGCGCGGGGACCTGTTCGTGTCGACCAAGCTGGCCGCCGAGATCAAGGACTACGACGCCGCGGTCGCCGCGATCGACGGGTCGCTGGCCACGCTGGGTCTGGACTACATCGACCTGATGCTGATCCACAGCCCGCAGCCTTGGGACGACTTCCGCGGCGGCGACTACGCCGACGGCAACCGGGCCGCCTGGCGGGCACTGGAGGAGGCGTACCGGGCGGGCAAGCTGCGCTCGATCGGGGTGTCCAACTTCCGCGAGGCCGACCTGGCCAACATCGCCGAGGGGGCCGGCGTCGTCCCGCACGTCAATCAGGTGCTGGCCCACGTCGGCAACACCCCCAGTGAGCTCATCGCCCATTGCGCCGAGCAGGGAATCCTGGTCGAGGCGTACTCGCCGATCGCGCACGGCGCGATGCTGAAGAACCCCGAGGTGGCCGCGCTGGCCGACACCTATGGGGTGAGCGTGCCGCAACTGTGCATCCGCTACACCCTGCAGCTGGGCACGGTGTCGCTGCCGAAGACCGCGAACCCCGACCACATGCGGTCCAACGCCCAGGTCGATTTCGAGATCTCGGCTGCCGACATGGCAACCCTGGAGGGGATGAAGGCCGCCGACTACGGCGACTACAGCGCCTTCCCGGTCTTCGCGGGCAAGTGAGGAGCAGCAGATGGACAAGGTAACCGCCGGTCGGGACGTGCTGGGCGAGTTCGCTCCCACCTTCGCCCGGCTGAACGACGACGTGCTGTTCGGTGAGGTCTGGAGCCGCGAGGAGGAGTTGCCGCTGCGCGACCGCAGCATCGTGACGGTGACCGCCCTGATCGCCTCCGGCGTGCTCGACAGCTCCCTGAAGGGGCACATCGAGCGGGCCAGGGCCAACGGGGTCACCCGGCAGGAGATGGCTGAGGTGCTCACCCATGCCGCCTTCTACGCCGGCTGGCCGAAGGCCTGGGCCGCGTTCCGACTGGCCCAGGAGGTGTACGCCGACTGACGGCCCGGGCGCCGCAGGACCGGGAACTTCGCCGCCCACCCGCTCCGCCGGGCGAATGCGTGCCTAGGCTGGGTGGGTGCCAAGCACATGCGATCTCACAGTCCTGCGGCGCGACGATCTGGCGCTGGCCGGTGGAAAGGGTGCGAATCTGGGCGAGTTGCTGGCGGCCGACCTGCCGGTGCCCGACGGTTTCGTGCTCACCACCGACGCCTATCGCGCCTTCGTGGCCGACAACGACCTGCAGCCCCGCATCGAGGGCCTGCTCGCCGGGGGTGACCTCGCGGCGGGCTCGGCGGCGATTGCCGAGCTGTTTGCCGCGGGGGCGCTCCCGCCCCCGATAGCGGCCGCGCTGCGGGAGGCGTACGCCCGGCTGGGCACCGACGTCGCCGTCGCGGTCCGGTCCTCGGCGACCGCGGAGGACCTGGCCGAGGCCTTTTTCGCCGGGCAGCAGGAAACCATTCTCAATGTCCGCGGCGGGGCCGCCCTCGAGGCAGCCGTACGCCGCTGCTGGGCCTCGCTGTGGAGTGCCCGGGCGATCGACTATCGCGCGGCCCGCGGGGTCGATTCGGGACAGCTGGCGCTGGCGGTGGTGGTGCAACGGCTGGTGGCCGCGACCGCGTCCGGGGTCATGTTCACCGCGAATCCGACCACCGGGCGGACCGACGAGATCATCGTCTCCGCCGCCTGGGGACTGGGTGAGGCGGTCGTCTCCGGAGCCGTGACCACCGATGACGTGGTGGTTCGCGGGGGCCGGGTCACCTCCCGGACCACGGCGGCCAAGCAGACCCGGACCGTGCTGACCGAACAGGGCGTACGCAACCTCCCCACCACCGATGAGCAGCGCACCGCCGCGGTGCTGACCGATGCCGATGCGCTCGAACTGGCCGCTCTGGGCTCCCGGGCCGCGGCGCACTTCGGCGTACCGCAGGATCTCGAATGGGCCCGCGACGCCGACGGACGGTTCTGGCTGGTCCAGTCGCGGCCGATCACGGCGCTGCCCGAGCCGGTCGGGCCGGTCCCGACGCAGTGGCCCGTCCCCGCCGGCGCGGATGTGTACATCCGGGGCAGTCTGATCGAACAACTGCCCGACCCGCTCTCCCCGCTGTTCGCGGACCTGTCCACCGAACTCGTGGTCCCGGGCCTGCTGCGGACCCTGGAGCGCTTCCTCGGCCGCAAGCTCCCCTGGTTCGGGCCGGCGGATCTGTCCTTCGTGACGATCAATGGGTATGCCTACTACGGCTACCGCAACTCGCTGATGCTCAAGGTCGGGCTGTACCTCCCGGCCGCGCTGCGCCTGGTGTTCAGCACGCTCGGCCGGGATCGGTGGCGGGCTGACTTCCGGCCCCGGTACGCCGAGGTCGTGCGGCGCCGGCAGGCACAGGAACCGCACTCGTTGACCGCCACCGAATTGCTCGACGGGATCGTCGAGGTGGTGGGGGAGGCGTTCGCGTACTACACCTCGGTGCAGGCGATCATCCCCGAAGCGGTCACCAGCGAATCGCTGTTCACCACGTTCTACGACCGGCTCGTGCGGCGACCGGCGGACCCGCGGTCGGAGGATTTCCTGCTCGGGTTCGACTCCGCGCCGCTGCGGGCCGACCAGTCGGTCTTCGAGCTCGCGCAGTGGGTACGCCGCCGGCCCGCCCTCGCCCGGGCCCTCGAGGCGGGGGAGGGGATGTCGGACCGGGTACCCGCGGACGTGCCGGCGGAGTTGTGGCAGGAGTTCCGGGGCCGCTTCCACGACCACCTGGCCCGGTTCGGTCACGCCACCTACAATCTCGACCTCGTCAACCCCGTGGCCGCCGACGATCCGGCCCCGGTGCTCGATGCGCTGCGCTACTACCTGCGGCCCGAGGCGGTGTCGCCGGCGGAGCGTCGCCAGGGGCTCGCCGACCGGCGGGTGGCCGCGCGCGAGGCCGTCCTCGGTCGGCTCCGGGGGCCGCGGCGGGAGTTGTTCGTCCGGCTGCTCGACTTCGCGAACGCCCTGGGCCCCGTCCGGGAGGACGCGCTGGCCGATGTCGGGCTGGGCTGGCCGGTCGCCCGGGCGTACGCCCAGGAGCTGGGGCGGCGGCTCACCGACGCCGGGACTCTGTCCGGGCCCGATGACGTGTACTGGCTGCACCGCGAGGAACTCGCCGAAGCCGCCCGACGGCTGGACCGGGCCGACCCGCCGGAGCCCATGACGGACCTCGTGGCCGGCCGGCAGGCCGACTGGCGCGGCCGGCGTCGCGCCACACCCCCGGCGATCCTGCCGCTGAACTCGATCTGGCACGCGTTCGACTCGGTGATGCCGAACGTGATGACCGACCAGAGCGGACCGGTGCTCACCGGGACCGGCGCCAGCGGTGGCCGGGTCACCGGGATCGCGCGCGTGGTGCGCGGCCAGGAGGACTTCGGCGGGATGCAACCCGGGGAGATTCTGGTCGCGCAGATCACCACCCCGGCGTGGACCCCGCTGTTCGGGCTGGCGGCCGCGGTGGTGACCGATATCGGCGGGCCGTTGAGCCATTCCTCCATCGTGGCCCGCGAGTACCGGATTCCGGCGGTCCTCGGGACCACGGTCGCCACCACGCGGATCGCCACCGGGGACCGGATCACCGTCGACGGGGAGGCCGGGACGGTCACCCTGCTGGACGAGGCCGCCACGCCGACCCCGGCCGCGCCGACCCCGGCCGCGCCGCAACGGACCGGGGCCGCCGGGCGGGGCAGGTGGATCGCTGCGGCCGTCCTGGCCGCCGGCGCTGCCGGATTGGTGTGGCGCCTGGTGCGCCGCTCCCGCTGATGACCGGACGTGCTCAGGACCAGAATCGGTCGACCGCCGCCTGCTCGGCATTGAAGATCTCGACCCCGATCACCTGACCACCGGAGACCTCGAGCAGGTGCAGGGTCCGGTTCGCCAGATCCGGTCGGCCCGCGCGGCGAGCGTGCGAGACGCCCAGGACGGCGGCGTGGGTGGGGCCGGCCAGGATCTCCAGCACGGTGGTGTGTGCTCCGCCGGGGGCGATCGTCCGGGCGAGGGTGCTGAATTCCTGCAGCCCGGCGGTGCCGGTGTAGGTCCCCGAGAGCGGGTTGTCGCCGGGCACCCGTAGCCGGGCCCGGGGGTGCAGCAGCCGGGCGATCGTCGCGTCCTGTCCGGTGTCGAGCGCGGCGTACAACTCCCGGGCGAGCGCGGCCGCGGTCACCGGTGCCCACCTGCGACGGGGATGCCGGCGGTCTGTTCCGGTCGGGCTGCGTCGGCTCGGAGCAGGCGTACGGTGGTCAGGGCGACCAGGGCCGAGGCGGCGACCTCCAACACGCCGGTGACCTCGAAGAACACATCATCGGGTGGGAAGTGCTCGTCGGGATTGAGTGCCGCGTACCACTGGCTCGGGGCGCCCAGGAGGAAGATCAGGTCCTTGTACACGTGCGCGTACCCACCGTGGAAGATCCCGAGCAGGCCGACGAAGACGACTCCGGTGATCGCGGCGTACCCGATCAGCAGGGGGCGGCGCCCGGAGCGTCGGTACCGCAGCAGCGCGCCGACCCCGACCAGGACCGGCGGTGCGAGGATCAGCGGAACCAGCAACCGACCGGTCGAGCCGTCGACCAGACCACCGTAGACATGGTGGATCGTCGTCAGCGCGTACGCGGCCCCGACCGCCGCGAGCGCCCGGTTCGCCAGGCGGGTTCGTTCCAGATCGGACATCTGAGCTCCCTTTCTACGATCGCCCAGTTAGGCGACGGATGTAGATTTGACGGTAGGTGCGTCGCCGCCGACGGACCACCCGCGCGGCGCCGGGTGTCGGGTAACTCGACAGGGGGAGCGAAATGTCGATCAGGCACGACGAAGCCGAGGACCTGCGGGTGCGGCGTACGCGGGCCCACCTGCGCCGCGCCCTGGCCGAGCTGCTCGGGCAGCATCAGTTCCGGGAGATCACCGTGACCCAGCTGTGCGCGGCCGCGCTGGTCCACCGGACCACGTTCTACAAGCACTACGCCGACAAGGAAGCGCTGTTCGACGACCTGCTGAGCGACCGGATCAACGAGGTGCTCACCGCAACGGGCCTGCCCGCCGGTCACCTGGTGCCGGCGCCCGGGCAGCCGGTCGAGCGGCTGGCCGGGTTTCTGGACCGGATGCGGGCGGATCCGACCCTGTTCCTCCTGCTCGCCGACGCGGACCTGTCACCCGCCTCCACCCAACGCCTGACCCGCGAGCTCGTTCAACAGTTGAAGGCGCGGGCGCCCCGAGCCGGATCGCGTGCGGCGGCGGCGTCGGCGGACCTGATGGCGCACCTGCACGGGGCCGTCCTCACCGCGGCCCTGGTCTGGTGGGCCCGCACCACCGACAACGTGCCGGCCGAGCGGGTCGCCCACACCGTCTGGCAGATCCTGAAACCGGCCGACGTGCCCGTGCTCGGGTGATGCTCGGGGCGTTCCGGGACGCCCCGAGCCACCCCGGCAGTCAGGAGCCCTGGAAGCGGGGCTGCTGTTTCGCCACGAACGCCCGAATGCCGGTCACGGCGTCCGGCGAGCGAACCGTGTCGTGCATCGCCGCGGTCTCCCGGGCCGCCTGCTGCCGCAGCGCCTCGCGGGTCGGCCCCACCAGCAGATCCTTCATCCGGGCCAAGGACCCGCTCGGGCCGGCGGCGTACCGCTGCACGACCCGGGTGCCCTCGGCGAGCAGGTCCGCGCCGGGCACGACCCGGGTCACCAACCCCCAGTCGGCGGCCTCGGCGGCCTCGAGGTTGCGCTGCTCGAAGACGAACTCGACGGTACGCCGCTGGCCGATCATCCGCGGCAGGAACCAGGACCACAGGCCATCTCCGGACAGCCCGAGCGCCGCGAAGCCGGACGCGAACACCGTCCCCTCGGCGGCGAGCACGGTGTCGGCCACCCCCAACAGGCCCAGGCCGCCACCGGCCACCGCGCCGTGCACCGCCGCCACCACCGGCATCGGCAACTCCAGCCACCGCAGCAGGGCCCCGTGGTATCCCGACACCATCCAGTCCATGGTGGCGGGCAGCTCCTCGGCCGACAGCCCGGCGAACAGCTTCAGGTCACCGCCGACGGTGAACGTCGGCCCCTCCGCAGTCACCAGTACCGCCCGCGGCATTTCCCGGTGCAGGTGCTCGGCGGTGGCGATCAGAGCCTCGACGAACTGCGTACCCAGTGCGTTCCGGTTGGCGGGGCTGCTCAGCTCGACGTGGATCCAGCCGTCATGGCCGGTGGTCCGGATGACGCTCATGCGGGGTCTCCCGCTCCGGTCGCAACCGGCACGGCCGCGCGGATCTTTTCCACCACGAGCTGGGCGGTCTCCGCACAGGCGGTGGTGCCGCCGTTGGCGTACTCCTTGACCGCGTCACCCACGTTCCACAGGTTGTCCAGCGGGGTGTCGTGCGGCAGATCGAACCCGGCGACCGCGCGCTGGGGTGGCCACCCGTCCCGGGTGATGGTGGTCGACAGGATGCGGGCCTGCTCGAAGCCGGGGACCTGCTCGCGCAGGTCGGCCATCAGCAGTTCGGTCTCGGCCGCCTCGTCGAAGTCGCCGATGGCCGGCTTCGGGACCGCCGTGCCGACGTACAGATGCCACCCCTCGGGCGCCATCTCCGGGCACAGATCGGTGAAGTTGGCGATGTAGCACAACCGCTGGGTGGTGGCGAAGGACAGCATGCCCGAGGCCTTGATCAACGGGGTCCGGCTGGCGAAGGTGACCGCGATCATGGCGCAGGGCCGGTCCTTGCGCGCGACCTCGGCGACGTAGTCCGCGGGCAGCGTGTCGGCGCCGAGCAGGCCGACGGTGGCCGACGGGCCGGCATCGCTGACCGCGACCCGGACGTTGACCCGGGTGTCGGTGCCGTCGCGGCGTACGGTCGCGGAGGTGACCCGGTTCTCGGTGACCTGAAGTCCGGTGACCTCGGTGTTCAACCAGACATCGCTGCCGTTGCCGGTGATGTAGTCGGCCAGGGCCTGCCACACCCCGATCGTGCCGTCGGGGCAGAAGCCGAACCGCTTGAAGGCACTCTTGCGAGTGAAGTAGGTGAGGAAGACCCGGGCCGGCAGGTCTTCGGAGCCCACGGCGAAGATGGAGCCGCACATGTTGTGGAAGATGCCGTGCACCGCTTCGTTCTTGGTGAACTTGCGCACCCAGTCGGCGGTGGAGATCTCGTCCTCGGGCAGGCCGGAGTCGTTGCGCGCCGCGCCCAGCCCGGAGACCAGCTTGGCGCCCTGGCGGGTGAGCTGCCCGATCAGCATGCCCCAGCCGCCGCCGGTCACGTCGACGTCCTTGTTCTTGATCCGGTAGAGGATCGGCGGCTTCGGTTCGCGGACCGGGAACGGAATGCCCAACTCGGTGAAGGTCTGCTCGGTGATGCCCCCGATCTCGATCACGATGGCGCCGTTGTTCACCTTGAAGCCGTCGATGTCGTGGGTGGAGGCGCGGCCGCCGACGCGATCGAGTCGCTCGGTGACCAGGGTGCGGTAGCCGGCCTGCACCAGGCGGGCGGCGGTGAACAGGCCACCGGCGCCGGCGCCGATGACCAGTGCGTCGTACTCGAGGGGGGTGTCGCTCATGAATCGTCTCCAATTGCCGGGTGATCAGTAGTTGCCGGGTGATCAGTGTGGGGGAGGGCGTCGCGCCATCGTCCGCTGTCGGTCAGTTGCTGCAGGCGAACGACTTGTCCGTCTGCGAAGGTGAAGATGTGGAAGAACGTGGCGTCGAGTTCGGTTCCGCCGTGCAAGGCATGCCCGGTGTACCGGCCCTCGACGAGCAGGCGTCCGTCGGCGAGTTCGGTGAAGGTCTCGGGGTCGGCCTGCGCCCGGAAGTGGCGGGCGATCCGGCCGTAGAACTGCTTCAGCATCGTGCTGCGACCCTCGTAGCGTCCGCCCAGGTCCAGCGGCAGCCCGGGGGTGGTGATGCCGACCAGGTCGGGGGACAGGATTGTGGTCAGCTGTTCCCGGTCGCCGGTGGCCAGTGCGGGGTACAGGCGTCGGATCAGATCGATGTGCTGGCTTGTCACGCAGCCTCCTTGCCTCGGACAAGTATTTAATCTAGGTTCAATTAAGTAAGGCGTCAAGATGCACAGAGGACGGGGACGGCCATGAAGATGACCCACACGGTTGCCGAACAGCCGGCGGACTGGACCGAACGAGGGGTGTTTCCGGTGGCCCCGGGCCTGTACCGGATGCCGCTGCCGCTGCCCCTGGTCGGCCTGCCCGCGGTGAATGTGTACGTCCTGGAAGGTCCCGACGGGCTGATCCTGATCGATGCGGGCTGGGCCTCGCAGGAGGCGTACGACCGACTGGGGCAGGGGCTGGCGGAACTGGGGCACCGGCTCGGCGACATCGACACGTTCGTGATCACCCATGCCCATTGGGACCACTACAGCCTCGCGTCCCGGGTGCGGCAGGACCACCCGCAGGTCGGGCTGGTGGTCGGTCGCGGCGAGCGGGAGACGATCGAGGGATACACCTCCGAGATCGGGATCCACGGCGGCCAGAGTGCGCAACTGCGCCGGCACGGCGCGGCCGAGATCGCCGACCGCGTGGACGCCAAGGATCGCGAGGCCTATGAGCGGGACGTGCCCTTCGATGCGCCGAGCCGCTATCTGGCCGAGGGGGACCGCCTCCCGCTGGCCGACGGCAGCCTGCAGATCGAGGAGACCCCGGGGCACACCAAGGGCCATCTGACCGTACGCTGGCCCGCCGCCGGAATGCTGTTCACCGGGGATCACGTGCTGCCGAATGCCACCCCGGCGCTGGCGATGGAACTCGTCCCCGACGAACATCCGCTGCGCACCTACCTGGATTCGCTGCGCCGTACGCGGGCCGACCCGGATGCGCTGATGCTGCCGGCGCACGGGCCGATCGGCGGCAGCGTGCACGCGCGTACCGAAGAACTCCTGGCGCATCACGCCGAGCGGCTGACCGAGATCGAACACCTGGTCGCCGGCGGCTCCCGGACTGCGTTGGAGATGGCGCGTGCCCTGCCCTGGACCAAGCGTGAGCGCAAGCTGGACGACCTGGACGTCGTGCACCAGATGTCGGCGGTGATGGAGGTCGTCGCGCACCTGCTGGTACTCCAGGACGAGGGCCGGGTCCGCTCCCAGACCGACGGGGACTTCCCGCGGTGGGTGCCGGCGCGCTAACCCCGGCCGGCTCGGTCAGGCGGCGGAGATGCCGCCGTTGACACTGATCGCCTGCCCGGTCAGCCGGGCGGCGTCCGGCCCGGCGAGGTAGGCGATCAGTGCGGCCACATCGTCGGGAACCGTGACCCCCAGGGCAGCCTGCTTGGTGGCCGCGGCGAACAGTTTCGCGCTGAAGCCCTCCTGGATGAGCCGCTCACTGGTCGGGGTGCCGGCCACCAGCGAGGGTGTCACCGCGTTGACCCGCACCCCCTGCCGTTTGGCCTCCATCGCGACGGTGCGGGCGAACATCACGATGCCCGCCATCGCCGCGCCGATCACCGTCTCGCCGGGGGTGGCCGTCTTCGCCGCGTCGGAGGCGACCAGGACGATCGAGCCGCCGCCGCGGGCGTACATGCCCGGCAGGATGAGCCGGGTGAGGGTCACCGGCGGGATCAGCAGCCCCCGGAGATCGCCCTCGAGTCCCTCGACGGGCTGGTCGACCAACAACTCGGGGGTGGCGGCGTCGGTCACCGAGCTCACCATGATGTCGACCCCGCCGAGAAACTCCTCGGCCGCCGCGACCCCGGCCCGGGTGGCGGCCAGGTCGGTGGCGTCGAAGGCGAAGCCCTCCGCCGGGATCCCGTAGGTGGTGCTGAGGGTTTCGGCCGCCGACCGGACCCGGGCTGCGGTGCGGCCGGCCAGGGCGATCCGGGGTACGCCCGACTCGGCCAGCCGGTACGCGGTGGCCAGCCCGATCCCGGTGGAACCGCCGATGATGAAGGCGGTCGACTCGGCGTAACTCTTGACGTTCATCGTGGTCTCCTCGGTGGTCAGCGTTCGGTGGTCAGGGTTCGGTGGGCAGGGTTCGGTGGTCAGGGGTCGGTGGTCAGCGGCCGGCGCGGGTCTGCGGGGTGAACACGACCCCCTCGCGGACCAACTGCTCCGGAGCATGGCCCAGTTCGGCGAGGATTTCCAGGGTGTGTGCCCCGGGCGCCGGCGGCGGCGTGGGTACGCTCGGGCGTACTCCCGCGAAACGGGGAGCGGGAGCGGCCTGGAGCGGGGATTCCTGCAGGGTGCCCCGGGCCCGCAGGTGCGGGGAGGCGGCCGCCTCGGTCAGCGACAGCACCGGGGTGACGCAGGCGTCCGTACCGTCGAACCGGGCCGACCACTCCGCCATCGTCGCGGTGGCGAAGCGGGCCGCGATGGCCACCCGAGCCGCCGGCCAGGTGTCCGCGTTCATCTGGTCGGCCGGATCGAGGTCCACCTCGAGCAGCCGAACGAACTCGGCGTAGAACTGCGGTTCCAGGCAGCCGACCGCCATGTGCCGCCCATCGCTGGTGCGATAGGTGGTGTAGTACGGCCGGCCGCCGTCGAGCAGGTTCTCTCCCCGCCGCTCCACCCAGCTGTCGGCGGCCAGGAAGGCGTGGATCGCGGTGAGCAGATGGGCAGTGCCGTCGACGATCGCGGCGTCCACGACCTGCCGTTCGACGCCGGTACGCGCGGCGTTCAGGGCGGCCAGCAGCCCGACGACCAGATAGAGCGATCCGCCGCCGAAGTCGCCGACCAGGTTGAGCGGCGGGATCGGGTCCGCCGGGGTGCCGATGGCGTGCAGCGCGCCGGTCAGGGCGATGTAGTTGATGTCGTGCCCGGCACTCTGACTCAATGGGCCGTCCTGCCCCCAGCCGGTCATCCGGCCGTACACCAGCCGGGGGTTGCGCGCATGGCACTGCTCGGGACCCAGGCCCAGCCGCTCGGCCACCCCTGGACGATTGCCCTCGATCAGGATGTCGGCGCGCTCGACCAGCTCCAGCACCAGATCGACCGCGCCCGGCTGCTTGAGATCGACCGCGAAGGAGCGTTTGCCCCGGTTGGTGAGATCGTCGGTCTCCCGGCCGCGGAAGAAGATGTTGGCGGCCGGGCGCTCGACGCGGATCACGTCGGCGCCGAGCTCGGCCAGCAGCATGGCGGCGAACGGGGCCGGGCCGAGTCCGGCCAGCTCGATCACGGTCGTTCCGGACAGTGGTTTTCCGGGCAGTGGTGTTCCGGGCAGTGGCAGTGTGGTCATGGCACCTCATCGGGTCGGCGGTCTGCGCGGCAGGTTTCGCTCGCACGCTATTTAATCTAGACTAGATTAAAATTGACGTGCCAGTGGGCCGGTGGAACTGACGGGATGTGACATGGATCTGGGTTTGAGCGGTGCGCGTGTGATGGTCACCGGGGGTGCGGCCAACATCGGTCGGGGCATCGTCCGCGGCTTCGTCGCCGAGGGTGCTCGGGTGATGATCGCCGATCGCGATCGGGACCAGTTGGACCGCACCGCCGAGGACCTGTACGCCTCCGGCGTACCGACGGACCGGATCCTGCTGTCCGACGCCGACCTGGTCGAACCCGGCGCGGCGGTCGCGGTCGTGGCGGCGATGGAGGATGCCTGGGGTGGGGTCGACGCCCTGGTGAACAACGCCGGGTGGAGCGTGCCCAACTTTCTGCTCAAGGACACCGATCGCTCCCGGTGGCAGCGACTGGTGGACGTGAACCTCTTCGCCACCATCGAGTGCACCCAGGCGGTGCTGCCGCTCATGCAGCGGCAGGGGCGGGGCTCGATCGTGATGATTGCCAGCGATGCCGCGTTCGGTCAGTTGCGCCAAGGGGTGTACGGCGCGACCAAGGCCGCGCAGGTCGCGCTGGCGCGGACGGTGGCCAAGGAGTTCGGTCGCGACGGCGTCCGCTGCAACGTGGTGTGCCCGGGGCTGGTGGTGCCCGAATCGGCCGAGGAGATCGGCGCGGAGAGTCTGTGGTCGGGGGCGGAGATCTTCGATGAGGCGCAGGTCGCCTCCATCGAAAAGAGCCTGCCGCTGCGCCGATTGACCAGCGCCACCGACATCGCCGACACCGTGGTGTTCCTGTCCTCGGAGCTGCGCAGCCGGCAAACGACCGGGCAGATCCTGTCGGTCAGCGGCGGATTCGTGATGCCGTGATCGGGGAGGCGGCGGATAGCATGTCGACCATGGCCAAGAAGACCCCCAGCGCCAAGGGCGCTGCCTCACGCGAGCGGCTCCTGGAGGCGGCCGCGCAGGTGTTGAGCGAGAAGGGGTACGCCGGGACCCGGCTGTCCGACGTCGCCAAGATCGCCGGGGTGCAGGTGCCCGCGCTCTACTACTACTTCGAATCCCGGGAGCAGTTGATCGCCGAGGTGCTGCGCCAGGGGCAGCGCGCGCTGATCGAGAACGTGACCAATGCCGTGGACGAGCTGCCGCTCGACTCGACCGCGGTCGAGCGCCTGGACACGGCGGTGCGGGTGCACATGGTCACCCAGCTGCGCCTGTCGGCATTTGCCACCGCGGTGGCGCGCAACGCCAATCACGCGCCGCCGGAGGTCCAGAAGGATCTCGAGCCCAAGGGCCGGGAGTACCTGGACTTCTGGGACAAGCTGGTGCGCGAGGCGGGTGAGGAGCCCCGGTCGGAGTTCGATGTGCGGGTGACCCGGATGCTGCTGATCGGCGCGCTGAACTCCGCGGTCGACTGGTATCGGCCCGCACGCGGAACGCTGGAGGCGCTGATCCACTCGGCCCAGACGGCCGTCCGGCGGATGGTCGGGTGCGCCGAGGACGCGGCGCCGCCCGCCGCGGTGGGCGTCGAATCGGCGGCCCTGGGCGCCTGAGTCAAACCTGAACATGGGGTTGCGCAGCCGCGACCCAGCCACTTAATCTAGTTTCAATTAAATTATTCGACCGGCAGGCAAGGGAGCCTCATGGATTTCGGATCGATCATCAGGAACTCGGCGCAGCGCTTCGGCGACAACATCGCCATCTGGGACGACGGTCGGTCGCAGACCTACACCACGCTGTACGAGCGGGCCAGTCGGTTGGCCAACGGGCTGATCGACCTCGGGGTCGAGATCGGCGACCGGGTCGCGCTGTTGGGCTACAACTCCCTGCTGACCGGTGAGCAGACCGCGGCGCTGGCCCTGGGCCGGTTCGCCCGCGCCGGCCTGTATGCCCATGAAACCGCCGACGTGAATGGCTACCTGCTCGACCTGGTCGACGCCAAGGTGCTGATCGTCGAGGCGGGCCTGTACCCGGTGATCGCCGAGCGACTCAAGACCGTCGCGAGCCTGCAGCACGTCCTGGTCTACGCCGGGGACGCGCCTGAGGGGACCCTGGCGTACGAGGAGGTCCTGGCGGCAGCGTCGGCGGCGGACCCGATGCGGATCGGGCAGCCCGACGACATTCACGTGATCCGGTTCTCCGCGGGCACCACCGGGCGCCCCAAGGGCATCGTCCACACCAACCAGCGGTGGCGGGCCAACGACGACGAGTATCGCTGGGTCACCCCGCAGCTCGACGAGAATGACGGGTACCTTGCGGCCGGCCAGCTGACCCATGCCGCGGCCCTGTGGGTCTGGCCCATTTTCACCGTCGGCGCCAAGATCATCATCATGCGCCAGTTCGAGGCCGGCCGGGCGCTCCAGCTGATCGAGGAGCAGCGGGCCACCGTCACCCTCGGCGTACCCACGATGATCACCGCCCTGCTGAACCATCCCGACATCGACCAGCGCGATCTGTCCAGCCTGCGCTGCTTCAACTACGCCGGGGCCCCGATCGCCGAGCACACCCTGTCGCGCGCGGTGCAGCGGTTCGGTCCCGTGCTCTACCAGCTGTACGCCCAGAGCGAAGCCATCACCATCAGCATGCTGCTCCCGCACGAGCACGTCCCCGACGGCACTGCCGAGCAGCGGCAATTGTTGCGCTCCGGCGGGCGGCCGACCCCGCACGTCACGGTGACCGTCGTCGACGACGCGGGCAACCCGCTGCCCGCCGGTGAGGTGGGCGAGATCGCCGCCCGCGCCCCCGGCCAGATGAACTACCTGTGGAAGGACGAGGCGGCCACGGCTGCCCGGCTGCTGCCCGACGGCAGTCTGCTCACCCGGGACATGGGCTATGTCGACGAGCGGGGCTACATCTTCGTGACCGATCGCAAGGAGGACATGATCGTCTCCGGCGGCTACAACATCTGGCCGGCCGAACTGGAGAACGCGCTGGCCTCCCACCCGGCGGTCCGGGAAGTGTGCGTGGTCGGCGTCCATCACCCGAAGTGGGGCGAGACCCCCACCGCCGTGGTCGTGCTGCACCCCGGCGCCGAGGTCACCGAGGCCGAGTTGATCGCACACACCCGGGACCTGGTCGGCTCGATCAAGAAGGTCACCTCGGTGGTCTTCGTCGATCAACTGCCCAAGTCGGGCGTCGGCAAGCTCCTGCGCCGCCGCGTACGCCAGGACCTCGCACCCGACCAGAAAGGGGTCGGTCGGGCGTGAGGCGTGGGGGCGCGCGGCAGGTGCTGCGCCGTCGGGGGTTGCAGTGGTGCAGTTGGACCGACAGATGAACGGGTACCGGTGCCGGCGACGGCCCCGGGCGAGGACGAGGAGACAGTGCGTGAGCGAGTATGACGTCGGCGGGCCCCATTTCGAGGACCTGGCGCACGGGCAGGTGTTCGACGGGGCACCGGCAGTAACGCTGACCGAGGGACTGGCCGCCACCCACCAGGCGATTCTCGGGGACCGGATGGCCCTGCCCCTGGACCACCACCGCGCGACCGCGGTGGCCGGTGGGGCGCTGGCCCATCCGGGGCTCGTGTGCGACGTGAGCATCGGCCAGTCGACGCTGGCCACCCACCACGTCCGCGCGAACCTGTTCTACCGGGGGCTGCGGTTCCACCGGTTCCCGTTGCTCGGCGACACCCTGTCCACCCGCACCGAGGTGGAGGCACTGAAGCAGAACACCGTACGCCCCGGCCGGCCCGCGACCGGACTGGCCGTACTGCGGATCACCACCACCGACCAGGCGGGCCGCCCGGTGCTGGACTACCGGCGCTGCCCCATGATCCCGTATCGGGAGCAACCGGGGGCGGTCACCGGACCCGCCGACGACGTCCACGCGGTGACCGAACAGACCCCGCCCGGCGACCCGACCGCCGACTGGAACTTCGCGGCGCTGGGGTCGCCCGGCCCGGCGCTGGTGGCCGGCGACGTCTATCGCAGCAGCGGCGATGTCGTCTCCTCGGCCCCCGAACTGGCACGGTTGACGCTCAACATCGCCGCCGCGCACCACGACGTACGCACCAGCCCCGAGGGTCGGCTGGTCTACGGCGGCCACACCATCGGGATTGCCCTGGCCCAGGCCACCCGCGCGGTTCCGGGCCTGCTCGCGGTGCTGGGCTGGGAATCCTGTGACCACACCGGGCCGGTCCGCGAAGGCGACCTGCTCACCAGCCGGCTGCACGTCGAGGCCGTTGCCGACCACCCGGCCAGCGGCGGCCAGCTGGTCACCTTCCGCAGCCTGGTCAACGCCGGCACCGACGCTGCCCGGCCGGTCCTGGACTGGGTGTTCCAGGCGGTGGTCCGATGACGACCGCGGGACTCCTGGCCGGCCTGTCGGTGGTCGAACTGGTCACCTTCGTGGCCGGGCCGCTGTGCGGGACCACCCTGGCCGGCCTCGGCGCCGACGTGCTGCGGATCGATCCGCTCGGCGGCTCCGCGGACCGGGACCGCTGGCCGGTCACCGACACGGGCCGCAGCATCTACTGGTCCAGCCTGAACCGTGGCAAGCAGTCGGCGACCCTCGATCTGCGCTCGGCCCGGGGGCAGGACGTGCTCACCGAACTGGTCCGGCGAACCGGGGTGTTCGTCACCAACTCGGCCCGCCCCTGGCACAGCTACGAAGCCCTGTCGGCGGTGCGTCCGGACCTGATCATGGTCCGCATCACCGGCCGCCACGACGGCGCGGCGGCGGTCGACTACACCGTCAACGCCAAGCTCGGCATTCCGTACCTCACCGGACCGCCCGGCAGTGACCCGGTCAGTCACTCGCTGCCCGCGTGGGACATCTCCTGTGGTCTGTACGCCGCCCTGGCCGTCGTCTCGGCCGTACGCCGCCGCGACGCCACCGGCGCGGGCGCGAACATCGTGATCCCACTGGAGAACGTGGGGGCCGGCCTGCTGGGCCAGCTGGGCTATCTGGCCGAGGTCCAGCTCACCGGGCGGGGCCGCGAGCGCGTCGGCAACGACGTCTACGGCACCTTCGGGCACGATTTCCCCACCGCGGACGGCCGGGTGATGGTGGTTGCGCTGAGCAATCGGCACTGGCGGGACCTGCTGGCGGTGACCGGCACCACCGACGCGGTCGACGCCCTCGCCGCCGACCTGGGCGTCGACTTCACCACCGAGGCGAACCGGTTCCGGCACCGCGCCCGGCTGATCGCCCTGATGGCCCCGTGGTTCGCCGCCCGTCCCACCGCTGCGGTGCTGACCGAGCTCGCGGACACCTCGGTGCTGGCTGAGCGATTCCAGACCACCGAGCAGTACGTGACCGGCGGACAGCTCGGCGAGAACCCGCTGTTCCGCGCCCTGGACCAGGTCGGCCTGGGCACCTACCTCGCCGCCGGCGTCCCCCTGGACATCGACGGCAGCTACCCGCAGGCCGGACCGGCCCCGGTCCTGGGCGAGGACACCCCCGACGTGCTGGCCCGGGCGGGACTCACCCCCGATGAAGTCACCCACCTGGTCGACGAGTGGGGACTCGTGACCGACAGCGACAAGGAGTCACAACCATGATCGACCTGCTGGAAGAGGAGCAGGAGCTCGTCGCCCTGGTCCGGCGCTTCATCGACCGCGAGGTCAAGCCCGAGGTGCAGGCCAAGGAGCACGCCAACGAGTACCCGGAGGCGTGGATCGAGCAGATGAAGCAGCTCGGCATCTACGGACTGGCGGTTCCGGAGGCGTACGGCGGCACCCCGGTCTCGATGCGCTGCTACGCCCGGATCACCGAGGAACTGGCCCGCGGCTGGATGTCGCTGGCCGGCGCCATGGGCGGGCACACCGTCGTGGTCAAGCTGCTCACGCTGTTCGGCACCGAGGAGCAGAAGGCGCAGTGGCTGCCGAAGCTGGCCACCGGTGAGGTGCGCGCCACGATGGCGCTCACCGAGCCCGGCGGCGGTTCCGACCTGCAGGCGATGCTGACCACCGCCACCCGGGACGGGGACGACCTGGTGGTCCGCGGGTCGAAGACCTGGATCACCAACGCGCGGCGGGCCGGGCTGATCGCCCTGCTGTGCAAGACCGATCCGGACGCCCAGCCGCGGCACAAGGGGATGTCCATCGTGCTGGCGACCCCGGGGGAGGGCCTCGAGGTGTCCCGGGACCTGCCCAAGCTGGGCTACAAGGGCGTCGAGTCGTGCGAGCTGATCTTCGACAACTACCGGATCCCGGCCTCGGCGATCCTGGGCACAACCCCCGGGCACGGGTTCGCGCAGATGATGAAGGGCCTGGAGACCGGCCGGATCCAGGTCGCCTGTCGGGCGCTCGGGGTCGCGGCGGCCGCGCTGGAGGACTCGCTGAAGTACGCGCAGGAGCGGGAGAGTTTCGGCAAGCCGATCTGGAAGCACCAGTCGGTGGGCAACTACCTCGCCGACATGGCCACCAAGCTGACCGCGGCCCGGCAGCTGACCTACTACGCCGCCGACCGCTACGACGCGGGGGAACGCTGCGACATGGAGGCGGGGATGGCCAAACTGTTCGCCTCCGAGATCGCCATGGAGGCGGCCCTGGACGCGGTCCGGATCCACGGCGGGATGGGCTACTCCACCGAATTCGACGTGGAGCGCTACTTCCGCGACGCGCCGTTGATGATCGTGGGTGAGGGCACCAACGAGATCCAGCGCAACGTCATCGTCGGCCAACTGGTCGCCCGCAGCGGGTTGGACTGATCGCCATGACCGAATTGCGCAGAGCAGCCCTGGTCGCCCCGGTGCGTACCCCTGTCGGCAAGTTCGGCGGCGCGCTGCGGACCCTGACCGCCGCCGACCTGGCCACCGTGGTGATCAAGGAGACCGTCGCCCGATCCGGGGTCGATCCCGAGGTGATCGAGGACGTGATCTTCGGCCAGTCGTACGCCAACTCCGAGGCACCCTGCATCGGGCGCTGGGCCGGACTGGCCGCCGGACTGCCGATCTCGGTGCCCGGGATGCAGCTGGACCGGCGCTGCGGCACCGGACTGCAGGCGATCGCCACCGCGTCGATGATGATCCAGACCGGCGCGGCCGATGTGGTCGTCGCCGGCGGCGTCGAATCGATGAGCAACATCGAGCACTACACCACCGGGGCCCGCTGGGGCACCCGCTCCGGCGCGGTGACGATGTACGACCGGCTGGATCGCGGCCGGGAACGGTCCCAGCCGGTGGAGCGCTTCGGGGTGATCAGCGGCATGATCGAAACCGCCGAGAACGTCGCGAAGAAGCACCGGATCACCCGGGAAGCGTGCGACGAGTTGGCCGCCCGCAGTCACCAGCGCGCCGCCGCGGCCTGGGCCGAGGGACGCTTCGCCGACGAGGTGGTCGCGATCGAGGCCCCGGACGCCCGGGGCCGGTCGACCGTACTGGTGGAGACCGACGAGGGGATCCGGCCCGACAGCACCGTGGCGAGTCTGGCGAAACTGCGTCCGGTCCAGGACGGGGTGGTCACCGCCGGGAATGCCAGCCAGCAGAACGACGCGGCGTCGGCGATGCTGGTGGTCGCCGAGGACCGGCTGGCCGAGCTGGGGCTGGAGCCGCTCGGCTTCCTCGAGGGCTGGGCCGCCGCGGGCACCGACCCGGCACTGATGGGCCTGGGGCCGGTCCCGGCGATCGCCCGGCTGGGGAAGCGGACCGGGCGCACGATGGCCGACTACGACCTGGTGGAGCTCAACGAGGCCTTCGCCGCCCAGGTGCTCGGCGTCCTGGCCGAACTGGACTGGGCCGACTGGGACCGGCTCAACGTGAACGGTTCCGGGATCTCGCTGGGACATCCGGTCGGCGCGACCGGGGCCCGGATGGTCACCACGCTGCTGTACGAACTGCAGCGCCGCCATGCCCACCGGGGCCTGGTCACGATGTGCATCGGCGGCGGCCAGGGGCTGGCCGCCAGTTTCACCACGAGCTGAGGAGCGACATGGAACTACTGGAGAAGGGGCACGTGGCCGTGGTCACCGGAGCGGCCCAGGGGATCGGCTACGAGATCGCCCGGGTGCTGGCGGAGCAGGGCGCGCACGTCGTACTGGTGGACATCAACGGGGACGCGGCGATCGCGGCCGCCGCCCGGCTGGCCGACGACGGCGGCGGGGAGATCGTCGGGATGGCCTGCGATGTCACCAAAGAATCCGATGTGGCGGCGGTGGCGGCCCTGGTCAGCGAGCGCTGGGGGCGGCTGGACACCTGGGTCAACAATGCCGGCATCACCCGGGACGCGTCGCTGCGCAACCTCACCCTGGCCGACTTCGAACTGGTGACCACCGTCCACCTGAGTGGCACCTGGCTGGGCGTACGCGCCGCCGCCGACCTGATGCGGGAGCAGGGGTCGGGGTCGATCATCAACCTGTCCTCGCTGTCGGGCAAGTCGGGCAACAAGGGCCAGACCAACTACTCCGCGGCCAAGGCGGGCATTGTCGGGTTGACCAAGGCGGCCGCCAAGGAACTCGCCCACAAGGGCGTGCGGGTCAACGCCATTCAACCGGGCCTGATCCGGACGCCGATGACCGACGCGATGAAACCGGAGGTGTTCGCCGCCCGCGAGGCCGACATCCCGATGCAGCGCGCGGGGGAGCCGGCGGAAGTGGCCAATGTGGCGCTCTTCCTGGCGTCCGGGCTGTCCAGCTACATGACCGGTGCGGTCCTCGAGGTCGGCGGGGGGCGGTACATGTGAGCACCGTGACCAGTCATGGCGACGGTTCGGTCGAGTCGACCCTGGCCGACGGGATTCTCACCGTCTGGCTGAACCGACCGGACGCCATGAACGCCTTCACCATCGGGCAGGGGGAGGCGCTGATCGCTGCCCTGACCGGGGCCGCCGACCCGGGCGTTCGGGTGGTGGTGCTGCGGGGCCGCGGCGGCAACTTCTCCGTCGGTGGCGACTTCAAGCAGCTCCAGGAACTGCAGCGCCGGGGGCGGACCGCGATGGAGCCGATGTTCGACAACTTCCGGCGAGCCTGTGACCTGATCGGCGAGCTGCCCAAGCCGGTGGTGTGCGCCGTCGAGGGGTACGCCATGGCCGGCGGCTTCGAACTGCTCCAGGTGGCCGACATCGTGGTGGTGCACGAGGGCGTCAAACTCGCCGACACCCACAGCAACCACGCGATGGTGCCCGGCGGGGGTTCGACCCAACGGCTGCCGCGGGTTGTGGGTCCGCAGCGGGCGTACGCCCACATCCTGACCGGGGACCGGCTGACGGCCGCCGAGGCAGTCGCCTGGGGCCTGGCGTACCGGGCCTTTCCCGCCGAGACCTTCGAGGACGATGTCGCCGCCCTGGCTGCCGCGCTCGCCCAGAAGGATCCGGTCGCCCTGGCAACGACCAAACGACTGCTGCGCAGCGCCACCGAACGGCCGCTGGCCGACGGCCTGGCCGCCGAGCGCGAGGCGGTCCTGCAGCACCTGTCCGGCGGAGCCACCGACGGCATGGACGAGTTCGTCAACCGAAAGAGGAACCCATGAGCACCCCGGCCCCGAACGTCCTGCTCGACATCTCCGCGGGAGTGGCGCGGCTGGTGATGAATCGGCCCGACACCTCCAACGGCCTGGACGTGCCGTTCCTGCGCGACCTGCACGAGGCGATCATGGCCTGCCACCGGCATCCGGATGTCCGCGCGGTGATTCTGCGCGGCGAGGGAAAGAACTTCTCCGGTGGCGGCAACGTGAAGGACTTCCTGGCCCAGGGGGAGAACCTGCCGCATTACCTGCGCGAGGCGACCTCGTGGCTGCAACTGGTGGTGACCGGGCTGCACCGGCTCGCCGCGCCGGTGATCGTGGCCGTGCACGGGTTCGCTGCCGGGGGTGGCGGCCTGGGGCTGGTCTGCTCCGGTGACATCGTGGTGGGCACCGAGGGCTCCCGCTACGTGTCCGGGGTGTCGCGGGTCGGGATGGCTCCCGACGCCGGCGTCTCGGTCACCCTGGCCCAACTGGTCGGACTGCGGCTGGCCCAGGAGATGCTGCTCACCAACCGGGTGCTCACCGCCGCCGAGGCGCTCGACCACGGCCTGCTCACCCGCGTGGTGGCCGAGGACGACCTGGTGCCGACCGTCGATGCGCTGGCCGCCGAGATCGCCGCTGCGCCGCCGCTGGCCATCGCCGGGATCAAGCGGCTGCTGTGGGAGGGCCTCGGCTCGAGTGTGGCGGCCCGGCTGTCGGAGGAGGCCCGGACCGTGGCCGAACTGTCCGGCACGGCCGACTCCCTGGAGGGTCTGCAGGCCGTGGTCGCCAAGCGGGCGCCGTCGTTCAAGGGGGCATGATGGCCGACGAGGTCGTCCTGTACGAGGACCGCAACGGCATCCGCGTCGTCACGCTGAACCGGCCCCGGGTGCGCAACGCCATCGACCTGCCGTTGCGGCTCGCCCTGGCTGAGGTGCTGGCGGCGGCGATGGCCGAGGATGCGGTCCGCGGGATCGTGCTGACCGGCGCGGGCGGCACATTCTGTTCGGGTGGGGACATCTCCACGATGACCCGGATGTCGGAGTCCGAGTCGCGACCGCGGACGGAGGCGGCCCAGCGGATTCCCCGGATCATCTGGACCGGGACCAAGCCGGTCATCGCCGCGGTCGAAGGGGCAGCCTTCGGCGCGGGGCTGTCGCTGGCACTGGCCGGTGACCGGGTCGTCGCCGCCGCGGACGCCCGCTTCGGCACCGCCTTCGCCGCGGTGGGGCTGGCGGGCGATATGGGCATCTTCGCCACGCTGGCGCACCGGGTCGGCGTCGCCCGGGCGCGGCAACTGATGCTGCTGCCCGAGGTGCTGCCGGCGCCCGACGCCCACCAACTCGGCCTGGTCGATCGCCTGGTCGAACCGGGGACCACGCTGGAGGCCGCCTGCGCGGACGCCGAACGCATCGCGCAGCTGCCGCCGTTGGCGGTGGCGGCGATGAAGCGGCTGTGGTCGCACGCCGGGGCCACGCCGCTGGAGATGCTGGACCTCGAACTCGAGGAACAGGTCGCGTTGTTCGGCACCGAGGACTTCGGCGAGGGCGCCGAGGCGTACCGGAACAAGCGTCCGCCGGTCTTCCGGGGACGTTAGCGGGATCGGTGCCCGCCCGCGACGCTCAGGGACTCTCGCGGTTCTGGTCGCGGGCTTCGCTCGGGGTTACGCCGTACTCCTCGACGAAGCGACGGGTGAAGTGGCTGGCGTCGGCAAAGCCCCACCGGTGTGCGATCACCGAGATCAACTCGGTGCCGTCCAACAATTCCCGGCGGGCGCGCGCCAGCCGAAGCCGGCGCACGTGTCGGGCGTAGCCCTCGCCGTCGCGTTGGTAGAGCCGGGCCAGCGTCCGCTCCGAAATCGCGTGCGCCGCCGCAGCCTCCCCGGCGGTCACCGAAGCGTGCAGATTCGCCTCGACCCACCGGTCGATCGTGGCACGCAGATCGGTGCTGCGCAGCGGCGCGTGCTCCCCGCGGACGACCGCCGCAACCAATTCCACCACCGCATTGCGGGCGGATACCGCCTGCGGGGCCGGGAGCGTCGCGGCCTGCTCGGCCAGCAGGGTGGTGAGCACACTGAGCGCGTGCACCAGGGGCCTCGGGCGACCCATTGGTTGGCCTTCGCCGGATCGACGCTGAGCGAATCCAGAGCCCGTCGCGGCAGCAGGATGTTCTGCTTGGCCAACGAACCGGGCACCGCGAAATCCGCTGATTGGCCGGTATCCCAGAGCACAGCGTCCCCGGCTCTCAGGCTCACCTGCTCGCCTCGTGGGCCGGTAACCGTCTCCAGGCCGCGCTGCACGATGACCAGGGCCAGCGGCTCAACGTCGCAGGCACGCAGGGCGGGACGACGTTTGACCGAACACCGAGTGGTGGCGAGGTCGACCAGTCGCACATCGTCCAAGCCGATCCGAGACAGATAGTTGGCGCCCGGGCTGCTCGACCCCGCTCCGGCCGGACCCGGACCGAAGCGTCGTGGAAGCCTCGTGACGACACGGATCGCACCACCTCCGAACGCTGTTCCTGGCGAACCCGGGCCACCGGGTGGCGAGATTGTCTAGCCGTTTGTTTAACGACGACTAAACAAACATAGTAGGCGTGACTGTGGGTGTGTGCCGCGATCTGGGACGCCCTGCTCACGCAGCACGGCCATGACCGACTCGGCGGCATGCCCCTTCGCCCTCATGTGGTCGACGAAACCCACGATCAGTGGTTGCGGGGTCGGGCTCCCCCGCGAAGAAGATCGAGGCCGCCTTCAAGATTTCGTTGGCCTCACGCATCCGCTTGTTCTTGGCCTTGAGCCGCTTGATCTCGGCGGACTCGTCGGTGGTGCCCCCCGGGACGGGATCCCTCGTCGACCTGGGACTGGATCACCCAGCAACGCACGGACTCGCCCCTGACACCCACCTGTTTGGCAACCGCGGCCGAGGCCGCGGTCAACGACTACGCCCCGAGGTAGTCGGACACCAAGCGCACAGCCCGCGCCTTCAGCTCCGGATCAATCTTCGTGGACACAAGCCCATCCTTCCTGGTTGTGACTCAGAAAGGAACGGCATCAAACCTGGGGCGCTCAGGGCGCTTCAGGGAGCTACTCACCGGACAACGCCTGTCCCTACGTCGCCGCCAGCCGCCAAAAGGGGCCGCATGCTCGCCTTCGGCGCCACCATCAACACCGAACCACCTACCCACGACGACTAGGCCCCGGCCATGCTCATTGAAGGCGTCAACCAGCGACCCTTACGCGAACCGACCCCAACGACACACCGGCCACCGACCCAGGCGGGGCCGTCGACAGGAGCGGCCAAGATGCCAAGCGCGACTGATGCCCTGCGGCACGAGCCGCAGCACTACGTGACCGTGCGGAGAAGGGATCCGAGCCGAGGCCATCTCTGAAGTCCACCCCTGCCCAGCTGGCACCAGAGCTGCCACGGCAAGACCGCGAGCCAAGACTCGACCGATAATCGTCTTGGTCGCGTGCTCAGCTGACCCGGCTTAAGGTGCTGGGGCCCAGATCCAGAACGGTATCTGTGAGCCTGTATTCGAGCCGCCGTCGCTTTGGCTCCCACTCGTCCGTGGGGGAGGCCTTTGCGAAGACTTCCTTAACGGTCAGCAGCCCGGCCATCTCCAGCTCATGAGTGGCTCGGGTCCAAGTGTCAGGTGAAAGGCCATACTGAGCCTTTCGTGTTCCGGGTAGCGTTGCCGCCTTGTTCGCGTTGCCACCGGTCGCCTCTTTGAGTACGAGGTAGATGCCGACGGCTCGAGCAGGGAGCGTCAGGATCCAGCCCTGGTTCCAGAGAGCCAGCGGGGCCGCCACGTAACGGCCGGCGCCGGTGTTGGCAGATCCGTGGTGCAGGAGACGGATGTGTGCAGTCTTGCCGGGGCGCCGTGTGCGAACGATGTATTCGTGATCATGCAGCCAGGTCAGAGCATCCGTCACTCGTCGGGCGCCGGCAGTGTCGGGGTTCGGCAAGGCAAGGGCCTGGGCGAAGTAGCTCGCTGGAGGTGGCTCGGAGATTTCGAACGGGTCCCGTGTCGCCATCAATGCCAGCAAGAGATGCATGTTGAGGCGGACACCGCCTGATATGACGAGACGGGCGAGCGGTGGGGTTGCGGAGTCGAGTTGGGATCGGACGAAGCTGACTGGAAACCGGACGCTCGACGAGCGTTTGGAACGTTCGACAAACCGGCGCAGCTTGTTGAGTGCCTCAGCGGGTAAAGCCTGCGACATGGTCATCTCCTACCTGAGTAAGGAACTCGTTCACGGTTTGAGCGGATCCCGGAGAGGTCCCATGGGATTCATAGGGGTCCACGAGGTACCTAGTAGTACTTGTAAAGAGAGTCTGCTCATATCTCGAGTGTCATTCTGCCACAGGTGTGGGGGCGACTCCGCTGATTACGTTTTGTAGGCTCCGCTGAAATCCTCGCTGTCAATCCGCTGTTACCGGGGTTGTGATTGGGTCGCGCAAGGGGCGTGCGTGCCCGATAGTGGATGGTGCTGGGCCCCAGCGCCGAGAGACGGTGTGGGGCGACCAGCATCGAGGAGGTGGTGCCGATGAAGTGGCGAGGGTTTCGACTGACAATCGCTTGGACTAAGGGGTCAGTCACAATCACGCTGGAACCTAGGTAGGCACCGGGGTGGGTGGAGCCGCGGCAACGGATTCACCCACCCCATTTGACCGCAGCGAGGCGGGTGATGCAACTGCGGACTGAAGACGCTGTCGACGACGCCTGACTCCGTGCGAGATTCAGACTCCGAGGCCCAGTTCCGTAATTTGCGGGCGGTCTTGGACGACATGTGTTCGAGTTCGTGCTCTTTCGGATGGAAAGTCGACCAAGCCGAGTCAGGTGTCCTTCCTGGGAATGGGTTCCTAGAACTCCGCGTGCGTCGGCTCGCCTCGTGAGGTCAAGTCCTGTGGGGTGGCTTTGGCTGTGTCCTGGTGGGTGGTCAGGCGGTGAGGTAGAGCTCGGATCGTGTGGTTCGGGGTTTTCGTGGAGGGTCTGGATGAGTTTGCACATGGAGATGTCGGAGAGGTAGCTGAAGCGCCCTGAGATTGTTGGAGGCTCCTGACCTTGGAAACGAGGATGGAGTTATGCCGAAGGAACTGGCGTCGGGGAAGCCGACGACGCGTCGCTACTCGAGCGAGGAGAAGGCCGCCGCGGTGCGGATGGTGAGGGCGCTGCGCGCCGAGCTGGGCTTCACGCAAGGGACCGTGCAGCGGGTCGCGACGCAGCTCGGATACGGGGTCGAGTCCGTGCGGATGTGGGTCAAGCAGGCCGACATCGACGACGGCGTCACGCCCGGTATCAGCACTGCGGAGGCGCAGCGGGTGCGAGAGCTTGAGCAGGAGAACCGGGAGCTTCGACGGGCCAACGAGGTGCTCA